>NZ_JAFMOY010000098.1 GCF_019049625.1 Rahnella ecdela
AAGGGCAAAGGCTATTTGTTCTTCGGTGTAACGGGTCTTTTTCATGGTTGATATGCCTCTCAGTGAGATGAAAGAAAGACCGGATACTTCAGTTTAGACTGGCACTGTTTTCAGGGAGGAGATCACTATGTTCACTACCATCATCCTTCGCTAAAAATGATAGCTTCCGGCAGTTAGTGGCGGAAATCCAGAAAGTGACCGCTTCTCAGGATTGAGGTTTTATCGCGCTCCATGTGTCACCGGCACGCAATGAGACTGCCGGTGTGATGCCGCCATAATCGTTGATGGACTTCCAGCTTATCGGGCATGCGGCATTTTTTTGCTGGCACCAGGCGGTTTCGCGCTTGCTAAAGGGGGCGACCATTCCGGCATTGCGTATCGGATGGCCGTTAATCTGTACATCAAACAAGGTGACGTAATAGGGTGTCGGGTTTTCGATAATCAGCCGTTTAGCGGTTCGTTTCCAGCGCAGCTTCTTATAAGCCTCTTTGACATTTCCCTTCAGTGAGGCCGGACGATACAGCAGTTTCAGCTGTGAACGCACGGCGATTTGTACGCTGTTGCCGGATATTTTGCCGGAGGGAATAGACGCGATAGTCAGGGTAAACAAACTTTCCCGATCCTTCGGCAGGTTATCCTGCAAGTTGATAATGCGCACCGCACTTTCCCTTCCGCCTTTCAGGACAAACAGGGGGGGGGTGATGATAAACGGCGATTTTTCATTTGATTTGACCGTGCCGGGCCACACCCCGCCTGAGATGACCAGGCTTTTTATCAGCCACGGATAATCGCTGTTGTTACGTAATGACAGCGAAACACCAGATTGTTTCCCACTCTTATTTTCCCCATAGACAACGCGGGTTCCGCCAATCACCACGCCCGCCCGCGCGGCAGAACTGACGCAAAGTAAGGCCAGGAGCAACAGACACACACTACGCATAATTGAGCACAAATGTCGTTGCGGCGTTGGCTTCTCCGGCGGAAACCACATCGCCGTTGGCAAGATAACGGGCATAAAAATTCAACGTGACGGTAGCTTCATAAGGCACCAAATCTGTGCCTGCCTCAGCCTGCATCATCGGGATCTGATTTTTGTTGCTGTCATAGAGCGCGATACCCATTCCGGTGGCGCTGCCTGCTTCCTGAGTCAGAGCCAGCAGAGCAGGGTCATGGCTGTCCGGGGTGCCGGTGAACGTCACGCTGACATGGCTGGCGGTGGAACCGCATTTTTCCAGATGCAGGGAAAACGGCTCATAGCGCGTGCCGTCGCCGGGGCGGGCAAACTGCTTGCTGGCAACGCTGCCAAGACTGACCAGAACTTGTGTGGAGTCTGCTGAAACGGTGCAGGTTTTATCTACGATTTTACCGCTGATGTTGATTTCCCCGTCGTGAGCCAGCGTATTTTCCGCCCACAGCGACATTGCCATCAGCACGGCTATGCGTGCCGGTTGTTTATCTTTCATCGAAATCTTCTTATTGATATTGCAGGTCGAAATACATCACTGCCGTAGCATTGCCCGCAGTCACGACGTCCTTTGTGGATTTGTAGCGCAGATAAAATGAGAGCGTGTTGTCGCCCGGAAGCAGTGCATAAGTGGGGGGCGAAGCGCTATTTAAGTCGAGCGGCTGTTGGGTATCGTTGAGGATTTGCACTGCGATGCCGCTGGCCATTGCGCCTGTGCCGCCGGTGTCGCTCAGCGCCAGCAAGGCAGGATCTGCCGCATCGTTGATGCCGGTAAAACTCAGCACCGCGCCGGTCGCCGCCGAACCGCAGTCTTTCAGGATAATATTGAATGGCTTAGAGCGGCTGACGCTGCCCGTTGAAGAAAAATCATAGATTGAAAACTCACCGATTTTGACGGTCTGCTTCTGGCTGCTGCTGTCGACTTCGCAGCTTCGCGACAAAATGGTGCCCGTCAGTTGCAAATTATAACTCTCGGCCAGCGCAGATGCTGATATCAGGTTCAGAAGAATGCCTGATAGCAGCGGATAACAGCGAAGATTCTTCATTTTTGCGTCCTCATGCAAAGTCGATCCGCAAATAGGCAAGCGTAGTGAAGGGACCTTCGGCAGGAATATTGCCACTAGTTCCCACAGGATAGGCATGTAAGGTGACATTGGATTCAAAATTTTCATCCAGGTCGAAAGAGATTGCGCTGCTTTGGTCGTTTGGAATGACCGGGTTACCCGTTTCGTCAGTAATGACCACGCCAATATCTTGGTTATCGGATTGCAACGCATTTATCACACCGGCAGAGGTTGTGCCCTGCAAGCGTAGTGTCAGATTAGCGTAGGCCTCAACACCGCTGCATTTAACAGGAAAGGTAAGTGTTCTTGGGGTGTAACCGGCAGGCATTTCGCCTGCCGTTTTAAAGTCGCTGGAATATAACGTGCCGAGGTTCACAGACATGACTGTCCCTGCGTTGATTGTGCAGTTCTGGGGCACGACAACTTTGCCACTCAAAGTAATCCGGGCAATGGGCTCAGGACTATAGGTTCCACTCTGTTTGGAGAGGAAGATTTCCGCGACGATGACGTTACTGAACGATGTTGTCCCGATAAAGGGTTTCATGATTTTTAAATCAAGATACCCCGTTGCGCCTGCGGGCATGCTGGTATTGCCTGCTGCATCATTAGCGCCGCCGCCACGGACATTTTTGAAAGGAACGTAGCGATTGCCCTGAACAGCAATATTAATGGCTGTGTCGAGATAATCTGTGATCCGATACCATTGTCGTGTTCCGTCATTTTCGGAAGCAGGCAAAGGAGAGGATGCGGTAAAACGCCGGTAACGAGGGCCGGAAGGTTCATCGCATTTGACGGGAATACGTCCGCCCACATTCCATGAATCTGCATTGTCAAGCATCTGCCCGGCCACATTTTTCTCGGGATCATTAATCGTGACATCGCCGAAATTTACGTTTATCGATTTAGGCGAGCCGTTTTTCCCCGTACAGGTATAGGTATAAGCCCCCGCGTAGCCGGTAAACAGTAATGGAAGTAATCCAAGCAAAAGGAGTTTTTTTATCTGACGATAATTCATGTTCCGCAGGCCCTTGTAAGTTTAGTAATCGCCTGGCTGGTGGTACCCGCAGCCAGAGAATAATGCGCCACGCAATGCTGCGACGCTGCTTTACCCCAGCTGACGGTGAGTTGCCCGTGATCCGCCAGTCCAGAAAGATACACTTGCCCGTCATCGCCAACAATGCTGCTGTTGCCATCTTCTGTTGTCACCAGCGCGCCAAAAGGAACAACATTGTCTGCATGTGTTAAGGTCAGCAGCGCCCGTGCGCCAACATGGGTGCTGAATTTGGCACGCACCAGTGCACCACGCGTCGGTACTACGCTGACAACGGATTCTTCAAGATCGACGTTTTCAGGCAGGGAGGTCGTGTCCAGCGCCAGCCGGTTCATGCGGTAGGTGGTGGCATAAGGCACAATGGCGTAGCCACGCCAGTCTGTGCGGATCCCTGTACTGTCTTCGACTTTGACATCATCCGCACCCGGCGCGGCGATCAGAACATTGGTATCGCCCAGTGGCTGGGATAACGTGATGCCGTTGCGGTGAGCGACAACCGCGCCGCTCAGTCCGTAGTTCACCTGCTGGTAACCGCTGCCATTACTGTAGTTGTAGCCGATATTTCCATTGCCCCAGGCGCCGTTATAATCTGCACTGACCGCGCCGTTTGAACCACCGCCGTTATTCTGATAACCCTGCTGAACGCTGTAGGTGAGGTTATCGTCCTCAAGTAACGTGCCGTTGACCCCGGAACTTTCCGTTGTGTTTCCATGCATATCTGTACTGATACTGGTGGTCGCATAGGCGCTGTGGCTCTGGTGGGTGATGTCGCTGGACAGGAACAACCACTGACTGAGCGGAATGGAAATTCCTATTGCAACCCGTTGGTCTGCGTCATTCATGCCCGGAATTTTGTTGTAGCTGTAGTTCAGCGTCCAGGACACACCGTAAAGATTCCCGCTGTAGCCAGTTTGCAGCAGGGTGTTCAGTTCACCTGATCGCCAGTAACTCTGACGGCTGCCGCTGACGTACAGGGAGCCGTTACTTCCCAGTTGCTGTGAGACGTTGAGCTGTATTTTGTCGCGTTTAGTATCTTGGAGATTGTAATAGTCAGTGATAGTTTCCTGAATTTGTGGGTCTTCAATCTCACCATCGTCCGCAAAACCCTTCATTTGCTTTCGGGTGGTATCCTCCAGCGTGTAAAAACCTTCAGTTGAGTATCGATAACCGATCAGCTGGAAGCTGGTTCCCATGTTTTGCAGTGATTTGCTGTACAAAAATCGTAACGAAGAACCGTGGTGTGTGCTCTCATCAGCCAGTTCACTTGTGGCCTGCGTTAAATCAAACGACAGCGCGCCAAATTCACCAATATTCACGCCTGTGCCGAGCGCCAGCGCTTTGTAATGCTGTGCTGCCTGAAAACCGCCATAGGCGGTAAATCCGGCAGGTAGCCCCCAGATAGCCGTCGACTGTGCGAAACCCACCTCCTCTTGCTGAACGGAATTAGTGCGATATTTACCGGCGGTAAGCGCGTACTTAATATGTCCTTCACGCTGCAATACAGGCACAGAAGAGTAGGGCACGGTGTATATGTTGATGCTGCTGTCGGATTCTTTGACTTCCACCACCAGATCCCCGCTTGAAGAGGTCGGGAATAAATCGGTTATTGCAAAAGCACCGGGCGGGACGTAGCTTTGATAAATGATGTAGCTGTTTTGCCGGATGGTGACGCGAGCATGGCTGTGTGCAATCCCGCGGATAGTCGGCGCAAATCCACGCAAACTATCGGGTAACATATTATCGTCCGAGGCCAGTTGCATGCCGCGAAAACCCAGACTGTCGAAGACATCAGAGGGTGTGGTGCTGTCTCCCATTACCAGTTCGCTGCGCAGAGGAATAATTGCCCGCTCGACCCAGGTATTGATGTGCTGGATTTGGCTTTTATTGCCCAGCCGGTTGCTGTTGTAGTTCCAGGTCGAATAATCCCGCAGTCGCCACGCGCCAACATTGATCCCACTGTTAAGCCCAAGAAATAAAATGTCGGAATCCGAACCGTTGCCGTCATCGCTGTTTGAGCCGGTGAAATTATAATTCAGCATCAGGGCATTAATGCCTTCATCCCATTGAGACGGCGGAATATAGCCGCGTGCCGAATTCATCATCATCGCCTGTGGAACGGTTATATCCAGGCGTAGATTTGCGAAATCAAAGCGGGTGGCGCTACCTTTGACCACTTTAGGCAATTCCAGACAAGCGTCTAGTTTGACGTTTTTCAGTGCAGGCAGATTTGTTATGTTCACACGCATTTTTGTCAGCAGGGCAGGCGTCAGGCATGGGACAAGGCCAGTATCATCCGTGTCGATGGCGGCGGCGGAGGGTGCAGGCAGAAACTGAATATCCTTTCGTGACTGAAAGGTATTATTAAGATAAATATCCACACGGTATATGCCTGGTGCTTGGGACCCGCCCTCAAACCGGGACAAATCAGCCACTGCTGAGGGGTCATCAGATAAAAAGGCAGGATTAAAATACTCTTCTGCAAAACTATTCACTGAATAAAATGCGATTAATATAGCCAATGCAGAGAGCGGGTATTTAACAGTCAGCATTGGAGGTGAATTCCTTTTCCAATCCGCTTATCCCTAAGATATTTAAGGTGTGATTTTTTGCCAAATATTGGTATCTGATGCGGTTTAAACGCAGGACTGTCTGGCAGTATTCGCGCCATAATCATTGACAGTCTGGAAACTGACCGCCCCAGAACCCTGACCGGGAACCGCAACGCTCAGCGAGCTTTTCGGGGAAACCATCGAGTTAGGCAATTTTTTCCCGCCGACGGTGAAACCCACCAGCGTGACATAATAAGGAGAGGGGTTGGTCACAGTGACATTTCCGGCGGCCACTTTGCAGGTCAGATGCTTTGGCGCATCCAGCGACGTTGACGGCAAATCAGCCGGGCGCATAAAGACTTTAATCACGCTTTGCGTGGCAATTTGCAGGGTATTCCCGCTGATATCTTTCTTTTTAACGGAAGGAATAGCTTTACTGTTGAGATAAAAAACGGTTTCCCTATCTGTTGGCAAAGCCGGACCGGTATACATGATCCGCAGGCTATTTTCTTTATGTGGCTTCAGGGTAAACAGCGGGGGAGTCAGGATAAAATCTACGGATTTCACGCCATTTTCCTGCGTAATCCACGACTGGATTAAATAAAGATTATTATCCGAAGTATTGGAAAGCGATAAGGTCGCTTCGCGCGCACCCTCCAGATAAATGACCCGAGTGCCACCCAGAGAAATGCCTCCGGCAACAGCAGAAGACATCAGCATTCCCGCCAGTAAACCGGTAGTCAAAGTGATGACCACTTTTCGGTTGAACATTATTTTTTTATATTGATTATTACTGGCATTCATACGTAGTTAACCTTTAATGCGACGTTATTTCGGATCTAATGTTCTGCCCGCAGACAATAGTGTTCCTCCACGTCCGGCGGAAGAACACTCGTTTTACTTTTACGAATAGTTCATGCTGAAGGTGGCGGTGGCCGCCACTGTGCCTGCGGTGGCGGCATCACCTGTAGCGATGTAGTCAACGCTGAATGGCACGGTGTTTTGCTCACCTGTCAACGGAACGGTGGAAGATTCAATGCCCAGGGCCAGGGGCTTGCCGTCAGGGCCGTACAGTTGCAGTCCAACGTTAGTTGCCGCACCCGCACCGGCGTTGTTAGCCAGAGCACCTGCTGAAGTAGCATCCGACTGGCCGTTGAACGAAACGGAAACGTTCTTCATCACGGTGGTGTCGCAATCGGCAATTACGATCTGAAAAGCTACCGGTTGGCCGGATACTTCACCACTGGTCGCGAGTTTGGACACCTTAACGTCGTCCAGCGTGATGGTCTGATTAACAGAATCAGCCGCAACAGAGCACGCCGCGTTCACAACCTTACCTTCAAAATTAATGGTCCCACCTGATACGGTAGTGGTATCTGCAATCGCACCGGCACTTGCGAGTGCCAGAGAAATAGCCAACGAATAGGCAACTTTATCCAATTTCATCACTGCTCCTTGATATATAAAAACGATGAGTTGTCGTACTGATAATATAATGACTTCGCCGGCATGAAACTCCGAAATAAGTAAACGGGTATTTCTGCCATTTAAAATTGAATCTATCCGATAGCCATCTCGAAACGAATGTTAATAGCCATGGAATTATAAAACAAGGCGGTCTTAAAATTCGAATAAACAACCATTCATTAACGATCTTCCAACCGCCTGATATTAAAAAACAAAACAGAATATTTAAATAATTAGAATTGTTAATGCAATCATTTTAAAAGAGTATAAATTCATGATTGAACAGAGTAATTTATGGTGGCGTTGCCAGTGCGGAGGACTGCTATTTCGCTATAAATGCGTTTTGAAATACTTAAAATAATATTTTAAACAATGAGTTGTTGTAATACATGACCTTCATGATGTCGCTTTTTGAAAATACTAAGTTGCCGGTAAATTATACGGTAGGTAAACTTTTTTTACCCAAAGCACGGGGATTCTAAGTCAATATAAATCCTAAGGGATATTATGATGAATAAAAAGGTCATGCTGATGATGGCTATTTCCGCTGCCATACGACTTTGTTGAATAAATCGAACTTTTGACCGCAATCAGGATCAAATCACCACCTTCCTGTGCCTGCTGGCGGTATCTTATGGCAAAACAAAAGTTCAGAATCACCAACTGTAACGCCTATAACAAGGCGTTCGTCAGCCGGGGATCACTGACGTTCTTGCTTGATGAGTCCGCCATTCAAGCCTGGTACGACGAACCAAAAACTACTTCGCGGGGCCGTCCCCAACGTTATACCGAACTTTCCATTTCCACGGTATTAATGCTCAAACGCGTCTTTCGCCTCACGCTACGGGCTGCTCAGGGATTTATTGATTCCATTTTCACCCTGATGAAGCTACCGCTTCGTTGTCAGGATTATTCCTGCGTCACCATGCGGGCTAAATCCGTCAGCATCTCGTTTAAAAGTCCCACGAGAGGTGTAATTGCTCACCTGGTTATTGACTCCACCGGATTAAAAGTCTTCGGTGAAGGAGAGTGGAAGGTGAAAAAACATGGTCAGGAAAAGCGCCGCATCTGGCGAAAATTGCACCTGACGGTGGGCGCAGACACCCACGAGGTTATCTGCGCCGATTTATCCCTGAACAACGTCACCGATGCGGAGGCCTTCCCGGGGCTTATCCGGCAGACTCATCGCAAAATTAAGGTGGCTTCGGAAGACGGTGCTTACGACACAAAATGGTGCCCTGAGGAGCGCAGGCGCAAGAAAATCGGCGCTCGTATCCCGCAGATAACGCGTGCCGGTTACTGGCCGGCGGAGTACGCCGACAGAAATCAGGCGGTGGCGAGGCAATGGCTTACCTGGAGCAATGCTTACTGGAAATGGCACACGGCTTATAACCGGCGTTCGGTGGGCATCCAACGTTGCAGGATTATGATGCTCAGGTTGGAGAAGCGATGGCCATGATCCGTGCCTTAAACAAAATGACGTGTGCAGGGATGCCAGATTGTGTGCGTATCGTCTGAGAGCCGGAGCTATTACAGGGGGTTGAGGTCAAATGGGGCGAAAACCTAAGCCAAGCGTCAATATATTTATTAACCTTTTGATTTAATGACATTAACTCACCTTTCATCACCTTGTAATGACTTAACATATTGATATGGCCATATTTCCAAGGCCAGCGAGACAAAGGGAAATTGCATCAATCAGCCATCCTGGCTCTGGAGTTTAAATAGATAAGGACCATTTACCGTTGCTGGAAGACCAGAACCCGCTACGATGAAGCGAAATATTTCTTGGCACTCGAAGCGCGACACTCGCCCTTACTTAGGCCATAAAAAGCTTGTCAATGTCTCAGGACGTGAAGCGGAAGTTAAACTTTCTTTTCATTGGAACCTCTAAAGTATTCTATTTGCCATCTTAATTTCTGTGTTATCGCACCTATTTGATAGCAGGGTATGTTATTTCTGCAATTTAAATATTCTATAATCGTTTTACAAAATAGTAAAATTTTCATCTGCATCACTGGCTGATTCACTGTTCGATGTCAATTCTTTAGTTATCCATACACTTCTCGTTTTTTAAATTACTTCATTGAAAATGAACAGCATAACTGTATCTATGAAGGCTAGTTCGTGCCGCAAAAAAAAGACAATTACTATGTGAAATTTCTTAATTGGGTGCGAAATATCTTATGCGTGAATGATATTCCAACAAACAGGTTGATAAATACACTTCAATAGATATATCGTTACAAGCCCATATATATTAATAAAAGGGATGTGTTGAGATATTTAGCAAGCCATATATGACTGGCAATAATGAAAGAGTGGCCGGTCACCGGAGGATTTTTTTACTCTCACGCGAATAAACTTGTCCCTGTTTTTCCAGAGGGCAGAAAATTGCCCGGAGAACAAAAAGAAGCTGAAGTGCGCAAAATGATGGTCGCAAGGCTAACCGTAAACTACAGGAAGGTGACATAGTGACAAAACAACAAAATACTCTGCAATTTGGGGACGTAGCAATCCATATTCTTAGCAACAGCGATAAATTGACCGTTGCGGATTTAGACCTCCCTGCAGGGGCAGTCGCGAGCATTCATCAGCATCCTCATGAGGAAGTGAACTACGTGGTAAGTGGGGTGCTGGATTTTATGTGTAATGGCGAAGTGACCACACTTCGTGCCGGAGAGGCAATTCGGATTCCACCCAATCAGCCGCACAATATAACCTGCCATCCGGATACGCCAGGGAAAGTTCTGACTGCCTGGACGCCAGTGCGCCAGGATCTGATCGACCAACTGACGAAATAGAGGGGCGTCAGGAATCGGAAAATAAAGAGATTTGAAGTCTAATCGTACGAGAATGTAGGGTTTGACTTCAAACGCCACGTAAGTTTGTGCATGGGTGTAATGTTTGTAAGTACCCAGCTTTAGTTCCAGGCACTTTTTTCAGGGAGGAGATCATCACTTCTCAGTCATCAGCTGGTATTATTCCGCATTTTCAGCGGGTATCCGCGGCTTACCACTACATGGCATTTTTCGGGGAGAAGCGTGCGAAATATCTGAACGAAAAACACCCCATCAGCGAACCGCTCACAGGGTGGAGGTGACCATTTCATTGTCTCCGGCTGAAGCCAGGGATTTATTACATCAGAGTTAACACGCTGCTTCAGGAAACCTGATGTAGCTCCAGTCCGTGCTGAACCAGCAGTTCGACATCACTGCCCGTGTGCTGATACACCTCGTACTGAATGCCACCTGCCGTCACTGTCCCGGTATCCTGCCAGGTGTTGTGAGCCAGGTCTTCGACCTTCAGTTCAACCACATCACCCGCATCACCGGTAACAGCCATCTGCTGCTTGCCGTCCTGAATAAACAGGTTCGGATGCATTTCATTGAGAATATCATTCAAGCTTAGCTGGAGCGTATCCTGCGTATTATTGGTGACATCATATTGATTAACATGCATGGAATAGTCCTGAGTTTTCTCCTGCGTATCTGGAGATGTCCACTTAATGTTATCCATATAAATTCGAGTATTCTCATAAGAATCAGTCTGCGTTACAGTAAAATAAGCAATTTCGCTATCACCAGGAGCAGAGAAACTAAATGTATGCCAGGTTTGAGTCAGCCCGCTATCTGTGGTGCCAAGGCTATCCAGACGCGATGAACCAATCTTATTACCATCAGCATTGTATAACGTGACGTATTCATGACCCGACGCGTAGGTATAATCAAAGGACAATTCTTTAGCGATTCCAGGGAGCTCAACAGTAAGGTGATCTGCCTTTCCTTGTGCGAATGTCAGAAATTGTCCGTGATTCTGACTGTCGTTATTGAAATGACCAATGGATTCTGCTGAGGAATTCGGTTGAGTGCCGATAAAGTGCAATCCGGATTGAGTCGTGAACTCGTTATACCAATACTGGCCGGCGTAGTTTTCAAAATCCTCATAGCCAGATGAAAAATTGGTATCCTGATTACTTCTGACATAATTTACTATATATGGGCTGCTTTCTGAACTGGTGTTACCGGCTGTATCTGTTGCTGTTGCCGTGAAAATACGATTAGAGTAAACATCCTGGAAACCCTTGACCATGTCGAAGGTCCAGTGTCCGTTGGCATCAGCAACAACGGTGCCATCTGTGTAAGACTGACCGGTTGACTGTATAATATGACTAATGGTCACCGTGCTGTCAGCTTCCGCCGTTCCGGTTAATTTCAGTTTATCGTCATCGGTTTTACCCCCGTTTACCACGTTACCGGTCCGCACACCCACATCATCATAAGCATTTGTGATAACTGGGGCTGCCGGAGGAGTGGTGTCATTGCTGTCCTGGTTGCTGCCGACAAACTCAATAGTGTACTTGTGGCCGAAATCCGTCCAGGCGTTACCTACATGGTCGATGCCGCTGATGCCAAAGGAATAGGCGCCCTGAGTAGTGAACTCTTTCGGCTGGTAGCTCCAGTTGCCGTCCGCATCGGAGTGCACGCTCTGGTAGTAAAGCTGTTTGCCGTTTGGGCCAAATACGTGGATATCCACCCGGCTGTTGGCCTCAGCATGTCCGGTCAGTACCGGCTGGCTGTCGTCGGTTTTACCCCCGTCGACCACGTTACCCTGGGTGTTGCCCTGATTATCGGTCACGCTGTCGATTACCGGCTTACTGATAACAGTATCTACCGTGATGGTAAAGGCGTCAGTCGGTGCGCTTTCGCCGCCGGCGGTCACCACGTTTGCCGTCAGGGCGTGCGTGCCGTCGGTCAGATTTTTGTCAGGGGTGAATTTCCAGCTGCCGTCAGCGGCTGTTGTGGTGGAGCCAATCACGTTGCCGTCGGCATAAATGTTGACCGTTGAGCCTGCGGTGGCCGTGCCTGACAGCGTCGGACGCGCGTCGTTGGTCGCATCGCCGTTATGTAGTGCGCCGGTGAAGCCGTTATAACCTTTAACGTCATCCACCACGCTCTTGATTTCCGGCGCAGGAGGAATACCGCCATCCTGGTTGGGTTCTGTGGTGATAATGTTGTACTCGTTGGAGAGCCACAGCGTGTTGCCGTTAGCCGAGTCCATCAGGACGACCTGGAACGTGTTTTCGGTTCCCGCGATTAACGGTGTCTCCGGAGTGTACGACCAATTGCCGTCATTGCGCACCACGGTGTAGCCCACCACGGAGCCATTGAGGAAAACACGAATTTGAAGCCCTTGCGCTTCCGGCAGATAACCGGAGAGGGTGGGCTGCAGGTCATCGGTCAGACCGCCATCAGCTACCACACCCTGATTGGTGCCGGTATTGTCAGTAATGCTGTCAATGTGAATATAAGTGGAAAAATCGGCCCCAGGTGCCGCAATGGTGCTTTCTTTAGTTTTGTCAATATCAGACATCTGTTCTGTACTCCGTTATTTGTTGATTGCAGAAGCGGCGTTAATAAAGAACGATATTTCAGGGATAGGTAAAGATTACCTCGGCGCAGCATAACGGAGGTTGTGAGCCAGAGGAATGATCGAAATTTAAATAAGCGCATTCAATAAATAGAACAAAAGCACCAAAGCATGAAGAGAGAATGAGAATTAACCTATGCTAATGAAAATAAAGAAATTAATGGAAGTCATGACCAGGTTGAGGATTGTCCCGCCTTGTTTTATATTATAACAAAACCTGATTGGATAAATAAAAAAAGGCCGCAAAAGATTGCGGCTAGAGCTTAAATATTTATTCAGTATAACTCTGGGGTATTATATCTATTATCGCCGACAATCGTATCCCTGTTAATGTAGGATATCACGGGGGCGGGCGATTTCTTGCACTCACAGGAGAGAGTTAATGCATTTATATGAGGACAGGGTTCGGGCTGTTGAACTCTATACTGATATGGCAAAAAAGCCTCTGTGGTCATCAGAGAATTGGGATATTCATCCATAAAACAGCTCGGTCGCAGGGTGATAATTTATGAAGAAACTGGCGAATTACCCAGAGAATTAAAATCGAGACAGCGATACTCACAGGCGCTAAAAATCGCTGCTGTAGAGATCCGCTTTGAAAACGGAATCTATGGTCACTCCCGTTTTTGCAACACCGATTTTGACGTAAGTTGACCCTATAAATAATTCTGTGTAACTGCCATCGCATTAAAGGTGATCGCTCAGGCGGTCACCGAACTCGAAAATAAAACGACTCATCGCCAGCCGCCAGTTTTGGATCGGCATACTCCATTTCGTTGAAGCATCCTTGATCGCCAGATAAATAGCTTTTCGCACCGAGTCGTCTGTCGGGAACAATTTGCGTTTCTTTATCGCCTGTCGGATCACGCTGTTCAGCGACTCGATGGCATTCGTGGTGTAGATGGCCTTACGGGTATCGGCCGGGTAGCCGAAGAAGGTGTTGAGATTTTCCCGGTGCGCACGCCAGCTTTTGCTGATTTGCAGTTATTTCTTTTCGTCCCAGAGACCCGCGAACGTATCCAGTGCCATGAGCGCGGCTTCCTCTGTCGGAACCTGATACGCCATTTTCAGCCCGCTGGTGACGGCTTTGTAGTCCTTCCACGACACGTATTTCAGGCTGTTGCGCACCATATGGTGGATGTGCGTCTGAGGATAACCGCTGTTTATCGCATCCGGAAAGCCCTTCGGCCCGTCCACGCAGGCAATCAGGATATCCTGAAGCCCCCGGTTTTTAAGCTCTGTCAGTACACTGAGCCAGAACTTCGCCCCTTCGTTTTCTGCCAGCCACATGCCCAACAGTTCTTTCTGGCCTTCAGTGTGAATGCCCAGGGCGAGGAATACGGCTTTGTTAATCACGCTGCCGCAACGATACAGTAAAGATAAACAATGGGATACAGTGCATCCATAGGTCAGTTTTGCCACTCTGTCACCCTGTAAGCACACTCGTTTTAGTTCCACACATCTTTTGAGATTTCCGGCTTCTCAGCCATCAGCCGGTATTCTTCCGGCGTCAGGTTATTCAGGGATTCATGGGCTGCTCACTGTTGTATACATTCAGCCAGCGTTCCGTTATTTCCCGTGCTTCGTTCCGCGTTCTGAACAGATAAAGATCCAGTGTTTCGGTCCGGGACGTTCGGTTAAAACGTTCGATAAACGCGTTCTGCGTAGGCTTACCCGGCTTGATAACGCCATGCTCTTCAACTCATTGCGCCAGAGCCAGTGATACCCGTTCCTGCCCGTAATCCATCCGCATTTTCAGCGGATATCCACGGTGTGCCACTATTTGTCCAGAACCCGCACAAGGCGCTGTGCCGGGATATTCAGGTCAATTTCGATGGCCATAGCCTCGCGTTTAAAATCATCGACGACGTTAAAAGTCCGAAAACGTCGGCCGCATGTCAGCACGTCGCGCATAAAATCAATCGACCAATTGCTTCCGGCGTTGCCAGCGGTGTCGGGTTGCACACCGGCAGGCGTTGTTTACCGTTACGACGAAAATTCAGTTTAAACAGACAGTAAATCCGGTGTACACGCTTGTGGTTTCAGACTCAGATTGGCAAACATCTGCTTCAGACGACGATTCTCGTCCTCAAGATCTTTGTTCTTTTTGATGTCAGCGGCTTCCATCCCGCCATATTTCGCCTTCCAGTTGTAGTAGCTGGCTTCGAAAATAGCGGCCACGTGGCACACATCTTTGACAGTACGCCCGGCTTCGACAGACTTCAGAACGGCGATGATCTGGTGCTCGGTGAATCGGATCTTACGCATAGCGATCTCCTCGGGGGATATAATCAGTATGTCGGAGGATCTCTGAATGTGAATGGGCCGTTTTGGTGGGATACTTACATTAACAGCGCGTCACCGCCCGATTTTCCACTGGCTCCGGGCGACAATACGCTCTCCTTCTATCTCCGCTATGAATCCACACAGGACATCGTCACCGCGGGCAGCTCCACGGTAGTCATGTGTTTTGACCTGCAATAACAATATAAGCTATTAATTAAAAATAATATTTTTAAAAAATTAGATTAAGTCAATTTTAATCTTGCACTATGATATTTATGCCCTATCCAATTGTTTTTAATAATTTTTAAATAATTTTCCGGATTGTTATTTTGGTAAAATGACATATTTTTTAAATTAGGAATTAAATAAATTCAATGTAAATTCATGTTTTGCAATGATAATATTTTCGCTCAAATTAATTGTAATTTTTTTATTTAAACATAGGTGATGCGTGACTGTTAACAGCTCTAAATATAATCAAAATACTAACATGCAAACAAGTGAACTCATTTCCTCACAGTCGATAAATGGTAATAGTTTGGTTCCTACTCCTGCAGAACCAGGTGTAATTAATATCGATGCAGTTACGGATGATGTTGGTGCCACTACAGGTGTTGTAAACAATTTCGGTTATACCGATGATCTGAAGCCAACTCTCAGCGGATTCGTGGCGCCTGAATTGTCCGGCACGGTGATTCAGTTCTTTATAAATACAATTCCAGCCGGATTTGCCGAAGTGCAGGCTGACGGCTCCTGGTCGTTTACGCCAGCCAAGTTGCTGGAACCAGGGCATGAATATATTTTCCAGACCGTTGTTCAGGATTCAGCAACCGATGCAGTTGCCGTTTCTCTTCCCTATACGATTTACACCACAGACCTTGATGCGGATGATGTGGTTGCGCCTCAACATGCAACTGATCTGGTGCTAATCGATGATACAAATGCCTTTAACATCGAAATTCAAAATGACAAAAGTACCCATGACAACACACCAACTTATACAGGGAAAGCTGAAGCGGGCAGCACGGTAATTATTTCTGATAATGGTAAAATCATTGGTTCCGCTACTGTTTCAGAAGAGGGTAATTGGTCATTCACACCAGAAAGCGCGCTGGTAGATGGTTCACATATTTTCACTACTGTCGTTGTGGATTCGGCTGGTAATAAGAGTGATGAATCAGCTGCACTCCATTTCACTATTGATACGGGACATAGCGAATTCTATGTCACTGATGCTTATACGGCTGACCCGGTTCACGGCAGCGTGATGAATCTGGAAAATGGCGAAAGTGCATTTTACAGCGTTAACAATGTTGCTAACTGGTTAACTCACATTAACCTTCATGTTGGCAATCCAGACAATGGTGATGTAACTTCAACGTTGTATATCGACGGTAAAATGGTAAGTAGTAAAGTAGTAATTCCTGATGCTAATGGCAACTACGGGGTAGGGTATTCAAACGATTGGGGCGATTCAATATACTTAGGTACTCATGAATTTGTTGTAGTATTTGATCAAGGTGGTAATAGCACTTCGTTTAGCTATCAGGTGCAACCCGATGCAATTGATACTGTCGCTCCGGATGCTTACTATTCAAGGTTAATTAATTGGGATGGCGAAGGCCATATGAACTGGTTTGAGACGAGCGACAACACGACCAACAAGAATGTTTTAACCTTTTCCGGTAAAGGTGTTGAGCAGCATACCACGCTCTTCTTCTACGACAATGGGATTGAAATTGGTTCTACGACATCAGATCGTGGGACATGGTCATTCACTGCGGATGAACCGTTTGCTAATGGAAACCATAGTCTTACAGTGGTGGTGGTTGATCCTGCGGGTAATTCAAGTGAGGCTTCCAAGGCGGTTAACTTTACTGTTGATGCACATGAGTCCGTCACGTCAGATGAGCCTTCTCTCATCGTCGATACATTAGATATTAACGTGCCAGCAGCACTCGGTAATGCATCTATTGAAGATGGCCATATCCATTTGGGTCGTGGCAGCGTTGATAAAGCTCAGGTCTCGCTTGACGATATATTGAATGGTGGCAAAGAAAGCTTGATGTTCCTTGATGGTAAAATACAAGTTGCCGTCCATGGCGATGTCGGAGACACTTTGGTACTCAATGAATCCGACATGCAAGTGACTACCTGGGAAGAGCACGATCTGACTATCAACAATGTGGATTATGATCTTTATCGGGTGGTTGATTCTAATATCGAGCTATTGGTTGAGCACGGTGTTAATTTCGAACACCACTGAAACTAATGTGTATCCAGCGGGTTGATTTTCATATTAAGAAAGTGTGAAAAATTATTTACCCTACTGATAATGTCTGTAATTAAATCACTTTATTGAAGTAAGATCCGAAATAAATTTACAGCGGTGACAATGCCACTCTCGCCTTGGGAGGGGTATTGTCACTATTCTATTTTTATAGATCTGTTTCTTTATGCGTTCACGTTTAGCAATGGCTTTGTTGAATAAATCAAACTTTTGGCCGTAGTCAGGATCAGATCACCACTATCCTGATCCTGCAGCGATATCACATGGCAAAAAAAGTTCAAAATCACCCACTGGGCCACCTACAACAAGGCGCTCGTCAACCGGGGTTCACTGACATTATGGCTTGATGAGTCGGCCTTCAGGCCTGGTATGAAAAGCCCGGCACATCTTCACGTGGTCGTCCGCAACGTTATTCTGAGCTCTCTATTTCCACCGTGCTGATGCTCAAACGCGTCTTTCGCCTCACGCTGCGTGCCGCACAGGGGGTTCATTGACTTTGTTTTTACCTTAATGAAACTCCCGCTCCGTTGCCGGATTACTCCTGCGTCAGCAGGCGGGCTAAGTCCGTCAGCATCACGTTTAAAAGCCCCACGAGAGGTGCAATTGATCACCTGGTTATCGACTCCACCGGCTTAAAAGTCTTCTGTGAGAGGGAATGGAAGGTGAAAAAACACGGGCAGGAAAAGCATTGCGTCTGGCGGAAACTGCATCTGGCCGTGGAAGCCAGTACGCATGAGGTTATCTGCGCTGACCTCTCCCTGAACAACGTGACGGATGCAGAGGCCTTCCCGGGGCTTATCCGTCAGACGCACAATAAAATCAGGGCTGCCTGCGCCGACGGGGCTTATGACACCAGACGGTGCCACGACGAGCTAAGGCGAAGGAAAATTAAAGCGCTAATCCCGCAGCGAACGCGTGCCGGTTACTGGCCGGTGGAATATGCCGACAGAAATCAGACGGTGGCGAGGTAACGACTGACGGGGAGCAATGCGTACTGGAAATGGCACACGGCTTACAACCGGCGCTCGGTGGCTGAAGCAGCGATGTACCGCGTAAACACAACTGTTTGGTGGGCATCTTACGTGGCGGAATTATGATGCGCAGGTTGGAGAAGCTATGGCCATGATCCGCGCATTAAACAAAATGACGCGTGCAGGTATGCCAGAAAGTGTACGGATTGCCTGAGGGAGTCAGCGACGAGGGGAGCTTTTATCTAAATCCGATTTATTCAACAAAGCCGGAAAAAGGTTGTTCAATCCTTGCTCACAGGATCATGATGATATAAGTCGTGAGAACAGAATAGTGTATCTTTAATGTTAATTTATTGTTGTGGGTTATTGTTTTGAGAACTATTTTTATCAAAAATAATCTCTCGCGAAACATCAATTTAGATGGATTGTAGTTATTTTAAATATACATTATGGTTAATTTGAATTTCCAACATTAGCAATGAGTTATGCCATTTTTTTGTTTTGAAAAATTACTTTTAAATTATCTGCACTTTTAATCTTTATTATTTTAGAGGAATATGTCGGTTAATTTTTATGCCAATAAATCTATATCGCTTCCCTTTGGGGATAGCGCTGAGGATCCTTATGCTATTTTCCGTCGCCGACCACCCCCTTTCATTACAAAAAAAACTGATTGCCTGGGTCTGTGTAACTCTGCAACTTCTCCCTCCCCTGTCGGGTATTATCCTGGCGGCCCCTGCTGTAGCCAAAGAGCAGCACATGCTTCCTGCAGCATCACACGACAGTGCACCGAAAAACTCCTTTGAGCAGCAGATAGCTTCCGGGGCGATGGCTCTGGGGACAACGCTTTCGGATGAGGATCGGACCTCATCCGAAGCGCTGTCGGATCAAGCGCGTGCGCAGGCGGGCAGTGCGGTAAACAGCACTGTCGAGGGCTGGCTAAGCCAGTTCGGTACCGTGCGTTCGCAAATCAGCCTGGATAACAATTTTTCTCTCAGTGACAGTAGCCTCGATATGCTGCTGCCGCTTCACGACTCCCCAGGCAATATGCTGTTCAGCCAGATTGGCGCACGCCGTAAAGATGATCGCACCACGGTCAACCTTGGCCTGGGGATTCGATTTTTCCCAAGCGAAGCATGGATGCTTGGGACTAATGCCTTCTATGACAAAGATATTACCGGCAACAATACACGTATGGGGCTGGGCGGTGAACTGTGGGCGGACTACCTTAAGTTTTCCGTCAATGGCTATCAGCGTCTAAGTGGATGGCATCAATCCCGTGATTTTGACGATTACGATGAGCGCCCGGCTAACGGCTTTGATGTTCAGCTCAACGGGTTTATGCCCGCTTATCCTCAGCTTGGCGGCAAACTGGTGTTTGAACAGTACTATGGCGATGACGTTGCGCTGTTTGGCAAGGATGACCGCCAGCAAGATCCGTATGCCGTTACGATGGGGGTCAATTACACGCCGATCCCGATGCTCACGCTAGGCGCGGAACAGAAGATGGGCAAATCCGGGCAGAATGATTTCAACGTCAATATGGCCCTCACTTATCAGCTGGACCAGTCCTGGGCAGGCAACACTTCTCCTGCGGCAGTGGATGCGATGCGCAAGCTGGCACGCAGCCGTTATGACCTGGTGGAGCGTAATAACAATATTATCCTCGAATACCGCAAGCAGCAGATTATCAAATTACATCTCGCACCTGAGAGTGTGCAGGGAGAGAGCAAAAGTACCCTGACAGTTATTGCAAAGGTCAGCAGTAAACATGGGCTGAAAGATATTAGCTGGACTGGCGGATCTTTCCAGCAGGCTGGAGGCGCCATTAAAGCGCTGGACGCCACGCATTACGAACTCACTCTGCCGACGTGGAAAGTCGCCCAGATTGCGCAGGCGACCAAAACAGCGAAGACAAGAAAGAACGGCAAGTCAGCCTCTGACGTCAGCCGCCTGCTCAACACTTATGTTCTGACTGCCGTGGCCCAGGACAGCAAAAGCAATCATTCATCCCCCGCACATCTGACTGTCGAAGTACTGCCACCACAGGCCCATTTTAGCAGCGAAGCCACGGTGAGTGGCGATAATGCCGCAGCAGATGGTGTGACGCCTGTCAACGTGGTGTACCACATTGTGGATGGCAACAAACAGGCGCTGCCCGGTGAACGGGTCACTCTGGTGATAACGCTACCTGAGGGCAGCACAACCACGAAAAAAATCCTTTCGGATGCGCAAGGGAATGTGTCGATTGACGTTGTCAGCCTTCTGCCGGGTCAAGCAACGGTTGAAGCACAACTCAGCAATGGAGAAAGCAGTCGCGTTACGATCCATTTTGCGGACGCGCAGCCCGATGCTGCCCACTCGTTACTGTCCGCCTCTCCTAAGAGTATTGCAGCGAATGGTAAAGCCATAAGCACGCTGACGCTGGCGTTGCACGATAGCCTGGATCGTCCCCTGGTCGGGCGTAGCGACGTCAAATTGCACATTTTTGGTATCGAAGGCACCAGCCTCAGTGTCCTGAAAGAAACCTCCGCAGGCAATTACACCGCGACACTGAGTGGCACACTGACAGGCACCGCTTCCATTACAGCCGAAGCTGGGGGAAGCACGCTCAGTAATGTCACCACGGATGTCCTGTTGACCAGCGATGAGAGTACTGCGCAAGTTAAAGACGGTAATTTCATTGTCATTAAAGATAACGTACCTGCCGATGGCAAAACCCCGGCAGGTGTCAAAGTGACCGTCACGGATGCCAGCGGTAATCCACTCGCGCACCAGAAGGTCACTTTCAGTGCTACCGACAGTGCGCTTGTGACGGAAAGTGCGGTCACTGACGATCAGGGGCAGGTGACGGTCCCCGTGACCAATACTCATGCCGGTGCGGTGACCGTTAAGGTGACGGTGAATGGCAGCACTCAGGCTGTGCAACTGAACTTTATTGCCGACGCGTCCACGGCTCAGGGCACCCTGACCGTGACGGCAGACGGCGCTGCGGCGAATGGCACGGCAGCCAACAGCGTCGAACTGACGGTGACCGATGCCAGTGGCAACCCGATTGCCGGGAGCAGTATCACGTTCACGGCCGATAATGGTGCGACAGTCGTGGCCGACAGTGGGGTCACGGGTCCAAATGGCAAACTGAGCACCACCCTCACCAGCACCACCGCCGGCAGCAGTACCGTGACCGCGCAATCGGCTAGCGGCGAGAAGCTGACCGCGAAGGTCACCTTTGTGGCCGACGGCAGCACGGCGCAAATCGCCGCGGGTGACCTTACGGTCATCACCAACGATGCAATCGCCAATGGCACTGCCCGTAACCAAGTGCAGGTTAAAGTCACCGATGCGCAGGGCAACCCGCTGCCGGCGCAAACTGTCAGTTTCACGGCCACTAACGGGGCGACGATAGCCGCCACCGCCAGCACCGACAGCAACGGCCTGGTTATCGTCGGCCTCACCAGCCTTAAAGCGGGTGACAGCCTGGTCACCGCTACCATTAACGGCAGCAGCCAGGCGGCTACCACCACCTTTATCGCTGACGCCTCCACCGCCCAGGGCACCCTGACCGTGACGGCAGACGGCGCTGTGGCGAATGGCACGGCAGCCAACAGCGTCGAACTGACGCTGACCGATGCCAACGGTAACTCACTGAAAAATGTGGTGGCCACCTTCGCGGTGGATAACGGTGCTAGCGTTACCGACAGTGTGACTACCAATGCCAGCGGTGTTGCTAAGGCTACGCTGACCAGCCTCCGGGCTGGCACCGCCACGGTAACGGCCAGCGCGCAGGGTTTGATACAAACCGTGCCGACCACCTTTATCGCTGATGCCGCAACTGCTCAAATCGCCAGTGGCGCCATGACGGTGGTGACGAACCACGCTGCGACAGATGGCGTAGCGACAAACAGTGTCCAGGTGGTGGTGGCCGATGCTAATGGCAACCGCCTGAACGGGCAGTCGGTCAGCTTTACAGCTGACAATGGTGCCACTATTGCAGCGAGCGGGGTGAGCGACGGCAACGGCGAAATTACCCTGCCGATAACCAGTATCACTGCCGGTGACAGCCTGGTAACGGCCACAATTAACGGCAGCAGCCAGAGTGTCACTGTTAGCTTTGAAGCGGATGGTAATACGGCACGAATCGCTGATGGGGCGCTGGTGATGGTCGACAACGACGCACTGGCCAACGGCAGTGATACCAACACCGTGCGTGCAACCGTCACGGATGCGACAGGTAACCCGGTTAGCGGGATATCGGTAAGCTTCAGTGCAACTCATGGAGCCACCATCACGGCAAGTGGTGTAACAGACGCAAGGGGTGAGGTGACTGCGACCCTGATGAGCACTATGGCTGGCACCAGCACCATCACGGCGACAGTCAACGGGGTCAGTCAGCATGTTAATGCGCGCTTTGTGGCAGATGCCAGCACTGCACAGCTTGCGGCGGGTGATTTCAAGGTGGCAAGTGATGGCGCGGTGGCTAACAATGTCTCGGCAAACCAGGTTAAGGTGCGGGTGACTGATGCCAATGGCAATGCACTGGCAGCTCAGACGGTCAATTTCAGCGCCGGAAATAGTGCGAACATCGCCGCCAGCGGTCAGACCGGAACTGATGGCACGTTGATCCTGCCGGTCACCAGCACAGTGGCGGGTGACAGCCTGATCACGGCATCAATAAATGGCAGCAACCTGAGTGTCACGGTGCACTTTGTTTATGACAAAACCACGGCGAAGGTTTTCGATCTGACGGCGCAGAGTGACAATGCCATCGCCAATGGCAGTGCCGCGAACACGGTGAAAGTGGTGGTGAAAGATGCGTACGGCAACCTGGCCACGGCGATGGGGGTGACGATGAGCGCCAGCAATGGTGCATCAGTGGCCACGGAAGGCGTCACCGATCGGAACGGGGAATACCTGGCATCGGTAACCAGTCTGGTGGCTGGAGCCAGTGTCATTACCGCGCAGACCAACGGGCAGAGTAAATCACTCCCCGTGACCTTCATCCCAGATAACCGCACCGCGCAGATTGCCGCAGGCAGCATGACTGTCACCAAAGACAACGCACTGGCTAATGGCACCGACAACAACAGCGTGCAACTGACCGTCACGGATGCCAAGGGCAATTCGGTGTCAGGACAGACCGTGAGCTTTACGGCTGATAACGGGGCCACCATTGCGGCCACGGTTGACACCGGGCCTGACGGCACCCTGACCCTGCCGATCACCAGCCCGGTGACAGGCAGCAGTAAGATTACTGCCTCGATCAACGGCAGCAGCCAGAGTGTGACCGTCACCTTCCGCGCTGATGCGGCCACGGCGACAGTGAGCGCGCTGACCGTGGACGGTGACAACGCCCTGGCCAACGGCACGGACACCAACTCGGTGAAAGCGGTGGTGCAGGACGCCCAGGGTAACCCGGTGCCGGAGATGACCGTGACGTTCAGTGCCGATAACGGCGCGACGATTGCGGCAACCGGCGTAACAGGGCCTGATGGCACGGTCACGGTAAGTCTGACTAACGTGACCGCAGGCGTCAGTCATGTAATGGCCACCGTGAATGGCAACAGCCAGAGCGTGCCGGTCACCTTTGTGGCGGATGCCAGCACCGCGCAGATTGCCACAGACAGCATGACTGTCACCAAAGACAACGCGCTGGCTAATGGCACCGACAACAACAGCGTGCAACTGACCGTCACGGATGCCAAGGGCAATTCGGTGTCAGGGCAGACCGTGAGCTTTACGGCGGATAACGGGGCCACCATTGCGGCCACGGCTGACACCGGGCCTGACGGCACCCTGACCCTGCCGATCACCAGCCCGGTGACAGGCAGCAGTAAGATTACTGCCTCGATCAACGGCAGCAGCCAGAGTGTGACCGTCACCTTCCGCGCTGACGCGGCCAGGGCGACAGTGAGCGCGCTGACCGTGGAAGGTGACAACGCCCTGGCCAACGGCACGGACACCAACTCGGTGAAAGCGGTGGTGCAGGACGCCCAGGGTAACCCGGTACCGGATATGACCGTGACGTTCAGTGCCGATAACGGCGCGACGATTGCGGCAACCGGCGTAACAGGGCCTGATGGCACGGTCACGGTAAGTCTGACTAACGTGACCGCAGGCGTCAGTCATGTAACGGCCACCGTGAATGGCAACAGCCAGAGCGTGCCGGTCACCTTTGTGGCGGATGCCAGCACCGCGCAGATTGCCGCAGGTAGCATGACTGTCACCAAAGACAACGCGCTGGCTAATGGCACCGACAACAACAGCGTGCAACTGACCGTCACGGATGCCAAGGGCAATTCGGTACCGGATATGACCGTGACGTTCAGTGCCGATAACGGCGCGACCATTGCGGCAACCGGCGTGACAGGATCTGATGGCACAGTCACGGTAAGTCTGAATAACGTGACCGCAGGCGTCAGTCATGTAACGGCCACCGTGAATGGTAGCAGCCAGAGTGTGCCAGCCACCTTTGTGGCTGATGCGAGCACAGCTATCATTGTTGACGGGGCGATGAGCGTTGTCACTGACGGTGCCATCACCGATGGTACAGACAGAAACAGCGTAAAAGTGATTGTTACCGATGCTAACGGTAACCTGGTGCCGGGTGTGAAGGTCAACTTCGCGGCAGATAATGACGCGATGATTGAAGCCAGCGGGGTGACAGATGCCAATGGTTCATTAACCATGACCCTGACCAGCACCCATGGTGGCGGTGGGGTGAGTAACGTCACCGCTTCACTGGACAGTGGTACACATGCGCAGATGGTGTCGGTGACCTTTATAGGGAATCCGACTATCTCGACGCTTGCCTTGGCTGACGGCCAGCTCGCCGTTCCTGCTGCGGGTCAGTCGAATACGCTGGTGGTTAAAGTAACCGACAGTTACAACAACAACCCTGTAACCGATGCTGCAGTTAGCCTGACACTTGATAATCTCAATTATCGCAACGTCTTTTCATTTGTCGACAGTGGTTCCAGTACTGTCAACGGGATCACGGATAACAAAGGAGAGCTGCAACTCAAAGGTATTAAAGCTGGCAATGTTATCTCCGGAAAAGGAGCATCGTCTAGCCTGGCGAGCTCTGGTACTCATACGATAACGGCAAATTTGGGTGAGGTGACCAGTACCCTAGTGGTAAAAACCCAGGGCATACTATTCAGCAACCGTGACGGCTCAGAAGTCTGGACAGTGCATTTTGATCCGAGCGGCGAAGCAAGCGATGTAGGTGAAGAGGCTTACGTTAGCTTTGACAATAGCGACGTGACTTACTACTGGCGCACCAATACAACGAAGGGGAATAATGTGGTCAATTACCTGAGTTCAGTGGCATTGAAAATATCTGCACCTGCTGATTCAACGGTGAATATGACGATTTCCACCGCAAATATGAGTGGTACCTATAAGATGCAATTTTGACGATCATTCCCGGTTAAACTCCCGCTCATGAGTGGAGTGGGAGTTTAACCGGGTTGGACATTCATCCATACAAAAACATCTTCGTATAACGTTTTATGGAGGGGCTGACAGGCGGCGGTTTTCCATCTGCATCATAACTCCCCATCAACACAGCGCAAATCGTCTAGCACACCCGCCAACACCGCCTGTTGGGTAGCAGCAACCAGCTGCGTCATCAAGTTGTCAACTTCCGCGGCAATCATAAACATTCGCAGCGTATCCAGCCCGATAAATCTGTTATCAAGGGCGCCTCCCGGCGGGAAAAAATCACGCTGTGTCCATGATAACCGATCCGCAGTAGTTACGGTTCGATCAGGCGTACCCTAGGGCACGCAGCAGTTCACAGAAAAGCTCCCACGCAAAACGGCATAATAAATTTTGGCCCGCTGACCATTAGTTATACTTGGGCAGCTTCATACCACGCCGCCATCGCAGATCTGGTGATCGGCCTCCAATGCGCATTTCCAGCTGCAGCGGTTAGGCGAATAGGGTTTCTTTCACGGTGGACACACGAGGTTTCAGTTTTTCAATAAATGTCTACTATAAGCCTAATCCCTCCACGTGCCTGAATAAGCTGCGAAAATGGCTTGAAGCCGGGCAGTGGCGAAGGTTCCCGGGGGCACATTCAAATCAGAGCAGTACTCGGTGAGCTGGCGCAGCCACTACTAGTTGTGGGCGATTTCTTGGACACCCAAGAGAAAGATAATGCATTCATATGAGGATAGGGTTCGAGCTGTTTGATTTCCTCCTGAAAGCAGTGCTGAAGTATCCGGTCTTTCTTTCATCTCACTGAGAGGCGTATCAACCATGATAAAGACCCGTTATACCGAGGAACAGATAACCTTTGCCCTTAAACAGGCCGAAACCGGCACTCAGGTGGATGAAGTGTGCAGAAAGATGGGGATTTTTGAGGCTATTTTTTACAATTTGAAGGAGAAGCTTGGCGGCCTGGGCGTGACAGAACGGCGCCGGTTACGTCAGTTGGAGGAAGAGAATCACCGCCTTAAACGGCTGGCCGTTGATGTCGGTCTGGACAAGGAAATGCGGCAGGAGGTCATCCGAAAAAAGTTCTGAGGCCGGTGCAGAAACGCGAGGCGGTCGAATACCTGCTGGCGGCGTACAGCATCGGGGTTCGCAGGGGATGCAGGCTGATGATGCAGAGCCGAAGGGTCTGTAACTACGGCAGCTGCCGTGATGGCAGGGGATATGGGAGATTGCAGAAATCCGCATTCGTTATGGTATGCAGCGGATCCATGACCGCTGTGGAACAGTTCTGGAGCATGGATTTCGTTGCTGATAATCTGTTCAAAGGACGCCGTATCCGTGCCCTGACTGTAAGCCGTGAATGCGTGGCGATGGAGGTAGGTCAGGGACTTCGCGGTGATGATGTGGACTCCATGATGGAACGGGTCAGGAAGACACAGCAGCGTGTACCACAGCGGCTACAGACGGACAACGGCAGCGAATTAATTCGAAAATGCTGGACCGCTGGGCGTATGAAAACCGAGTAACAATGGACTTCTCACGCCCGGCGAAGCCCACAGATAAAGCCCTGGTTGAGTCATTTAACGCCAGCCTGCGTGATGGATGTCTGAACATGCACTGCTTACTGTCACTGGAACATGCTCAGGAGAAGATCGAGCACTGGCGGCAGGAATATAACCAGTACCGGCCACATTCCTCGTTAAATAACCAAACTCCGGTAGAATTTATCCGAAGCCTGCAAAAAGTGATCTCCTCCCTGAAAACAGTGCCAGTCTAAACTGAAGTATCCGGTCTTTCTTTCATCTCACTGAGAGGCATATCAACCATGAAAAAGACCCGTTACACCGAAGAACAAATAGCCTTTGCCCTT
>NZ_JAFMOY010000097.1 GCF_019049625.1 Rahnella ecdela
CGTAAACATGGTTGTTACCCTGATCCACCCAATCGCGATGGATGACGGTCTGCGTTTCGCAATCCGTGAAGGCGGCCGTACTGTAGGTGCTGGTGTTGTTGCTAAAGTTATCGCTTAATCGCTGATATTTTTTTGTCACTATTCGTTGACGCAATACACACTAAAAGGGCATCATTCGATGCCCTTTTTTCTACGCTGTGGCGCTAGAACCTATCTCATCAGCGATTTATACGTCATAATCACTGGTGAGATAGGCTCTGAGATATAGCGTAAAACACCGAATTGCGCTCAAGTAGAGCATCGATCGGTTTGGTTTGCCTCGCAATGCGAGGCAAAGTTGTTTGTTCTGAATCATTGTGACGGGTTGGTTTATGAGTGCGAATACCGAGGCTCAAGGGAGCGGGCGCGGCCTGGAAGCGGTAAAGTGGCTGGTTGTTGCCGTTTTGTTGGTTGTAGCTATTGTCGGTAACTATTATTACCGTGCATACAGCCTGCCGTTACGCGCGTTAGCCGTAGTTGTTATTATCGCAATTGCAGGCGCAGTGGCATTACTGACCACTAAAGGCAAAGCGACAGTCGCGTTTGCTCGTGAAGCGCGTACTGAAGTACGTAAAGTCATTTGGCCAACGCGCCAGGAAACATTGCATACCACACTGATCGTTGCTGCGGTAACTGCCGTTATGTCTCTGATTCTGTGGGGGCTGGATGGTATTTTAGTCCGCCTGGTATCTTTCATTACTGGCTTGAGGTTCTAAATGTCTGAAGCACCTAAAAAACGTTGGTACGTCGTTCAGGCGTTTTCTGGCTTTGAAGGCCGCGTAGCGCAATCGCTTCGTGAGCACATCAAATTACATGACATGGAAGAACTGTTTGGTGAAGTCATGGTTCCAACCGAAGAAGTGGTTGAGATCCGTGGTGGCCAGCGCCGTAAAAGTGAACGTAAATTCTTCCCGGGTTATGTGCTGGTACAGATGGTGATGAATGACGCCAGCTGGCACTTAGTTCGCAGCGTTCCTCGTGTAATGGGCTTCATTGGCGGAACGTCAGATCGTCCAGCACCAATCAGCGATAAAGAAGTTGATGCGATCATGAATCGCCTGCAGCAAGTGGGTGATAAACCACGTCCTAAAACATTGTTTGAACCAGGTGAACTGGTACGTGTTAACGACGGTCCATTCGCGGACTTCAATGGTGTGGTCGAAGAAGTTGATTACGAGAAAAGCCGCCTGAAAGTGTCTGTATCCATCTTTGGCCGTGCAACACCGGTTGAACTGGACTTCGGTCAGGTTGAAAAAGGCTAACAGCAGCTTTCTAAATATTCATTAGAACAGATGTTGTACAAGGCGCGAAATTGAACTATAATTTCGCGCCTTTTGTTTTTATGTGCAGCCTCTGCACGTGAAACGTAAAGAACAAAGTTCTGCAAATAACGGGGAGCCTCTTCAAACAGGCGATATCACCCAAACGAGGATATTTACCATGGCCAAGAAAGTACAAGCCTACGTTAAGCTGCAAGTTGCAGCTGGTATGGCAAACCCAAGTCCGCCAGTTGGTCCAGCTCTGGGTCAGCAAGGCGTGAACATCATGGAATTCTGTAAGGCGTTCAATGCTAAGACTGATAGCATGGAAAAAGGCCTGCCAATTCCTGTTGTTATTACTGTTTATTCTGACCGTTCTTTCACCTTTGTTACCAAAACCCCTCCTGCAGCAGTACTGCTGAAGAAAGCGGCTGGTATCAAGTCTGGTTCCGGCAAGCCGAACAAAGACAAAGTGGGTAAAGTAACGAGTGCTCAGGTTCGTGAAATCGCAGAAACCAAAGCTGCGGACATGACTGGTTCTGACGTTGAAGCGATGACTCGCTCCATCGAAGGTACTGCTCGTTCCATGGGCCTGGTAGTGGAGGATTAATAAATGGCTAAGCTGACCAAGCGCATGCGCGTGATCCGTGACAAAGTTGATGCTACTAAACAGTATGACATCACCGAAGCCGTTGCTCTGCTCAAAGAGCTGGCCACTGCTAAATTCGTAGAAAGCGTTGACGTTGCTGTTAACCTCGGCATCGACGCTCGTAAATCTGATCAAAACGTTCGCGGCGCAACCGTACTGCCACACGGCACCGGTCGTTCTGTTCGCGTTGCCGTCTTCACCCAAGGTGCAAACGCTGAAGCTGCTAAAGCTGCAGGCGCTGAGCTGGTAGGTATGGAAGATCTGGCTGACATGATCAAGAAAGGCGAAATGAACTTCGACGTTGTTATCGCATCTCCTGATGCAATGCGCGTTGTTGGCCAATTAGGTCAGGTGCTGGGCCCACGCGGTCTGATGCCTAACCCGAAAGTTGGTACTGTAACTCCTAACGTTGCTGAAGCAGTTAAGAACGCTAAAGCAGGTCAGGTTCGTTACCGTAACGACAAAAACGGCATCATCCATACCACTATCGGTAAGGTTGATTTCGAATCCGACAAGCTAAAAGAAAACCTGGAAGCTCTGTTGGTCGCTCTGAAAAAAGCGAAGCCTTCTCAGGCTAAAGGCGTTTTCATCAAGAAAGTAAGTCTGTCCACTACCATGGGCGCTGGTCTTGCTGTTGATCAAAGCGGCCTGAGCGCAACAGTTAACTAATTAACTGTTGACGTTTATCGCTTTACGCGGGCGATAGATTTGTCTAGAATCTATGGCCCGTTGTTTCGTTAATGCGAAACCAAGATTTTTCGGTTGGAGCCTGGCCTATCCAGGCCTCCGTCCAAGACCGCAGGTGCCCTGAAAGGGGCTTAATCCTTCCTGCGTAGACGGTGACAGAGCCTGAAGAAAATATTTCTTTGTCTTTTTTATAAAGAATTAAGATTTGTCTTTGCTGGATTCTCTGCTCACCGTGTTTGAACGCTTGATATCGATTCTCGATAACAAGTGATGTGAGTTCCGGGGATTTTCCCCGGCCAAATCCAGGAGCAAAAAGCTAATGGCATTAAATCTTCAAGACAAACAAGCGATTGTTGCTGAAGTCATCGAAGTAGCCAAAGGCGCGCTGTCTGCGGTTGTTGCGGATTCTCGTGGCGTAACTGTAGATAAAATGACTGAACTGCGTAAAGCAGGTCGTGAAGCTGGCGTTTACATGCGTGTTGTTCGCAACACCTTGATGCGTCGCGTCGTTGAAGGTACTCAGTTTGAGTGCCTGAAAGACACGTTTGTCGGTCCAACCTTGATTGCATTCTCTACTGAACACCCAGGCGCTGCTGCCCGTCTGTTCAAAGATTTCGCTAAAGCGAATGCAAAATTTGAGGTTAAAGCTGCGGCCTTTGAAGGTGAGTTTATCCCTGCGGCTCAAATCGACCGCTTGGCAACTCTGCCTACTTACGAAGAAGCAATCGCACGCCTGATGGCAACCATGAAAGAAGCCTCTGCAGGCAAACTGGTTCGCACTCTGGCTGCTGTACGCGATCAGAAAGAAGCTGCTTAATCAGCCTTTCTTTTCTCGTTCATTTGCTTACGTATAAACTATTTCTGAATTCTAGGAACACTTGAAATGTCAATCACTAAAGAACAAATCATTGAAGGCGTTGCAGCTCTGACTGTAATGGAAATCGTTGAACTGATCTCCGCTATGGAAGAAAAATTCGGCGTTTCTGCTGCTGCTGCTGTTGCAGGTCCTGCTGCTGCTGCTGAAGCTGTTGAAGAAAAAACTGAGTTCGACGTTGTTCTGGCCGCTGTTGGCGCGAACAAAGTTGCAGTTATCAAAGCTGTTCGTACCGCAACTGGCCTGGGTCTGAAAGAAGCTAAAGACCTGGTTGAGTCTGCTCCAGCAGCTCTGAAAGAAGGCATCAGCAAAGACGACGCTGAAGCTCTGAAAAAATCTCTGGAAGAAGCTGGTGCTTCTGTTGAAGTTAAGTAAGTTTAACTTCCCGGAGTGCAGTCTGTCCTAACAGACTGATGGCTGGTGGCTTTTTAGTCACCAGCCTTTTTGCGCTATAGAGTGTCAGTGGTGTTTCACACTGTTTGAGCACTGAACTACTCTAATATCTCTTTCTTGAGACGCCTTAATATATTGCTGCCCCTTGCTGTAGCTCATCTACAGATAATGCACAACGAAATGATTTAAGAGTGATTGAAAATAGATATTGCGGGAAGCGTTTCTGCTTTCCGGTCGACATAAACGGTGTTGCATGAACTGTCCTTTTCAGGGCAGACAAGATTGGGTCACTGATCAGCGAGCTGAGGAACCCTATGGTTTACTCCTATACCGAGAAAAAACGCATTCGTAAGGATTTTGGTAAACGTCCACAAGTTCTGGACATTCCATATCTCCTTTCTATCCAGCTTGACTCGTTCCAGAAGTTTATCGAGCAAGATCCGGAAGGCCAATACGGTCTGGAAGCTGCATTCCGTTCTGTATTCCCTATAAAGAGCTACAGCGGTAACTCTGAGCTGCAATACGTTAGCTACCGTCTTGGTGAGCCTGTATTCGACGTTAAAGAATGCCAGATCCGTGGTGTGACGTTCTCCGCGCCACTGCGCGTGAAGTTGCGCCTGGTAATCTACGAACGTGAAGCGCCAGAAGGTACGGTCAAAGACATCAAGGAACAAGAAGTCTATATGGGCGAAATTCCGCTCATGACCGAAAATGGTACCTTTGTGATTAACGGTACTGAGAGGGTTATCGTATCTCAGCTGCACCGTAGTCCGGGTGTATTCTTCGACAGCGATAAGGGTAAAACCCATTCATCGGGTAAAGTGCTCTATAACGCACGTATCATCCCTTACCGCGGTTCATGGTTAGATTTCGAGTTTGACCCGAAAGACAACCTGTTTGTGCGTATTGACCGTCGCCGTAAATTGCCTGCGACCATCATTCTGCGTGCATTAAATTACACGACTGAACAGATCCTTGACCTGTTCTTTGACAAGGTGACTTACCAGATCCGCGACAATAAGTTGCAGATGGAGCTGGTACCTGAGCGCCTGCGTGGTGAAACAGCTTCCTTTGATATCGAAGCTGACGGCAAAGTCTATGTAGAAAAAGGCCGCCGCATCACTGCCCGTCATATTCGTCAGCTTGAAAAAGACGAAATTCAGCGCATCGAAGTTCCTGTTGAGTACATCGCAGGGAAAGTAGTCTCTAAAGACTACATCGACACCAATACCGGTGAGCTGATCGTTCCAGCTAACATGGAATTGTCTCTGGATCTGCTGGCTAAGCTCAGCCAGTCTGGTCACAAAACCATTGAAACGCTGTTCACCAACGACCTCGATCATGGCGCATACATGTCCGAGACCATTCGCGTCGACCCAACCAGCGATCGCCTGAGCGCACTGGTTGAGATCTACCGAATGATGCGTCCTGGTGAGCCACCAACGCGTGAAGCGGCTGAAAGCCTGTTCGAGAACTTGTTCTTCTCTGAAGATCGTTACGACCTGTCTGCTGTTGGTCGTATGAAGTTCAACCGTTCTCTGCTGCGTGATGAAATCGAAGGTTCAGGTATCCTGAGCAAAGATGACATCATCCAGGTCATGATTAAACTGATCGGGATCCGTAACGGCCAGGGCGAAGTGGACGATATCGACCACTTAGGCAACCGTCGTATTCGTTCTGTCGGTGAAATGGCTGAAAACCAATTCCGTGTAGGGTTGGTTCGTGTTGAGCGTGCTGTTAAAGAGCGTTTGTCTCTTGGCGACCTCGATACTCTGATGCCTCAGGACATGATCAACGCGAAGCCGATTTCGGCCGCGGTGAAAGAGTTCTTCGGCTCAAGCCAGCTGTCACAATTTATGGACCAGAACAACCCGTTGTCTGAGATCACGCACAAACGTCGTATCTCTGCATTGGGCCCGGGCGGTTTGACCCGTGAGCGTGCTGGCTTTGAAGTTCGAGACGTACACCCGACTCACTACGGTCGCGTATGTCCAATCGAAACGCCAGAAGGTCCAAACATCGGTCTGATCAACTCCTTGTCTGTATATGCACAGACCAATGAGTATGGTTTCCTGGAAACCCCTTACCGCCGTGTGCGTGAAGGTATGGTTACCGATGAAATTAACTACCTGTCTGCCATCGAAGAAGGCAACTTTGTTATCGCTCAGGCGAACTCCAACCTGGATGACGAAGGCCACTTCCTGGAAGATTTAGTCACTTGTCGTAGCAAGGGCGAATCAAGCCTGTTTAGCCGCGATCAGGTTGACTACATGGACGTTTCCACCCAGCAGATCGTTTCTGTTGGTGCATCTCTGATTCCATTCCTGGAACACGATGACGCCAACCGTGCATTGATGGGTGCGAACATGCAACGTCAGGCTGTTCCTACTCTGCGTGCTGATAAGCCGCTGGTGGGTACAGGTATGGAACGTGCGGTTGCGGTTGACTCCGGTGTTACAGCCGTAGCGAAACGTGGCGGTGTTGTTCAGTACGTGGATGCATCTCGTATCGTTATTCGTGTTAACGATGAAGAGATGTACCCGGGCGAAGCAGGTATCGACATTTATAACCTGACCAAATATACCCGTTCTAACCAGAACACCTGCATCAACCAGATGCCGTGTGTGAATCTGGGCGAACCTATCGAGCGCGGCGACGTGCTGGCAGATGGTCCGTCAACAGATCTGGGCGAACTGGCACTGGGTCAGAACATGCGTGTCGCGTTCATGCCTTGGAACGGTTACAACTTCGAAGACTCCATCTTAGTCTCCGAACGTGTTGTGCAGGAAGACCGCTTCACGACCATCCATATTCAGGAACTGGCATGTGTGTCCCGTGACACCAAGCTGGGGCCGGAAGAGATCACCGCTGACATCCCTAACGTGGGTGAAGCTGCGCTCTCCAAACTGGATGAATCCGGTATCGTTTATATCGGTGCTGAAGTGACCGGCGGTGACATTCTGGTTGGTAAGGTAACGCCTAAAGGCGAAACCCAACTGACCCCAGAAGAGAAACTGTTGCGTGCGATCTTCGGTGAGAAAGCGTCTGACGTTAAAGACTCTTCTCTGCGTGTACCAAACGGCGTTTCCGGTACGATTATTGACGTGCAGGTCTTTACCCGCGATGGCGTGGAAAAAGACAAGCGTGCGTTAGAAATCGAAGAAATGCAGCTGAAGCAGGCTAAGAAAGACCTGACGGAAGAGCTGCAAATCCTGGAAGCTGGTCTGTTTGCACGTATCCAGTCTGCGCTGGTTGCTGGCGGTGTTGAAGCTGACAAGCTGGGCAAATTGCCTCGCGATCGTTGGTTAGAACTGTCACTGACTGACGAAGACAAACAGAATCAGTTGGAACAGCTTGCTGAACAGTACGACGAACTGAAATCCGAGTTTGAGAAAAAACTCGAAGCTAAGCGTCGTAAAATCACTCAGGGCGATGATCTGGCACCAGGTGTGCTGAAAATCGTTAAAGTGTATTTGGCCGTTAAACGTCAAATTCAGCCTGGTGACAAGATGGCAGGCCGCCACGGTAACAAAGGTGTTATCTCCAAGATCAACCCGATCGAAGATATGCCTTACGATGAAAACGGAACTCCTGTTGATATCGTACTGAACCCGCTGGGCGTTCCATCACGTATGAACATTGGTCAGATTTTGGAAACCCACCTGGGTATGGCTGCGAAAGGTATTGGTGAAAAAATCAATGCCATGCTGAAGAAACAAGAAGAAGTTTCTAAGCTGCGCGAGTTCATCCAGCGTGCCTATGATCTGGGCGACGACGTATGTCAGAAAGTTGATCTGACCACCTTCACTGATGACGAAGTATTGCGTCTGGCTGAGAACCTGAAAAAAGGTATGCCAATCGCAACACCAGTCTTCGATGGTGCGAAAGAGTCAGAGATCAAGCAACTGCTTGAAATGGGCGGAATCCCAACCTCTGGCCAGATCACACTGTTTGACGGCCGTACCGGCGAGCAATTCGAGCGTCAGGTTACCGTCGGCTACATGTACATGCTGAAACTGAACCACCTTGTTGACGATAAGATGCACGCGCGTTCTACCGGTTCTTACAGCCTTGTTACTCAGCAGCCGCTGGGTGGTAAAGCTCAGTTCGGTGGTCAGCGCTTCGGTGAGATGGAAGTGTGGGCACTGGAAGCATACGGTGCCGCTTATACCCTGCAGGAAATGCTGACTGTTAAGTCCGATGACGTGAACGGCCGTACTAAGATGTATAAAAACATCGTAGATGGCGATCATCGTATGGAACCAGGCATGCCGGAATCCTTCAACGTACTGTTGAAAGAAATCCGTTCTCTGGGTATCAACATCGAGCTGGAAGACGAGTAAGTACTCGAATTCGCACTGATCACAGGGGCACCTGCCTGTTAATCAATACAGACCAGGTGCCTAACAGGTCTAACCCGACGGGAGCCAATCCGTGAAAGACTTACTAAAGTTTCTGAAAGCGCAAACTAAGACCGAAGAGTTTGATGCGATCAAAATTGCTCTGGCATCGCCAGACATGATCCGTTCTTGGTCTTTTGGTGAAGTTAAGAAGCCAGAAACCATTAACTACCGTACGTTCAAACCAGAACGTGACGGCCTTTTCTGTGCCCGTATCTTCGGACCAGTAAAAGACTACGAATGCCTGTGCGGTAAGTACAAGCGTTTAAAACATCGCGGCGTGATCTGCGAGAAGTGCGGCGTTGAAGTGACCCAGACTAAAGTACGCCGTGAGCGTATGGGCCACATCGAACTGGCTTCCCCGACTGCACACATCTGGTTCCTGAAATCGCTGCCATCGCGCATCGGTTTGCTGCTGGATATGCCACTGCGTGACATCGAACGTGTTCTGTACTTCGAATCCTATGTGGTTATCGAAGGCGGCATGACTAACCTTGAAAAACGCCAGATCCTGACTGAAGAGCAGTATCTGGATGCGTTGGAAGAGTTTGGTGATGAGTTCGATGCGAAGATGGGTGCGGAAGCAATTCAGGCTCTGTTGAAAAACATGGACCTGGAAGCAGAGTGCGAGCAACTGCGTGAAGAGTTGAACGAAACCAACTCCGAAACCAAACGTAAGAAGCTGACCAAGCGTATTAAGCTGCTGGAAGCGTTCGTTCAGTCTGGTAACAAACCAGAGTGGATGATCCTGACCGTGCTGCCGGTACTGCCACCAGACTTGCGTCCATTGGTTCCGTTGGACGGCGGCCGTTTCGCAACGTCAGATCTGAATGATCTGTATCGTCGCGTTATCAACCGTAACAACCGTCTGAAACGCCTGCTGGATCTGGCTGCGCCAGACATCATCGTACGTAACGAAAAACGTATGCTGCAAGAAGCGGTAGATGCTTTGCTGGATAACGGCCGTCGCGGTCGCGCTATCACCGGCTCTAACAAGCGTCCGCTGAAATCTCTGGCAGACATGATTAAAGGTAAACAGGGTCGTTTCCGTCAGAACTTGCTGGGTAAACGTGTCGACTACTCGGGTCGTTCCGTTATCACCGTAGGTCCATACCTGCGTCTGCACCAGTGTGGTCTGCCGAAGAAAATGGCACTGGAACTGTTCAAACCGTTCATCTACGGCAAGCTGGAACTGCGTGGCCTGGCCACCACCATCAAAGCCGCTAAGAAAATGGTTGAGCGCGAAGAAGCTGTCGTTTGGGATATCCTGGACGAAGTTATCCGCGAACACCCGGTATTGCTGAACCGTGCACCAACCCTGCACCGTTTGGGTATCCAGGCGTTTGAACCGGTTCTGATCGAAGGTAAAGCAATTCAGCTGCATCCGCTGGTTTGTGCGGCATATAACGCCGACTTCGATGGTGACCAGATGGCTGTTCACGTACCGTTGACGCTGGAAGCTCAGCTGGAAGCGCGTGCGTTGATGATGTCTACCAACAACATCCTGTCACCTGCGAACGGCGAGCCAATCATCGTTCCTTCTCAGGACGTTGTCTTGGGTCTGTACTACATGACCCGTGACTGTGTTAACGCCAAAGGCGAAGGCATGGTTCTGACTGGCCCTAAAGAAGCTGAGCGTATTTACCGCGCCGGTTTGGCCTCTCTGCATGCGCGTGTCAAAGTGCGTATTACAGAAGAGATCAAAAACACCGAAGGTGAAGTTACGCATAAGACGTCGATTATCGACACGACTGTCGGTCGCGCCATCCTTTGGATGATCGTACCTAAAGGTCTGCCGTTCTCTATCGTCAACCAGCCTCTGGGCAAAAAAGCTATCTCCAAAATGCTGAACACTTGTTACCGCATTTTGGGCCTGAAGCCGACCGTTATTTTTGCTGACCAGATCATGTACACCGGTTTTGCTTACGCTGCCCGTTCAGGCGCGTCAGTAGGTATCGATGACATGGTAATCCCTGCGAAGAAAGCAGAGATCATCGAAGAAGCAGAAACCGAAGTTGCTGAAATCCAGGAACAGTTCCAGTCTGGTCTGGTAACTGCTGGCGAACGCTATAACAAAGTGATCGACATCTGGGCTGCGGCCAACGAACGTGTTGCTAAGGCAATGATGGAAAACTTGTCTGTTGAAGACGTCGTCAACCGTGACGGTGTTGTTGAACAGCAGGTTTCCTTCAACAGTATCTTTATGATGGCCGACTCCGGTGCGCGTGGTTCTGCTGCACAGATTCGTCAGCTGGCCGGTATGCGTGGCCTGATGGCTAAGCCGGATGGTTCCATCATTGAAACGCCAATCACCGCGAACTTCCGTGAAGGTCTGAACGTACTCCAGTACTTCATCTCTACTCACGGTGCTCGTAAAGGCCTGGCGGATACCGCACTGAAAACTGCGAACTCCGGTTATCTGACTCGTCGTCTGGTTGACGTCGCGCAGGACTTGGTAGTGACCGAAGACGACTGTGGTACTCACGAAGGCATCATGATGACTCCGGTTATCGAAGGTGGCGACGTTAAAGAACCACTGCGCGAACGTGTATTGGGTCGTGTGACTGCCGAAGATATCATCAAGCCGGGTACGGCTGATATCCTGGTTCCACGTAACACCCTGCTTCACGAGAAGACGTGTGATCTGTTAGAAGAAAACTCTGTCGACAGCGTGAAAGTACGTTCAGTCGTAAGTTGCGAAACTGACTTTGGTGTGTGTGCAAACTGCTATGGTCGCGACCTGGCACGTGGTCACATCATCAACAAAGGTGAAGCGATCGGTGTTATCGCAGCACAGTCAATCGGTGAGCCGGGTACCCAGCTGACGATGCGTACGTTCCACATCGGTGGTGCGGCATCTCGTGCGGCAGCGGAATCCAGCATCCAGGTTAAGAACACGGGTACCATTAAACTGAGCAACCACAAGCACGTTAGCAACTCTAACGGCAAACTGGTCATCACTTCCCGTAACACTGAGCTGAAATTGATCGACGAATTTGGTCGTACCAAAGAAAGCTATAAAGTGCCTTACGGTTCCGTGATGGGCAAAGGCGATGGCGCATCAGTTAACGGCGGCGAAACCGTTGCTAACTGGGATCCGCACACAATGCCAGTTATCAGTGAAGTGAGTGGTTTCATTCGCTTTGCCGATATGGTGGATACTCAGACCATCACACGCCAGACCGACGACCTGACCGGTTTGTCTTCTCTGGTAGTTCTGGACTCTGCAGAGCGTACCGGTAGCGGTAAAGATCTGCGTCCGGCACTGAAAATCGTTGACGCTAAAGGCGACGACGTATTGATCCCAGGTACTGATATGCCTGCTCAATACTTCCTGCCGGGTAAAGCGATTGTTCAGCTGGAAGATGGTACTCAGATCCACTCTGGTGACACCCTGGCGCGTATTCCTCAGGAATCCGGCGGTACCAAGGACATCACCGGTGGTCTGCCACGTGTTGCTGACCTGTTCGAAGCACGTCGTCCGAAAGAGCCTGCAATCCTTGCTGAAATCAGCGGGATCATCTCCTTCGGTAAAGAAACCAAAGGCAAACGTCGTCTGGTAATTTCTCCGTTGGATGGCAGCGATGCTTACGAAGAAATGATCCCTAAATGGCGTCAGCTGAACGTGTTCGAAGGCGAAGTTGTGGAACGTGGTGACGTCGTATCCGACGGCCCTGAGTCTCCGCACGACATCTTGCGTTTACGTGGTGTTCACGCGGTTACCCGCTACATCACCAACGAAGTGCAGGAAGTTTACCGTCTGCAAGGCGTTAAGATTAACGATAAACACATCGAAGTTATCGTTCGTCAGATGTTGCGTAAAGGCACCATCGTTAGCGCTGGTGGCACTGACTTCCTGGAAGGCGAGCAGGCAGAAATGTCTCGCGTTAAAATCGCTAACCGTAAGCTGGAAGCTGAAGGCAAAATCACGGCAACATTCAGCCGTGACCTGCTCGGTATCACCAAGGCATCCCTGGCGACCGAATCCTTCATCTCTGCTGCATCGTTCCAGGAAACCACGCGCGTTCTTACCGAAGCGGCTGTTGCCGGTAAACGTGATGAACTGCGTGGCCTGAAAGAGAACGTTATCGTTGGCCGTCTGATCCCAGCCGGTACCGGTTACGCTTATCACCAGGATCGTGCACGCCGTAAAGCACAGGGTGAAGTGCCAGTTGTACCGCAAGTCAGCGCGGATGAAGCAACGGCTAACCTGGCTGAACTGCTGAACGCAGGTTTCGGTAACAGCGACGATTAATCGTCTTCTGTCGAAACGACATAAAACCGCTCCTTCGGGGGCGGTTTTTTTTTGCCTGAAATTTGGGAATTGAAAAGACTAAAAGAGAGGAGCCGAAACAGGGAACTGGACGATAACCTGTTTCGGCTGGTTGGAAGCAGCACCGGGATGAGTGGCGCCGGCCATCTGCGAATGTGCAGCGGCAACAGCACAGTAATGCCCTCAGCCTGCTGGCGCGAGGGGCAAAATCACTTTATGGAATCTGGATTCCTGAGAGTTTTTCAGTTTGTCATCCGGCGACATTTTCCTGCGAGACGCGCCCCAAAAAACTGTCCCAGTCTTTCCAGACCGGTTGCAGCCCGGCTTGCGTTAAGGCTTCTGCGACGCGTTGCGGCGATCGGTTATCGTGCGGTGCAAATTGTTCAAGTTCCGGATGATCGTCAGCATAGCCACCGGGCTGCGTCTTCGATCCGGCACTGATGGTATTGATCGCCAGCGGAATGACGTGATCCCGAAAGTGAGGCGATTCGCGCGTCGACAGAGAAAGCTCGACGTCCGGTGCCAGCATCCTGAAAGCGCAAATTAGTTGTACCAGCTGATTTTCTTCCAGCAGAGAAGCAGGTTCGATCCCTCCGGTACACGGGCGTAATCTCGGAAACGCCACCGAATAGCGACTTTGCCAGTAAGTTTGTTGCAGGTACAACAAATGCTCCGCCACCATATAACTGTCGGTCCGCCAGTTGCCGGAAAGCCCGAACAGCGCACCAAGGCCGATTTTATCGATACCGGCACGCCCGAGCCGGTCCGGTGTTTCCAGCCGCCAGAAAAAATCCTGCTTTTGCCCCCGCAAATGATGCAATGCATAAGTTGGCGCATGGTAGGTTTCCTGATAAACCAGCACCCCGTCCAGCCCCAGGGTTTTCAGCTCGGCATATTCTTCCTGTTCAAGCGGCTGAACTTCGATCATCAGAGAATCAAAATGACTTCTGATCGCGGGGAAATGACGACGGAAATAGTCCATGCCGACTTTTCCTTTGTGTTCGCCAGTGACCAGCAACAAATGTTTAAAGCCCAGTGCATTCAGCGCTTCGCATTCACGTCCTATCTCATCCTCATCCAGCGTTTTACGTTTGATTTTATTGCTCATCGAAAAGCCGCAATAAGTACATTCGTTGGCGCAAAGATTGGATAAATACAATGGTGCGAAAAAATTCACCGTATTGCCGAACCGCTGGCGCGTGAGCTGCTGCGCCCGCTGCGCCATCGATTCCAGATAAGGCAGGGCACCCGGAGACATCAACGCCATAAAATCTTCACGGTCGATCTTATTCCGGCTGAGTGCCCGTTCAACATCCCGGGGTGTTTTGCTGTTGATGCGCAGAGAAATGTCATCCCAGCCAAGTGTTGACCAGACATCCGTAAAATTGCTCATAACGGTGCCTGCGAGGTATTAAGGAAATCGGTCAGCGGGCTGGATGCACTCGCGTGTCGTTGTCTGCCACCCAAACCACTCTGGCGGGCAATAACCCCGGCTTGCACGGCCAGCCGGAATGCGGTTGCCATCTCCACCGGATCGCCGGCGACGGCAATGGCAGTATTGACCAGCACCGCATCAGCGCCCATTTCCAGCGCTTCAGCGGCCTGGCTCGGCGCGCCAATACCCGCATCAACCACGACCGGAATACGTGCCTGCTCGATGATGATTTGCAGAAACTCGCGGGTTTGCAGTCCCTGATTAGAACCGATAGGCGCACCCAGTGGCATAACCGCAGCGCAGCCCGCTTCTTCCAGACGTTTGCACAAAACCGGGTCCGCGCTGCAATATGGCAGTACAATGAAGCCCTGTTTCACCAGCATTTCTGCTGCTTTCAATGTTTCAACCGCATCGGGCAACAGATATTTCATATCCGGATGAATTTCAAGTTTCACCCAGTTTGTGCCCAGCGCTTCTCTTGCCAGTTGTGCGGCAAACACCGCTTCTTCTGCCGTTTTTGCCCCTGAAGTATTGGGCAGCAAACGGACGCCGAGCTGTTGCAGAGGTGACAAAATATCGTCTCCGCCGCGGCGCAGATCAATCCGTTTCATCGCCATCGTCACCAGCTGAGAGCCGGAGGCTGCAAGCGCCTGTTGCATCAGCGCCGGACTGGCGAATTTCCCGGTTCCGGTAAAAAGGTGCGATGTGAATGTGGTATCAGCAATTTTTAACATGTCAGCCTCCGGCTATCGCCTGAAAGAGCAAAATCTCATCGCCGTCTTCCAGCAAGTGAGCAGGCCAGTTATCGCGGGGGATAATGACCTGATTTACTGCCAGTGCGCTGCCTGCAGAATTTAACGCCAGCTCATCGAGCAGAGCCAGTAGCGTCAGCGGTTGACTGAACTGGTGTGATTCTTCATTGACCAGAATGTTCACGAGTGGCCTCCGCAGACGGCACAGGTTGAGGATCGTGTGAGTTGCAGCGAACGCCAGTTCTGCGTCTTACCGTCGAACAGCCGTAACTTGCCGCTCAGAACAGAAGGTAAGCCAGCCAGAATTTTCAGCGCTTCCAGTGCCTGTAATGTGCCGATAGTGCCGACGACGGGCCCGAGCACGCCAGACGTGCGGCAATTGCGTTGCGCGATTTCCTGATCCGGATACAAACAGGCATAACAACCGTGAGTATACGGGGCTTCAATCTCCAGAATCTGCCCGCTGAAGCCGACCGCACTGCCGCTGATGAGGGTTTTTCCGGCATCCACGCAGGCTTTGTTAACTGCGTACCGGGTTTCCATGTTGTCGCTGCAATCTAAAACGATATCAGCATCCGCCACCGCACGGATCAGCGTTTCACCCGACAGGCGTTCCGTGATAGCCACTGCTTCACAAAGCGGATTCAGGCGCAGCAGTTCTCGCTTTGCCAGAACGGCCTTCGGCTGATCAAGATCTGCCGTGCGGTAGAGGATTTGCCGCTGAAGATTGGTGATGTGCAGCTGATCGTCATCGGCCAGAATCAGCGTGCCAACGCCCGCCGCCGCCAGATAAAGAGCGGCGGGAGAACCGAGACCACCGAGCCCGACAATCAGCACTTTGGCCGCCTGTAACTTTTCCTGCGCCTGCGGGCCGAATTCCTCCAGCATCAGCTGGCGGCTGTAGCGCATAAAAGCCGCATCGTTAAGCATCTTCCGGCACCTTGCTGGCGCATAAAGCCAGCAGTTCGGCAGTCGCTGCACGCCAGTCCGCCGCCTGCGTAATGGCGCTGACGACAGCAATACTCCCGACGCCGCAATCGAGAACTGACGGCGCGCGGTCAATGCTGATCCCACCGATAGCTACCGTCGGGAAGCTGCCGTCGAGTTGCTTAATGTGTCGGGTCAATTCTTGCAGTCCCTGCGGCGCTGATGGCATATCTTTAGTCTGCGTCGGGAAAATATGGCCGAGGGCAATGTACGAAGGATTCACGTCGACAGCACGCGCCATTTCAATATCGTCATGCGTGGAAACGCCCAGCCTTAAACCGGCCTGACGGATGGCTTCAAGATCGGCAGTATCCAGATCTTCCTGACCAAGATGTACGCCATATGCCTGATGCTTTACTGCCAGACGCCAGTAATCGTTGATGAATAACCGTGCCTGATATTTTTTTCCCAGTGCGATTGCCTCGATAATCGCCGGTTCGACGTCCTCATCGGGCAAATCTTTCACGCGAAGTTGCAGCGTTTTCACGCCTGCGTCGAGCAGGCGGGCAATCCATTCCACGGTATCCACGACCGGATATAAGCCGAGGTGAAAAGGAACGGCAGGAAAGGGCTGAGCTGACTGATTCATTTGTTAATCTCCGTGGCAGGGTGATAAAGCTCGCTGCCGCGTGAACGGAATTCAGCGGACATCTGTGCCATGCCGGATTCGACGAGTTCAATTGGTTGGGCTTTGGCTTCAAGCGCGGCGGCGTAATCGCGAACTTCCTGAGTGATTTTCATTGAGCAGAATTTCGGGCCGCACATCGAGCAGAAATGTGCGACTTTACCGGATTCCTGCGGCAGTGTTTCATCGTGGTAGGCGCGGGCCGTGGCGGGATCAAGTGCCAGGTTGAACTGGTCTTCCCAGCGGAATTCGAAACGTGCTTTTGACATGGCGTTATCGCGGATTTGCGCGCCGGGATGTCCCTTCGCTAAATCAGCGGCGTGTGCGGCGATTTTGTAGGTGATCAGACCCTGCTTGACGTCTTCTTTGTTTGGCAGGCCGAGATGCTCTTTCGGCGTGACATAACACAGCATGGCGCAGCCGAACCAGCCGATCATCGCGGCACCGATACCGGACGTGAAATGATCGTAACCGGGGGCGATATCGGTGGTCAGCGGGCCGAGGGTATAGAACGGCGCTTCGTGGCAGTGCTCGAGTTCTTCGGTCATGTTGCGGCGGATCATCTGCATCGGCACATGCCCCGGTCCTTCGATCATCACCTGAACATCGTATTCCCAGGCGATTTTGGTCAGCTCGCCCAGCGTGCGTAATTCGGCGAATTGCGCTTCATCGTTGGCGTCCTGAATCGACCCCGGACGCAGGCCGTCACCCAATGAAAGAGAAACATCGTAGGCGGCGCAGATTTCGCAGATTTCGCGGAAATGCTCAAACAGGAAACTTTCGCGATGATGCGACAGACACCATTTCGCCATAATCGAGCCACCGCGTGACACAATCCCGGTCAGACGTTTGGCTGTCATCGGCACGTAACGCAGCAGAACACCGGCATGAATAGTGAAGTAATCGACGCCTTGCTCGGCCTGTTCCAGCAACGTATCGCGGAACATTTCCCAGTTCAGATCTTCGGCCACGCCGTTCACTTTTTCCAACGCCTGATAAATCGGCACCGTGCCGATCGGCACCGGGCTGTTACGCAGGATCCATTCGCGGGTTTCGTGGATGTAGCGACCGGTGGAAAGATCCATCACGGTGTCCGCACCCCAGCGCGTCGACCATACCAGTTTCTCGACTTCTTCTTCGATGGAAGATGTCACCGCCGAGTTGCCGATATTGGCGTTCACTTTCACCAGAAAATTACGGCCGATGATCATTGGCTCTGATTCAGGATGGTTGATGTTGGCGGGAATAATCGCACGACCGGCAGCGACTTCCTGGCGGACAAACTCAGCCGTGATATTGGCGGGCAGATGTGCTCCAAAGCTTTCACCGGGATGTTGCTGGCGTAATACCTCACTACGGATCCGCTCGCGTCCCATGTTTTCGCGAATAGCGATGAATTCCATTTCCGGTGTAATCATGCCTTTGCGGGCGTAATGCAGTTGCGTGACATTTTTACCAGACATGGCTTTGCGCGGACGCGGCAGGTGTTCGAAGCGAAGATGATCCAGCCCTTCATCTGCCAGCCGCTGTTGAGTAAAGCCGGAGCTGACCTGCGGGAGTTCTTCCGTATCCGCGCGCTCATTTATCCAACGGGTGCGTAATTTCTCCAGACCGGTATGCACGTCGATAACGGCTGAAGGATCACCGTAAGGTCCGGCGGTGTCATAGACCGGGATCGCTTCGTTATCCTCGAACAGCGGATTATCTTTGCCGCCGCCGACCAGGGTCGGGCTTAGCTGAATTTCGCGCATTGGCACGCGGATATCTTCCCGGTCAGCTCCAAGATATATACGCCGGGAGTTGGGAAAGGCTTCGCCCTGCAAACTGTCGATAAACGACTGTGCCTGAGCACGTTGTTCACGGCGATTAGTGGGTTTCTTTTCAGGAGTAACGGGTTTTTGGGTACTCGACATAGCAAATTCCTCGCAAAAAAAAGTGATGGAAAATTGCTTGTCTGGAGGTTTACGGCAGGAGTAAAAATGGGCGGTGCAGCACAGGCGGTCTGATACAGGCAGATGCCAGATTGCGCTGAACGCATAACATTACTCTTGTTCCCTTCGCGGGTACTAACCCGATCAGGTTCCGCGGATCCCGAATTAACGGTCTCAGCCTGGCGTAATTCTCAACAGAAAATTATGCGCTAGGCACTCCGACAAGAAGCCTCAATATAGGAGGCGTTTTTTGAAACTACAACTAAAACCACAAACCTGCGCTGGGTTTTAGTGTGACAAAGCGTTAAGCCGGTCTGGCGAGATGTTCTTCATTCGCAGGCGGTTTTTCTTCATGATTACTGCGATCAAACGCCAGAATAATCAATTGATCTTCCAGCTGAAAACGCGCATCTAACGCTTCACCTACATCAGATAATGCATAATGAAATGCGAAAGCATTGTCATCATCAATATCATTTTCAGTGTAACTATCATGGAAAGCCATGATAGCTTCAGTATTCAGTTCAAGTGCAGGGTATATTTTTGCAGCCTGTAATTTTATCGGGCTGTTTGCGCCTTCCACTTCATCAATGACGCGCTGATACAGATGGAAATGACCGGCAGAAAGATAGTCCACCAGGTTATGGCAAAAGTTATCCAGCGCTTTTTCATTGAGGGGGGTATGTTTTTCTTTATTGGGTTTCAGGCCGACCAAAGTGCAATACGAAACCAGCAGCTCTTTGCGCGCGTGCAGCCATTGATCCACTAACTCATTACTGCCACCAACGCGTTGGGTCAGTCTTTCCAGACGATTTAGCATGGTTGACTCCGTGAGCGATAAAAAAGTAACCAGAAGTTACTAATATGTGAATATCTTACTCAGATTGTCAGTCCCGACGAGGTTATGCAACAACAATTATGGAATTACAGATCACTGAGCAACACAACGGCTGGTGGGTCATCAGCCAGGAAGGCAAGCTGTGGCTGCCTGAAGGCGAATTGCCGTTTGGCAGCGCCGCACAATTTTCTCTGACCGGTAAAACGACGCGTCAGATTGGCGAATGGCAGGGTGAACCTGTCTGGCTGGTTCGTCAGACAATGCCAGACCATATGGTTTCCGCCCGGCAGCTGCTGGATCAGGATCGCGGATTATTCCAGCTGGTCGGGCGGGGCGTGCAGCTGTCAGAGTTTTACCGTTCGCATAAATTCTGCGGGTACTGCGGGCATGAAATGCATGTCAGCAAGACTGAATGGGCCGCGCTGTGCGGGCATTGTCGTGAACGCTATTACCCGCAGATTGCGCCCTGCATCATTGTGGCAATCCGTAAAGGTGATGAGATTTTGCTGGCGCAGCATGTCCGCCATCGTAATGGCATTCATACGGTTCTGGCAGGCTTCGTGGAAGTCGGGGAAACGCTGGAAGAAACCGTGGCCCGCGAAGTCATGGAGGAAAGTAATATTCGCGTGAAGAATGTCCGGTACGTCAGTTCCCAGCCGTGGCCATTCCCCAATTCGCTGATGATGGCGTTTATGGCCGATTACGACAGCGGCGACATTATCGCTGACACGAAAGAGCTGCTTAGCGCCGGCTGGTACCGGTTTGACCAGCTGCCACAGCTGCCACCGCCCGGTACGATTGCCCGCCGCCTGATTGAAGACACAGTTGCGCAGTGCCGCGCAGAAAGCGAAGACGGTGACGTCTAGCGTCAGTTTAGCGTGATAGAATGCCGTCATATGATTGCCGTGCGGCCCGAATATTGAAGGAAAGAGCAAGAATGAATGAGTTGAAAAACGACCGTTACCTGCGTGCTTTGTTACGTCAGCCAGTGGACATTACACCGGTATGGATGATGCGTCAGGCCGGTCGCTATTTGCCGGAGTACAAAGAAACCCGCGCTGAAGCCGGCGATTTTATGTCGCTGTGTAAAAATGCTGAGCTGGCCTGTGAAGTAACTTTACAGCCGCTTCGCCGTTATGCGCTGGACGCGGCGATCCTTTTCTCCGACATCCTGACTATTCCTGATGCGATGGGACTGGGGCTGTATTTCGAAGCCGGTGAAGGCCCGCGTTTTTCCTCACCACTGACCAATCGTGCAGATGTCGAAAAGTTGCCGGTGCCTGATCCTGAAATGGAACTGGGCTACGTGATGAACGCCGTGCGTACCATCCGTAAAAACCTGAAAGGTGAAGTGCCGCTTATCGGTTTCTCTGGCAGTCCGTGGACACTGGCGACATATATGGTCGAAGGTGGCAGCAGCAAAGCCTTTACTAAAATCAAAAAGATGATGTATGCCGATCCGTCTACTTTGCACCTTCTGCTGGATAAAGTGGCTGACAGCGTCATTCTTTATCTGAATGCTCAAATTAAAGCGGGCGCGCAGTCGGTGATGATTTTTGACACCTGGGGCGGCGTGCTGACGCCTCGTGATTACCGCGAATTCTCCCTCAACTACATGCACAAAATCGTGGATGGCCTGATCCGGGAAAACGAAGGCCGTCGCGTGCCGGTCACATTGTTCACTAAAGGTGGTGGCCAGTGGCTGGAAGCGATGGCTGCGACGGGCTGTGACGCACTGGGTCTGGACTGGACTACTGATATTGCTGAAGCGCGCCGTCGCGTAGGTGATAAAGTTGCGATTCAGGGCAATATGGATCCTTCCATGCTGTACGCCTCACCTGTGCGTATTGAACAGGAAGTAGAAACCATTTTGGCGGGTTTCGGCAAAGGTAATGGGCATGTGTTTAACCTTGGCCACGGTATCCATCAGGACGTTCCGCCAGAAAATGCGGGCGCCTTTGTCGAGGCGGTGCACAGCCTGTCCCGCCAGTATCACGAGTAATCCTGTGTTATGATCGACACGCGCGCACTACGGGAAGAACAACGGATCCTCGCAGATCAGATCGAACTGCAGGATCCGCCTGATTTCACTACTCCATCGTTGATTGCCGGTGTGGATGTCGGGTTTGAGCAGGGCGGGGAAGTCACCCGCGCGGCGGTCGCGGTGCTGAGCTACCCGGCACTGGAACTAGTTGAATATCAGATAGCCCGCATTCCTACCGTTATGCCATATATCCCCGGTTTCCTTTCCTTCCGCGAACTTCCTGCACTGTTACAAGCCTGGCAGCAAATCTCTTCGCATCCTGATCTGATTCTGGTCGATGGGCAAGGGATCGCGCATCCGCGGCGTCTCGGCGTTGCCAGTCATTTTGGTCTGACGGTCGACGTGCCGACGATTGGCGTAGCGAAAAGCCGTTTATGCGGTCAGTTTTTGCCGTTGGGCGATGAACTTCACAGCCAGCAGGCACTCTATGAGGGTGATGAACAGATTGGCTGGGTGTGGCGCAGCAAGCTACGCTGTAATCCATTGTTTATCTCACCGGGCAATCGGATCAGCATGGAATCCTCGCTTTATTGGGTACAACAGTGCATGCGGCAATATCGTCTGCCGGAACCTACCCGTTGGGCAGATTCTATGGCGTCAAACCGGGCAGCGTTTCAGCGCTGGCAACGGTTGAGTGATGATCTTTAGGAATCAAGGAATAGGGATATTGATTTATTTCAGGTAAACTCCCGCGCAGAAAAGTTAACGAGATCAACTCATGTTACGTAATCCAATTCATTTACGTCTCGAAAAGCTGGAAAGCTGGCAACACGTGACGTTTATGGCGAGCTTGTGCGAACGTATGTACCCGAACTATCAGGCATTTTGTCTGGAAACAGGGTTTGGCGAAGCACAGCTTTACCGCCGCATCCTGGACTTAATCTGGGAAACACTGGTGGTAAAAGACGCCAAGGTCAATTTTGACTCACAGCTCGAAAAACTGGAGGAAGCAGTGCCTTCTTCCGATGATTACGATCTCTACGGAGTTTATCCGGCGATTGATGCGTGTATTGCATTAGGCGAACTGATTCATTCGCGTCTGAGTGGCGAAACGCTGTCTCATGCAATTGCGGTCAGTGAAACGTCAATTCGTACTGTCGCGATGCTGGAAATGACTCAGGCCGGTAAAGAAATGACCGATGAAGAACTCAAAGTCATTCCTGCCGTAGAAGAAGAATGGGACATCCAATGGGAGATTTTTCGCCTGTTGGCTGACTGTGAAGAGCGTGACCTGGAATTAATAAAAGGGTTACGTTCTGACCTGCGTGAAGCCGCTGTCAGTAACATTGGCATAAATTTAGCGCAATAAGGCAAGAAAACGTGATTTAACGCCTGATTTGTCGTGCCTTAAGGCTTCACATCCGCACCCTGTCTGGTCTACATTTGGGGTGCGTAAAAAAAGTGGCTATCGGTGCGTGTATGCAGGAGGGTGCTGTCAATCGGCATATCCGTCGCACTCGATGCTTTGCAAACGATAAACACACTGTAAAGGATAACTTATGAACAAGACTCAACTGATTGATGTAATTGCGGACAAAGCTGATCTTTCCAAAGCACAGGCCAAAGTTGCTCTTGAATCTACTCTGTCTGCTATTACCGAGTCTCTGAAAGAAGGTGATGCTGTACAATTGGTTGGTTTCGGGACTTTCAAGGTAAATCATCGTAACGAGCGTACTGGTCGTAACCCACAGACTGGTAAAGAAATCAAAATCGCAGCTGCAAACGTGCCTGCGTTCGTTTCTGGTAAAGCTCTGAAAGACGCTGTTAAGTAATTGCTTGCAGTGAAAAGAATAAGCGGAGGGGCCTTTAAGCCCCTTCAGTTTATCACCCCCAGGCTGGTAGCAGGATTACTGGTGCTCGGTCTGGTGGGTTGCAGTTCAAAAAAAGGTCCAGATTTATTCTTTGCCAGTGGCTATGTTGCTGATCAGGGAATCAACCGGCTCTGGCGCGAAGATACCGCCAGCCACGAGCCGCAGACCATTCTCAACGTCTATAGCCCCTATTACGGTGGCGATACGATCATTACCCGATACGAATTCCAGCAGGGGCAACTGCACCTGATTAAAGAAACCCATGCGACCAAAACAGATTTGGGCGTGATGCTGCGTTTCGACGAAGGCGGGAATGTCAGCTTTATGCAGCGACAGCTTCCTGAGCGCCGGGAAAAACTTTCGTCAGACGAAATCGAACGCTATAAATATGAAGCATCGAAAACTCTCGACCTGAGCAATGCGTTACAGGCAGGGAACGTCCGTCTGGTACAGGCTCGCTGGCGAAAAGGCATCATAACGACCTGCGCAGGCGAGCAAGTGACGCCGACACTGACAGTGCGTTCTCAGGTCTGGCTGGCGAAAAGAGCCAGCCGCAGTAACGATACTCTGGGCTTAGCCTGGCTGACGGCACCGCAAGGCAACGAGCTGTTGCTGGTTGCCAATGAAGATTTCTGCAAATGGGAACCGAAAGAGTCAGATCTCTGATCCCGTTTTGATAAAAGAAATGGCACGCCGGGGCGTGCATTTTTTGATCGTCGGATCAGACGTGATTACTGATTACGTTCGCGGTCGATAGCGCGATATCCGATGTCTTTGCGACAGAAGCTGCCTTCCCAGTGAATATCTTTCGCTAAATCATAAGATCGTGCCTGCGCCGCTTCTACGGTTTTACCCAGCGCCGTCACGCACAATACGCGTCCGCCATTTGTCACCACACGCTCATCCTGCAAGCGGGTTCCGGCCTGGAAGACTTTGCCATCCGGCACTTCTTCCAGCGGCAGACCATGGATAACGTCTCCGGTTTTGTAATCGGCAGGGTAGCCGCCGGCCGCGAGCACAACACCCAGCGCAGGACGTGGATCCCATTCTGACGTTTTCTCACCAAGACGACCTTCAGCACCGGCAAGGCAAAGATCCACAAGATCTGAACGCAGGCGTAACATGATCGGCTGAGTTTCCGGATCGCCAAAACGGCAGTTGAACTCGATCACTTTCGGCTGGCCATCAGCGGAGATCATCAGACCTGCATACAGGAAACCAGTGTATGTGTTGTTTTCCGCCGCCATACCGCGAACGGTTGGCCAGATAACCTGATCCATCACGCGCTGATGAATTTCATCAGTGACGACTGGCGCCGGGGAATACGCACCCATGCCACCGGTGTTCGGGCCGCTGTCACCGTCACCTACGCGTTTGTGATCCTGACTGGTCGCCATCGGCAATACATTGGTGCCGTCGACCATGACGATGAAGCTGGCCTCTTCGCCATCGAGGAATTCCTCAATAACAATGCGATGGCCTGCATCACCGAAAGCGTTGCCTGCCAGCATGTCGTGAACGGCATCTTCCGCTTCTTTAAGCGTCATCGCCACGATCACGCCTTTACCGGCGGCCAGACCGTCAGCTTTGATAACAATCGGCGCGCCTTTGCTGCGCAGATATTCAAGTGCAGGCTCGATTTCGGTGAAGTTCTGATAATCCGCGCTTGGGATGTTATGGCGAGCAAGGAAATCCTTAGTGAAGGCTTTGGAGCCTTCCAGCTGCGCGGCTTCCTGCGTCGGGCCAAAGATTTTCAGACCGGCGGCACGGAAAGCATCCACCACACCAATCACCAGCGGCGCTTCAGGGCCAACGATGGTCAGGCCGATATCATTACTTTTGGCGAATGCCAGCAAACCGGCGATATCCGTTGTGGCTATATCAACGTTTTCCAGCAACGGCTCCAGCGCGGTACCGGCGTTGCCTGGTGCTACAAAGACTTTATCAGCCAGAGGTGACTGCGATGCCTTCCATGCCAGTGCATGTTCACGCCCGCCGTTACCGATAATTAAAATATTCATTCGAAGACTCCGGGTGAGCGGGCGCATCGCACCCGCTAAAAGAAAATTAATGACGGAAGTGGCGCATGTCGGTGAACAGCATCGCAATGCCATGTTCATTAGCCGCGGCGATCACTTCATCGTCACGGATAGAACCGCCAGGCTGGATAACACAGGTTATGCCCACGGCTGCTGCAGCATCGATACCGTCGCGGAATGGGAAGAAGGCGTCAGAGGCCATAACAGAACCGGCAACTTCCAGACCTTCGTCGGCAGCCTTGATCCCGGCAATTTTAGCGGAGTAAACGCGGCTCATCTGGCCTGCACCGATACCAATGGTCATTTTGTCACGTGCATAAACGATGGCGTTGGATTTGACGAATTTTGCCACTTTCCAGCAGAACAGCGCATCTGTCAGCTCCTGTTCAGTCGGCTGGCGCTCAGACACAACGCGCAGGCAGGTTGCATCAACCATGCCCAAATCACGATCCTGAACCAGCAGGCCACCGTTAACACGTTTGAAGTCCAGGGCTTTCCGGCGACTTTCCCACTGCCCGCAGGTCAGAACGCGAACGTTTTGTTTGGCTGCAGTCAGGGCCAGAGCTTCGGCACTGACGGATGGGGCGATGATCACTTCCACAAACTGACGGCTGATGATGGCTTTGGCCGTTTCGGCATCCAGTTCACGGTTGAAGGCAATAATGCCGCCGAAAGCTGACGTCGGGTCAGTCTGATAGGCGCGCTCGTATGCCGCCAGAATGCTGTCGCCGATAGCCACACCACAAGGGTTGGCATGTTTGACGATAACGCATGCTGGTTCAGCAAATTCTTTCACACATTCCAGCGCGGCATCGGTATCCGCAATGTTGTTATAGGAAAGTGCTTTGCCCTGAAGTTGGGTCGACGTGGCAACCGAAGCCTCACTGACATTCTCTTCTATATAGAAGGCGGCGTTCTGATGGCTGTTCTCGCCATAACGCATATCTTGTTTCTTTATATAGCTGAGATTCAGTGTGCGGGGGAACTGTCCGGAAGCAGATTCAATATCGCCGTGGTAAGCCGGAACCATTGTGCCGAAGTAGTTGGCAATCATACCGTCGTAAGAAGCGGTATGCTCGAAGGCTTTAATCGCCAGATTGAAGCGGGTCGCCAGCGTCAGCGAGCTGCCATTGGCATCCATCTCTTCAATAACAGAAGCGTAGTCACTGCTCTTTACTACGATCGCCACATCTTTATGGTTCTTCGCTGCGGAGCGAACCATTGTCGGGCCACCGATATCAATGTTTTCTACCGCATCTTCCAGTGAACAGTCCGGGCGCGCGACGGTTTGCGCGAACGGATAAAGGTTAACGACCACCATGTCGATTGGCGCGATGGAATGCTGCGCCATAATTTCATCATCTTTCCCGCGACGACCGAGAATGCCACCGTGAACTTTCGGGTGCAGGGTTTTGACGCGTCCATCCATCATTTCCGGAAAACCGGTGTAGTCAGACACTTCAGTGACTGGCAGGCCGGCTTTAGCCAACAGGCTGGCGGTTCCGCCAGTGGAAAGTAATTCAACGCCACGCGAAGAAAGGGCCTGGGCGAATTCTACGATACCGGCTTTGTCAGAAACACTGAGCAGGGCGCGGCGGATTGGACGAGATTGTTGCATGGTGGTTGTATCCTTGGCTTTGGAGTCGCAGTAAAGAGCGTTATCGGAACTCAACGGCGGTTTTCTTCTCTCTGTCTTTATATATAGAGCAAATTATAGAGAGCAATTTGCAGAAAACGCGGGGCTGAGCTCGGATAACTTCCCTCCGGCGACCCGTATCTCATTTATTACCCATAAAGGGCGGCGAAAACTGACGCGCGAAATTGTAGCGAAAACGATTGCGCGACGCTCGCAAAATTTGAGATTCCTGTGCGTCTGTGGATAAATCTGTGCAAAACACGGTATAAGCAGTGTGTTTGCTGTGTAATGCAGCAAACGGTGTTTTTTCTTAAAATTAGCCCTTGCGGCCTGCTGAGAACTCCCTATAATGCCGCTCCATCGACAGGGAACAACGTGAACAACATCACGAAGTCACCGGGTCGGAAAGATTAAAAACAGCGGCAACCGAATGAAATAAA
>NZ_JAFMOY010000096.1 GCF_019049625.1 Rahnella ecdela
CGTAAACATGGTTGTTACCCTGATCCACCCAATCGCGATGGATGACGGTCTGCGTTTCGCAATCCGTGAAGGCGGCCGTACTGTAGGTGCTGGTGTTGTTGCTAAAGTTATCGCTTAATCGCTGATAATTAAGAGCAAAAAAAGGGTGCTTCGGCACCCTTTTTTATTGCCTAAAATTTGAGGGTAAAAGAGTAAAAACTACATTTGCAATAATAACCATTCTCATTTACAGTTAGTGTAAGATTTATACGAAGTGTGGTTTATATGTACGTGTGTTTGTGCAATTCAGTAAGTGATAAAACAATCAGACAGGCCGTCAGACGTTACCAGCCGCAAACGTTTCAGCAGTTAAGAAATTTTGTTCCAGTAGGAACCCAATGTGGCAAATGTGTCCGCGCGGCACGCCAGATAATGGAAGATGAATTACAGCAAATTCCTGAGTTCAAAAACATTGCGTAAAAATACTTAGCTTAAAAGTGTGCCTTTTCTTTGACTTACTCTGTACCGGATCTACTCTTTAGATACCGGAACGGAGGAGTTACCTATGAAAGGCGATAAAAAAGTCATTGCTCATCTCAACAAACTTCTTGGAAATGAACTGGTTGCCATCAATCAGTATTTTCTTCATGCCCGCATGTTCAAAAACTGGGGCTTAATGCGTCTGAATGGTATCGAGTATCATGAGTCGATAGACGAAATGAAACATGCCGATATTTATATTGAACGCATATTGTTCCTCGAAGGTATCCCCAATCTGCAAGACCTTGGCAAACTGAACATCGGTGAAGACGTTGAGGAAATGCTGAAATCAGATTTAGTGCTCGAACTGGAAGGTGCTAAAGATCTGCGAGAAGGGATTGCCTATGCAGATTCTGTCCACGATTATGTCAGCCGCGATATCATGATTACTATTCTGGCTGACGAAGAGCATCATATTGACTGGCTGGAAACTGAAATCGAATTGATTGGACGCATAGGTCTTCAAAACTACATTCAGTCACAGTTGAAAGAAGAATCCCAAAGCCACTAGCTTATACCCTGATGATTGCATCGGCCAGATAACGTCGCTTTTCTGGCTGATGTAGATAATCCAATTCGCTGCCCGTAAAAAAACACCTAATGCATAAGCACTGTTCTGCTCATGCCTTCTCCTGACTGAACATTCCTTGAGTTCTCCCCAAAACCGACACTTCTTCTGACCTTACGAAAATCTCATCCCCGTACAACGAATCTTATCTGTAAAGATTTGGCCATATCGGCTGCCGAATAAACTAGAAATGAGCCTGTGAGTCATGAAAAGGGAGGGCAACATCGCGCAAAATAAAAGCAATACTTGATGAAAGCTTGTTGCTAATTCCCCGTGTTTACGTATAATGCGCGGGCTTACCTAATATTGGTAAGCCTGATTCGATAAGAATCGGTGGCCAGTAAGTTTACTTACCGGTCGACAATACTCCCGATATGGGGGTTATGTTAAGAACGATTACACTCTCCCATCAATCGAAATGGGTATGAGGAGTAATCATTTACGTTTAAAATAATTGGAGCTCTGGTCTCATGCAGAACCAAAGAATCCGTATCCGCCTGAAAGCGTTTGATCATCGTCTGATCGATCAATCAACTGCGGAAATCGTTGAGACCGCGAAGCGCACTGGTGCGCAAGTTCGTGGTCCAATCCCGCTGCCGACCCGCAAAGAGCGCTTTACCATTCTGATTTCTCCGCACGTCAATAAAGATGCGCGCGATCAGTATGAGATTCGCACTCACAAGCGTCTGGTTGACATCGTTGAGCCAACCGAGAAAACCGTTGATGCTCTGATGCGTCTGGATCTGGCTGCTGGTGTAGACGTGCAGATCAGCCTGGGTTAATCAGGGTCATTGAGCGATTGAGAGGTTGAAACAATGATTGGTTTAGTCGGTAAGAAAGTGGGTATGACTCGTATCTTCACAGAAGATGGCGTTTCTATCCCTGTAACCGTTATCGAAATTGAAGCAAACCGCGTTACTCAGGTCAAAGACCTGGACAACGACGGTTACCGTGCTGTGCAGGTTACTACTGGTAGCAAAAAAGCTAACCGTGTAACCAAACCAGAAGCGGGTCACTTCGCTAAAGCTGGCGTAGAAGCTGGCCGCGGTCTGTGGGAATTCCGCCTTGCAGAAGGTGAAGAGTTCACTGCAGGTCAGAACATTAGCGTCGAAATTTTCGCAGACGTTAAGAAAGTTGATGTTACCGGTACTTCTAAAGGTAAAGGTTTTGCTGGCACAGTTAAGCGCTGGAATTTCCGTACCCAAGACGCTACCCACGGTAACTCCTTGTCTCACCGCGTTCCGGGTTCTATCGGTCAGAACCAGACTCCGGGCAAAGTGTTCAAAGGCAAGAAAATGGCAGGCCAACTGGGTAACGAGCGTGTAACCGTTCAAAGCCTGGACGTAGTACGTGTTGACGCTGAGCGCAACCTGCTGCTGGTCAAGGGTGCTGTTCCGGGTGCAACCGGTGGCAACCTGATCGTTAAACCTGCTGTTAAGGCTTAACGTCGAGGAGATAGGAATGGAATTAGTAGTGAAAGACGCGCAGAGCGCGCTGACTGTTTCCGAAACTACCTTCGGGCGTGATTTCAATGAAGCGCTGGTACACCAGGTCGTTGTTGCTTATGCAGCAGGTGCCCGTCAAGGTACTCGCGCTCAGAAGACCCGTGCTGAAGTAACCGGTTCCGGTAAAAAACCTTGGCGTCAGAAAGGTACTGGCCGTGCGCGTGCAGGTTCTGTAAAGAGCCCGATCTGGCGTTCCGGTGGTGTAACCTTCGCTGCAAAGCCACAGGACCACAGTCAAAAAGTAAATAAAAAGATGTACCGCGGCGCGCTGAAAAGCATCCTGTCCGAACTGGTACGTCAAGATCGTTTGATCGTTGTCGAGACGTTCTCTGTAGAAGCGCCTAAAACTAAGCTGCTGGCACAGAAACTGAAAGACATGGCTCTGGAAGACGTGCTGATTGTAACTGGCGAAGTCGACGAGAATCTGTTCCTGGCCGCACGCAACCTGTACAAGGTTGACGTTCGCGATGTAGCAGGTATCGATCCAGTAAGCCTGATCGCCTTCGACAAAGTAGTTATGACTGCTGACGCTGTGAAGCAAGTTGAGGAGATGCTGGCATGATTCGTGAAGAACGTCTGCTGAAAGTGCTGCGCGCGCCGCACGTTTCTGAAAAAGCGTCTGCTGCGATGGAAAAGAACAACACCATCGTTCTCAAAGTTGCCAAAGACGCGACTAAAGCGGAAATCAAAGCTGCGGTTTCGAAACTGTTTGAAGTCGAAGTCGAAGATGTGAACACCTTGCTTGTTAAAGGCAAAGTTAAACGTCACGGTCAGCGTGTTGGTCGTCGTAGCGACTGGAAAAAAGCTTACGTAACCCTGAAAGAAGGCCAGAATCTGGACTTCATCAGCGGCGCTGAGTAAGTCGGAGGAGTAAGAACAATGGCAATTGTTAAATGTAAACCTACATCTCCGGGTCGTCGCCACGTTGTTAAAGTGGTTAACCCTGAGCTGCACAAGGGTAAACCTTATGCTCCGCTGCTTGAAAAACTGAGCAAAAGCGGTGGCCGTAACAACAATGGCCGTATCACCACCCGTCATATCGGTGGTGGCCACAAACAGCATTATCGTCTGGTTGACTTCAAACGCAACAAAGATGGTATCGCTGCAGTGGTTGAGCGTCTGGAGTACGATCCGAACCGTTCCGCGAACATCGCGCTGGTTCTGTACAAAGACGGCGAACGCCGTTACATCCTGGCGCCGAAAGGCCTGAAAGTGGGTGACCAGATCCAATCTGGTGTTGATGCTGCAATCAAGACAGGTAACACCCTGCCTATGCGCAACATCCCAGTAGGTTCAACGGTTCACAACGTAGAAATGAAACCAGGTAAAGGCGGCCAGATGGCTCGCTCAGCCGGTGCCTACGTTCAGATCGTTGCTCGTGACGGTTCCTACGTAACTCTGCGTCTGCGCTCTGGCGAAATGCGTAAAGTTCAGATCGATTGCCGCGCCACCTTAGGTGAAGTCGGTAACTCTGAACACATGCTTCGCGTTCTGGGTAAAGCAGGTGCTGCTCGTTGGCGTGGTATTCGTCCTACCGTTCGCGGTACTGCGATGAACCCAGTCGATCACCCACACGGTGGTGGTGAAGGTCGTAACTTTGGTAAGCACCCGGTAACTCCGTGGGGCGTTCAAACCAAAGGTAAGAAGACCCGTAGCAACAAGCGTACTGATAAATTCATTGTACGTCGCCGTAGCAAAAAATAATTAGAGGATAAGCCATGCCACGTTCTCTCAAGAAAGGTCCTTTTATTGACCTGCACTTGCTGAAGAAGGTAGAGAAAGCGGTGGAAAGCGGTGACAAGAAGCCTTTGCGCACTTGGTCCCGTCGTTCAACGATCTTTCCTAACATGATCGGTTTGACCATCGCTGTCCATAATGGTCGTCAGCACGTACCAGTATTTGTTTCCGATGAAATGGTCGGTCACAAACTGGGTGAATTCGCGCCGACTCGTACTTATCGCGGCCATGCGGCTGATAAAAAAGCTAAAAAGCGCTAAGGTAGGAGGAAGAGATGGAAACTATAGCTAAACATCGCCACGCTCGTTCTTCTGCTCAGAAGGTTCGCCTTGTTGCTGACCTGATTCGCGGTAAGAAAGTGTCGCAAGCTCTGGAAACTCTGGCCTACACCAACAAGAAAGCTGCTGGTCTGGTTAAGAAGGTGCTGGAGTCTGCCATTGCTAACGCAGAACACAACGATGGCGCTGACATCGATGATCTGAAAGTCACGAAGATTTTCGTAGACGAAGGCCCAAGCATGAAGCGCATTATGCCGCGTGCTAAAGGTCGTGCAGATCGCATTCTGAAGCGCACCAGCCACATTACTGTGGTTGTGTCCGATCGCTGAGACTCTGGAGACTAGCAATGGGTCAGAAAGTACATCCTAATGGTATTCGACTGGGTATTGTCAAACCTTGGAACTCTACTTGGTATGCAAATACCAAAGATTTCGCTGACAACCTGGACGGCGACTTTAAAGTTCGTCAGTTCCTGACTAAGGAATTGGCGAAAGCTTCCGTTTCTCGCATCGTTATCGAGCGTCCAGCGAAGAGCATCCGTGTGACTATTCACACTGCTCGTCCTGGCATCGTTATCGGCAAGAAAGGTGAAGATGTCGAAAAACTGCGTAAGGTCGTAGCGGATATCGCTGGCGTTCCTGCGCAGATTAACATCGCCGAAGTCCGTAAACCGGAACTGGACGCAAAATTGGTTGCTGACAGCATCACTTCACAGCTGGAACGTCGTGTTATGTTCCGTCGTGCTATGAAGCGTGCAGTACAGAACGCAATGCGTCTTGGCGCTAAAGGTATCAAAGTTGAAGTAAGCGGCCGCCTTGGCGGTGCTGAAATCGCGCGTACCGAATGGTACCGTGAAGGTCGTGTTCCGTTGCATACTCTGCGTGCGGATATCGATTACAACACATCTGAAGCGCACACCACTTACGGTGTAATCGGCGTTAAGGTATGGATCTTCAAAGGTGAGATCCTGGGTGGTATGGCTGCAGTTGAACAACCGGAACCGGCTGCTCAACCTAAAAAGCAGCAGCGTAAAGGCCGCAAGTAAGGAGAGTCGCTGATGTTACAACCAAAGCGTACAAAATTCCGTAAGGTGCACAAGGGCCGCAACCGTGGTCTTGCGCAAGGTACGGATGTGAGCTTCGGCACTTACGGTCTGAAAGCTGTTGGCCGTGGTCGTCTGACTGCTCGTCAAATTGAAGCAGCACGTCGTGCGATGACCCGTGCAGTTAAGCGTCAAGGTAAGATCTGGATCCGAGTATTCCCGGACAAACCGATCACCGAGAAACCGCTCGAAGTTCGTATGGGTAAAGGTAAAGGCAACGTAGAGTATTGGGTTGCTTTGATCCAGCCTGGTAAAGTCCTGTACGAAATGGACGGTGTGCCTGAAGAGCTGGCTCGTGAAGCCTTCCAGCTGGCAGCAGCCAAACTGCCTATCAAAACCACCTTTGTAACTAAGACGGTGATGTAATGAAAGCACAAGAGCTGCGCGAAAAAAGCGTGGAAGAGCTGAACACTGAGTTGCTGAACCTTTTGCGTGAGCAGTTTAACCTGCGCATGCAAACGGCAAGCGGCCAGTTGCAGCAAACACACCTGTTGAAGCAAGTGCGTCGTGATGTTGCACGTGTGAAAACTTTACTGACTGAAAAGGCGGGTGCGTAATGACTGACAAGATCCGTACTCTGCAGGGTCGTGTAATCAGTGACAAAATGGAAAAATCCATTGTTGTTGCGATTGAACGTGTGGTGAAACACCCGATTTACGGTAAGTTCATCAAACGTACGACCAAATTGCACGTACATGACGAGAACAATGAATGTGGTATCGGCGACGTTGTGGAAATCAGCGAATGCCGTCCACTGTCTAAGACTAAGTCTTGGACCTTGGTTCGCGTTGTAGAGAAAGCGATTCTGTAATACAGTAGCGCCTCTCGAAAATAGATAAACGGCTCATGTACGTGGGCCGTTTATTTTTTCTACCCATAATCGGGAACCGGTGTTATAATGCCGCGCCCTCATATTGTGGGGATTTCTTAACGACCTATCCTGGGTCCTAAAGTTGTAGTTGACATTAGCGGAGCACTAACATGATCCAAGAACAGACTATGCTGACCGTGGCCGACAACTCCGGTGCACGTCGCGTAATGTGTATCAAGGTTCTAGGTGGCTCGCACCGTCGCTACGCAGGCGTCGGCGACATCATCAAAATTACCATCAAGGAAGCAATTCCTCGCGGTAAGGTGAAGAAAGGCGATGTGCTGAAGGCGGTAGTGGTGCGCACCAAGAAGGGTGTTCGTCGCCCGGACGGTTCTGTCATTCGCTTCGATGGTAATGCATGCGTTATTTTAAATAATAACAGCGAGCAACCAATCGGCACGCGTATTTTTGGGCCGGTAACTCGTGAACTGCGTAATGAGAAGTTCATGAAAATTATCTCTCTGGCACCAGAAGTACTCTAAGGAGCGAACCATGGCAGCGAAAATCCGTCGCGATGACGAAGTTATCCTGCTTACCGGTAAAGATAAAGGTAAGCGCGGTAAAGTAAAAAATGTCCTGTCTTCTGGCAAGGTCATTGTTGAAGGTATCAACCTGGTTAAAAAACATCAGAAGCCTGTACCGGCCCTGAACCAACCAGGTGGCATCGTTGAAAAAGAAGCTGCAATCCCGGTTTCTAACGTTGCTCTCTTCAACACGGCTACTGGCAAGGCGGACCGTGTAGGCTTTAGATTCGAAGACGGCAAAAAAGTCCGTTTCTTCAAATCTAACAGCGAAACTATCAAGTAATTTGGAGTAGTACGATGGCGAAACTGCATGATTACTACAAAGACGATGTCGTAAAAAAACTCATGGCTGAGTTTGGTTACAATTCTGTCATGCAAGTCCCTCGGGTCGAGAAGATCACCCTGAACATGGGTGTTGGTGAAGCGATCGCTGACAAGAAACTGCTGGATAACGCAGCAGCTGACCTGGCAGCAATCTCCGGTCAAAAACCGCTGATCACCAAAGCACGCAAATCAGTTGCAGGCTTCAAAATCCGTCAGGGCTATCCGATCGGCTGTAAAGTAACCCTCCGCGGCGAACGCATGTGGGAGTTCTTTGAGCGTCTGGTCTCCATTGCTGTACCACGTATTCGTGACTTCCGCGGCTTGTCTGCTAAGTCTTTCGATGGTCGTGGTAACTACAGCATGGGCGTGCGTGAACAGATCATCTTCCCGGAAATCGATTATGATAAAGTCGATCGCGTTCGTGGTTTAGATATTACTATCACCACTACTGCGAAATCCGATGATGAAGGCCGTGCATTGCTGACAGCCTTTAACTTCCCGTTCCGCAAGTAAGGCAGGGTTACTAATGGCTAAGCAATCCATGAAAGCACGCGAAGTCGTTCGCGTAAAACTGGCTGATAAATACCGCGCTAAACGCGAGGAATTGAAAGCTATTATCTCTGGTGTGAACTCATCCGACGAAGATCGTTGGGATGCAGTTCTTAAGCTGCAGTCTCTGCCGCGTGATTCCAGCCCGTCTCGTCAGCGTAACCGCTGCCGTCAAACTGGTCGTCCGCACGCTTTCCTGCGGAAGTTCGGGTTGAGCCGTATTAAGGTCCGTGAAGCCGCTATGCGCGGTGAAATTCCGGGTCTTAAGAAGGCTAGCTGGTAATTGTCACCAATTGAATCACGGGAGTAAAGACAGATGAGCATGCAAGATCCGATCGCGGATATGCTGACCCGTATCCGTAACGGTCAAGCCGCGAACAAAGTTGCGGTCACCATGCCTTCCTCCAAGCTGAAAGTGGCTATTGCCAACGTGCTGAAGGAAGAAGGCTATATTGAAGAATTTAAAATCGAAGGCGACGCCAAACCTGAACTGGAATTAGTACTTAAGTACTTCCAGGGCAAGGCAGTGGTAGAAAGCATTCAACGTATCAGCCGTCCAGGTCTGCGCATCTACAAGAAAAAAGATGAGCTGCCAAAAGTTATGGCCGGTATGGGTATCGCTGTTATTTCTACCTCTAAAGGTGTTATGACCGATCGTGCAGCTCGCCAGGCTGGTCTTGGTGGCGAGATTATCTGCTACGTAGCTTAATTGGGAGGAAAGAATGTCTCGTGTTGCAAAAGCACCCGTCGTCATTCCTGCCGGCGTAGAGGTAAAACTCAACGGTCAGGTTATTTCGATTAAGGGTAAAAACGGCGAGCTGTCACGTACTATCCATGACGCTGTTGTAGTTAAACAGGAAGAAAATGCACTGACTTTCGCTCCACGCGAAGGCGCTGCAGACGGTTGGGCCCAAGCGGGTACCACTCGTGCACTGTTGAACTCTATGGTTGTAGGTGTTACCGACGGCTTCACTAAAAAGCTTCAACTGGTAGGTGTTGGTTATCGTGCTGCTGTTAAAGGCAACGTGGTGAATTTAGCTTTAGGCTTCTCTCACCCGGTCGATCACCAACTGCCGGAAGGCATTACTGCAGAATGTCCGACCCAAACCGAAATCGTGCTGAAAGGCGCTGATAAACAGGTTATCGGTCAGGTTGCTGCGGATTTACGTGCCTACCGTCGTCCTGAGCCTTATAAAGGCAAGGGTGTCCGTTACGCCGACGAAGTCGTGCGTACCAAAGAGGCTAAGAAGAAGTAAGGTAACACTATGGATAAGAAATCTGCTCGTATCCGTCGTGCGACCCGCGCACGCCGCAAGCTCAAAGAATTGGGTGCGACCCGTCTGGTGGTACATCGTACCCCGCGTCATATTTACGCACAGGTCATCGCACCAAACGGTTCTGAAGTAATAGTTGCTGCATCTACTGTAGAAAAAACTATCACTGAGCAACTGAAGTATACCGGCAACAAAGATGCTGCCACTGCTGTAGGTAAAGCTATCGCAGAACGCGCATTGGAAAAAGGGATCACGAAAGTATCCTTTGACCGTTCCGGTTTCCAATATCATGGTCGAGTCCAGGCACTGGCAGATGCTGCCCGTGAAGCTGGCCTTCAGTTCTAAGGAAGAGGTTTAAGATGGCTCACATCGAAAAACAAGCTGGCGAACTGCAGGAAAAGCTGATCGCGGTAAACCGCGTATCTAAAACCGTAAAAGGTGGCCGTATCTTCAGCTTTACCGCACTGACAGTAGTTGGTGATGGTAACGGTCGCGTTGGTTTTGGCTACGGCAAAGCACGCGAAGTTCCGGCAGCGATCCAGAAAGCGATGGAAAAAGCCCGTCGCAACATGATGAATGTCGCGCTGAACAGCGGCACCCTGCAGCATCCTGTTAAAGGTGCTCATACGGGTTCCCGTGTGTTCATGCAGCCGGCTTCCGAAGGTACCGGTATTATCGCCGGTGGTGCAATGCGCGCCGTCCTGGAAGTTGCAGGGGTTCATAACGTATTGGCTAAAGCTTATGGTTCCACCAACCCGATCAACGTGGTTCGTGCAACTATCGATGCTTTGGCAAATATGAAATCCCCACAAATGGTCGCTGCCAAGCGTGGTAAATCCGTTGAAGAAATTCTGGGGTAATTAACCATGGCAAAGACTATTAAAGTTACACAAACTCGCAGTTCCATTGGCCGTCTGCCGAAGCATAAAGCTACTCTGCTGGGCCTGGGTCTGCGTCGTATTGGTCACACCGTTGAGCGCGAGGATACTCCTGCTGTACGCGGTATGATCAACCTGGTTTCCTACATGGTTAAGGTTGAGGAGTAAGAGATGCGTTTAAATACTCTGTCTCCGGCTGATGGTGCCAAACAAGCGCCAAGGCGTGTAGGTCGTGGTATTGGTTCTGGCCTGGGTAAAACCGGCGGTCGTGGTCACAAAGGTCAGAACTCACGTTCTGGTGGTGGCGTACGTCGTGGTTTTGAAGGTGGTCAGATGCCTTTATATCGTCGTTTGCCGAAATTCGGCTTCACCTCCCGCAAAGCTATGATCACGGCAGAAGTTCGTCTGTCTGAACTGGCTCTGGTGGAAGGCGACGTGATCGACCTGAACGCGCTGAAAGCCGCTAACGTAGTTGGTATCCAGATCGAGTTCGCGAAAGTAATCCTTTCTGGCGAAGTTGGTCGTGCGGTAACTCTGCGTGGTTTGCGTGTCACCAAAGGCGCTCGTGTTGCTATCGAAGCTGCTGGCGGTAAAATTGAGGAATAAGTAGCAGATGGCTAAGCAACCGGGATTAGATTTTCAAAGTGCCAAGGGTGGACTAGGCGAACTGAAGCGCAGACTTTTGTTTGTTATCGGTGCGCTGATTGTTTTCCGTATCGGCTCTTTTATTCCGATCCCTGGTATTGATGCCACTGTACTTGCCAAATTGCTCGAGCAGCAAAGAGGTACCATCATTGAAATGTTTAACATGTTCTCTGGTGGTGCCCTTAGCCGTGCTTCAATCTTTGCTCTGGGGATCATGCCGTACATTTCGGCGTCGATCATTATCCAGCTGTTAACGGTGGTTCATCCAGCGTTAGCAGAAATTAAGAAAGAAGGGGAGGCTGGCCGTCGTAAGATTAGCCAGTACACCCGTTACGGTACGCTGGTATTGGCAGTGTTTCAGTCGATAGGTATTGCTACCGGTCTGCCGAACATGCCTGGTATGCAGGGCCTGGTGTTAAATCCAGGCTTTGCGTTCTACTTTACCGCAGTTGTGAGCTTAGTGACTGGGACAATGTTCCTGATGTGGCTGGGTGAGCAGATTACTGAACGAGGTATCGGTAACGGTATTTCGATCATTATCTTTGCTGGTATCGTAGCGGGGCTCCCGCCGGCGATTGCACATACTATCGAACAAGCTCGGCAAGGCGACCTGCACTTCCTCCTGTTGCTGTTGGTTGCAGTTTTAGTGTTTGCAGTGACTTTCTTTGTGGTGTTTGTTGAACGTGGTCAACGTCGTATCGTCGTTAACTACGCTAAACGCCAACAAGGTCGTCGTGTCTATGCAGCACAGAGCACGCACTTACCGTTGAAAGTGAACATGGCCGGGGTTATCCCAGCGATCTTCGCTTCCAGCATTATTCTGTTCCCTGCCACGATTGCATCATGGTTTGGGGGCGGGACTGGTTGGAACTGGCTGACTACGATTTCGCTGTATTTGCAGCCTGGACAACCGCTTTATGTGTTACTCTATGCGACTGCAATCATCTTCTTCTGTTTCTTTTATACTGCGTTGGTGTTCAACCCGCGTGAGACAGCAGATAACCTGAAGAAGTCCGGTGCATTTGTACCAGGAATTCGTCCGGGAGAGCAAACGGCGAAGTACATCGATAAAGTAATGACTCGTTTAACCTTAATTGGTGCGATGTATATTACTTTCATCTGCCTTATCCCGGAGTTCATGCGTGACGCGATGAAAGTTCCATTCTACTTTGGTGGTACTTCTCTACTTATCGTAGTCGTCGTTATCATGGACTTTATGGCTCAAGTGCAAACTCTGATGATGTCAAGTCAGTATGAGTCTGCATTGAAGAAAGCAAACCTGAAAGGCTATAACCGCTAATCTGGTGAGTTTGCGAAGTTACGGAGAGTAAAAATGAAAGTTCGTGCTTCCGTCAAGAAATTATGTCGTAACTGCAAAATTGTTAAGCGTAACGGTGTCGTTCGCGTAATCTGCAGTGCAGAACCGAAGCATAAACAGCGTCAAGGCTGATTATCTCGCATATTTTTCTTGCAAAGTTGGGTTGAGCTGGCTAGATTAGCCAGCCAATCTTTTGTATGTAAGCAGCAATACTATTTGAGTATCCTGAAAACGGGCTTTTCAGAATGGTGTTGCCGTATATAAATAGTAGGAGTGCATAGTGGCCCGTATAGCAGGCATTAACATTCCTGATCAGAAACATACCGTGATCGCATTAACTTCGATCTACGGCATCGGTAAAACCCGCTCACAGTCTATCTGTGCTGCATCCGGTATTGCTGAAAATGTTAAGATCAGTGAGCTGTCTGAAGAGCAAATCGAAAAACTGCGTGACGAAGTTGCCAAGTTCATTGTTGAAGGTGATCTGCGTCGTGAAGTCACCCTGAGCATCAAGCGTCTTATGGACCTTGGGACTTATCGTGGTTTGCGTCATCGTCGTGGTCTTCCAGTACGCGGTCAGCGTACCAAGACTAACGCACGTACCCGTAAGGGTCCGCGTAAACCGATCAAGAAATAATCGGGGTGATTGAATAAATGGCAAAGGCACCTGTTCGTACACGTAAACGTGTAAGAAAACAAGTCTCTGACGGCGTGGCTCATATCCATGCTTCTTTCAACAACACCATTGTTACCATTACCGATCGTCAGGGTAATGCTTTGGGTTGGGCAACAGCTGGTGGTTCCGGTTTCCGTGGTTCTCGTAAATCCACTCCGTTCGCAGCTCAGGTTGCAGCAGAGCGCTGCGCTGACGCAGTGAAAGAATACGGTATCAAGAATCTGGAAGTTATGGTTAAAGGACCTGGTCCTGGTCGTGAGTCTACTATCCGCGCATTAAACGCGGCTGGTTTCCGCATCACTAATATTACTGATGTGACTCCTATCCCTCATAACGGTTGTCGTCCGCCGAAAAAGCGTCGCGTATAACGCTGCTTTTAGGTTTGTTGGAGAGAGAAAATGGCAAGATATTTGGGTCCTAAGCTCAAGCTTAGCCGTCGTGAGGGCACAGATTTATTCCTTAAATCTGGCGTTCGCGCGATCGATACCAAGTGTAAAATTGAACAAGCTCCTGGTCAGCATGGTGCGCGTAAACCGCGTCTGTCTGACTATGGTGTGCAGTTACGTGAAAAGCAAAAAGTTCGCCGTACTTACGGTGTTCTGGAGCGCCAGTTCCGTAACTATTACAAAGAAGCAGCACGCCTGAAGGGCAACACTGGTGAAAACCTGTTGCAACTGCTGGAAGGTCGTTTAGACAACGTCGTTTATCGTATGGGCTTCGGCGCTACTCGTGCAGAATCGCGCCAGTTAGTTAGCCACAAAGCTATCATCGTAAATGGTCGCGTTGTTAACATCGCTTCTTATCAGGTATCTCCGAATGACGTTGTCAGCATCCGTGAGAAAGCTAAAAAGCAATCTCGCGTGAAGGCCGCTTTGGAGTTGGCTGAACAGCGTGAAAAGCCGACTTGGCTTGAAGTTGATGCTGCTAAGATGGAAGGTGTGTTCAAGCGTATGCCTGAACGTACTGATCTGTCTTCCGACATTAACGAACACCTGATCGTCGAGCTTTACTCCAAGTAAAGCTTAGTACCAAAGAGAGGACACAATGCAGGGTTCTGTGACAGAGTTTCTAAAACCGCGCCTGGTAGATATCGAGCAAGTCAGTTCGACGCACGCCAAGGTGACCCTTGAGCCTTTAGAACGTGGCTTTGGCCATACTTTAGGCAACGCACTGCGCCGTATTCTGCTTTCATCCATGCCGGGTTGCGCGGTGACCGAGGTTGAGATTGATGGTGTACTGCATGAGTACAGCACCAAAGAAGGCGTACAGGAAGATATCCTGGAGATCCTGCTCAACCTGAAAGGGCTGGCGGTGAGAGTTCAAGGTAAAGATGAAGTTATTCTTACCCTGAATAAGTCTGGCATTGGCCCTGTGACTGCAGCCGACATTACCCATGATGGTGATGTCGAAATCGTCAAGCCGCAACATGTCATCTGCCACCTGACCGATGAGAACGCTGCTATCAGTATGCGTATCAAAGTTCAGCGCGGTCGTGGTTATGTGCCGGCGTCTGCCCGAATTCATTCGGAAGAAGATGAGCGCCCAATTGGTCGTCTGTTAGTAGACGCATGCTACAGCCCTGTAGAGCGAATTGCCTACAATGTTGAAGCAGCGCGTGTAGAACAGCGTACTGATTTGGACAAGCTGGTTATCGAAATGGAAACCAACGGTACGATCGATCCTGAAGAGGCGATCCGTCGTGCGGCAACCATTCTTGCTGAACAACTTGAAGCTTTCGTTGATTTACGTGATGTACGTCAACCGGAAGTCAAAGAAGAGAAGCCGGAATTCGATCCAATCCTGCTGCGCCCTGTTGACGATCTGGAATTGACTGTCCGCTCTGCTAACTGCCTTAAGGCAGAAGCAATCCACTACATCGGTGATCTGGTACAGCGTACCGAGGTTGAGTTACTTAAAACACCTAACCTGGGTAAAAAATCTCTTACTGAGATCAAAGACGTACTTGCGTCCCGTGGTTTGTCTCTGGGCATGCGCCTGGAAAACTGGCCACCAGCAAGTATTGCTGACGAGTAACCGGATCACAGGTTAAGGTTTTACTGAGAAGGATAAGGTCATGCGCCATCGTAAGAGTGGTCGTCAACTGAACCGTAACAGCAGCCACCGACAGGCTATGTTCCGTAACATGGCCGGCTCTTTGGTTCGTCATGAGATCATCAAGACGACCCTGCCGAAAGCGAAAGAGCTGCGTCGCGTTGTTGAGCCGCTGATTACTCTTGCCAAGACCGACAACGTTGCAAATCGTCGTCTGGCATTCGCCCGTACTCGTGATAACGAGATCGTGGCAAAACTGTTTAATGAACTGGGCCCGCGTTTCGCGAGCCGTGCCGGTGGTTACACTCGTATTCTTAAGTGTGGCTTCCGTGCAGGCGACAATGCGCCGATGGCATACATCGAGCTCGTTGATCGTGCAGAGTCAAAAGCAGAAGTAGCAACTGCTGAATAATCTGTAGATGCATGAAAAGACCGGGCTTATGCCCGGTTTTTTTACATCTGAAATTTGGCCTCCTCGGTTTCCACATTCCCGGCACAATTGAACCTGAATTCCCTCCCCTTTCGCGCTAAGCTGCAAGTATGATTTATGATGATCCTTTAATTACTTCAAAGGCAATATCATGTTCCTGATTGACCAGTGGGTAGAAAAGCACATCAAAGATGCTCAGTAAAAGGGTGACTTTGATAATCTGCCTGGCAATGGACAACCCATCATTCTGGACGATGACAGTGCTGTGCCGGAAGACTTAAGGGTAGCCTATCGCATCTTAAAAAATGCAGGCTATTTACCACCGGCACTTCAGGACAGAAAGGAAGCTATTGCGTTGGATCATTTGCTGCAAACTCTGGAAAACGATGACCCGCAGTTTGCAGCTGCTGAAAAACGACTCAGGGTTCTTCAATTAAGATTGCAGCAGGAGGGTATGAATACCGCCTTTTTGCATGGGCATTATAAAGATGCGCTGTGGGATAAATTCAGGGGCAAATAGCATGTACCAAATAGGTGAACTGGCCGGACTGGCCAATGTTTCTGCGGATACTGTTCGCTATTATGAAAAGCAGGGAATGATGAGCCCTGGTACACGTAATCCTTCGGGGTACCGTCAGTATGATGATAATGATTTGCAGCGGCTTCGCTTTATTCGCTATGCCAAATCAACAGGATTTACACTCGACGCTATCAAGGAGCTGCTATCAATTCGCATAGATCCTTTGCATCATACTTGCCAGGAATCCAAAGCCATTGTGGATGAACGGCTTGCGGAGGTTGAGTTCAAATTACTGGAACTGACTCAAATGCGCGAGTCGCTAAAAAGACTGAGTGCTGCCTGCTGCGGTTCGGCGCATACCAGTGCAAGTTGTTCTATTTTAGAAGCTTTAGAGGATGGTGCAGGTAAGGTGTAGCCTGAACTTTTCAGTCATTATATACCGCTTTCGGACAGATAGTTTTAGCAGTATGATGTGCGCGGAATTTGTCCAAACTGTATTTAACATATCGAGGATTTATGACCCAGTATAAGCATCAAAAAGGTGTTATTCAGGATAATGCGTTGCAGGCTCTTCTCCATGACCCACTATTTAAACAACGTGTTGAGAAGAACCAGAAAGGTAAAGGGAGTTATCGTCGTAAAGAGAAGAATGGGAAGGGGAGTTATCTGGAGGGCAGTGTTGAGTGTTCAGTCGAATATTCAACACTGCCCTTCTAATCTCAGTCAGAGTTTACCTGGCTGACTTTAACTTCTAGAGCCTTGGTGTCTGTTGCTCTTTCAGCAAATCACGAATTTCCGCCAGCAATGTTTCTTCTGCCGTTGGCTTTGGCGGTGCTGCCGGAGCATCTTCCTGCTTACGACGCATCTTGTTCATCAGCGTGATTGCCAGGAATATTGCCAGTGCCACGATGACGAAATCAAAAACGTTCTGAATAAATACGCCGTAATGCATAACTACAGCTGGCGTCGCCCCCTGAGCTTCTCTCAGAACGAAAGCAAACTGCTTAAAATCTACGCCGCCAATCAGTAATCCCAGTGGGGGCATAATAATATCGGCGACGAATGATGACACTATTTTGCCAAATGCTGCACCGATGATAACACCCACAGCAAGGTCAACCACGTTGCCACGCATGGCAAACTCACGAAACTCTTTCATAAAACTCATAAAACACTCCTTGGCAAATTCATCAAATGTGTCAAAACAAGTAAAGACCATTTGTAGAGTCTTCGCTACAAAAGTTCTCATCCGAAATCTAATTAGCGGAATTTCTTATATGCACCATCGCCAATTATAAGAAGAACGGACTTGGCTGGAACAGTCGCTCCACATCCCTGACAAATTTCTTGTCAGTAATGAACATAACAACGTGATCACCTTGTTGGATCCTGCTGGTACCGTTGGCAATGATTACGTCATTCCCGCGAACAATCGCGCCAATGGTAGTACCTGGTGGAAGTTTGATTTGTTCAACGGTTCGTCCCACCACTTTCGAGGTGGTTTCATCGCCATGAGCGATGGCTTCAATAGCTTCCGCAACACCGCGGCGCAGCGAAGAAACGCTGACAATATCAGCTTTCCTGACATGCCCCAGTAATGCCGAAATCGTGGCCTGCTGGGGCGAAATCGCAATATCAATTACGCTGCCCTGAACCAAGTCCACGTAAGCGCTGCGCTGAATAAGCACCATGGCTTTCTTCGCGCCCATCCGCTTAGCCAGCATGGCAGACATAATGTTAGCTTCATCGTCATTGGTGAGGGCAATGAAAACATCGACCTGTTCGATATGCTCTTCAGCCAGAAGCTCCTGATCCGAAGCGTCTCCATAGAAAACGATGGTGTCTTGCAAAAGCTCAGCAAGCTCAGCGGCGCGTTGTTGGTCACGCTCGATGAGTTTTACGCTGTAATTTTTCTCAAGTCGCTGCGCCAGACCGGCGCCCACATTGCCACCGCCAACGATCATAATCCGCTTATAAGGCTTTTCCAGTCTCTGAAGTTCGCTCATAACTGCGCGAATATGCTGTGAAGCTGCTACAAAGAAAACTTCATCACCTGCTTCAATGATAGTCGAACCCTGAGGGCGGATTGGACGATCCTGACGGAATATTGCGGCCACTCGCGTTTCAATATGCGGCATGTGTTCGCGCATAGATGAAAGCGCGTTACCGACCAATGGGCCGCCATAATAGGCTTTGACCGCTGCGATACTGACCTTTCCTTCAGCAAAATTTACAACCTGAAGCGCACCAGGATACTCAATGAGTTTGTAGATATAGTCTGTGACTAATTGCTCCGGGGAAATCAGATGGTCGATTGGAACTGCTTCTGGCAGGAAAAGCTTTTCTGATTCGCGGATGTATTCTGTTGAACGAATGCGCGCTATACGATTGGGCGTGTTAAACAGCGAATAAGCTATCTGGCAGGCAACCATATTGGTTTCATCAGAATTGGTCACGGCGACCAGCATATCTGCATCTTCGGCGCCGGCCTCACGCAATACGCGCGGATGAGAGCCGTGACCCTGCACCACACGCAGATCGAATTTATCCTGAAGCTGACGTAACCGGACGGTATTGGTGTCGACAACGGTAATGTCGTTGTTTTCACCCACCAGATTTTCGGCGAGTGTCCCACCAACCTGCCCGGCACCGAGAATTATTATTTTCATATGACTCTCTGTTTTGCCTCAACGCTATCAACCAGCATCACTGCAGCTGATAGAAATGTTTAGCTTTTGATAAGTTTAGCGTAATAAAAGCCGTCGCCATTTTCAGCATGAGGAAGATTTTGTCGTCCCGGATTTTCAAGCGTGCCCGTTTCGACCAATGTAGCATCCGGATGTGATTCCAGGAATGCAGCCACTTGCTGAGCGTTTTCGTCCGGCAATACTGAGCAGGTGGCATAGACAAGTACGCCCTTACTTTTCAGTCTTGGCCATACCGCTTCAAGGATTTCTCTTTGAAGACGTGCAAGTTCAGCGATATCACTGTCTCTGCGCAACCATTTAATATCAGGATGTCGGCGAATTACGCCCGTTGCAGAACAAGGTGCATCGAGCAATATGCGGTCGAAGATTCGATCACCCGCCCAAACCTGCGGCTCGCGGCCATCACCTTGTTTAACTTCAGCACTGAGTTTCAGGCGCTGAAGGTTTTCATGAACACGTTTCAAACGTTGTTCATCCACATCGACTGCCAGAACGTGAGCCTTTGGCGCAGCTTCCAGGATATGCGTTGTTTTGCCTCCCGGAGCACAGCACAAATCGAGGATCATCTCGCCATTCTGGGGATCCAGCAGATCAACGCTGCCTTGTGCCGATGCGTCCTGAACGGTAACCCAACCTTCCGCAAATCCGGGAAGCAGGTTGACCTGACAAGGCGTGACTAAGCGCAACGCATCACGGTATTCAGGATGTGCAACAGCTTCAATTCCAGCGCCGCTAAGCAATTGCAGATATTCATCACGGGTGTGATGCATGCGGTTTACGCGCAGCCACATAGGCGGTCTTTGGTTGTTCGCTTCCACAATGCTTTCCCACTGATCAGAATACGCTTTTTTGAGTCGGTTCAGTAACCAGCTTGGGTGAAGGTAGCGGCTGTCATTATTCGCCATGCGTTGCAACAGTTCTTCCTGCTGACGTTGGAACTGACGCAGCACCCCGTTGATCAAACCTTTTAGCTGAGGACGTTTCAGGGCAACAGCCCCTTCGACGGTTTCTGCCAAAACGGCGTGTGCCGGAATACGTGTATGTATTAGCTGATAAAGACCCACCATCAGCAAATAGTGCAAAGTTCTCTGTTTGCCGGTGAGAGGTTTGGCCATCAGTTGCTGCAAACACCATTCCAGCTGAGGAAGAACGCGTAAGGTGCCGAAGCAGAGTTCCTGAAGTAACCCGCGATCTTTGTCTGAGATATTTTTTTGCAGACCAGGAAGAACGGTCGAAAGAGAAAGACCTTTGTCCAAAACCTGGCTGATGGCTTGAGCTGCAATACTACGGAGATTATAGGCTGTTTTCATAGTCAAAAAAGCTGACCGAAGCCAGCATTATCAAAGAGATATGGCCCGAAGAGATATCGGGCGTAGTCGTGATGGTCAGGCTAAACGCGTGCCTTCGATAAACCATTCGCGACGAGAGTTCAGCAAGTCCTGAGCGGACATTGCCTTTTTACCCGAAGGTTGTAACTGGGTGATATTCAGAATGCCGTCAGATGTGGCGATCTGAATCCCCTTTTTGTCAGCAGAAATGATCGTCCCCGGCAATGCATCATATTGCGCTGCCAGACATTCTGCCTGCCAGACTTTCACCGGTTGATCATCAATCATAAAGAAGCTGACAGGCCATGGGTTAAACGCGCGAATACAACGTTCCAGTTGTTCGGCCGACAGGTTCCAGTCTAAACGGGCTTCTTCCTTGCTGAGTTTCTCAGCGTAGGTCACGTGCTCTTCGCTTTGAACTTCTGGTTTTGCTGTGCCGTTCTCCAGCTGCTTCAGCGTTTCAAGCATACCTTGCGGGCCCAGCTCAGCCAGCTTGTTGTAAAGCGAAGCGCTGGTATCATCCGGCAGGATGTCACATTTTACTTTGTGCAGCATATCGCCGGTATCAAGACCAACATCCATCTGCATGATGGTGACACCTGTTTTGACGTCTCCCGCCCACAATGAACGTTGGATTGGGGCAGCGCCACGCCAGCGTGGCAGAAGCGAACCATGGACGTTAATGCAGCCGAGCTTCGGCATTTCAAGTACGGCTTTCGGCAAGATCAAACCATAAGCCACGACCACCATGATGTCAGCCTCCAGCGCTGAAACCAGAGACTGATTTTCTTCTGGGCGGAGGGATTTCGGCTGAAAGACAGGGATGTCGTGAGTTTGGGCCAGAACCTTCACCGGACTGGCGGTCAGTTTATTACCGCGACCGGCAGGACGGTCAGGCTGAGTGAAAACGCCAACCACCTGATGTTCTGATGATAAAAGCGCGTCAAGATGACGCGCTGCAAAGTCGGGAGTACCGGCAAATATGATTCGCAAAGCAGTGTCCTGTGTTACACGAATATTAGTCAGCCCGTGCGTTCAGCTTGGCCATTTTTTCCATTTTCTGGCGGATGCGCTGACGTTTCAATGGGGACAAATAATCCACGAATAATTTACCCACCAGATGATCCATTTCATGCTGGATACAGATCGCCAGCAAGTCATTAGCTTCAAGCTCAAAGGTTTTACCGTCGCGATCAAGCGCGCGGACTTTGACTTTCTCGGCACGTGGCACGAGAGCCCGTTGATCAGGGATCGACAGACAGCCTTCTTCAATCCCTGTTTCGCCGCTTTTTTCCAGCAATTCAGGGTTGATGAGAACAAGACGTTCGTCGCGATTTTCAGAGACATCAATCACGATAATGCGCTGATGAATGTCTACCTGAGTCGCAGCCAGGCCAATACCTTCTTCTGCATACATGGTTTCAAACATATCATCCACGATCTGCTGAATTTCGGCGTTAACTTCTTTGACCGGTTTTGCAGTAATGCGAAGCCGCTCGTCTGGGAAATGTAATATCTGTAATACGGACATATTTTTCTGGATCTTTATTCAAATGATTGAAGATATATAGACTCTATTCTAGACATTTCCCGCTGCGATTGACAGCATCCTCTGCCAATTGAATCAGTCGCTGAAAGGCATTAAGCAAGGAAAGCACTATGACATTACAGGAAGTGTGGATACGTTTGTCGCGGGTTAAACGCCTGGATGCGGGGCTGGCTGAAGGAATTATCCATGCATTATTTAGAAATGGAATATATTCCTCCTCTGTATTAATACGTTGCGGGCTATCAGAAGAACAAATCGCGGACTTCCGACACTGTAATGCGCAATGGGTCGCAGAATCTCTGAGATGGCTGGAGGGTGAGCATCACCATCTGATTACTTTTGGCAGCGCGTTGTATTAAGCTTTGCTGGCACAGATATCTTCTCCACCGCTAATTTTGTTCGTTGAAGGGAACCCCGATCTGTTGTCCTCGCCTCAAATTGCGATAGTCGGGAGTCGTGAATTCACTCATTACGGCGAACAATACGCGCAGGTCTTTGCCAGCGGGCTGGTAAATAGCGGTTTTATCGTAACGAGCGGTCTGGCAATGGGGATTGACGGAATCAGTCACCGCGCAACGCTTGAGGCACAGGGCAAAACGATAGCTGTCCTGGGAAGCGGATTACTGAAATGTTATCCGCCCCGGCATTCGGCGTTAGCTCAGCAAATTCTTGAAACCGGAGGCGCACTAGTCTCCGAGCATTTAGTGACAGCGCCGCCCCTCGCTGCGCACTTTCCTCGCCGTAACAGGATCATTAGTGGATTAAGCGCCGGTGTGCTGGTCATCGAGGCAACATTGCGTAGTGGATCACTTATCACTGCCCGGTATGCGCTGGAACAGGGAAGAGAAGTTTTCGCCCTTCCGGGACCATTGGGCAGTGTGACTTCAGAAGGCACGCACTGGCTTATTCAGCAGGGCGCATATCTGGTGACGGAGCCTAACGATATTGCCGAGCATATTGGCAGCGGACTGACCTGGTTTCCTGATATTCGTGCCTCAGAATCTTTCAAAAAGCCTGTTAACAACAGTTCAGAGGCGCCAGAGACGATTATTTGTGCGCAAGATAGCGAAGTTGAATTGCCATTTGCTGATGTGTTGGCTAACGTAGAATATGAGGTGACATCTGTTGACGTCGTCGCCGAACGTGCCGGCCAACCTGTGCCAGAAGTGGTAGGTAAGCTACTCGAGCTGGAGTTAGCAGGATGGATCGCAGCTGTATCCGGCGGCTATGTCCGAATTAAGAGGGCAAGCCATGTTCGACGTACTAATGTACTTATTTGAAACTTACATTCACAACGAAGCGGAGATGAATGTTGACGAGGATAGGTTAACGGATGACTTGACCGAAGCTGGTTTCCACCGGGCCGATATTCACAATGCGTTGAGTTGGCTTGAAAAACTTGCGGATATGCAAGAGGGTGGAACCCCATCTTATATGCTGGATTCCGATCCTTCAGCATTACGTATTTACACCGATGAGGAAACAAGTCGGTTAGATTGCAGTTGTCGTGGTTTTTTATTGTTCCTGGAACAGATCAAAGTACTGAACTTCGATACCAGAGAGATGGTTATCGATCGTGTTATGGCTCTGGACACTGAAGAATTCGATCTTGAGGATCTGAAGTGGGTCGTGCTGATGGTTCTCTTTAATATTCCCGGATATGAAAGTGCATATCAGCAAATGGAAGAGCTGTTGTTTGAGGTTAATGAAGGTTATCTGCATTAAGAGATAACAGGTAAAAAAGTAAGATATGACAAAAGCAGCACTTTTTGCTGAGAAGCAAAATGAATCCTGTCCGGAATGCGGGGCCGACCTGGTGATCCGTAGTGGTCGCCACGGCCCCTTTCTGAGTTGTTCATCCTATCCACAATGCCAGTATATTCGTCCTCTGAAATCTCAGGCTGATGGCCATATTGTGAAAATCCTGGATGGACAATTATGCCCTAAATGTGAGTCGACCCTGGTGCTGCGTCAGGGGCGTTATGGCATGTTTATTGGCTGTAGTCAGTATCCGGAATGTGACCATATTGAAGTGATAGATAAACCGGAAGAAACCAGCCTGGGGTGTCCGCAATGCGGAAAGGGACGTTTGTTGCAGCGAAAATCACGTTTTGGCAAAGTGTTTCATGCCTGCGATCGTTACCCGGATTGCCAGTTTGCCATCAATAACAAGCCGGTGGCGGGGGAATGCGTCCATTGCCATTACCCTTTATTGATGGAAAAGAAAACGGCGCAGGGTATTAAGCTATTTTGTGCCAGTAAATTGTGCGGTAAAACCGTAGAAATTAAAGATAACGAACAAGATGAATAAAAGCTTAGAAAAATCACTTACCCTCGTGCTTCACGCGCTGCGTGAACAGCAAGTTGTTGCTTATCCGACTGAAGCCGTCTTTGGTCTTGGTTGTGATCCGGATAGCGAACAGGCTGTCGATGCGCTTTTGGCGCTAAAAAAGCGGCCAAAAGATAAAGGTCTTATTCTGATTGCTGATAATTATCAGCAACTTCTCCCTTATATAGATGACTCCGCGCTTACTGAACAACAATTGGCGCATATCTGGTCATTCTGGCCGGGCCCGGTAACGTGGGTTATGCCCGCTAAATCGTCTACACCAGAGTGGTTAACCGGACGTTTTGCCTCTCTGGCGGTGCGGGTTACCGATCATCCGCTGGTTAAAGAACTTTGTCAGAAATTTGGCAAACCGCTGGTGTCTACCAGTGCGAATCTCAATGGCGAGCCGCCATGCCGGCTGCCAGATGAAGTCCGGTTCCAATTCGGGGATAATTTCCCGGTGCTTGATGGCGATGTCGGCGGAAGAGAAAATCCATCAGAAATTCGGGACGCCCTTACCGGCAACCTGATCCGTCAAGGTTAAAGGAAGAAAGTGATGCCATCATTCGCGGTATTTGGGAATCCGATTGGTCACAGTAAATCCCCTCGTATTCATGCGTTGTTTGCCAGCCAGACCGGAGTCGATCATACCTATGGCACCGTGCTGGCGCCGCATGAAGAGTTTGAAGAAACGCTGCGAACCTTTTTTGAAGGCGGAGCCCGTGGAGCAAATATCACCGTGCCTTTTAAAGAGCGCGCTTTTGCTGAGTCGGATGAACTGACTGATCGTGCTGCAATGTCCGGTGCTGTGAATACCCTGAAAAAGCTCGAAGACGGGCGATTGCTCGGGGACAATACTGATGGCATTGGTATGTTGAGTGACCTTGAACGGCTGGCGCTTTTGAAGCAAGGAGACCGGGTTTTATTGATCGGTGCCGGTGGCGCTGCCCGAGGGGTGATACTTCCTTTGCTGTCTCATGGCTGTTCAGTGGTTGTTACTAACCGGACGTTTGAACGCGCACAGCACCTGAGTCATATCTTCGAAGAGAAAGGAGATATCCGGGCGATTGCGCTAACCTCTCTGGCTGATGAATCTTTTGATCTCATCATTAATGCTACTGCGTCGGGTATTAAAGGTGAGATCCCTGCGATCCCTGAAAAAGTGCTGACCGCGCAGACTCGAGTCTACGATATGTATTATCAGGCAGGTTTAACGCCTTTCCTTATCTGGGCTAAAAATAACGGGGTAACGGGTTATGCGGATGGATTGGGAATGCTGGTGGGGCAAGCGGCCCATGCTTTCTATCTGTGGCATGGTGTTATGCCTGAGATCGAACCTGTGCTGGAACAGTTAAAGAAAGACCTGCTGGCTTAACCGGTAATGCCTGAACAGTATGTATGTTCCTGTTCAGGCAACGCTCTTCTTTATTAGTCCTGAGAAAGGTAGAGGTCTTTCCAGGTCACATAGTTATTCGAAGAATATGTCAGTCCTGCCAGTTCCTCAGACGTCAGTTCCCGTATCTGCTTAACCGGGCTGCCTAAATAGAGATAACCGCTTTCGAGGGTTTTCCCTGGCGGAACCAGACTTCCGGCGCCAATCATTACATCATCCTCAACGATCGCACCGTCCAGCAATATCGATCCCATTCCTACCAGCACCCGGTTTCCGATAGTACAACCATGCAGCATGGCCTTATGACCGACGGTAACGTCCTCTCCAATAATAAGAGGATTGCCTTCAGGTTTATGCCGCGACTGGTGAGTGACATGTAGCACGCTTCCATCCTGTACATTGGTTCTGCAGCCGATCACGACATTATTCACATCACCCCGTATTACCACCAGCGGCCAGATACTGACATCATCGGCCAGATCCACATCACCAATCACTACACTGGAGGGATCAACCATGACTCTTTCTCCTAATGTTGGCGTTAATCCCTGATAAGCACGTAAAGCCTGAGACATCTGAAGTACCCCATAAGTGAGTTTTGACCTTGGCAATATAGTTCGGGTCGGTGGAAATACCAATTTGAGCTCAACCAGATTGGCGTGAAAACCAGCGGATCGAGCGAGATCTCCGCGAAAGGGTTGAAAAACACGCAGTCGATCCTTTTATTCGAAAAAAGGCTTGTGCAAAAAATTCGGATCCCTATAATGCCGCTCCATCGACAGGGAACAACGTGAACAACATCACGAAGTCACCGGGTCGGAAAGATTAAAAACAGCGGCAACCGAATGAAATAAACGGTTGACACTGAATGAGGAAAGCGTAA
>NZ_JAFMOY010000095.1 GCF_019049625.1 Rahnella ecdela
AGTTGACCACATAGCTGTCACTGGCGGCACTTGTGTTACCCGCCGCATCGGTGGCCGTGGCCGTGATGATGCGGTTGCCGAACGTTGGCTGGAACGGCGCCGTCATCTGGAATACCCAGTGACCGGACGCATCTGCCACAACGGAGCCATCAATGTAGACAGTCCCTTTCCCTTCAATCACATGGCTGATAAGCACAATGCTGTCGTGCTCTGCTGTACCAGTGATTTTCAGCAGTTTGTCATCGGTTTTGCCGCCATTAGCAACAGAACCCTGATTTACACCCTGGTCGTCATACACAGCGTTGATAACCGGCGCAACAGGCGGGGTGGTGTCATGATGAGTCACTGCCACTATATCGTGAAGATCCGGGACATCAGGGCCGGCCAGCATGGCACTTTGCAGAGAGGAAACATGAGATTGGTTACCCCAGTCGATTTCCTTCACTACTACAATATAACCCGCGTGGATTAACACATAAGAAATATTTTCGCCTGCCGGCGCCGTATAACTGTAGTCGGATGTAGGAACCGGCGTAGTAGGACTTGTGGCACCTGTGGCACGGAGATGCTGGACTTCAAGCAATCTCCCCTCACTATCATAGTACTCAATTTTAGCACCAGTGCCGATTGTGCCAGCAGAGAGGTGGACATGATTTGTGACGCCGCCAAAATCGAGGCGGGCCACGTTGCCAATGCCAACGTCAAAGTGGTGTTCTTCAAATCGGGTAGGGGCTGAGGTATTTTTCGTTGCGCCCTCAGCGGTGATTTTTAGTCCGGAACTCAGATGAACAATCTCATTAGTACCAAATATATCATTGCCTACTGTATCGAAATCTTCGCTCCCGGATGCAGCCGCGGTGAGCACATTCGCCACAAAATCATCAGAATGCACGCTGACGTTACCGGCGGCATCTGTCGCGGTCACTGTGAAGTCATGCTTTCCGTCTGCACGTACAGGCGTGGTGTAGCTCCAGGTGCCATCACTGTGTGCAATAGTTGAGCCCAGCAGAGTGCTGCCTTCATACACTTTTACAACTGCGTTGGCTTCAGCGTGACCCTGAAGGGTTGGTGTGTCGTCATTCGTGGTGGAACCATTACTGATGGAATGACCTGCATTGTCCAAGAAAGAGTCGATGGTTGGCTGAGCGGGGGCCGTGTTGTCAAACGTCACAACAAAGTCCGGACTCGTGGCCGCGTTGCCGGTATTGTCCAGCGTCGTTACCCAGAAACGGCTGACCCCTTCCTGCAGCGTCTGGCCGCCGGTCATCTGGTATTCCCAGTGTCCTTTCGAGTCGGCCACCACTGAACCTAGGGCATACTCCCTGTTAGTGAACGGATCATACTGATGAATGGTCACCGTGCTGCCTGCTTCAGCCGAACCGGCAATGTGCGGCTGACGGTCATCAGTCGTGCCGCCGTTTTTGATATCGCCGGTCTGCGGGCCCACATTATCGGTGACGTGTTCGATAAGTGCCGGGGTGCTGTCCGGGATATCAATTGTGATAACAAAGTTACCGGAATGCCCGCTGACGTTACCCGCCGCATCGGTCACCGTGGCCGTGAAGGTATGCTCGCCGTCCGAACGCTCAGGCGTGGTATAACTCCAGCTGCCGTCCGCTTTTGTAACAACCGAGCCCAGCAACGTGCTGCCTTCGTAAATACGTACGATGCTGTTAGCTTGAGCATGTCCTTTCAGCTCAGGGGTAGTATCATCGGTGGTAGTGCCCGATTTAAAGTCACCTTGATAATCACCGACATTATCGTGGTAGCCAGTGATGGTCGGCGCATCCGGGGTAGTCGTATCATCTTGGTTCGCTGGCACAAATTTCACCTGGAATGTGGCCGTTTCACTGTGGTTTCCTGCAGCATCAACAGAGTAGGCGCTGTAGCTGAAGGTACCGTAGTTGCCTTCGCCATATCCTTGCGGCAGCGCCCACTTACCGTCGCTGCCGGCTGTGACTGTGAAGCTGTAGTGTTCGCCATATACCCCTGTCGAACTGATATACACGATGCTGCCCGGCTCTGCCGTCCCAATGAGCACCGGACGTGTGTCATCGGTGATACCACCATCAGTGACCAGCCCCGTCACCGTACCCGCATTGTCCTGTAGGCCTGTGATGGCCATTTCAGTATGAGTGTCAATCGTGATCACAAAACTGCCGGATTTGTCACTGATGTTACCTGCCGCATCGGTCGCCGTAGCCGTGAAGGTATGCTCGCCGTCCGAACGCTCAGGCGTGGTATAACTCCAGCTGCCATCCGCTTTTGTAACAACCGAGCCCAGCAACGTGCTGCCTTCGTAAATACGTACGATGCTGTTGGCTTGAGCATGTCCTTTCAGCTCAGGGGTAGCATCATCGGTGGTGGTGCCCGATTTAAAGTCACCTTGATAATCACCGACATTATCCTGGTAGTCAGTGATGGTCGGCGCAGTCAGTGTTATGTCCTGATTCAGTTCGGTAGTAGTGATAGTGAAGGTGTTAGATGGCAGCAGTTCAGTGGTGCCTGAGTCTAACAGGAACACCTGAAAGTTATAGGTTTTGCCCACCTCGAGTGGTGTGACCGGTTTGAAGTTCCAGTACCCACCCTCGCCGATATCTGCATAACCAAGTACTATCCCATTAGCGTAAACCCGTAGTACCTGGCCGTCCCCCATAGGCAGGCGACCACTGAGAGTGGGTTGCAGGTCATCGGTGTAGCCGTCATTAAGGATCGGGCCGGTAGAGTTGCCAACAGCGTCGGTGATAGCGTCAATGTGTGCGAGTGTGTCGTAGTCAATGGCCGCTTCCACGGAGGCATTCAGGTCATTATTTTTTGTGTCAGACATGATGTCTGGACTCCTCGTTATTGATTATTAAAAACAGTCAGTCGAAAAATATAATAGGCTTCGATGACTTTGCCGTGTGCGCAGCAAGGTGCTGCCGGAAGTGAGAGTAATAACGAAGGTCATAATAGGGAATGGCCATGCTCAAAATAATGTATTTTAAAAGTCAGAACAGGTATAAAACCAAAAAGTAAAACACCTACAAACCATCTACTTTGTGTAGGTTTAAATTTATATCACCGCCACCATGATTTATAAAATTCCTTTTATTAATCATGGTTATATTATTACTGTAATTCTTTTTTATAAAAAACAATAAAATGTTCAGCATTAGTGAATCATAAGAATAATTAAGAACGAAAAAAACCTTAAGAAGCAGTCTGCAAGATGTTCTGAATATCAAAAAACTATTATTTGAAAGCGCTATTCCACAGCTTAATTACGCAAAGACATGAGTTTGTAATTTAAGAAAAACCTCTTATTACGCCTGATAAGACTGGATAAAATTACTGCTACCCATATTTTGGGCAATGTTCGCTTTTGGCTGTGAGTTCAACCGATGGTGCAACACATTTATTGAACCGCTCTGCGGGTGGTTCATAGTCTAGCGTTTTTCTCGGCCTTTCATTTAGCTGCCTGAATCGCACGGGTTTAACAGACACCTCAGAGTCATTTAAGATGACTCTGAGGTGCCCATGAGCGGTAAACGTTATCCCGAAGATTTCAAAGTTAAAGCGGTCAAACAGGTTGTTGATCGCGGCCATTCCATCGCTAGCGTCGCCACCCGTTTTGATATCACCACGTACAGCCTCTATGCCTGGGAAAAAAGTATGGCCCTGATTCATCAGCCACTAAAACGCAGTCCAATGCCCAGTCTGAGATCTGGCGACTTCAGAAAGAACTGAAGCGGATTACTGACGAGAGAAACATACTAAAAAAAGATTCATCGCGGATAAGCGTGAACCAATAGAAAACGGAGGTAAAAGTGGTTAGTTTTGAATTCGCCAAAACACTCATCAGCCACTTAGCCGCCGTCTGCCATGAATGCTAATCTTTCTTCCCTCTTCTGGGAAGGCTTCACTGTTGATTCCTTTACACATCCTGCACCTGATACTCTGCTTAGCTGCGTGACAACAGCAAGGCGCGGAAGATCATCAAACGCAACCGCTGGTTGTTACTGCGTAATCCGGAGAATCTGCCGATCGGACATGAAGTGAAACTGGCCGAGTAGCTGGAGGCGAACCAGCCGTAAATACGGTTTACGTGATGAAAACGGCGCAGAAAGAACTCTGGTATGCCCCGGATAAGGCAGTTGCGCAGCGTGTCCACTATTCGCGGGTAGGATCAAGATCAAAGTTCCAGAACTTGGCTCACTGTCACGACGAGAAATTAGCGCCCTTATTGGGGGGACTCCAGTAAACAGGGATTCCGGTACGATGCGCGGTCGCCGAACAGTATCCGGAGGGCGAGCTTCAGTTCGTACAGCTCTCTATATGTCAGCCCTGGTTGGGACGAGGCACAACCCGATAATTAAAGAGTTCTATACACGCCTGGTTGCCGCAGGAAAACCCAAAAAAGTTGCACTGACGGCCTGCATCAGAAAATTACTGACCATCCTGAACGCAATGCTGAAAAAGAATGAAGATCACCAGCATGCATCGTAAACGGGCGCTAAAGACAGTTGCTATGCTCAAAATATAGGCCAGATTTGTCTACGGGCTCGGGGGCACTCCACAACGGCTCGAAAGTGTCTAGATTATCCGTGGCGATTCAGTTAAATAAGCCTTTCCTGGATCCGCTGGGCCTTTCCTTTCTCCAGTATCTGGTCATACTGGAGTTGTTTAACTGAACCCCACATACTGTGGGTGATATCGGGAATAAGCTCGGCACGGATATCGGCACCATTACGCCCGTCCTCAAACGGTTTGAGGCTGCCGGCCGCATATTCCGCACGCGGGATCACGTAGACGGAAGGCGGGTTCTCATTACCTTTACGGATGATGGGCTCGTGTTGCAAAGCGAGCTGTGGCGCGCAACCGAAAGAATCAAATCAGCCTGTCAGTTATCAGATGAAAAGCTCGAGGAGTTACGAGATACCTTATTCAGGAAGAGTGTAAGAAAATAAGCAAAAAGATATACTCACAGTACGATCATTCCGTATCCCCTTTCTGTCAGACGTTTCCGCTTACTAGAACGAACCTACTTGTAAATCTCAAATATCTAAATGTAGGATAATTTCCGAATTCCAAGCGGACACCGGTTACTCCGCAACGGCTAAGCCGGTTTCCGCGCATCGATGCCGGTGGTGGGGTTTTCTCTGTCTTATACAAAGACTGAGAATTTAGAGAAGGGGGAAGCAGTGTTTTACAAAGAGGTTTATGACTTGATTACCATTTTCAAAACCTTATTACAAGAGGAGCATCAATTGTTAAGCCCTATCAGCATCAACCATCATTCTTTTAGATCCGCCAGTATTTTGGCGATATTGTTTAACGCAGGCGTTGCCGAGGCAAAGAAAGCTTTGATCCCCGGACATAAGTAATTCAGCCCAAGCTCGCCGTCAGGCGCACGGACGACACGGTTTTTCGGGCATTCCCCCCAGCATAAATTCAGATAAGGACACTCTTTGCAGTATTTGGGCAAAGTGTCGCGTTTGCCCATCCCAAACTGTTTTTGCCGCTCAGAAAAAACGAGATGCGCCAGTTTATGTGTGGCGACATTGCCTAACCGATATTCAGGATACACGTAATGGTCGCAGGAAAACACGTCGCCATTTTTCTCGATAGCTAGCCCTTTGCCGCAAAATTCAGCGGTAATACAAAGTTGGGAAGGTAATCCCATGGTCTGCACCACGGCGGTTTCGAACAGGTTAACCTGCACCCGCCCCAGATCCTTCGTGACCCATTCCTGAAATGTTGCGATCAGAAACTTGCCCCAGTCATCAGGATCCACCGACCAGTCGGTGACAATTGAATCCAGATCGCCGGGTCTGGCGCGACGCGAACCGGTGACCGGAATGCTGTCGTCCTGCCAGAACTGCGGCGCGGTTTGTTTAAAATCGACCGGCTCCACGCAGGGGTTAAACTGAATATAGGTAGCGCCGAGCTCCTGCGTCAGAAAGCGGTAAACTTCCAGCGGAAAACGGGCATTGGTGCGGTTCACCACCACCAGCGCATTGAACGGTACACCGTGACGCTTTAAGGCATCGACGCCCTTCATCACGCGGTCAAACGTCGGTTTCCCGCTGCGCGTGACACGGTAACGGTCATGCAGTTCGCGCGGGCCGTCTATGGAAACGCCCACCAGAAAATTGTGCTTTTTGAGAAACTTCGCCCAATGATCGTTAATCAGCACAGCATTGGTTTGAAGATCGTTCTCAATGCGCTGGTTGCGTGGCTGATATTTTTTCTGAAAAGCGACCACCTTTTCGAAAAACTCCAGCCCCATCAGCGTCGGTTCGCCGCCCTGCCAGGAGAAAATGATCTCCTCACCATCCTGACTGGCAATGTACTGACGGATAAAATTCTCCAGCACTTCATCCGTCATTCCTGCATCGCGATGCTGATGCAGCAACTCCTCTTTATGCAGATAAAAGCAGTAACTACAGTCCAGATTGCACGTTGACCCGGAAGGTTTCGCCATCACGTGATAGCGACGTTTAAAATTCACCGACATCTTTTCAAAGTTCAGAAGCGGAGTAAGCGGGATCGTCGTGCTGTGTTTCATCGCGTTTCTCACTTGCATATTATAGGACGTTAAAAGGCCAATGCGTTATTTCGCCTGAGGCTCAGGGAATACGGTTTTCCAGTCTGATTTCATGCTGACAACCGGCCAGCCTTTTTTCGTCGCTTCGTCCAGCCCTTTGTCCAGCTTACCGAAACTGGATTTCCGGTCGTAGGCGTACTCGCGGCCGGCGTCATCGTGATGCAGATATAGCACCAGATTCGGAACGGTTCCGGAGGACACATATTGCAGCATCGGCAAATCACCGTCGGAGTTACCAAACGCCAGCAACGGCATGCGGCCTATATAACGGTTGATCGCCACCGGCTTGCTGTCGCCGTCATCAATAAAGTTGATCACGCCCTGTTTAATCAGCTGTGCGTGGCCATTTTTATCGATTTCAAATTTGACTTTATCAGTGGAGCCGATCACCTGTTCAGGCGGAATTCCATAGGTTTTTTCCGCCCAAGGACGCATAAAATCAGTGCCGCCGCCGGATACGATGTAGGTTTTAAAGCCATTAGCGCGCAGATAGCTTAGCAGCTCAAGCATCGGCTGATACACCAGTTCGGTATAAGGCCGCCGGAAGCGGGGATCGCGAGCTGTATCTAGCCACTTCGTGACGTTTTGTTTAAATTCATCGGTGGTCAGCCCGGCATCGGCGGCATGCTCAATCTCCATCAGCCCTACGTTGCCGGTGGCAGCCACGGCGCGCATATCGTTTTCCAGAATGCCCTTGAAAGGCTGTCGGGTTTTCCATTCCGGATGTTGCGGTGCCAGTGTTTTGATTCGGTCGATGAGATACACCAGCTGGACGTACGCCGGTTGCTCTGTCCACAACGTGCCGTCGTTATCGAACACCGCAATGCGCTCTTCCGGTTTGACGTACTCCGCGCCGCCTTCGTCAGTCACTTTCTGCACGAAATCGATAATTTTGGATTTGGTGGCGGAGTCGTTCCAGGAAGGCAGTACAGTGGCGGGATAGGTAGCCGCCGCAGCGGTCTGACAGGCGAGAAAAATAAATAAAACGCAGGCGGCGATTAACCGCTGTGATCCACCGGAAAAGCGGACAAAATGAGTCATTTTAAAACCTTCGTCATCTGATAAAACAGGCCCGGTCTGAACCGGGCCTTTCATTCAGGTCATCAGTTACCGGTTGGCATAGGTATCTGGAAACCCTGTTTATCCAGCTGTTCGCGAACATTCTGGAATCGCTCGTACTGAGTGAGCGTGACCGGCCCGGAATAGCCTTCGCCTTGCAATTTACGCGGCGGATATTTGATGTAGGTTTTCATCAGTTCGCCGATCGCCTGATTGAACGTCACCAATGTCCAGGTGTGCTCAGTGTAGTTATTCATGAAGATGTCATAACGTTCCTGAGGATCCTGCCAGAGGTCAAAGATCTGCGGCACGGTCGCCACATACGATGACGCACCTTTCCAGCCGAGGTTGCTGTCAACGGCCAGCCCGCCGGTGGATGCGCCGTTATCTCCACGCAGGTTAAACACCGCTTTGTAATGTCCGACTCGTGCGGCTCCCGGCGTCAGTTCGTCTTCGGTGAAGTAGAACCAGGAAGTGCGCGGATCCGGGCCGGTACCGAACAGCACCGGAGAAATGTCGTAACTGTCGAAGATGATTGGCTTACCGGCGCGGTCATTTTTGGGCAACTCTTTGATGCCCGCGACGGACGCGAAGGTCGCCATCAGATCCAGACCGCCGACGATATCGTGGTTTTTCACATCGGCTTTAATTTTACCCGGCATCCAGGCGATGGCTGGCACGCGGCTGCCGCCTTCACGGTCGGTCCCTTTGGTGCCACGGAACGGCGTATAACCGGCATCCGGATAAACGTCCTGCCACGCGCCGTTGTCGGTGGTAAACACCACAAGCGTATTTTTATCCAGACCCAGCGAACGGATTTTGTCCATGATCCGCCCGACGCGGGCGTCCATTTCCACCATTGAGTCGGCGTATTTGGTTTTGGACATCGATTTGCCGATGTAATCAGGATCCGGCATGTTCGGCTGATGGTTCTTCATAAAGTTGATGCTCATGAAGAACGGTTTGGTGTCTTTGGCGTGAGAGTCGAGATATTCCAGCGAGGCTTTTTCGACATAACGGTCGAAGAACGGGATCCCAACCACGCCCTCTTTGCCGTCGACTTCTGGCGTATTGACGTACTGGCCGTTGATTTTGAAATCTTCATGCGGCGCTTCACCCGCTTTGCCGGACAATGCCCCGCGCGTCACGCGCTTGAACATTTCACGCAGTTTCGGATCCATATCCGGGAACCAGGTCGGGTCAGCGTAGGTGTAAGCATTGAGGTGATAGAGGCCGACGTAGCGCATCTCGTCGTAGCCCTGTGCGTTAGGCAACGCATAATCGGATTCGCCAAGGTGCCATTTGCCGGTGAAGAAAGTGTCATATCCGCCAGTTTTCAGCACTGACGCCAGCGTCCATTCTTCTTTCGGAAGGCCGCCGCCCTGTCCCTGGAAAGCGACGGTGGTCATACCGCTGCGGTTTGGAATACGTCCGGTCTGCATGGCCGCGCGCCCCGGCGTACTGCTTGGCTGACCGTAAAAGCTGAAGAAGGTCATACCTTCCTGTGCCATTTTATCGAGATTAGGTGTCGGCATTCCGCGGCCTTCGCCACCGCCATAGGCGCCTAAATCCCCGTAACCCGTGTCATCTGCCACAATCAGAATAATGTTGGGTTTATTGCCGTTATTTTGATTGTTAGGTGTATTTTGTGCCGGTTCTTCTGCGTTTGCATAAACGGAGGGGAATAACGCACCGGCTGCAAGAGCAAGAACACCGACGCCTTTATAGGACCTTTTCATCATTGATATCCTTCATCAATTCGTTGATTAATAAACGCTTATTCTTCAAAACAGACAGGCCAGGATAATGAACCCTTGGCCGGGTTCATACCGTCAGATCGTTTAAACAGGATTTTTTGGTAATAAAAGTGCGCTGACAAATTTTCAGCTGGAAAAAAATGAACCCAGCATTTTCATTGAGATGAAGCTTGGGTAAAGGTTAGACGCTAAGTGAAATTTTCGCTAGCACTTGGACATGAATTTTCTGTTTTGTAGATCCTCATTTGCAAATAACTGAATCTTTATCTAAGAGTTAGAAGAGCATAACAGCACTCATTCCCCGATACACATCCGAGTGATGTGACCGACAAAAAATGTACACAGTTTTAGATTTTTTTCAGAGCAATCGCTATGATTCATTGGGTGGTTAAGCCACCGTTATATTGGTGGGAGCTGAGCTGGCTGTAATAACAAATCGGCTTTGTTGAGTAAATTAAACTTTTGGCGAATGATTCATCGTATGATGTTTTTAAATAAATACTGTGACCGGCTTCAATTTATTGCTAATAGTTAATTTTTCTCTGGGTTATTCAGTAATCTCTACTATCTTACTGCTTGTTCTAAAATTATAAATAAACTTTTCAATATAATTGACTTGTATATATTGGTGGTGCGCTCTATTCTGCCGCATAGTACAAATAATGAGCGTTGCGTGAAATGCATAAAAATGCCATTTAAGAGAGAATAAAAATAAAGGAATTATCATTATTCTCAGTGCATCTAACTAGGTAGATGTTTTTAACGCAGCGTAACTTATCATATCCTGTGCATAATTCAGCTAACGAAGTGTATTAATAGTTGTTTTTTCACCATTCTCACGGAGCGTTTTTATGATGAAGTATATATTAAGCGCAGTGTTTCTTCCTGTCTCCTTTTTCGTTGCTGCTAAAGATATTACCGGTGGTGTATATGTCGCGACGAACAATGCAGAGGAAAATTCAGTTATCGGATACACTCAGTATTCTGATGGGACTCTGGATAAAATTGGCGAGTTTAAAACGGAGGGAAAGGGAACTGGTTTGGTCGAACTGTTTGGTTTGCCTTACGATCCTAAATCAGGCCATACATTTAAAGATGGAATTGATCCTTTAGCTGCAGCCTATGGTTTATGGCGCTCGGCTGATAACAAAAATGTTTTGGTTGTGAATGCCGGAGATGGCACTGTTACCTCGTTACGAGTTCAGGACGACCTCTCGCTTAAAGTCGTCAATAAAGTTGCTGCCGGTGATGTCAAACCTAATGGTATCGCCTCATTTAAAAATTATGTGTACGTCGTCAGTATGGGTGAAAACGCAGAAGACCCAGCCGAAGGAAATATAAAAGGCTACACCATTGACGATAATGGTTTATTAAAAGCGCTGCCAAATTCTGTGCGTACGCTATCAGGCCGTCCGGCAAGCATTGAAGTTACCCCTGATGGGAAATTCCTGATTGTCGTTGAAATTACTACAGGCCTGGTCAGATCCTATGCGATTGGTGACGATGGCGAATTATCTGCAAAACCGGTATCAATGATTTACTCACCGCAGGCAAATAAAAATCGTTTCTTTGCTTTGCCGATTGGCACAAAAATCGTCAAGGGTGAAAATGGGAATGCCACTCTGTTGGTAACGGAAACGCGATTTATTGACAGCGGGCGTAATTTTTATAATTCAACGGCTGAGCAAAAAAAGAAATACCCTTTCTTACAACGTTTCCAGGGACAGACTGGCTCAGTTACCTCGTATAACATCGACACCCAGGGCAAGCTGACAATGATCTCCCCTGATGTCCTGGCGGGGAAAAGTATCTGGGGTGGAGAGCAAACTGTCTGTTGGATCACCGCATCCGAGGACGGTAAATATGCCTGGTCTACCAACCCGTTAACCTCAAGTATCTCTACCTACAGTATCAATAGCGACGGCAGCATTAAGCTTAAAAAAGAAATCGCTTATCAGGATGCCAAATATGACGAGTATTTCCTCGATATCGATCTAAGTGCAGATGGTAATTATGTTAATACTATCAGCGGCAACACAGGGAAAACATTCGTATTTAAAATCGATAAGCAAAGTGGTGATTTGACCAAGATTGGGGAGTACCCAGGCAGTGCATTGATACACTCTTATGGACTTGTGACTATTCCTTATAAACAATAATATTTAAAATTCTTTATTTTTCATTTTAATGGCCATTGACAAATGGATGGCCATTCATAAGCAGTTTCATTTAAGTTTTAAAAGTTACTACGATAACGAGTAATTTTAATGTTTTTATCATCAATGCATTTGCAATCGCGTAGCTTAAATATTATGAATGAAGCATGTTTGTACTCAATATCCCAACATCGACCATTGAATACAAAGTTCATCTCTCTTGGCCCACTTAGTTTTGTTGCTACATCCTAAAATAGGAAAAGGGAAGTTTAACTATATAAGCATAATTTAATCCGCATGCTGGAGAAGTATGAACATTCAAATTAATGAAGAAACCTACCATGTAGACGCTGAAGGGGATACGCCGTTGCTATGGGTTATCCGCGACAATCTGGGCATGACGGGAACCAAATATGGCTGTGGTCTGGCGCAATGCGGTGCATGTTCCGTCATGATTGACGGTCAGATCGTCCGTTCCTGTGTGACTCCCTTGGAAGCTGCCGCTGGCAAAAAGATAATGACAATTGAAGCCATTGAAGCGGACGACGTCGGTAAACAGCTCGTGGAAGCTTGGGTCAGACATCAGGTTCCACAGTGCGGGTACTGCCAGTCAGGACAGGTCATGGCTGCTACTGCATTGCTGAAACAGACGCCTAATCCCTCTGAAGAAGAAATACAGGCGGCCATGATCAATCTTTGCCGCTGTGGTACCTACAACGCCATCAGCGCAGCGATTCATGAAGTGGCGGGCGTGGACGTAAAAAATGACTGATTATCCTCGACGACAGAATGGCAAAAAAGAAAAATTCCCTACACAAGAAGAGCCCGTCAATATCTCTCGTCGACGCCTGCTGTTGGCTACAGCCGGTGTGACAGCTGGCGCGCTCGTGCTGGGCTTTGGCTTTCCAGTCAAACAGGCTCACGCAAAGGTCAGCCCGGCAACCTTAGCACCCGGCACGCGAGTACCGGCGTTTCTTGAGATCCGTACGGATAATGTTATTCGCTTCCAGTGCCCATTTGCTGAAGGCGGCCAGGGGATCTTTACCGCCATGGCGCAAATTGTTGGTGAGGAGCTCGATGCGGATCCATCGACCTTCCTTGTGGAGAATGCCCCCGCTGGCGCTGACTACTTGATTATGGAAGGCGGTATCAGAAGCACCGGCGGCAGCGAGTCGGTACGTTCCAGCTACTTCTCCATGCGTCGCCTTGGCGCACTGGCGCGCCAAATGCTATTGCAGGCTGCGGCAGAAGTTTTGCAAGTGCCTGTTGCGTCGCTGAAAACAGAGCCAGGAAAGGTTATCCATGAGGCCAGCGGCCGGTCCCTGCCATACGGGGGGCTTGCCGCGCGTGCGCTTGATATGCCCGTACCGGACGTTGCGTCTGTAAAACTGAAACATCCCTCAGATTTCCGCTGGATAGGTAAACCTGTTAAACGGCTCGATGTTTATGAAAAATCAACTGGCAAGGCTGTATACACCATCGACTGCAGCGTTGAGGACATGCTGCACGCCGCCGTCCAGCATGCGCCGAGATTGGGTCTGAAAGTGGGCACCATTCTTAATGTGACCCAGGTGCAATCGATGAAAGGCATACATTCCGTTCATAAACTGCCCGGAGCCGTTGCCGTTGTCGCCGAGCGTTGGTGGAATGCGAAACAAGCCGCTGAAGCCCTGCAGATTGACTGGCTGGAGCCTGACGAAACAGAAAAATTCCGTTATATGCCCGCTGATTTCTCTTCCGCAGCGTTCGCCGAAGAGCTGGCAAACGCCCAGGGCGAGGGGGGGGACGTAGAGGTAAGAGGAGATTTCGCCCAGTCTATGCAGGAAGCGAAAACCACCCTGACGGCACAGTATCACAGCCAGCATTTGAACCATGCCCAGCTGGAGCCACCTACGGCACTGGCGCGGTTTAACGATGACGGTACGCTGGAACTTTGGATCCCAAACCAGGAACCGGAACTATTCCAGGCCGATGTGGCCGCTCTAACTGGCCTGGATATCTCAAAGGTCTTCATTCATTCGCCTCTGATGGGCGGGTTCTTTGGGCGACACTTTAACTATGATCGCTCTGCAATGGCTTACCCTCAGGCTATCCAGCTGGCGCGGGCGGTGGGGCGTCCAGTCAAACTGATCTGGAGCAGAGAAGAAGAGTTTTTGCGCGATACACATCGTCCGATGGCGGCAGTGCGGTTCAGCGCAGGGCTAGACGCTGAGGGATATCCCATCGCTATTCAGGCTATCAGCACCTGTGAAGGCGCGGCTGAAGGGATCGCGGGTAAAAAAGACGACCAGATCGATGAAACCTCGGTCGAAGGCCTGTCGGGTAAAGCTTACGCCATCCCCAATGTGCGTATTGCCCAACTTTATAAAAAGGGGCCGGTCATGGTCGGGTACTGGCGTTCCGTCGGCAACTCAATGAATGATTTTTTGTATGAATCGTTCCTTGATGAAATTGCCGATAAGGGTGGCAAAGATCCGTTTGATCTGCGCATGCGGTTACTGAAAGGTAATTCGCGGCTGACAACCTTATTGCGTGCAGTCGAAGAGCTATCCGGTGGCTGGAAAGCTGGCCCGTATACCGCCGCAGACGGATCGCGTCGTGCGCGTGGGGTCGCCATGGCATCACCTTTTGGCACGCAGGCGGCGGCCATCGCAGAGGTGTCTATTGAAGACGGGCAGGTCAGGGTGCACCAGATCTGGGAAGCGATCGATCCAGGTAATATTGTCAATCCTGCCATCATTGAAGCCCAGGTGAACAGCGCTGTGGCGCTTGGACTTTCTCAGGTTCTGATTGAAGAAAGCCTTTATGAGAAAGGCAAACCTGTTGCCCGTAATTACGATTTGTATCCAATCCTTCCGCCGTCACGCATGGCGCGTGTACATGTTCGCATCGTTGAGAGTGGAGCAAAGATGGGCGGTATAGGTGAACCTCCGCTGCCTGCTATCCCTCCAGCTGTTGCTAACGCGGTCGCAAGGCTGACCGGTAAACGCGTTCGCAGCATGCCGCTGTCGCGATATGATTTCACCTGAGGCGACGGATTTAAGGGAATATTACAATGACAATGAGAAAATTCGCTGCCGTTGTCCTGCTCATAATGCTGTTAGCTGCCGCGGTAATGTGGTTTGTACTGCGTTCGCCTCAGTCTGCGTTTGAACAGCGATTCTCCGGGGATACGGCCTCAGCAGAGCTGATCGGCAGAGGTGAATACGCAGCGCGGGTCAGTGACTGTGTGGCCTGCCACAGTACGCAAGAGCGCGCCCCGTTCGCGGGTGGACTTAAGTTTACCACGCCGGTTGGGGGTATTTATGCAACCAATATCACCCCCGATAAAGAGACGGGTATCGGAAATTACACGCTGGCCGATTTTGACAAAGCCGTTCGACACGGTGTTGCAAAAGACGGCCATCGGCTTTATCCGGCTATGCCATATCCGTCCTATATCAAGCTTAATGATGATGATGTCCGGGCGCTGTATTCTTACTTCATGCATAGTGTCAAACCGGTTAAACAGCCCAACCGGGAAAGCGAAATCCCTTGGCCGCTGAATCTGCGCTGGCCAATGGCATTTTGGAACCTGTTCTTTGTAGATCCTGCGCCGAGTACAGCCAGGCCTGGGAAGAATGACGCCTGGAGCCGAGGCGCATACATTGTTGAAGGCCCGGGCCACTGCGGCAGCTGTCACACCCCAAGAGGACTTGCGTTTAATGAGAAGGGGCTTAGCGCCGACAGTAAGTATTACCTGGCTGGCGCACTGCTTGATGGCTGGTATGCACAGAGCCTGAGGGGGGATGCCAATACTGGGTTAGGGCGCTGGAGCGAGGAGGATATTTATAGCTTCCTGAAAACGGGCCGCAATCAGCACAGCGTTGTCTTTGGCTCTATGACCGAAGTGTTCAATAACTCGACTCAATACATGAGTGATGAGGATCTGCGTGCCATTGCACTCTATCTGAAATCGCTGCCTCCGGGCGTTAACAGTACCGATGATACCTGGAAGTATGACAGTTTAACGGCCAGCAAGCTTACGATTTCGGAGAGGTCAAAGCACCCAGGTGCACAAACATTCATTGCGCGCTGTAGCAGTTGTCATGGTGTTGATGGACGTGGACAGGCACCGTGGATACCGCCGCTTGCAGGCGCGACATCAATGCTGGTGAATGAGTCCTCAGCCATTAACATTACTCTTAACGGTTCCGATCGCATAGTGGCCGGCGGCAAACCAGATGCTTATCGCATGCCTCCTTTCCGCAAACAGTTGTCTGATAAAGAGATGACCGATGTACTTAACTTTGTTCGCTCTTCCTGGGGCAACACAGGCGAAAAAGTGAAGCAGGAGAGCGTCACTGAACTTCGCGAGCGTACTGATCCGGCAAGCAGTAACGTCATCATTCTGCAAATGCGATGAGCAGGCACCTGAACGAATTAAACGTAATGCTATTGGATACGAAAGCGCTTCGCAGTTGCTGATCACTCTCGGAGAAAAAACCCAACGATTAAGATCAGAATCAGGTTTTGCGGCACCTGTGTGGTGTCAGCCCTGTTCCTGTCTCTTCAGGAAACACGAACCGTTACCGACTTAACCGGGGCGGAAATCGTGCTGCGAATAGTGCAATTCACATAATAGCCATCGGACGTTTACGAAATGACGCTAAAACAAAGGAATATGTCGCCAGGCGAGTATCAGAGGGACATACAAAAATGGAAGCAATACGCTGTCTGAAGCGATATACCTCACGCGAAGTTTATACATTACTGCGAAATCAAAACAGGCAGATCAACAGCACCCCGTTAACGGCTTGACTCTTAGAAGGGCGTCCAGGGTAGCCAGTACGGTAGTGATGACTGGCAGCGGTTCTGCCGGGGCAATAATCTGACCCCGAGCATGAGTCGCCGTGGCAACTGTTGGGATACTCAGTTTACTATACTCCTGACTACCGGATCGGACTGACCCGTGCAGGGATTGGCTGAACTGTCCTGTAATTTTAGGTGTTGATACACATCTGGATATTCACATTGGTGCGGTTCTCAGCTACGACGGAAAGTTGCTCGGAACGAAAGTCTTACAGACTAACCAATTACACAAACCCGCATGGAAGAAGGACGCGCTTTGGCCACCGTCATATTTTGCGGGTAGTGTTGGTGATGGGCCCCTTGAAGTGATTAAGAAATACATTGAGGATCAGAACCGCCCTCATTAGCTTCCTTGCGGGCGCAAAAGCTAAATAACGGTATAAACCAGGTAGAGCCCACAAAGAGTACTCATAGCACCGATCGAGCGCAGGAGCTTATCACCGCTGGCGGTTTTCAACAGATAATGTGCGCTGACAGCGCCAACGACATGCAACATTGCGGTCGTGGCTAAAAAACCAAGGGTATACGTGGCTTTATTTTGCATTAATGGCATCTCATAGCCATGTGCGTACCCATGGAATATACCGAAAAGCGCGGTTGCAGCGGCCGCCAGATAAACCGGCAGGATTTTCTTCGCGCTAATGGCCAGACCCAACAACACCACTGAAAGCGAAACCCCGACTTCCGTGCCCGGTATTTCAATGTGTTCAAAGCCAATTAAACCACCGGTAAACATAAAGCAAACGAACGCGGAAGGGACTATCCAGATGGCTTTTCCACCGATTTGGCTGCTCCACGCCCCGACAGATAGCATGGCCAGCAAATGATCCATGCCCGACAGCGGATGCATCCAGCCCGACGCCTCAGCGGAGCTATGCGCATGCGCAGTATTCATCATCAGCAATGGGGCCAACATGAGAATAAAATTAATCAGTGTTTTATTTATTGTCATCCTGCATTTCCTTCTGCAACAGGAATGGTTAATGAAGCCCAGATACTTTTCCAGTCAGCGCCATCGACCGGGGAAACATCCATATCCACGGAGCTAAATAACCACTCCCCCTTCATCGGCAGATTAAAACTGACGAGACCGTTCTTATCCGTGATAGCCCGCAGGATAGTCGGTGGGGTGGTATTCAGTTCGGCTTTAACCTGCAAACGGGCCAATGGCCGGGAGTTGGCGAATAATCTGACAACAAAAGGCTTACCTGGTGTGTACTTAATCGGATCAGTAAGCGGTACCAGTTCATGCTCCAGACCAAGAACGTTATCGTAGCCCTTGCTTTGGTTATCAACGAGAATAACGGACTTGGCACAGCGATAAAATAATTCAACACCGGGCTGGTCGGACTCACCATTTTCCGCGCGAGCTTTTACTATTTTATTCAGACCTTCTTCCTTCAGATAATCTTCAAACTCATCCGCAGGCAGTGTGATTTTTGCGCCGTTAGTCGTAAGTGAGGTGATTGTCGCGCCGGGAACACGAGTTTTCAGGTGTCCGATGACCAGCGCGCCATCGTGCCCTTCCACGTTCTGCTGTCCCAACGCATCCTGTGCATCAAAGGTGGCGATAAGGCCCGGCAGCCGCGGGGTCTGCTTACCGGGCACTCCCGGTCCGATGCGTAATTCAAAAATAACCTTATCCCCGTTTTTGGACATTGCATCATGGGGCAGGATCCAGAAATCATGGGCAAATGCATTGGTACCACACAGGGCAAGAGTGGCTAGAAAAAGGCCAGATACCTTGATCAATTTACGGGGAACCGGGAAGGTATATCCTCTCATTACTAAATCCTTTATCTCATATCGAAAAAAATCAGCCATATTTTCATATGGCTGATGGAAACCCATTCTGGTTATTTGAGCGAGGCAGGGATCAGATAAGGGAAATCCTGCGTATACAATTTCTGGTCAGTAATATGCTGGTCAGTAGGCTGGCCTAACAGCAATGTCAGCATTTCACTCATGGCATCGTCACTCAGGCTGCGGCCATTAATCGACGCTGCTGAGAATTTAGCCGGCGTACCGACGTTATAAGTGATGACATCTGGCACAAGCATACTGGCAACTTTGTCACCATAAACCTGAGGCTCTTTCTGGGAGTGCGCAAAGGTACTGGCACGAGCAGTACGGGCAGAGACAAAGTTTTTCATGTCCTGAGAGTTATCAGGGCGGCTCATATTGTGCTCGGTTTTAAGCGCTTCGTTTTCGAAAAGCATGGAATGAGAAAACAGTGGAATGGCAGAATACTGAACCTGTTTCCAGTTGGAATCCTTCTGTACGGCAGTCGTCATAAAGACTTCGATCTTTTTCCCTAACAACGTGTTCGGCACATCCAGAACTATTGCGCCGCATTTGCGGCCAGTGAAAATATTTTTTCCTTTCACTGATGTCCAGATGCCAGGATCATACGTACCCTCTGACAGCTGCTGACGAAGGATGTGCAGGCCCGGAGAATTGCCAAAGAACGGGTCTTTTACTACCCCTGCCCACAGATGGATACCCTCTGACAGTTCAGCTTTTTTATTCAGCTCCCCTTTGCCGATTTCCTTACCTTTTGTACCCACCGGCGCGTTAGGCGAATTCATGTCGTAAACCGTATAGTTTCCTTTCTCATCAAACATGACTGAGAAGGTATGGCCCGTCTTGAACTTAGAGTCATCGGCAATATGAATGTTATAAAGCGCGCCTGGTTTGAAAACGCCACCCGCAGCATCATTGGGTGAAGGATTGATATCCATGATAAAGGAGGTGGCATCAGCACGTGAAGACTGGAAAACATAGTTATCGAGTTGGTTAATGCTCGGATCCTGAAGTGCAGCAGCGGATTCAAAGTGGTGACTGGCAGTAGCGCCGGCAGAACACGCGAGCGAAGTAGCCAGTAAAATCAATTTAACGTTATGTTTGCGAAAAGACATATTTATTCCTTAAAGAAAATGCCTGAGACATCTCTGTTTTTTGAGTGGTGGGCTTATAACCAAGTACGTTGAACCTCTTTCGATATGAATTCTTCAGCATTGAACAGCGAAAGACATTATTAATCGAATAACTTATTTATATATATCAGCTGTTGCACGCACATCAGCACCCATACCATCCGTGCCAGCTGAGGTGATGCGATAATAAGCTGCACCTTTTTCATCGGCCTTTTTGGATAACTGAGAAAGCGCTTCATCGAGTGTTCCATCTCTGACATCTACAGAGATTTCACCAATTTTTTCTTTCATATTGGCCATCTCAGAGCCACGGATCTCTTTTGAGGCAAATGAGCTGAAACTTAATGTCAGAAGGATAAGTGTACACATTGAATTTTTCATGGCAGATCAATCCTTTTAGTAAACCTGAAATGAATAACATTCTGATTTAAGAACTATATCAGATTAACTTAATGCATATCGACGTTTCAACTTCTGGAGTATCAATTTGTTGTGATTCATTTTAATTCCCACCTGTAAAAAAGTTTATTCTATTGAAATGCAAGTGTTAACAGTTTAACTGTTTGCACTTCTACGCCCCCTGTTTATTTATCTCTGACCCATAAGGTTTATTTAATAAATTTGAATAGTGAATTCCAATATTTTAATAGTAGGCGGATGTCGCATTTCAATATGTTTGTTCATGCAGATTTTGTTCTCAATAATCAACATTAAATTTATTGGAGGAGGAATATTGAATTGGGGGGAATAATTAGGGCAGCCCTTATGCCAGCCGGGAGTCACATTTTTTGCATATCTGATACATTAGTTCCCACTACTTTTTGGTGGACACCACTTTGTCGGATGCATCAGATTATCACCAGAAGGCCCGCGCTGTACGCTTACCAATAACATGACATATGTAACAGTTCTAGCATCCTCACCAACGACCTGACCCTTGCCGGGTACGGACAGCCACGATGGCAAATTTTCGCGGGTCTGAGCCTCCAATTTTTCTATTAATTCCATCTTTTGTGTTCTTAGGACAGAGAATCCCATCCCCATTCAGCCCTGTGCAGTATTCGGCAGATCAGACATACATCTGACCTGCCGGAGCATCAACTGACCGCGAAATCAAGCCAGCCAGGTAACAGACCGTAGATAGTATCTATTGCTCCCTGACCGCCGTTGAGTTGGTAAAAATTATTCATATGGTCGATATCAGTACACCGGATCCAGACCTCCCCATTTTTTGCCTTCCAGATAAAGGCCTTAATTGGCAGTTCGAAACCGACGTCAATATTACTTGTCAGTAGGCTTCCGACCAACTTCGTGTTCTGGAACATCAGGCATACAGCATCATCAATGCTCTTACTGGATAATGCAGCAACTTTTTGTTGATCAACATCAGCCACAATCATCACTTCCGGGAACTCTGCTAATTTGGAGAGCAGGCGATCCGCGGTTTCTCTGACGGAATAAGAACTTTTTCTTACCCAGCGCCGATTAACATTTTGCATAGATTCTTCCTTTATTGTTACTTTTCGTGCGCTCATTAAATCGCATCAGTATCTTTTGGATCCCATATCTCGAAGACCAGATAGCTCGCCGCCGCCGTGGCTGAATTATTTTTAATGCTCACATTTCCGGCATTGACCAGGTCAGCTGTACCCAGTTTACCGACCGGTGAAGCATCTTTATTTCCGCTCTGCTCAACGTCAAGCGCACCATCGAGCACTAAAAGATAGGTTGGGCGATTGCTGAAATCCTGTTCCGGTAACGCGGTTCCTGCAGACAATATTACTTTTCTTACCCGCATCACACGATCTGTAAGCTTATCGCTCTTGTCCGAAAACTGAATGTCGTTGATGTTATGGCTGTACACCGGGTTACTTTTCTCAAGACCTCCTTTTTTAGGGGCATCAACATAAAACTTGTCATGCTCCGCCTTAAGTTTATTCAGCAGCGGTGTATTTTGTGGATACGTCACGTCATTGCATGGGGAGCCATCATCCAAGAGGTCAAAAGTCGTCATGGTCAGCATGCCAGTTTTAGAGCCATTTCGCGCATAATGCACATTTGCATACTCTTTGTACGAATCACCCACATGCAGCGTCACTGGCTGATGCTGATAAGGATGAACAATCGACGTTCCCCGTGTCACGCCCAACATAGCAGGCCGGTTTTCGTGGCTGTGAAGGTCAATATGGGAGCCCGGTTGTACATCAACAGTCCGAAAACGCAGCACCCGACATGTTAAGGGTTTATTTCCTTCGGGGAGATGAATGTCTGAAATTTTGAGGGAGTTGAGTACTTTTGACTTCACGCCATAAGGGAGTTTAACCAGCGCAGTCATTGTTTCCGCTTGGCAGATATTCACCGCGAGGGAAGATGTAATAATAAAAGCCAGTGCAGCAATTTTCGTTCTCATCTGTTCTCCTTAATTTTGCGTCTTATAAAATGATTGAAGCTCGCAATAAAGCGTTCGTATCAGGGTAACAACGAAAAAACAGTAACTTGCAATCCTGCTTAAGTCTGAAACTCATCTTGAAGAATGGTGGTGTGTGGGCTTTCGTATGATAAATAAAAAATGGAGTTTTGAAAGGGTTAATGATCATTTTTTGTCTTAAATAAATTCTACAGCTCGTTTTTTGTGATAAACACGGGCGGTTGCCTGTACACTGAGGTGTAATGGTTTGTTATCTCTCTCTTGGGTGCTCAATATTTAAATATTTACTTTTTAATATTGAGCGAAATGCATAATTTTTCTAATAGCATCCACTACACTGTTCTAAAAAAGCAGGGGGGTAATTACAACCATTCAATGGCGTTAGGCTCATTTATATGATGTTGACACCACACGTCCCTGACGTGGTGTTTTTTTCATAACCTATCTTTTAATTTTCTAACAATACTCTTTGATTTATTTTTTTCAGTCTAAGGTTGTGTTCGGTAAAGGTTTGGTTAATATTACAGTGCGCTGTATTACCCCCTCATTATAATTTGAAGGTTTGTTTAATTTTTTGGTTCCACATGAAACCTTTACTTAAGTTTGTCGTTCTGGGTGCCGTATTAACGACGCTTTTTGGTTGTACTGGTAGCATCTATAACAAGCAGAAGAATTGCAGCTATGACTACCTGCTTACACCAGCAGTATCTATCTCGAAAATGATTGGCGGTTGTGGCTCGGTCGAAAAATAAAAGCGAGTGAATTCCTTTTTAACCCATCGTAAAGCCGACTCCGCTTCGGTTTTTTTGTATCCAAAATTCCCAAATCTGCATTTCCCCTGGAGCGAACTGGCAGTGATCATCGATGAAATGGCGGAAAGCCTGGAAAGAGCTGGAATGTATAGACGCGCCGCTGCGCGCTGGTTAAAAGTGTTCAACTCACGTTTGTCGGCCAAGGAAGGAGAATGGGTGAGGAAACGCCGAAATACATGCCTGAAAAAAGCCATGAAACCCAGACCTTCAATCATGGAACTTTGACTTGAAATCACGTTTCGCAGAAACAACAAACCACCAGAAGGTGGTCTGTTTGTTGGTTCGATTAGCGGTTTTGCAAGCATCACCTGGTTAAGAAAACAGCTGTTGCACGACTACCTTCATTCGTTCGCAAGCGTTGTGAGGCGGAACACGGTTCAGCATCAATGCTCCTTTGACGGCACAGTTGACTATGATCGCCAGGTCTTCGGGATCTGCACTAAATTCCAGCTCACCGGTTTCCCGTCCGCTTCGCAGAACATCAGCGACGATCCTCAAATCCGTTTGCGCAAGTTTACTCACCGCATCTTGCAGGGAAGGCTCAAACAAATTGCTGTCAGACAGCATGGCGTGAACGCCACACATTTGCCCTTTTTGGGCGCAGTACGCGAAGGCTTCAATATATGCGCCAAGACGGGCTTTCCCGGCAGGAACCCCCAACAGCTTCTCTTCCATCTGGAGAAGCCGGGTTTCCTTACGTTCACAGTAAGCAATGCCCAGATCGGTTTTCGTTGGAAAATGGTAGTGGATACTGGCCTTTCGTATTCCGAGTCCATTAGCCAAATCGGCATAACTGAAGCCCTGGTAGCCACTTTCCTGGATCATGGTGTCAGCCATATCAAGAAGGCTGTCGTACGTGGACATAACTTTTCTCCGGACTCAGGTGACCCTTGGGTTTTCTCAAACACTGGCACGTCTGGTGACCAGAGGGCCACGGGACGTGAAGTATAGGATATCAGATTATTCGCGGTACAGAATGGCCGTACCAGACAGTTTGTTGTTCCCGGTAACGCTGACGATCCGGTAATGGCTGGCTCCGGCTCCGCTGGCTTTCATCGAGAGAGAGGCATTTAATTCGTCGAGGGTAGTAAAGCCTCCGGAAGAAATGACGCCCGTTTCATTCAGGCCGGAGGCATCCATCTGGTTCACTTCCATGACAGGCCCGGCAAAAGCCAGAGCAGAAGTCGTGAGCATGGCAGCAGCAACAATAATTAGTGTGATATTTTTCATCGGTTTTAATCCCTTGCACGGGTAATTAGAATATTTTTGTTAAGGAAGTTCCAGACGTTACGCCTGACGCACCTGTTTGTTTAATTAGCGTACCTTCAACCTTTCCAGCGGTCGGATACAGCCCCGCTGGGAAGATATATTCTCAACGGTACAGTGTTGCTGTACCGGAATAGGGGGTCATGTTGCTGACGCTGGTGATACGGTAGCCGGATGCTCCCTGATGTTCTGCTTTTGCCATCAGCGCCTTACCCAGGTCGTCAGGAGTGGCTGCACCACTGGCTGAAATCGCCCCGAACCTCACAGACTCTGCTGCCTGTTTTCGGTTGAGTTCCTGGGCCATTGACGGGATGAGCACGGCGGTGACATTTTCGCTTTCACTCAGACTGGCCTGACCATTGAAGTCACGGGTTTCGTTCAGGTTGCCTGATACGAATGTCGTCCCCGCTGCGTCTCGGCTGATGTGTACGACTCCTGACTGCGAATCCTGGATTTCTTCATGTTGAGGCTGTGCTGCGAACGCGAATGCCGGGAAAACAAGAACTGCTGCCATGATTAATTTTTTCATCGTATAACCCTCGTTTGTCATGAATATGTTGTTGTCGTGTTGTTGAAATCAAGACTACCTACCAGTAGGTAGGTAAGCAAGGATCTTTTTTAGAACGGTTAAAAAATGTGATTTATATCACATGAAGTGGTCAACAAAAACTGGCCACAGTTTTAGAGTTTTCCAGAACAATCGCTCTGATTCATTGGGTGTTAAGCCACCGTTATATTGGTGGGGTCTGGGCTGGCTGTAATAACCAATGATGTAATTCGTTATTGATCTATTTGCTTCGCTAAAATTAGCGTATCCACAGTTCGGGACCCATTCTGATTTCAGGCTGCGAAAAAATCGTTCCATTGGGCTGTTGTCCCAGCAGTTCCCTCGTCGACTCATGCTTTGCTTTATACGATAACGCCACAATAACCGTCTGAATTCCCTGCTGGTATAGTGACTTCCCTGGTCAGAATGATACATAACGTCAGCCGGTTTTCCCCTGGTTTCCCAGGCCATCGTTAATGCTTTTCCTGTCAGAACTGAGTCCGGAGAAAACGACATCGCCCAGCCTATTGGCTTGCGAGAAAATAAATCCAGAACAACCGCCAGATAAGCCCAGCGTTTGCCCGTCCAGAGTAGAGTAAGAGGCAGGGCGTAGTCGGACTATTTCCCTGCCTCTCCTCCCCGAACCGGACGTGCACCTTTCAGCGCATCCGGCTCTCCATCTAAACGCTGGCGAACGCCATTGCCACTTCGGTGTA
>NZ_JAFMOY010000131.1 GCF_019049625.1 Rahnella ecdela
CAAAGAAATGGAGTATGCCGATCCAAAACTGGCGGCTGGCGATGAGTCGTTTTATTATCGAGTTCGGTGACCGCCTGAGCGCTCACCTTTAATACGATGGCAGTTACACAGAATTATTTACAGGGTCATTTGCTAGTGACTAATATCCATGTTTTAAATAAGATTATTTTTTTGTGAAAGTAATTTTATTCCCTTCAGTTTTTACTTTGTAAAAGTCGTTGTCGCAAATTACTTTGTTTAATAATCCATTGTCCGCTTCTAATTCTTTCGATTTTGTTAAGCCTCCAGAGATAATATCAATGTGAACTTCATAAGAACCTGCTTCAATTGAACTTACATCTAATCCCTTAAATTTAAGTGTACAGAACCAGCCTTTGTCATAGTTGACATAACCTCTTTCATAAAGTTGCCGACTTAGCATTGGCCTGTTAGCTTTTGCCAATGGAAAGGAGAAGCTCATGTCAGTATTTTTAAATACTAATTTTGTGCTAATGTCACTATATTCTCCGCAAGGGATGCCTTTAATTACAGCAATCCCTTCGGGAAATATTAGTTTCTCCCGAATGTCGAATTGTTTTAAGAGAGTAATAGGATCATGGGCGTCGTCATTATTTCCAACCTTACCATCACCGGCGAGTTCTACATATCCATAGGATGGTGTAGCTCCTTGTGATAAAGAGTAAAAAATACCTAGAAGTAAAGGAACATGGTAAGGGGTTATTTGATTATGTTCTCTGATTAATAATGATTCAGCATAAAATAGATTGAAGTTATTATATCTAATAAATTCCAGCAAGTAAGGCTTCACCTGTTCTGGATATTGTTTATCAATTTTAGAAGTTAAAAGATAAATATTTTTGTCTACATCGTCACATGTGCTAAGTAAATCAGGGATTAATGAATCTAATTCTTGTAATTTTTCTTTCGTAATATCGCCTAACATATGTTTGGCAACTTGTGGCCAATCATTATTTATAAATGTGCCAATTCTTAATTGGGGAACACTGCAAATAATATTTTTATAGTTAAACTTCAGTCCATAGTAGAGTGCAGTACTACCACCTTTGGAAAAACCAGCTAAGGTACAATTGTTTTTGTTTAAATCAAGTTCTAGAAGTTTTTCTTCGATAAAAGAGTTTACTGAGTGAGATATAGAAAAATCTAAGTCTTTGCACAAATAATATGAACAGCATTCATTAAAATCGTCTTTTATCCAGATCACAGTTGCAGGGCAATCATTCAATGCCGTCAAAAAATCATAGGTAAACATATTTGTAGCGCCGAACCCAGAAAAGACAATAATCAGATGTTTGTTATCATACTTTCTTTGCTTGATTTTGTAGGTTATATCAACCCCATCAATAGTGGTTTTTAATTCTTTCATACATGAACCCTCTGAATATTGATGTTTTAAATATTTAACTGAGTTAAAAATATAAAGTAAAAGCCTTATTGAAAAATAAGGCTTAACAGTTAAGGGGTAATTACAAATGGACTAATTAAAAATTAACTATGACTTATAAAGTGCTCTGTAGTTGTTTAGTCGAAGATATTGCAGACATTAGTTGTGCATGATTTAAACGATCCCAACTCTCTTTTGGGGCGATATCTGAATGATAACGAAGAATTGAAGACCAGCAGTATTTAACATCTGCCCAATTTCCTGTTAATTGGGATAGTTCAGCTCTAAGCATCCACTCTTCTACTGCCCGCGGGCTGCGAATACCTTCTGTAAATAATACTGCCAGTCCCTCTTCAATCATGCCAAGTTTTCTATAGGCTAAGGCAAGATGATAAGGTGCAGAATCTGTGATACCAATTAGTTCTCTCCAAATCTCAGCGGCAGAATTCCATTCTTTTTCTATTAGGTAATTCTCTCCCACTTCTATCCTATAATCTGTTAACTGTAAAGTATCTAAGTTCATTTCATCAAGTAGTGATAAGGCTTTTGATGAATGCTGTAGATAACGTAATGATCTTAAATAAATCACAGCTAGACCATCTGAAAGGAGATTTAATTTAATATCTGCTGAGTCAAATTGAGAAATTACTTTTGACCATTTGCATGTATCAAAAGAAAGTTTTCCAATTTCATATTTAAGTTCGGTATCCTTTTTTGCATAACCCTCATAGCTTTTGAGATAATTATGACACTGATCCGAATTTCCGATTTCTCTATAGCATCGAGCAAGAATTAATTCACTTTTAAGAACATGTAATTCATTTTGATTAAAAATATTAATTTTTTCCAAAATTAGCTCAATTGCTGCTTCCCAGTCTTTATGCGCAACAAGTTGATATGCCATGATTATTGTTCTTTGTGTATCAGAGAATGAATCTTTATTAACATTTAGATTATCTAATGCTTGAGTATTTTCTAACTCAGCAAGACAGCGATAATAATTAATTTCATCCTCAGTACTATCTATTTCTACACTATTCCAGATAGAGATTGCCAGGCCCCATTGCTGGCATGCCATGTATATTTTTGCATATTCAATTTTATATTCATTAAAATATGTTGAATGCTCAACATCAGACCATTGCTGGAGCAGATTGATTGCATCATTGATTTTACCATCTTCACGACAAGCTTGAATCAATCGCAATCTTGCAATCTGCTTTTGTTGGTTATTACCAAACTCTAAAAGCATTTTCCAGCGAGATATTGCTATCCCCCATTTTCTATGGGAAGTTGCTTTTCTTGCATAGTCTTCAAGAATTTCCAGATCACAATATCCCTCAACAAGAGGATTATCTAACTCGCAAATGGCTTCATAAGTTCTTTCACAATTATTTGTGTCTCGAATAGGGAATGTTTTATCTATTCTACTTTGATATTTTTGGGCAGGAGATGCATCGTTCTTAATTATTTTTTCTAATTCATCAAAGAACTCTGATTCTTTTACAACTACAGGGCCAAATCCATCTTCTCGATAATCAAAATATCCCTTCTTGTAAAAATGGCCTCCGGAAAATACTTCTTTTTCATCAAATTGATAGTATAAAGTTTGTTTTCCCTGAATAGCCATATCAAAGGCAACTGATGAATAATCGGTAATCATCATAGATGATGATTTAAACAAGTTTTGGATGCTGCCTTGTGTATGATCCGAAATTTTTATGAATTTCGGAACATCGAATAAATCAATGTATGGTGAAATATTAGCATGAGGGAAAAATATAACTTCAAAGTTATGTTTTTCTGATATTCTTTTGAGATAAGGCGAATGTAAAACACCTCTCCAGTGTTTTGCAAACTCTGTCTTCATAAACTCTGATGATACTTCTCTACTATTACCTTCACCTTTTGTAGTTCCGACGATATTTGACCGCCAAGTAGGCATTATTAATATCGACTTTTTATATAATTCACTTTGAGGTTGGTTAAGATTATCGTAACGTGGAAATCCAGTTAGCTTAACATTTTTTTTAGTGAATTTATAATGAGACTCATTAGATACTATGGAATTATATTCTGCTGTTGAAGCGGTTACGAAAACATCTATATTCTCTTTTTGGTTCACCCAATTAGAAATGTCATCTTTAGTTACGCCATGTTGTAAGAATACAAAGTGTCTACCCGTTAGCATTTTCGGGCCTAATAAATTCGTTATGTATTTGTCAACATGTGAGCTTATAACCTTTGAACAGCTTTTTAATATTTGTTCATGCCGTTTACTTCCAAACTCAACTAAATTAAAACCTCTATCTAACAATCTATCCCAATCGTGTGAATCCCTTCTTAATGCAAAATAAATACTTTGTTCAGGATGATGTTTTTGAATATAGTTGTAGAGATGTTCAGCATTGTCATCGGCCTGACTATCACGATCCATCAATAACCAAGATTTCTTAAATTCATTGACTTGGGTATATTTAGGTATTTGTTCAAGAAATCCTTTAATAATGTTATTAGTATCGATGCCTGATCTGTATTGTTTACCTTGAAATGATATTCTTGTGGGGATATCAGATATTTTAACATTAAAATTAGATTTTTCAGAAATAGGCACCCAAATCCTTCTTTCTTTTACAAATGTTTCAGATGTCAGAGTGTGTACCATTGTTTTAGCAAAATAAGGAATAATGTCATTATTATTTTCTGATATATGCTCTAGCTCATTTGTTTCCGTGAAATATCTTAATTCGATAAGACCTTTATTATGATCGTAGGATTCGATATAAATTATTTGGAATGGAGGTCGTTCATTTTTGAACTGTGAAAGCAATCCTACGCGGTGGTAGAACCAACATCCACCTAATCCGAATTCCATAATTGTCTGTGTGTCGATATAAGAGAATATTTCTTTAACCAAAGAAATAAATCTTACTTGTTGTTCCTCAGTCAAGAAAGCAATCTTTTCTGGATGGTTTACAATTGATTTAATATACCAAATTAAATGATAAAGGATGGTAATTTGCACATTTTTTGGAATTTCGGTGCTCAAATCTCTATGTTTTTTTAATATATCAAGGCATCCATGCTCCAGCACAGAGTCATATAATCCAGGGTGTTCCCAGGCACTATCTAAAGTAGACGTTCCGTCACCTCTTTTTCGGTAGAAGTATTTAGCAGATTTTAGAAAACCAATATTACTTTCTTTACAATGTATTAAATATTGCGCTACAAAATGGGCATCTTCAAAACTTGGTTTTACCCTTGAGTCGAAGTTTATTTTATTATCCAAGATAACATTGGTTTTGAAAAATGCGGTGCTTGCAGATAATTGCAATTGGTTACCAAGGTTATTTGCAGCAAATAATTTATCACCTTGACTATATCTATATTTTAATGGATGAGTGTCTTTATACAATTTAACTTCGTCAAAATAGAAAATGAAATTGCACGACATTAAATCAAGCTTCTTCTTTTCATTTGTTTTTGCAAAACTATCTACTGCTTTGAAATAATTAAAGTCTAAAAAGTCATCAGGATCAATGAATGTAACCCAATCAGTATTAACATACTGAAGCCCCATATTCCTTGCTGAAGCTTGCCCACCGTTGCTTTTATAAAGATAGGTGATATTGTTGGGGTACTTTTTTTTCCACGATTTTATTATCTCTGCCGATTCATCAGTAGAGCCATCATCTACTAGAATTAGATTAATATGTTTTTTAAAATCTAGGCGTTGTTTAACCATGCTGTTGAAATATTCATCAAGATATCTTCCAACATTATAAACAGCTGTTACAACAGTATACTGATAATTGCCGTTGTATTCTTTAGGTTGTATGCTATTTATTTTTTTCTTCTGTTTGTTTACCATGTCAGAGAAAAATAATTTAGGATCGCGAATTAGTTTTTTTACTTTTCTGTTAAGCATTTTCATTCTCTGATTCAAAGTGATATTTAAGTGTAGTACTTAAGAGGAATTGATAATTTTCGAGCGAAGCTTTTTGTGTATTGAAATCATTTGCACAAAAAGAATGAGGCGAAGCCTCATCCTGTTTCGCTTTTTTAAGTGCTTTAAAATAGCTGCGCGCCGCTGTTGAACGAATATTAAAGTAGTAGCAGATGTCTCTGGATGGGGTTGCTTTACCTGTCAGATAACTTAGCCATGGAACAAAGAAAGTCGCTAAATTTATATCCTGATTGGTGCGAAATTTATTAGGTAAAAAGCGAGTTATTTCTGATTCATATACACGCCATGCTTCTTCGAAAACACTTTTTCTAAGCGGAACATAAGTATGAACTAACGGCGTATCGATAAGGGACTTGAAGTCATCTTTGAAAATTCCACAGGCTCTTTGTGAAGCTGATAACGTAGGGGTGTTGGTGCCCCGCGCCTGCATTGCCGTCAGGCTTTTCTGTGACAAGAACAAAGATGAAATACCATTACTTTTGAAGAAATGCCCCGGTGGGAGCTCTCTTGCGACAAATACGTCATCGTTAAAATAAATGAAATGCTCTGCAAGGTCGGGGATTTTATGTAAGTTCGCTTCTATGACATGGGAGTTAAATGTTGGAAGGTATTTATCATCAATGATCTCTTTGTGATCAATGATTTTTATCCTGTCGTTTGACTCACACCATTTGGGTTTTTGATTATCAGTAATAATAAATATGTTTCTTACCCAGGGTATATAACGCTCGATACTTTTAACGGAATAACGCAGTTCATCATGATTACTAAATCGTGCTTCATCAGTAGCGAAATTGCCTAATGTTTCTGCACCAATCTCAGCTTTGAAACGCAAATACTTTTCTTTCCACTGCGGGTCGGAGTCATCCACCCAGGTAAACACAACATCAATGGGAAAGTTAATATGCATCAAATTTTCAATTGCGAGGTCATGTCTGATTAGAATATTTTCTTCTAACTCTGGGCACTGAATTTCATTTCTGATTATTGGATGTTTTTTGTTGAAATAATCCCGGAAAAAAATCCCAGGACTTTTCATAAATTTTTTGATTTTTTTCATTCGATAAAAAATCCTAAGGGATAAAGCCATGACTCTTTTCTGTCAGCAATATGCCGCGCAATTTCACTCTGACGGGGCTATGATGTTGTGAGGAAAAACACAACCGGATTCAGATCCCTTCATCATTCTTATATGTTGTAATGGCATCATCCACCGATTCAAAATACTTAACTTTGTTATCCCTTCCGATAAACAAAGCCACATCGCAAAATTCTTTCAGTGATCCCAGACTATGAGACACCATCAAAAAACTAGATTCTTCATGTCGCGCTTTGAATAAGTCGGCGCATTTCTGTTTGAATCTGGCATCACCGACCGCTGTGACTTCATCGACAAGATAGTAATCAAATTTAAATGCCATGCTCAGGCCAAAACCCAGACGGGATTTCATGCCGGAGGAATAGGTTTTAATCGGCATATCAAAATATTTACCCAGTTCGGCAAACTCTTCGACGAAGGCGACTTTTTCGCGTAACTGGTCTGGTGTGGAATAAAGGCGGGCGACGAATTTTACATTTTCCCGACCTGTCAGGCTGCCCTGAAATCCACCGGCTAAGCCGACCGGCCAGGAAATCGTTTTATCGGTGTGAATGTTGCCGGAATCAGGGCGGTCGATGCCGCCGATAACGCGTAATAAGGTCGATTTACCCGCGCCATTTCGGCCAATTAAAGCCACGCTTTTACCGGAAGGCAGTTCAACATTGAGATCTTTAAAAACGTAATGGCGGCCTTTCGGGGTGCGGTAGGACTTTGTCAGGTTTTCAATTTTTATCATGACGTCAGCATCGCCTCTTCACGATTACGGTAGAGGGCTAATCCGATGAACAATACAACCAGAGTACAACCTGCCAGATAGTTCAGGCTGACACCTTCACTGATATAACCCGGCACCACGGATTCACGGCAAAGTTCTACAACGTGAACGATAGGGTTCCATAGCAGATACGGCCAGTATTCTTTCGGGATGTTATGCAACGAAAACATAATGCAGGAAATAAAATAGAGCGGTTTAATCAGAATAGGTAAGAACTTCTCTGTTTCAGGAAATGACTTTCCGACAACCATAAATATTAAACCGACACCACATGAAAATAGTACTAAAAGTACCCAGACCAGAATCAGGGTAATAAGCTTAGTGACTTCAAAATCTTCACCCAGCAGGCCGACGATTGCCATAAGTAACACATAGACGACGGCATAAATCACCGCTTCTAACATCGCACGGGCAATGATGGTATCCACTGGACGAACAGGGCGGTAATTAAATAACCCCTGGTTGGCTTCAATAGCGCCAATTGAACGGTTGGTAATATTGCTGAAGACGAAATAGGGGATAATGCCGTTGATAAGGAATACCGGAAACGAAATATCAGGCATCGTGCGGTGCATAACATAGCCAAAGATCCCTAACAAAATCAGCATATGCGCCATTGGCTCTAAAGCCGCCCACAGATAACCCAATCTGAACTTACCAAAACGAGTCTTAATTTCCCTCAAAAACAGCGCTTTTACCGCTGCTTTCTGAACTTCTAAGCCACTACGTGCCATTGGATTTTCCAGTATTTATACGTTTTTCCACGCTACCGCCCCTGGCTTACAGCAGCCAATGCGCTCAGGAACGGGTCGGAATGTGGGGAGGCGGTTTTTGCATGACACATCTGAGATGTGTCCGAAGCGGGGGAGTCACTTATCCTTAAGTTGCGTATAGAGGTTTATTGCCGGGGAGAACTTCCCTGCTAAATATCTCTATTTTTTATCGGGTTAGAGTGAGATACCCTTTTCACAAAAATGCAAAGGTTGCGAAAAAATATTTCAGCAAGTTTCAAGTGTGATCACATCTATGTAAAATTGCTTTGAACTATTAATTTGCATTAAATCATTCATACAGCCTATTGGTTTAAGAATTCTCCTAGCTGAAAAATAAACTGATTGTTTATCAGTAAGATAATGAAATCGGTTCCATAGGTAAAAGTTGCACAAATAGTTGAAATTGTAACTATTCATAGGGGTAATTATTAAATGCTGATACATAGTTACAGATTGAGGGGGTTTTAAGTCAAATTTTCTCAAGCGGGGAGCAGGGCTTTGTTACCGGCACAAAAAAGCCAGCGACTTTCGTCACTGGCCTTTCGCATTAATCACTCAGCGTTCCGCAGCCTGATACTGCGGTATCGGGCTCTGCTTGCCCGATATGGATTACTCGATATTAGATTCGATGAACCACAGGAATTTATCCAGGTCGCGTGATGCGGCGGTGAAAATATCTGCGGTGTCTTCATCTTCCACTTCGCCGATAGCCTTGCGGGTATCGTTGGCGACAACGGCAAAACGATCTGCCAGTGCTTTCAGGTGTTCCTGCACAGTGTGGATGTTGGTCGGGTAGCTTTTCAGCGGGGTTTTATCGTTAACAACCTGCACGGTACCCAGCGCCACACCCCCTAACTGCACCACACGTTCTGCGATGGTGTCCTGGTGATCGATAACGGCTGTACGGAAACCATCAAGCATTTCATGCACGGCGATGAAGTTTGCACCACGCATATTCCAGTGCGCCTGCTTAATGATCAATGACAGATCAATATATTCAGTCACCAGACGGTTCAGCACCTTGATAGTATTGAGTTTGACGCTTTCATCTAAATCGTTGCGTGTATAAATAAGCTCAGAAGATTTCGTTTTGACCAGTTTAGCGGTACTCATATTCATATCTCCTTGTTTCATTAAAATTAATTGCTACAAACGTGTTTCTCAACTGCATTCAGTATAGCAATAAATCGAAATTTTGCAGGACAGCTGTTCCTATCGCTTTGATAGTATCTGTCTAATAGACAATTCCGTATTTGAGAAACCACCATATCACGCTGATTTATAAGGTGGATAGGAATTGTCCTGATCGGCGGGTTTATTTGTGTGTGAGTAATTAAATAATACTGATAATAATTTTCATTACATCGCAAAAATATTATTAAATGTAAGGTGAAGTATAAGGATATATATCCTCGTTGTGTTTGCAGAATATCCAGTAGTTTATATCACTGATAGTAATTACTGTCATAAATTATTATTTTAAAAAAGATAACGGCAGGGGAGACCTGCCGTATGGTTTTGTGTCTGGTGGCTTAAAGCGCCAGAGCACCGCTGTACAGTACCGCACCTGTCGGTTGTCCGGTCGGCGAACCTCCGCGTGGTTCCAGACTTATCGCCAGCGTATAACCCGGATCAGGCATTTTTTCCGCCAGTGCCAGCTGTGTCGGTTGTTGCGTATTCAGCAGGCCGAGCGAGCGTGGTTTTCCACCCGGCGGAATGGCCCAAAGTTCAAGGCTGCGGTTATCGGCAATACCTTGTGCCTTAAGCGGCGTCAGCATCAGACTGCGCGTGCTCATATCAACACTCACCACCCATTGCCCGTTCTGCGCACCGGCACTGCTGGCGAGAATAGCCACCGGCGTCGGGGTTTCAGGCTGTACCAGAAGGCGCGGAATGAGTAACAGCGCTGCAAGTCCGGCGGCCAGCGCCCAGCCGATATAGGCGCGAACCGGCCTTTTAACGGGCAACGGGTGTCTCGCGGGCTGCAATGCGAGGTTGTGCTGAATGCGTTTCCACACTGAAGCAGGCGGAATGACTGGCACAATCTGATTATCCAGCTGAGTGAAAGCTTCCTGCCAGCGGGCGACTTCGGCTGCCAGCTCCGGATCATTTTGAATTTTGTGCTCGAACTGAATTCGGGCCGCGCCGCGCAAGGTGCCGAGCGCATATTCAGCCGCGAGGGCAGCATGATAATGGCTTCTGCTTTTCATAATCCTACGCAGCTCTTTAAGTGATCCAGGGCGCGACGGATCCAGCTTTTAATCGTCCCCAGAGGTTGTTGTAAATGTGATGAGACCTCACCGTGTGACAGACCCTGATAATAAGCAAGCGTCAGGCTTTGTCTTTGTTCGGCGGGAAGGTGCGACAAACATTCGGCCAGTATTTTGGCGTCGCTGTCCTGCTGCAACCGCTGTAAGGGTTCATCATGGTCGCTGGCATTGTTTTCTCCCATGTTGTCGTCCAGTTCATCTAACTGGTTGTCGCTCCCGCGCATCCAGTCGATAGCGCGGTTGCGGACAATATGAGTGAGCCAGGTCATCGGGGAACTGAGCGCCGGGTTATACGAACCGGCGCGGTTCCACGCGGTGATATAGCTGTCATGCAACACTTCTTCTGCCCAGGCATGTCGGCGCAACATTCTCAGTGCGACGGCAAAAAGCCGGGGGGACGTCAGACGGTACAACTGCTCAAATGCCTGTCGATCGCCAACGGCCATGGCGCTCATCAGTTCACGCTGTACTTCCAGCGCTTTCTCTGGTGTTGGCTTTACTAAAAAATTGTCATGCATTCGCCCGTCCTGACTTGCTGAGGTGCTGTTTCATAAAGAAATCATGCCCTCAGTATAGTCGCTATTATTTTGGCATCAGGACGGTATCAATGACGTCGATCACACCGTTCTTCTGCTGGACGTCATAAGTGCTGATATTCGCAACATTCCCTTTGCCATCTTTCAGCTGAATATTGTGCGGGCCATTGTTCATGATCCACAGTGGCTGGCCGTTAACGGTTTTCAGTTCCGCAGTGCCGTTGCCTTTTTTCAGTAGTTTTTCCAGGTCTTTCATTTCATATTTACCGGCCACCACGTGATACGTCAGGATGCTGGTCAGCGTGGCTTTGTTTTCCGGTTTCACCAGATTGTCGACAGTTCCGGCTGGCAGTTTCGCGAAGGCGGCGTTAGTCGGCGCAAACACAGTGAACGGGCCTTTACCTTGCAGAGTATCCACCAGACCGGCGGCTTTCACGGCGGCGACCAGCGTGGTGTGGTCTTTCGAGTTCAGGGCGTTTTCCACGATATTTTTTGAAGGATACATTTCAGCGCCACCGACCATCGTGGTGCTTTGGGACATCATTGCAGCCATTGACGCAGTGCTCAGCAGCAGGGAAGCGCAGACAGCGGTACGGATTAATGTTTTCATGATGTAGTCCTTTGTCGTTGAGTAGGTAAGGTCTTGCCTCACATCTGTACATACGAATGACCCCCCGCTTTTGGATGCAGGAAAAACGATAAAAAATCGAAATAAATAAAAGTATTTTTCAACGCATTGATAAAAAAGAAAAAGCCACGTCTTCAGAACGTGGCTTTTTTATGGGTTTGCAGTGGCGGGATGCCTTACAAGAAGGACTACTTGCCGGAAGGATTATTCCCGGCGATATCGACCGTTTCTATTTTCGTTTTACGCTGAAGCGTCAGCGTGGAACCCGCCGATGCCGCGATAATCGCTGCCAGCCCGAGCCACTGTGTGCCCGTGAGGAACTCGCCGAGGAAAATAATCCCGGAAAGTGCGGCCATCGCCGGTTCCATGCTCATCAGCGTGCCGAAGGTTTTGGCCGGTAATTTGGTCAGCGCCATCATTTCCAGTGAATAAGGGATGGCCGACGTGAGCAGGGCGATCAGCAGGCCAAGCGGCAGGATCTCCCAGCTGAATATAGACGTCTTCGCCTGGATGACACCGACAGGGAAGAATATCAGCGCGGCAATCAGCGAGCCCATCGCGGCGGTGCCGGGGCCATAGCTGCTACCGGCGCGTTGTCCGGCAAGAATATAAATCGCCCAGCACGCGCCCGCAATCAGGGCAAAACAGGCACCTTTGAGATCAACGCCGCCCGCGCTCTGCCCGATGGGCAGCAGGAACAGTAATCCGGTGACGGCCAGTACCACCCAGATAAAATCCACAGGTCTGCGCGAAGAGAACATTGCCACGGCCAGCGGGCCGGTAAATTCCAGCGCAACGGCGATACCCAGCGGCACGGTGCGCAGCGCCAGATAAAAGGAGTAATTCATGCAGCCCAGTGCCAGACCATACATCAGCAGTGAGCGCAGATTGCCGCCGCGCATTTTCAGGCGCCACGGACGGAAATAGAGCAGCAACAGAATCGAGCCAATCCCCAGTCGCAGTGCGGTGACGCCCTGCGGCCCGACCACCGGGAACAACGTTTTGGCTAACGACGCGCCGCCCTGCAAGGAAAGCATGGCGATCAGCAGCAACAGGATCGCCATCAGGGGAGACGCTTTTTTAGGTAAAGCCGGGATCGGGGGGCTGTTGTTATTTGTCGCAGGCGGCAAATTCGTCTGCGTTTGTGGCGGGTTCTGTCCTGAATGCGTCATCCTTTAGGCCTTTTGAGGTGATTCCATTAATACAGAATCTTTTAGATTTATAGTTTTGAAAAGAAAGGTAAAGCACCGTCAGTGTAGAGGGAAAACGGGAGAGAAAAAATCCTGAAAAAAAGTTTTTTTCAGAACGTGTTTTTTTAAAAGAAGGGAAAAAACGTCTGAAAAGTGTCCATTTTTTGTCCATCTCTTTAGGAATTATCTGCTAATCCTAAAAAGTTCAATAAGTTTGTCTTATAGTTTATGTGACGAAAATCCCAATAAAATGAATGGAATAGGTAGTGCTGGAAACTTCCTGTTACACCATATGATGCTTTGGACATCTTAATTGAGGCAGAGTTTCACACTGATTTTTGTTATATTTTTGAACGTGAAGGTTACTTTGGTTTCTTATTTGAGGTGGTTATGATGAAAAAAATCGCATGTCTTTCCGCATTAGCTTGCGTAGTAGCACTGGGCGCATCAAGCGCATTCGCTGACACCAGCACCGTTACCGCTGGTTATGCTCAGGGTGATATGCAAGGCGTTGCTAACAAAGCAAACGGCTTCAACTTAAAATACCGCTGGGAACAAGATAGCAACCCACTGGGCGTTATCGGTTCTTTCACTTACATTGAAGACGACAGCACTCCGGCTTCTGGTGACTACCGTAAAGGTCAATACTACGGCATCACTGCAGGTCCAGCTTACCGTCTGAATGACTGGGCTTCCATCTACGGTGTTGTAGGTGTTGGCTACGGTAAATTCCAGTACACCGAAAACACTGCTTCAACCGCTGACCGTGCTAAATCTGACAGCAGCGATTACGGCTTCTCTTACGGTGCTGGTATGCAGTTCAACCCAATCAAAAACGTTGCTCTTGACGTGTCCTACGAACAGTCCCGCATCCGCAGTGTTGATGTTGGTACCTGGATCGCAGGCGTGGGTTACAGCTTCTAATTCTTCGCCCTGCGTAACGCTTCGTCGTTACACACCCGCGAAAACAAAAACCGCTCAAATGAGCGGTTTTTTTATGCCTTTTTTATAGCTGTCATATCAGAATATTCATCAAATCCCGCTGTACCAGTTATATCCCTGATCTTCCCAGTAGCCGCCAGGGTTCTCGTTGGTGACGAAAATCGCCCCGATGTGTTTGGCATTTTTGAAGCCGAGCTTGGTGGGCATTCGCAGGCGCAACGGATAACCGAAATCCGGCGGCAAAGGCTTACCACCGAAATCCAGTGCCAGAATGGTTTGCGGATGCAGCGCCGTCGCCATGTCGATGCTCGAGTAATAACGGTCGTCGCATTTGAATCCGACGTATTTAGCAGTCAGATCCGCGCCGACGTGCTGTAGAAACGTTTTCAGCGGCACGCCTTTCCACTGGCCAATCGCACTCCAGCCTTCGATACAAATCAGGCGGGTTATCTGGCTTTCCTGCGGTAATCGCTGCAATTGTTCCAGCGTCCACGAAGCTTTCTTTTGTACCAGACCGGAGACTTCCAGCCGGTAATTGGGAATGTCGATTTCCGGTACGTTATATTCCGGATAATAAGCGTTGAAGCGAAACGGCGTGGTGATCTGGTCGGCACGGTAGGTTTGCGCCAGTTTCTGGCCGCTGAACAGCCAGCCCTGTACGCGGTCATTCCAGCGTGACATTGCCCACAGTACTTTATCGACTTCGTCACCGTCTTGCAGATTACAGCCGGTCAGCATCGAAACCGCGCCCAATGTGAGGCCGGAGCGCAATAACAATCGGCGCTGGATGTTAACCAGCTGCTTACGCTGATCGGGCTCAAGAATAATTTTTGGCCGGCGTGATTTATCACTCATCGGCGCTCTCCTCCGTACTTATTTTTTTGCCGCCGGTCAGCATCGCCACGAAGGTTTTAGGCACCAGCAGAACCATCAGTACGTGAATAATGACGAACAGCATCACGCCGCTCATCGCAAAAAAATGCACATAACGTGCAATATCAAACCCGCCGAACAACCACACCAGCCCGCTGAACTGCACCGGTTTCCAGATTGATAATCCGGAAAGCAGAAGCAATACACCGAGCACCAGAACCCCGCTGTACATCAGTTTTTGCACCGCGTTGTACTGTCCGAGTTTGTGGGGAAGTTTGAATGTCAGCGCCCGAACGGTATCGCGCCAGACTGAGCCGGGCGAAAAGGGCAGGAAATCACGTGTGAAATGGCTGCTGAAAATGCCCCACAAAATGTAGAAAAGGGCGTTGGCCGCCAGCAACCACATCACGGCCAGATGCCAGGCAATATTGCCGCCCAGCCAGCCGCCGAGCGTGGTATTTTGCGGGAAGGTGAACGCGAAAATCGGATCGGCGTTATAAATCCCCCAGCCGCTCATGACCATGCCGATCATTGCCAGCAGATTGATCCAGTGACAAATGCGCACCGGCCAGGAATGCACCCTGCGTTTTTGTGGTGATGAGAGCTGAGGTTTCACGGTAAATCTCCTTATTTATCGGACGGATTACATCGGTGGGGCAATGCCGTCTTTACCGGCAGCGATACCACGGGCAACCAGTGCGCCTTTGTCATCTTTCATCGCGAACAACACGATTTTAGTGCCCGGCTTCAGCAGGCTGCGGTCGCCCGGTGCCAGCAGAACAACCGGGACATCGTCAGGTACGACGACAGTTTTCTCAGCATCGTGGTATTTCACGGTCAGCGTGCGGCCATTGCTGTTAACCAGCTTGCCGACGGTGCCGTTGGTCATGGTGTTAATTTTGCCATCAGCAGATTCAAACGGGTTGAAGCCTTCACCGCTGCCGCGCAGGCTTGGCGCAAATACGTGAACTTCCAGCGCTTTCAGCGTGCCGTTGGCCTGCGGAACGGCGGCGGTGCCGATGAAGCTGTCCGGTTTGATGTCGCTTATCTGCCCTTTGGTGACGGCGTTAATTTTGGTCTGGTCAGTCAGCTTAACGTCAAGCTTTTCGCCCTGACGGGTGGTGATTTGTACTGATGAGTCATTAACGGAATCAATGGTTCCGCGTGTCGGTTTGATCACGTTATCGGCGGCAAATGCCGATGCCATTGTGCTGCTCATCAGCAGGGAGCCCAGTAAAAGACCCGCAAGACGTTTGGTGGTATTCATTATTAACTCTCCAGTTTCCGGCGTTATTTCATTTGGTTAGAAGAATCACTGAACCTGCCAGTGATGAATAACTTCCTTAAGAGTGGACGATAAACCGGGATTGGCTGATGACAAATTGATGACAAAATTGTCATCAAAGGTGTCTGGCTAAACTGATAAACTTCACTGTGAATCATTCTTTGGGAGAATGGTCTTGCGGCGCTGAGGGCCTGAATGCGGATACTGGTTATTGAAGACGATGTCAGTACAGGCGATTACCTGAAAAAAGGGCTGACCGAAGCCGGTTACAGCGTCGATCTGGCGCGTAACGGTGCCGACGGCCTCTTTCTGGCGCTGGAGGAGAGCTATGACACGGTGATCCTCGACGTTATGCTGCCCGGTCTTGATGGCTGGCAGGTGATGGAAGTGCTGCGCAAGAAAAGCGACGTGCCGGTGCTGTTTCTGACGGCCCGCGATGAAGTGCAGGATCGCATTCACGGGCTGGAGCTGGGCGCTGACGATTATCTGATCAAACCCTTTTCCTTTACCGAACTGGTATTGCGTATCCGCACGCTGCTGCGCCGTCCGGCCGCCCGCGAGCCGGATACTTACTCAGTCGCTGATCTGAATCTTGACGTTCTGCGCCGCCGTGTGACCCGACAGGATCAGACCATCGCGCTGACCAATAAAGAATTCATGCTGTTGCAGCTGCTGATGCGCCGCGAAGGCGAGGTGCTGTCGCGCACCATGATCGCCTCACAGGTCTGGGATATGAATTTCGACAGTGACACCAACGTGGTGGATGTTGCCATCAAACGCCTGCGTGCCAAAGTCGATCGCGCCTTTGAGCTGAAACTGATCCACACCGTGCGTGGCATCGGCTACGTCTGTGAAGTGCGCAATGACTGATGTTAAATCCGGCAAACCGCCCGGACGCGCTATGTCGCTCACCCTGCGCGCCACGTTACTGTTTGCGCTGATCGCCTCGCTGGTGGTCAGTGCCGTGGGTTTTTATCTCTACTATTCGATGGATAAAGAACTGGTGCGCCGCGCGGATTATCAGGTCAGCGGACGCGTGCAGTATTTTCGTCATCTGCTGGCCAACGAATTCCCGCTGTCACAGCTGAGCCGCAATCCCGGCCTGTTCGAAAACATGCTCGGTAATGAGCGCGATATTCTGACCTTCAGCCTTTCCGGCGAACCACCGTTAATTAACGTCAATCCTTCGCACCTGTTTTTACCGCCGGTTGCCGCGGTGCCGGATGGGCAGCCGCTGACGCTGCAAACGGTTCATGCGCTGACGTCGTCGGACGGTACGCCGGTACGTTTTGCCCGCGCTGCGGTAAAAATTCAGGACGGACGCACGGTAGAAATCAGCGCAGGCCATTTCATGACGGAAGAATCGCGCTTGTTAGAAACCTTCCGCTGGGAAATTATCGGTGCAGTGTTGTTTGCGTACCTGCTGATTGCGGCGCTGGGTTATCTGGTTATCCGGCGCGGATTACGGCCGCTGCGCAATATGGCGCGGGAGGCGACGCAGATCCATCCGGCCAGCTTATCGACACGCCTGAGCACCGACAAAGCGCCGCAGGAATTACAGCAACTCATTCACTCTTTCAACGACATGCTGGAAAGGCTGGCGGAAGGTTATCAGCGCCTGACACAGTTTTCTGCCGATCTGGCGCATGAAATCCGCACGCCAGTGGGCGCGCTGATGGGGCATTGCCAGGTGGCGCTGTATCAGCCGCGCACGGTGGAAGAATATGAAACGCTGCTGGCCAACAATATGGAAGAACTGGAACGCATCTCACGGATGGTTGAAAACATTCTGTTCCTGGCGCGCGCTTCTGATGCGCGATCAGTTCTCACCATCACCAGCATTGATGTTTCATCAGAAATTACGCGTATTCAGGAATACTTTGAAGGGCTGGCGGAAGAGCGTGAAATGACGCTGCATGGCGAGGGAAGCGGAATATTGCAGGCCGATGCTATTTTATTTCAGCGGGCGCTGAGCAATCTGGTAGCTAATGCCGTGCGCTATGGTCGGGAAGGCAGCGAAATTGTATTGCGCGCGGAACCTCACAGCAAAGGCATGAACATCCACGTGATCAGTCAGGGGGATCCGATACCTGCGGATAAGCTCGGAAAACTCTTCGACCGTTTCTATCGCGCTGATGCATCGCGCAGTGAAGGCGGCAGTTCCAGCGGGCTCGGCTTGTCGATTGTTCAGGCTATAATGGCGCTTCATCAGGGCAGTGTGAGTGTAGAAAGTTCAGCGCACGGAGAAACACGGTTCACGTTGTCCTTTCCGGATGCTGAACACAAACTTTCTCAATAATCGCTCAACAAGTTTTAAAAAATAAGTCAGAAAAGTATTAAAGGCGCATTTCTATGGCATTGAAACTTAAGTGATTCGTTAATTTTGTAACATTATCACATTGGAAGTCATGAATCACTTTGAACGATTATAGACGTCCCGGGGTCTGATTTACCCTAAGGAGCAGGTTCCATCCTCCGGTACGAGCGGTCTTTATGACGTAAACAGACTCACAAAAGAGCCATTTATTTCTAATGCATAAATTACGAACACTTTCGCAACAGAGCATTTCTTTGTTCATTGCACTTTATCTTGGGATTTTACTGAACCTTCCGATCTTCTTCCGTCGTTTCGAGCAGCTGCATTACGACAATGCCTTGTCCATTGCTGTTGAAGCGATCGCCTGTTTCGCGCTGGTCTACTTCCTTTGTATGTTGCTGTTGTATACCGGAAAAACCGTTTTCCGTGTACTGATGACGGGCATTGTTATTTCCTCCGCTGCCGCCAGCTATTACATGATCCTGTTCAACGTCGATATCGGTTACGGTATCTTGGCGGCGGCGCTGGCATCGGATTCTATTGATTTATCTAAAGAATCGGTCGGAACGCACTTTATCTTCTGGACGGTGCTGGTCAGCCTGATCCCCGTTCTGCTGCTGTGGTTGAGCAAAATGCCGGGTGCGGCGCTTAAACAAACCACCTTTAAAAAGCTGGCGGTAAGAACTGCGCTGCTCGCGGTTTCCGGGCTGATTTGTTATATGCCGCTGCGACTGATGGGCAAAGTGCAGGATCGCCACGACATCGTTAATAACCGCATGATGGCGAGTTATGGCGGCGTGGTTGCCGGTACATATTCGCCGTCGAACTGGCTTTCGGCGCTGGGTTTATACACTTACAGCAGTTACAGCAAAGCGGAAGACAACAAAAACCTGTTCGATCCGGCCAAACATTTCACCTACACCGCACCGGCTGATGCCAAAGATATGTATGTGGTCTTTGTGATCGGCGAAAGTGCGCGTCGCGACCATATGGGCCTTTACGGCTACGACCGCGATAACACGCCGAATCTCGACAAAGAGAAAAACCTGGTCGCGTTGCAGGGCTATTCCTGCGATACCGCCACTAAACTTTCCCTGCGCTGCATGTTTGTGCGTGAGGGCGGGGCATCTGAAGAACCACAACGTACTCTGAAAGAAGCTAACGTGTTTTCCGTTCTGAAAAGCAACGGCTGGAGCTCAGAGTTATACTCCATGCAAAGCGAAGCGTGGTTCTACAATAAAACCCGCGCTGACGATTACTCGCTGCGTGAAAACATTGCGTCTGAGAAGCGTAACGCCGGTAAGCCGGTGGATGACATGTTGCTCATCGACGAAATGAAAGATTCGATGAACAATCATCCGCAGGGCAAGCATCTGATTATTCTGCATACCAAAGGCTCGCATTACCTGTATTCCGACCGTTATCCGCGTTCTTTCGCCAAATACAAGCCGGAATGTATGGGCATTGATGACTCCTGTTCTACCGAAGAGATGATCAACGCTTACGATAATTCGCTGCTGTATACCGACTATTTCCTGTCCCAGGTCTTCGACCAGTTGCGCGATAAGAACGCGATTGTGTTTTATGCCTCCGATCACGGTGAGTCGATTTCCAAAAGCATGCATTTCCACGGCACACCGCGTGATCACGCGCCGATTGAGCAACGTACTGTGCCGATCATGGTCTGGGCGTCTGACAAATTCCTGTCTAACGACCAGAACAAAGCCAGCTTCGAACAGTTACAGAAAATGGCCGCTGAAAAGAAACCGGCTTTCCATGAAAAACTGTACGACACCATTCTCGGCTGTATCGGCTACACCTCGCCAAATGGCGGGATAGTCGAGCAACATAACTGGTGTCACGTGCCTGATCAGGCCGCTGCCGCAAAATAATTCCTGCTAAAAATGCCGCCTTTTTCCGATGAACGGAAAGGGCGGCGACTTCCTTCTGGTCGATGCCCCTTTTTTGAGTCACAATCGGTTAACACGCCTTTAAGGTATTCTTTTTGCTTTTTTTTATCAGGGCCGATAACCGATGCAAGCATTTCGAATCACTCTCTGTGTCCTGACGGTCATGATGACTTTGCTGACGCTGCTGCCTTTTTCACGCCATCAGCGCTGGTGGATCCGTGTCTGGGATTTCCCGCGATTGCAGATGGCGGCGTTATGCCTGCTGTTTCTGGTGACTGAGCTACTTATCCTGCCTTATGGCGACCTCACGGAAGGCATTATTATTGTTCTGACCGTGGGCTGTATGGCCTATCAGACCTGGTGGATTTTGCCATACACCCCTTTTTACCGGGTGCAGGTGAAGAAAACCGTCTCCGGCAGTCATTCACGTATCAAAATCATGAACAGCAACGTGCTGACCACTAACCGCAAAGCCGGTCCGCTGATTGCACAAATCCGCCAGCATCAGCCGGACATTCTGGTGTTACTGGAAACCGATCAATGGTGGGAAGATCAGATGGCGGTGCTGGATGCAGATTACCCGCACAGCCTGCGTTGTCCGCTGGATAATCTCTACGGTATGCATGTCTATTCCCGCCTGCCGATGCATGCGGCAAAAATTCAATTTCTGGTGGCAGACGATATTCCGTCGATGCATTTTCGTGCCGAACTGCCTTCCGGCGAACAGGTGGTAATGCACTGCCTGCACCCGATGCCGCCGAGCCCGACCGAAGCCGATGAATCCACCGACCGTGATGGCGAACTGGTGGCGGTTGGTCATACGGCAGCAAAAGCTACCTATCCGACGATTGTGACCGGTGACCTGAATGACGTCGCATGGTCGCGTACCACGCGCCTGTTTATGAAAATCAGCGGCCTGCTCGATCCGCGTCGTGGCCGTGGTATGTACAATACTTTTCACGCCAGTTATCCGTTCCTGCGCTGGCCGCTGGATCACGTTTTTCATAGCAAAGACTTCACGCTGGTCAGTCTTCAGCGCCTCGGTTTTATGGGCTCGGACCATTTCCCTATCCTGGTGGAACTGGCGCTGACGCCTTGTGAAGGTCAAGATCAGGAATCGCTGGAAATCGACGAGGAAGACCTCGAAGAGGCGGAAGAAAAGCTGACCAATGCCGGGGTGAAAAGCACTGACGTACACCGGGCGGAAAAACTCAACATGCCGGTCTGCGGGTAAGCAATATGACAAGTGAACGCGATCGCCTGCCGCTGGCGGAAGATTTACGGGTGTTTCTGGCGGTGGTGAATAAACAAAGTTTCGCCGCCGCGGCAACGGAACTCGGTCAGTCTCCTGCTTATGTCAGTAAGCGGATCCAGATCCTCGAAGAGTCGCTGAATGCCCGCTTGTTACACCGTTCAACACGCGGAGTGCGCTTAACGGACGAGGGCGAAAGAGCCCGTCGCTGGGCGCTGCAAATTCTGGATAACTTCGATCAGTTTATCGGTGATTTGTCGGACTCACGCACCGAACCCCGTGGCAATGTGCATATTTGCAGTTCGTTCGGTTTCGGGCGCTGTCACGTTGCGCCTGCAGTGGCGGAACTGGCAGAGCGGTATCCGCTGCTGAATCTGCGGCTGGATTTGTTTGACCGCGTAGTGGATCTGGTCGCGGACGGGATCGATTTGGAAATTCTGGTCGGTGACGATATTCCCGAGCAGCACATCGGCAAAAAGCTGGCACAGCATCAGCGTATTTTGTGTGCGTCTCCTGCGTATCTGGCCGCGCACGGCGTGCCGGAGTCAACGGATGCGCTGGCGCAGCATCAGTGTCTGGTATTAAAAGAGCGCGATAACCCGTTTGGCATCTGGACTCTCACCGCCAGAGACAAAGAGTATCGCGCCCGTGTAAAAGGGCCGCTTTCATCAAACAGCGGCGAAGTAGTCCTGCAATGGGCGCTGAAAGATCACGGTATTATCCTGCGTTCAGAGTGGGACGTAGGTCCCTATATCGAGCGCGGTGAACTGGTGCAGGTGCTTCCCGCGTATTCCCAGCCCGCCAGTGTGTGGGCTGTGTATCCCACGCGTCTTGCGGACTCCGCTAAACTGCGCGTCTGTGTCGAATTCCTCCAGCAACGGTTCAGCCAGTTACTGGTATAGCGCCGTTTTTACACGGCGCATATGACTTCCCCGGCTCATGCCAGCCATGGATTTTTTGCCAGATGTGACTGCTGGAACTGGCGGATATCGTCGCTGTAACGCAGCGTATTCCCGACCGCATCCAGCCCGTTGAGTAATGACAGTTTGCTCAGCTCATCAATCGTAAAATCAATCACTTTGTCGTTTTGCAAAACAATCTTCTGATGCGGCAAATCGACGGTGATTTCGTTGCTGTCCGCGAGCGTGACTTCCTGCGCGACCTGCGCCCATTGTTCCGGACTCAACTGTACCGTCAGCACGCCGTTACGCTGGCAGTTATCGAAGAAAATCCCTGCAAACGTCGTGCCGATCAACGCGCGGATCCCCAGCTGTTTTAATCCCCATACGGCATGTTCACGGCTGGAACCGCAGCCGAAGTTCGGCCCGACCAGCAGGAATTTGGCGTTCTGCCATTCAGGCTGATTGAGAATAAAGGCTGGATCCGGTGAACCGTCCGCCAGAAAACGCAAATCGAAAAATACCCCTCTATCTAGCCCGTTGCGGTCGATGCCTTTTAAAAACTGCTTCGGCATGATCACATCGGTATCGACATTCGCGGCGGGTAACGGCGCAGCCACGCCGGTTATTACGTTAAAAGCCTGCATTGTTTTCTCCTTACAGTTCCCGGATATCGGTCAGATGACCGGAAATCGCAGCGGCAGCGACCATCGCCGGGCTCATCAGATGGGTACGCGCGCCTGCGCCCTGACGGCCTTCGAAATTACGGTTGGTGCTGGATGCACAGCGGTCACCCGGCGAGAGCACATCATCGTTCATCGCCAGACACATCGAGCAGCCCGACTGACGCCATTCAAAACCGGCACGGGTAAATATCTCGGCCAGACCTTCCTGCTCGGCCTGTGCGCGAACCAGACTGGAACCCGGCACGATCATCGCACGCACGGTCGGTGCGACGGTTTTTCCGCGAACCACTTCGGCAGCAGCGCGTAAATCCTCAATGCGCGCGTTAGTACAGGATCCAATAAACGCATGACTGATGCTGATGCTGTTCAGCGCCTGACCGGCGCGCAGCCCCATGTATTGCAGTGCGCGCTGTAAATCCTTGCGGCGCGAGGCATCGCTTTCTGCCAGCGGATCCGGCACCTGACCGCTGATTGCCAGCGCCTGATCCGGACTGGTTCCCCAGCTCACCATCGGCGCGATTTCTGTGGCGCTCAGTTCAACTTCCCGGTCAAAAACGGCGTCTGCATCGCTGTGTAATTCACGCCAGACATTCACGGCATCTGCCCATTGCTGACCTTCAGGCGCACGTGGCTTATCTTTCAGATAATCAAACACTTTGTCGTCCGGTGCCATAAAAGCACCACGCGCACCAGCTTCGACAGCCATATTACAAATCGTCATACGGCCTTCCACGCTAAGCGCATCGATACCTTCACCGCAGAATTCGATGGCATAACCGGTGGCTCCTGCGGCACCGATTTTTGCCACCAGCGTCATCACCACATCTTTGGCGGTCATGCCTCTGGCAAGCGTGCCGTTAACGGTGACCCGCATCGTTTTCAGGCATTTATAAACCAGCGTCTGGGTTGCCAGAAGATGTTCGATTTCCGAGGTGCCGATACCAAACCCGAACGCGCCCAAAGCGCCGTAAGTAGTGGTGTGGCTGTCTCCGGCGGCAATCACCATACCCGGTAAAATAAAGCCCTGTTCCGGGGCGACTACGTGTTCGATACCCTGACGGCTATCGAGAATATCGAACAGCTCAATGCCAAATTCTTCGCAATTTTCTGCCAGATAGGAAACCTGACGTGCGCCACCGGCGTCCGGCATCTGACGGGTACGCAATGGCGCCGTCGGATTGACATGATCGACCACCGCCAGCGAGGTTTCCGGCCGCCATACCCGGCGGCCTGCATCGCGTAATCCGCTGAAAGCCTGCGGGCTGGTGTATTCGTTAATCACCTGCCGGTCGATATAGAGCAACACGTGGCCTTTATCGTCGAGCGTGCGCACGGTGTGGCTGTCGATATGTTTTTCGTATAGCGTTCTTGGCTTCATTGCATTGCCCTGATAAACGAAGTGGATAACATCAGCCTCGCAAACTCAGGCGGTTCGGGCAACGGGCTGAGTGTGGAGCGTTAAAACACGATCCGTGAAGCGGCAATCTCCACTTGCGGCCTTGTTGCTGGTTCCTCAGCGACTAATATGGGTAAAAAAGGAGAAAACCCATGTTTGAATATTTTACCCAAGGCCGGATGGCTGTTAACGGCACAGAGATTGCCTATCGCATTGCCGGGCAGGGCGAGCCACTGTTATTGCTGCACGGACACCCGCAGACTCAGGCGATCTGGCATAAAGTCGCGCCTTATCTCACTTCGCAATTTACTGTGGTGCTGGCTGATTTACGCGGCTATGGCGACAGCGGTAAACCGGAACCGGACGCGGAACATCTGAACTACAGCAAGCGTGAAATGGCACAGGATCAGTCTGAGCTGATGGCGGCGCTCGGTTTCAGCCAGTTCAGCGTGGTTGCTCACGACCGCGGTGCCCGTGTGGCGCACCGGCTGGCGCTGGATCACCCGCAGGCGGTGAAAAAAATGGTGCTGATGGATATCGCCCCGACGCTTTCCATGTATCGCCAGACCTCTGAAACCTTTGCCCGCGCTTACTGGCACTGGTTTTTCCTGATCCGTCCGGCACCGCTGCCGGAAGCGTTAATTAAGGCCGATGCTGATCTCTATCTGCGCAGTGTGATGGGCAGTCGCAGCGCCGGTATGCAGCCCTTCACCGAAGAAGCTTACGCAGATTATTTGCGTTGTCTGCAACTGGATGGGACGGCACGCGGGATTTGCGAGGACTACCGCGCATCGGCGGGGATTGATCTGCAACACGACGAAGCGGACGTGAATGCAGGCCGCAAAGTGAAGTGCCCGCTTCTGGTTCTCTGGGGAGAGCAGGGTACGGTTGGTAAATGTTTTGCGCCGCTGGCAGAGTGGGAAAAGGTAGCGGAAGACGTGCAGGGTGAAGCGTTGCCTTGCGGGCATTACATCGCCGAAGAACAACCGGAACTCCTGCTTGAAAAAGTCCTGCCGTTTTTACGGTAATCCCCGTTTTAAGGTATAAAAAAACCCGCATTGTGCGGGTTTTTTGTGAGGTCGCTGTTATCAGCTTTACGTGATCAGGCCGGCTGTTCCGGGAAGGTCAGGGTATTTCCCGGCGCTTCGCGGTTGATGTGCAGGAAGTTCAGATGACGTTCGTACTGATCCAGAATGTCATTGATCACCTGATGTTTGGTGAAGTCCATCAGGTCATTACCTTGCGTGCCTTCGAGCAGGAAGGTTTCCAGCCGGTAATAATGCGATTTTCCGGCGCGCGCGCGATAGGTGAAAGCAGGGACGGCATAGCGCACCGGCCAGATCTGATACACGAAATTCTGCTCTTCACCCAGCGCCACCTGCAATTCCAGCGGCCCGATTTTCTCATCTTCCTGCGGTTCATGTTCGCTGAACGTGACTTTCGCCCCACGCAACTCGAGTTCCTGTGCCACTTCCTGCATCGCCGGACGGCAAACGGTATCCATCATTTTCTGGGTATGGCGCGTGCCCGGATAATTCATCACCCGCGACAGACGTTGCTTCCAGTTCAGCGCCGCATCACTGGTAGCCGGCAACGGAGCCAGCGACTGTTGTGTGCTGGCGCGGCGATAATCTTCCAGACGCAGTGATTTATACAATCCGGCCATGATGAAGAAAATCACGAAGCTGAACGGCAGGCCCATGATAACCGTGGTGTTTTGCAGCGCGGAAACCCCGTCGGTCATCAGCATACCCAGCGTCAGCACGCCGATGGTGACCGACCAGAAAATCCGCAGCCAGTTCGGCGCATCGTTATTAATGTCTGCGAGTTTGGAGGTGAAGTTCCCCAGCACCAGTGAGCCGGAATCCGCCGAGGTGACATAAAACAGCAGACCAGTGATGGTGGCGACAGAAGCACTCAGCGTGAAGCCGGGATACTGCGCCAGCAGGCTGTAAACGCCGCGCTCAGGGTGCGCAATCACTTCGTTGGCGAAATCCAGATTGCCGTGCAGGATCTGATACAGCGCACTGTTACCGAAAATCGACAGCCACAGCAGGGTGAAGACGAACGGAATGATAAGCGTACCCAGCACGAACTGACGGATAGTACGCCCGCGAGAAATTCGTGCGAGGAACAGGCCGACAAACGGCGACCACGCCACCCACCAGGCCCAGAAGAACAGGGTCCAGCTGTTCATCCATTCGGTCGGACGATCAAAGGCAAAAGTGTTGAGCGTCATGCCCATAAAGCGGTTGATGTAATCACCAATGTTGAGTACCAACGCATTGAGCAGGAATTCGGTGTTACCAAAGAACAGCAGGAACAGAATCAGCCCCAGCGCCAGCAGCACGTTGAGTTCTGACAGAATACGGATGCCTTTATTCACGCCGGACGTTACCGACACCGTGGCCATCACCACCGAAAGCAGGATCAGGGCGGCCTGAACGGTCAGGTTTTCAGGAATATGGAACAGCACTTTCAGCCCGTAATTGAGCTGCACCACGCCAATACCGAGCGTGGTCGCGATACCAAATATGGTGCCGACGACGGCGGCAATATCCACGCTGTGACCGATCGGGCCGTTAATACGTTTACCGAAAATCGGATAAAGCGCTGAACGGATAGTCAGCGGCAGGTTATAGCGGTAGCTGAAATACCCCAGCGCGATGCCCATCAGCGCATACATCGCCCAACCGGTCAGCCCGTAGTGGAATAGTGTCCAGGTCATCGCCTGCCTTGCTGCTTCCAGCGTCTGGCCCTTACCTTCCGGCGGCAACATGTATTGTGTCACCGGTTCCGCGACCGAGAAGAACATCAGATCGATACCAATCCCGGCGGCAAACAACATGGCCGCCCAGCTCATCATGCTGAATTCGGGTTTGGATTGTTCAGGGCCTAGTTTGATCGAACCGAAGCGCGAGCAGGCTATGAACACTACAAACACGATGTACAGCGTCGCCGCCAGCATGTAATACCAGCCGAAGGTGGCCGACACCCAGTTGAGGGTCAGACTGATCCATTTTCCCGATAAATCGGTGAAGAAAATGGTCATTAATGTGAAGGCTAAAATCAAACCTGCGGAGGTGAAGAACACGACCTTATTCAGCTGGTCGCGAGGTTTTTCGCTTTGTTTCTCTGTCGTATCGGCAATCGCCATCGTTTCCCCTGTCTTTCAATTTAATCACTATTTTTCAATAAATTGGCTTCTTACCAACTCCAAAATTCATACAAATTACTAACGTATTGGTAATAAAATATATGCATTTTTAATTGAACGTTCAATCAAAAAAAAGTTAAATAGGTGGCGTAAGAGCGTTAACAAGGTTGTACGAAAGCGTAAAAAAACGGTTTTTTAAGCGCGTTCAACCCGCTCATTTTCAGGAGCCGGAACCATGCCCAAAGTAGGAATGCAGCCGATCAGACGGCAGCAATTAATTGAGGCAACCCTGGCGGCGGTCAACGAAGTCGGGATGCACGATGCGTCGATTTCGCAGATCGCCCGCCGTGCAGGCGTCTCCAACGGCATCATCAGTCACTATTTTCGTGACAAGAATGGCCTGCTGGAAGCGACCATGCGTTATTTGCTCAGTCATCTGGGGGAAGGGGTGCAGTTGCGGTTAGCGCAACTGACGGATACCGCACCGACGGCGCGACTGCATGCGATTGCAGAAGCCAATTTTGACGACAGTCAGACCAACAGCGCGGCGATGAAAACCTGGCTGGCTTTCTGGGCGAGCAGTATGCATCACCCGCAGTTGTACCGTCTGCAACAGGTCAACAGCCGCCGGCTCTATTCAAATTTATGTTCTGAATTTCGACGTTTTCTGCCCAAAAGTGAGGCACGTCTGGCGGCGCAAAGCACCGCCGCACTGATTGACGGCCTGTGGCTGCGCGGCGCACTCAGCGGTAAAGAATTTAACCGCGCCGAGGCGATGCAAATCACCCGCCGCCACATTGAATCGCAGCTCAGGTGAGCACAGCAGAAAACCTTCAGACCGCACAGACCGAGGAGAGATTTATGTCCCGCTACGGCACGCAAAAACTTTATATCAACGGACGTTTTCAGGACAGTACCGGTGATGAAACCTTCGATGCTGTCAATCCGGCTAACGGCGAAGTGATTGCCACGGTGCAATCCGCTACACACGCTGATGTCAGTCTGGCGGTGAAGTCCGCGCAGAAAGGCCAGAAAGTCTGGGCGGCGATGACCGCCATGAGCCGCTCGCGTATTCTGCGCCGCGCCGTGGATATTCTGCGTGAGCGCAACGATGAACTGGCGGCCATTGAAACCGCAGACACCGGCAAACCGCTGTCGGAAACGCTGGCAGTCGATATCGTGACCGGCGCTGACGTGCTGGAATATTACGCCGGGCTGATCCCAGCTATCGAAGGTCAGCAAATTCCGCTTCGCGATTCTTCCTTCGTGTATACCCGCCGTGAGCCGCTGGGCGTGGTAGCCGGTATCGGCGCGTGGAACTACCCGATTCAGATTGCTCTGTGGAAATCCGCACCTGCGCTGGCGGCCGGTAACGCGATGGTGTTCAAACCGAGTGAAAACACTTCGCTGACTGCGCTGAAACTGGCGGAAATCTACACCGAAGCGGGCGTACCGGATGGCGTGTTCAGCGTGGTGACAGGTGCGGCCAGCGTCGGGCAGGCGTTAACCGATCATCCGGATATCGCTAAAGTGTCTTTCACCGGCGGCATCAAAACCGGCAAGAAAGTCATGGCCAGCGCGTCGGCATCCACACTGAAAGAAGTGACGATGGAGCTGGGTGGCAAATCCCCGCTGATCGTCTTTGAAGATGCAGATCTCGATAAAGCCGCCGATATCGCGATGATGGCGAACTTCTACAGTTCCGGCCAGGTTTGTACTAACGGCACCCGCGTGTTTATTCCGAAAGCCCTGCATAAAGCGTTTGAAGCCAAAGTGCTGGAACGCGTAAAACGTATCCGCCTGGGCGATCCGACAGACGTAAACGTCAATTTCGGTCCGCTGGTCAGCTTTGCACACATGGAGTCCGTGCTGCGTTATATCGAAAGCGGCAAACGTGAAGGCGCGACGTTGCTGACCGGCGGCGAACGCGTCACCAGCGGCGACTACGCGAAAGGCGCTTATGTCGCCCCGACGGTCTTTACCGATTGCCGCGATGACATGCTGATTGCGCGCGAAGAAATCTTCGGGCCGGTAATGAGCATTCTGACTTATGAAAGTGAAGAAGAAGTGATCCGCCGCGCCAACGATACCGAATACGGTCTGGCGGCCGGACTGGTGACGCAGGATCTCAACCGCGCGCACCGCGTAATTCACAAACTCGAAGCCGGGATTTGCTGGGTCAATACCTGGGGCGAATCGGCGGCAGAAATGCCGGTTGGCGGCTATAAGCATTCCGGCGTTGGCCGCGAAAACGGCGTCACCACGCTTGAGCATTACACCCAAATCAAATCCGTGCAGGTCGAACTGGGCGAGTTCAGCTCAGTCTTTTAATCCGCCGCAACTGAGGAGATTTTAATGGATTACGATTACATCATTATCGGTGCCGGTTCTGCCGGCAACGTTCTCGCTACCCGTCTGACCGAAGACAGCAACGTCAGCGTGCTGCTGCTCGAAGCGGGTGGCCGGGATTATCGTCTGGATTTCCGCACACAAATGCCTGCGGCCTTGGCGTTCCCGTTACAGGGACGTCGTTATAACTGGGCATATGAAACCGACCCGGAACCGCACATGAATAACCGCCGTATGGAATGCGGACGCGGTAAAGGTCTGGGCGGGTCGTCGCTGATTAACGGCATGTGTTACATCCGCGGTAACGCGATGGATTTCGATAACTGGGCGAAAGCGCCGGGTCTGGAAGACTGGAGTTATCTGGACTGCCTGCCGTATTTCCGCAAAGCCGAAACCCGTGATATCGGGCCGAATGATTTTCACGGTGGCGACGGGCCTGTCAGCGTGGCGACGCCGAAAAAAGGCAACAATCCGCTGTTCCACGCCATGATTGAGGCCGGTGTGCAGGCAGGGTATCCGCGCACCGACGATCTGAACGGTTATCAGCAGGAAGGTTTTGGTCCGATGGACAGAACCGTGACGCCAAAAGGTCGTCGTGCAAGCACTGCGCGCGGATATCTGGATCAGGCCAAACCACGTCCCAATCTGACCATCGTGACGCACGCGCTGACCGACCGTATTCTGTTTGAAGGCAAGCGCGCCACGGGCGTCAGCTATTTCCACGGTGACGACTACAATGCCAAAACCGCGAATGCGAAACGTGAAGTGCTGTTATGCAGCGGCGCGATTGCTTCGCCGCAAATTCTTCAACGTTCCGGCGTTGGCGCGGCAGAACTGCTGAACCGTCTGGAGATCCCCCTGGTGCACGATTTACCGGGCGTTGGCGAGAATTTGCAGGACCATCTGGAAATGTACCTGCAATACAGCTGCACACAGCCGGTCTCTTTATACCCGGCCTTGCAGATGCACAACCAGCCTGCAATTGGCGCGGAGTGGCTGTTTAAAGGCACCGGCGTAGGCGCGAGTAATCAATTCGAAGCGGGCGGTTTTATCCGCAGTCGTGAAGAGTTCGCCTGGCCGAATATTCAGTATCACTTCCTGCCGGTGGCGATTAATTACAACGGCAGCAATGCGGTGAAAGAGCACGGTTTTCAGGCACACGTGGGTTCAATGCGTTCGCCAAGCCGTGGCCGCGTGCAGGTGAAATCGAAAGATCCGCGCCAGCATCCGAGCATTTTGTTTAATTACATGGCAACGGAGCAGGACTGGCAGGAGTTCCGCGATGCTATCCGCATCACGCGTGAAATCATGAATCAGCCTGCGCTGGATGCTTATCGTGGCCGGGAAATCAGTCCGGGTGCAAACGTGCAAACCGACGAGGAGCTGGATGCCTTTATCCGCGAGCACGCCGAAACCGCATTCCATCCTTCCTGTACCTGCAAAATGGGTACTGATGAGTTGGCGGTAGTGGATGGCGAAGGGTGCGTTCACGGTATAGAAAACCTGCGCGTGGTGGATGCTTCAATCATGCCGCAGATCATTACCGGCAACCTGAACGCGACAACGATTATGATTGCCGAAAAGATTGCTGATAAAATCCGTGGCCGCCAGCCCTTACCGCGCAGCACTGCTGAGTATTACACCGCAGGCGATGCACCGGTACGTACGCCACCGTTGAAAAAATCTGCCTGATTAACTGGCTGTAAAACTTGTGTTAAAAAGAGATATTCTCAGGAATATCTCTTTTTTTTTGGTTTCATAAAAGGCAGGGCACTTATTCATGGCTGATTCATCAACGCTTCACTGGCAGGATTATCATCACAGCGAACTGAACGCGGCGCAGCTTTACGCCATTCTGGCACTGCGCAGCGAAGTGTTCGTGGTCGAGCAAACCTGCGTTTATCAGGATATCGACGGGCAAGATCTGGCCGGTGAAAACCGCCATATCGTCGCCTGGCTCAACGGCCATGTTGCCGCTTACGCCCGTATCCTGCGCCTCGAAAATGAGGTCGCTATCGGACGGGTAATCGTCGCCCCTTCCGCCCGCGGCCTGAAACTGGGTTATCAGCTGATGGAACAGGCACTGGCTTCCTGCCAGAAACACTGGCCGGGCGCACGCGTCGCGATATCCGCGCAGGCACATTTGCAGGGCTTCTACGGACGGCTGGGGTTTGTCGCGTATACCGAGATTTATGATGAAGACGGGATACCGCATGTGGGGATGGAATTGGGGTAAAGGGTTAGCTTTTAACTTTAACTTCAAGGTCAACGTCAACACCGTGGGTTGCCACCCACACTGGCCTTAAGAGGCGCCTATCGCCGCGCCTCTTAAGAATCTCCGGCTCTTTTACTGCGCGCTGCCGCAGGAACGATGGACATGTTCCGGTGCATTGGTGAGTGGCGCAAAATGTCATCGCTGCGCGAATCCCGAATTTCAGGTTTCGAGCCATAGATCCCGAACCGTTCATTCGGTGCCATTTTTGAGCACGCCAATCAACTATTCTAAAAGCTAAAACCCTTTGGTTTTTGAATTTAAGATCGTGCGGGCGGTTCAGAAATCTTGCTGAGTGAGAGGTTGCAGACCATAGGCTGCAATCCCGAAACGAAGGAATCGCGAAGCGGCAAGATTTCCAGCCTGTCGCGGTGATACCTGAAACATAGCCAGCGAGCGGAGCGCGTGTTGAGAAAAACGAAGGGAGTTCAGAGGGGAAAAGCCTTTCCCCTCTGGTCGGTTTCGGCGCGGCGAGTCAGGTGGTCGCTGCACTTGAAAAACCAAAATTGTCTCGGACTATTCAACAAAGACCTCAGTGCAACGCTTTACTCCCAGTACGCCGGGCTCCCGAACTTCTCAACCAGAAAATCAATCACCGCCCGGACTTTTATCGACGGGCGCCGGCTGTTCGGATACAGCGCCGATATGGTCTGCGGCTCTGGCGACGTCGAGACCTGATAACCTTCCAGTACGCTGACCAGCCGTCCGTCGCGCAGTGCATCGCCTATCAGCCAGGTGGGGAATACAACCAGCCCCATGGCGTCGATAGCGGCTTGCGTCAGGGTTTCGGCGTTATTGCTGGTTAATGCGCCACGTAAATTCCACGAGCGCCATTCCTCACCAGTCTGGCGAAAATACCAGCGCTGAGAACCGGCGAATCCTTTAAATACCAGACAACTGTGGTTGAGCAAATCATCAGGCGTTGCGGGCGTACCAAAACGCGCCAGATATTCCGGGCTGGCGGCGAGACGGAAGTTCTGCTGGCCCAGCGTGCGGGCTTGTAAGGTGGAATCCGTCATCACGCCAATGCGGATCAGCAAATCCACGCTGTCCTGTAACGGGTCGATGAAATCATCCGTTTGCATCAGCTCAATATTCAGGCGTGGATACCGCGCGTTCAGTTCATGAAGCCAGGGGGCAAGATGACGCTGACCAAAAACCACCGGGGCGTTGATGCGGATCAATCCGCCGGGCTCGCTGTCCTGTTCCTGCAAATCCAGTGCGGCGAGATCTAGCTGAGTCAACACCTGACGGGCATGTTCTGCCAGAAGTTTGCCTGATTCTGTCGGACTGACAGCGCGGGTATTGCGATACAATAGTTGCGTCTGCAATGCCTGTTCCAGCTGAGAAATTACCCGCGATACGGTTGATGGCGACATCGCTTCCCGGCGCGCGACTTCAGAGAAGTTTCCCTGACCCAGTACGGCGACATACAGGCGCAATGCCTGAATAGTGATTTGATTAAAACCTTTCATCTGTGCGATTCCTGCAAAGGTATTTTCCTGATTATGCTGTTTTTCGCATAGTTGTGTCACGCTATAGTCGCCGCCTCTTAAAAAACTAAAAGCAGGGTAATGATGAATCTGATGTTAATTCCGCTGGTCATTCTGGCGGGCATGGGGCTTTCACTGGAAGCCGGGCTGATTGGTCCGCTGGGAACGGAAGTCGGGCATTTGTGGGCAACGCTGAGCATTTTCGGCGTCGGCGCAGTGTTGACCGGTTTGCTGGTGCTGTTTTTCAGCCCACGTAATGCGGCTTCTTTGACAGAGCAACCCGGCTGGAAACTGCTTGGCGGCGTGCTCGGTCCTGTGTATGTCGTGGTTCTGACGCTGTCGACACCGGTGATTGGCATCGGCATGACCATGATTGCGATTTTGTCAGGGCAGGTGGCAAAGAGTGTGCTAATCGACCACTACGGCTGGTTTGGTACACCACACAAGAAAGTGGGGCGCGATCGTCTGCTGGCGCTGTTATTTATCATTGCTGCACTTATTCTGATTGCCTGGGGCTGAACCATGACTGAACTGATTATGATTATTCTGGCGATTGTCGCGGGAGCAGCGCTGAGTATGCAGGCGGCAGTCAACGGGCAGTTGGGAGAAAAGGTCGGTGTGCTGAAAAGTGCCTTTCTGACTTTTAGCGTCGGCGCTGCAATTACTGCCGTGCTGTTGCTATTCCTGCAAACGCCGCAACCGGAAACCTTACTGACGGTGCCGAAATGGCAGCTCGCAGGTGCGTTATTTGGCGTGCCTTATATCATTATTATGGTAACCGCCGTGCCGCGTGTCGGTACCGCAGCGGCAACCGTCGCAGTGATCCTGGGACAGCTGAGCATGGGAATGTTGATTGATAATTTTGGCTGGCTCGATAATGCGCAAATCGCGCTGTCATGGCACCGGCTGGCGGCCATTCCGTGCCTGATTATTGCACTGGCGCTGATATATCGCAGTAATCGCAAAGCAGAGTAGTCTCTGAAAGAAAATGACCCGGTTCTGTAATAGTAGCTATTGCAGACGCGGGTCAAATATCATCGGCTCGCGTTCGACGGAACTCAGTAAATCGGCAAAAGCCGGATGCAGCGGATTCAGCAAAGCGTTGTATTCCGATGGAACGATGACCGACGGCACCTTAAGCCCGACATAATCACCTTCCGCGAGCCAGGCATCACCCTGACTTTGTGTACTGTCCGGCGGTGATGCACTTCTCCAGTCAGATGCCAGTTCTGACACTTCCAGCGTATCCAGCAGTTCCTCGGGCACTTCAATACTCAGCAATGTATACGAGCGCATCAGCATACTGTTTTGCAGATGTACCAGGATTTCCAGGATCGCCAGAGAAATACTGGTGGTGACATACACTACCGGCTTGCCGGGTGGATTCCAACGTCCGCCATAGAGTTGCGCGCCCGCGCCCGACCAGGCTGTCGCCAGATGGCGTGTTTGCACGATACGAAATAGCTTCAACTGAAAACACCGTGCTCAAGACGTCCAATCAGACGACTGACTTCCACTGCACCCGCTTCGGATGACAGCAGTTCCAGCGGACGTGAACCATCCAGCGCAGGAGCAGGGCGTGTGAACCATTCAAGCGCAGAGCCACGATCCCCTTCAAACAAATCGGTGGCGGCATCAACAATGCGTACCAGCCGCGCCACACGCTCGCTTTCTTCACTTTTAAGCAATCCGTTCCCGGCTTTACGACGTGCGTAGTTGCGTTCGTTAATCCCCATGATTTCCAGTAACACCATTTTCGGCCAGCCCAGCTCAGTATTAAGACGGCTGATACTATCAACCGGAAATCCCTTTTGTATGGCATTAATCAAACTAATTCCGCTGCTTGCGGGAAGTCCCGCAGATTGCCAAAGCGGTGTTGCAGGTTCTTGCATAAGGCTGGAAGACAGCCCGGAAATTTTAGAATTCATACAGTGTGCCTCCGCACCGTTATTTGTCATTACTATAGCATGACAAATAACGAATGTTCGTTTTGTGAACGATGTTTTTATTGCCACTGACTTGTGGATGAAGTCTTCATGAAACATATATGTGATAAATGTCACGTTAGGGATGTATCAGAATGAAACAGAAATTGACAAACCTTGACCAAATCTATTTATTAGCTAAGAAAAGTCGACTCTTGTAGGAAGTGACTGGAAATTGCAGGTTTTATGCACTATGTGCGGCAATCGGTTGCGGATCACAGTTTTAGGGTTTGTTTTATGCAACGTCTGAAAGTGGCAAGGCGTTGTCCCACCCCCGCTTCTGGTATAAATATGAAAAATAAAATTATTGCAGCAGGCGCTTTGATGGCTTTGTCCTACAGCGCGACCGTGCTCGCTGATGATAGCAAGGGCGAATTTGTTTCTGACTGGTGGCACCAGAGTGTAAACGTTGTAGGAAGCGCCGACACCCGTTTCGGACCGACGCTGCGTAACGACGTTTACCTTGAATATGAAGCGTTTGCGCACAAAGACTGGTTTGATTTCTACGGCTATATCGATATTCCTAAAACCTTCGGCGCCGGTAACGGTAACGACACCGGTATCTGGGATAAAAACGGTTCTCCGATGTTTATGGAAATCGAACCGCGTTTCTCTATCGATAAGCTGACCGGCACTGATCTGAGCTTTGGTCCGTTCAAAGAATGGTATTTCGCTAACAACTATATCTACGATATGGGCCCGGACAGCGATAACCGTCAGAACACCTGGTACATGGGTCTGGGCACCGATATCGACACCGGCCTGCCGATGAGCCTGTCTATGAACGTGTATGCGAAATACCAATGGGAAAACTACAGCGCAGCCAATGAAAACAGCTGGGACGGTTACCGTTTCAAAGTGAAATACTTTGTTCCGCTGACACAGTTGTGGGGCGGCAGCCTGAGCTACATCGGCTTCACCAACTTCGACTGGGGCTCCTCATTGGGTGATGACGATTTCCGTGACCTGAACGGCAACAAAGCGCGTTCTAACAACTCCATCGCATCCAGCCATATCCTGGCGCTGAACTATACGCACTGGCATTACTCGTTCGTGGCGCGTTACTTCCACAACGGCGGCCAGTGGGCTGATGGCGCTGAGCTGAACTTTGGCAACGGTAACTTCGACGTGAAGTCCACCGGCTGGGGTTACTACGGCGTGATCGGTTACAGCTTCTGATATCTGAAGCTGTCCCAAAAACCCGGCCTGTGCCGGGTTTTTTGTTTTTATTTCTCCGTGTTGATCGAGTCTGTCAGGGACTTTTTTATCTATTGCGCGAAAAATGTACACAACGGGAGGCGATCCCATCGCGGCGTTGTGGCATAATGCGCGCCAAATCACATTTCCCAATTAAGAGCGAGCGTTGTGCTAAGTACTTACAACATCACCATGCAATTCGGCAGCAAGCCGTTATTTGAAAACATTAACGTGAAATTTGGCGGCGGTAATCGTTATGGCCTGATTGGCGCGAACGGTTGTGGCAAGTCCACTTTCATGAAGATCCTCGGTGGCGATTTAGTGCCTTCTGGCGGTAACGTCGTTCTTGATCCGAACGAACGTCTGGGTAAATTACGCCAGGATCAGTTCGCCTTCGAACAGTTCAGCGTGCTGGACACCGTGATCATGGGCCACACCGAATTGTGGGAAGTGAAGGAAGAGCGCGACCGCATTTACGCAATGGCGGAAATGAGCGAAGAAGATGGCTACAAAGTGGCTGATCTGGAAGTCGCTTACGGTGAAATGGACGGCTACAGCGCTGAATCTCGTGCCGGTGAGCTGCTGCTGGGCGTTGGTATTCCAGTTGAGCAACATTATGGCCCGATGAGTGAAATCGCACCGGGCTTTAAACTGCGTGTGCTTCTGGCGCAGGCGCTGTTTTCCGATCCGGAAATCCTGCTGCTCGACGAACCGACGAACAACCTGGACATCGATACCATTCGCTGGCTGGAGCAAGTGCTGAACGAACGTAACAGCACCATGATCATCATCTCGCATGACCGTCACTTCCTGAACATGGTGTGTACGCACATGGCGGATCTGGACTACGGCGAACTTCGCGTATATCCGGGCAACTACGATGAATACATGACGGCGGCTACGCAGGCTCGTGAACTTCTCAGCGCCAACAACGCCAAGAAGAAAGCGCAGATTGCTGAACTGCAATCTTTCGTCAGCCGCTTCAGTGCCAACGCCTCCAAATCTAAACAGGCGACGTCCCGTGCCCGTCAGATTGACAAAATTCAGCTCGATGAAATCAAAGCATCCAGCCGTCAGAACCCTTACATGCGTTTTGAGCAGGACAAGAAATTGTTCCGTAACGCACTGGAAGTGGAAAAAATCACCAAAGGTTTCGATAACGGTCCGCTGTTTAAAAACCTCGGCCTGATGCTGGAAGTGGGCGAGAAAGTCGCGATTCTGGGCGCCAACGGTATCGGTAAATCGACTCTGTTGAAAACGCTGGTCGGCGAGCACGAGCCGGAAAGCGGTTCAGTGAAATGGTCCGAAAACTCCAAAATCGGCTACTACGCGCAGGATCACGAATATGAATTCGACGATACCCTGAACGTATTCGACTGGATGAGCCAGTGGAAATCCGAGAAAGACGACGAGCAGGCTGTGCGTGGCGTGCTAGGCCGTCTGCTGTTCGGCCAGGATGACATTAAGAAGAAAGTGAAAGTGCTTTCCGGTGGTGAAAAAGGTCGTATGTTATTCGGGAAACTGATGATGCAGCGTCCAAACATCCTGATTATGGATGAACCAACCAACCACCTGGATATGGAATCCATCGAATCGCTGAACATGGCGCTGGAAATGTACGAAGGTACGCTGATCTTCGTTTCCCACGACCGTGAATTCGTCAGCTCTCTGGCAACCCGTATTCTGGAAATGACCCCGACCCGTGTTATCGACTTCTCGGGTAACTACGAAGATTACTTACGTAGTCAGGGTATCAATAGCTAATTATAGATCCCGCTAAAAAGGCCGCAACGGTTAACGTTGCGGCCTTTTTTTATGCCTCATAAATAAGTCTTAAAATTAGCATATATATTCTATTTTATATTGATGATGTGAATGGCTTAAATAACACATCCCGATAATAAAACAATAGAGCTTGTATTTCAAAAAAAGCAGGAACAAACTCATGCTCAAAATATGTCATTAACATCTTAATTTTAATTATCCATTCATGTAATTCATAAGGGACTAATATGGCAAACTTAACCTATCTCACCTTAAACGGACAAACCCAGGGACTGATCTCTGGCGGATGTTCTTCTATGGATTCAATTGGTAATAAAGCGCAAATAGGACACATCGACCAGATTATGGTCTATAGCATGAAACACACCTTATCCCGCGCACAGAACGTGAATCATCACGTCGTAACCATCCTCAAGCAGATAGATAAATCCACGCCCTTGTTGGGAAAAGCCATTTCAGATAATGAAATAATGACCTGTGATTTAGAACTGCAACGTATTAACAAAACCGGTATGGGCGAGTGTTATTTCAAGGTGAAGTTAACCGGTGCCCGTGTGACGAATATCGACTTTATTGTGCCGCACAGCATTCTCGAGAGTGGAGCAGAAGCACAGGAAAGAGTGAGTTTCAGTTATGAAACGATCACATGGGAGCACTGTATTGCGGGCACAAGCGCTTACAGTTTATGGAATGAACGCGTTTATTGATCAGGGATGAAAAATGACAGAACTCAGAGGTGCGGATTACTGGCGGCGGATGCATGAAGGCCAGCGTATTTTGCGGGGGGAAGATACATTCAGTTCTTTCCCGAGCATGAACCCGGTGCAAAGGGATATGGCTTTCACGAATGGCACCTTCATAACCGAAAATCGTTACATCATGTTGCTTACGCTGGAGGAAGCGCAGCAAGTCACTGATGAATTGCTCGGTGAGGTGGATGGTATTTTTTCCTATAACCTGGCACCCGGTAACATTAAAGATATTCTGGAAGGCACCAGCAGTATTGGCAAAATGATGACTTTCGAGAATTCCGCGGGAGATATCGCATTTCGGTTTAAGTCGCTGGGTATCAGAGCAATTGAATACACCTTTAAGGGCAAGACGTACATTAAAATAACCGGCTATCCGGGGATGCGTCGTATTCTGGCGGGCACGCGTTACGCCGCAGATCATCCGCAAATGTTGGAAATGGGCATCGGGACCCGCGGGTTGGGGAGTGCGCTGATTAAAGGCACCCGATTTTGTATTTTTGCCTCGCTCGCCTGGCGAGTCATAGAACTGATTTTTAAATCTGACTACGACCTGGTCGATTTTCTTGGCGACATTACGATGGATGCAGCCAAGGCGGTGGTGGCGAGTGTGGTTATTGGGGTTATTGCTGGAGTATTGACTTTATGCAGCGTACCAATAGTTATTATTGCAGGCATTGTCATCATCGCAGGTGTATACCTAAATATCGATTTAAATAAATTAGATGATAAGCAGGGCCTGTCAGTAAGTTTAAAGGAAAAGCTGAGGTTTGCATTAACTGAGTATAAAAAAATCAATGAGTGGAACTTTATACACTCAGATCCACTGTTTAACTATGCATTATGAATGGTATATTGAAATGAACAAAAAATATATTCAACAATGGCTGATTTTCAAAGGTGGATCCATTATTTTAATGGCCGTTTCCTTATGTTATGTTTATGGGGTTAATGATTTGGTGGAGACGTTTAATACCAAGTCATTAATTGTTTTGGGGGATGCCATTGAATATAGTGGTAAGGTCATAATATGTATTGGTGGAATTCCTATGTTCATTTGGGTATTCTTCTTTGCATTGAAAATGTTGTTTAAGAAAGGTATCGAACCTTTTAAGAAATATACTACGATTGGCTATATTTGGATGGTCATTAGTGTAGTGTCTTTTGTTTTAGGCTTTATCGCATCTTTCGTCATTCCCTTTATCTTAATGGTATCGCCCTATACCTCATGCAATGTAGGAAAATACAGCAGTTACTACGTGATTAACCCGGATCTGTGCAAAACCATTGTTCCTGACCAATGGATGAAAAAATGACAGAACTCAGAGGTGCGGATTATTGGCGGCGCATGCATGAAGGCCAACGCATATTGCGCGGAGAAGATACTTTCAGTTCTTTCCCGAGCATGAACCCGGTGCAACGGGATATGGCTTTCGCAAATGGCACCTTCATTACCGAAAACCGTTACATCATGTTGCTTACGCTGGAGGAAGCACAGCAAGTCACCGACGAATTACTCGGTGAGGTAGATGGTATTTTTTCCTATAAACTGGCACCCGGTAACATCAAAGATATTCTTGAAGGCACCAGCAGTATCGGCAAAATGATGACTTTCGAGAATTCCGCGGGAGATATCGCATTTCGGTTTAAGTCGCTGGGTATCAGAGCAATTGAATACACCTTTAAGGGCAAGACGTACATTAAAATAACCGGCTATCCGGGCATGCGTCGTATTCTGGCTGGCACGCGTTACGCAGCCGACCATCCGCAAATGCTGGAAATGGGCATCGGGATCCGCGGGCTGGGAAGTGCGCTGATTAAAGGCACCCGATTTTGTATTTTTGCTTCACTGGCGTGGCGAGTCATCGAACTGATTTTTAAGTCCGACTACGACCTGGTCGATTTCCTTGGCGATATTGCGATGGATGCAGCAAAGGCGGTAGTGGCGAGTGTGGTTATCGGGGTTATTGCCGGGGGGATGTTAACATTAATCAGTGCGCCGATCGTACTTACTACAATTGTAATTATAGCAGTAGGTATCGGGTTGAATTACAGCCTGAATGTGTTGGATGATCATTTTGGCCTTTCTGTAACTCTAAAACAGCAGATTAGAAACGCAATTAAGGAATACAAAAAGATATATGAGTGGAACTTTAGGCACTCAGGCGTACTGTTCAATTATACCTTAGGGAATTGATATTAAATGAATAAAGAATACATACGACAATGGCTTGTATTTAAAGGTGGTGTTATTTTATTAATGGCTTTCTCTTTGGGTTACATTTATGTGGTTTTCTTTTATATGGAAATGGTGAATGTAAAATCATTAATCATTCATGGGGATGTAATAGAATTTAGTGGTAAAGTTTTAATTTGCATGGGTGGGATTCCAGCAATTGTATGGACATTTTTTTGTTCATTAAAAATGCTCTTTAAGAAAGGCATTCAGCCCTTTAAGAAATACACGGCGATCGGTTATATATGGATGATTATAAGTGTAGCGTCTTTTTTGTTAGGGTTTATCGCCGCTTTCGTCATCCCCTTTATCTTAATGGCGTCGCCCTATACCTCATGCAATGTAGGAAAGTACAGCAGTTACTACGTGATTAACCCGGATCTGTGCAAAACCATTGTTCCTGACCAATGGGTGAAAAAATGACAGAACTCAGAGGTGCGGATTACTGGCGGCAGATTCTTGAAGGCACCCGATATGCGGTAGATCATCCGCAGATGCTGGAAATGGGCATCGGGACCCGCGGGCTGGGAAGTGCGCTGATTAAAGGCACCCGGTTTTGTATTTTTGCCTCGCTCGCCTGGCGCGCCATTGAACTGATTTTTAAGTCCGACTATGACCTTGTTGATTTTCTTGGCGACATTACGATGGATGCAGCCAAGGCGGTGGTGGCGAGTGTGATTATCGGGCTTATTGCAGGAGTATTGACTTTAGGCAGTTTACCGGTAGTTGTCATTGTAGGGTTTGTGATTATAGCAGGTATTGTTTTAAATATAGGTCTAAACAAATTAGATGATCACCTCCTGCTTTCAGTGAGCCTAAAACAAAAACTACGTGATGCTTTGGCAGAATACCAAAGAATAACAGATTGGAATGTTAGATATTCAAAGCCGTTGTATAATTATTCATTGGGTAACGGATATTAAAGTGAAAAAAGACATCCAGCAATGGCTGGTTTTCAAAGCTGCCGCTATTTTTATAATGGCGATATCGGTGGGCTTCATTTATGTGATTTGTTTTTATATGGAAATGGTTAATGTGAAATCATTAATTATTCAGGGTGATGTTATAGAGTTCAGCGGTAAAGTTATAATTTGTATGGGTGGGATACCCATGTTCATCTGGATGTTCTTTTTTGCTTTTAGAATGCTTATTAAAAAAGGCCCCGGAACAATAAAAACAAAAACTCGCATTGGTTCCGTTTGGGGAGGGGTTAGTATCGTGGCATTTTTTGCAGGTTTTATCGCCGCTTTCGTCATCCCCTTTATCTTAATGGCGTCGCCCTATACCTCATGCAATATGGGAAAGTACAGCAGTTACTACGTGATTAACCCGGATCTGTGCAAAACCATTGTTCCTGATCAATGGGTGAAAAAATGAGAGAATACACATGGTAAAAATGGTTTTTTTATAAATTACTTACGGTGTTTTTGGTATGTGTTTTCTTAGGTTTGATATATTTCGTCATTAACTTTGGAGAGCTCTATCAGGTGCTTTCCTTGTTAAGACACAAAGATATTATTATATTTGACCGCGGCAGCTTTGCAGCAGTCGGCGGAATGCCTATTCTGGTTTACATATTATTTTTTTCATCGCGCACGTTGTTTTCAAAAGGCCTGCTGGCACCCAAAAAACCTACTGCCCTTGGAAAGGTTTGGATGTATTTGAGCGTAGCTGTTTTTGCCTTTTCTTACATTGCTATGTGGATAATCCCCTTTGTACTGATGGCCTCACCTTATACACGCTGTCACGAAGAAAAACTCAGCGCTTACTATGTTATCGACCCACAACTCTGCAAAACTATCACACCAAAACACTGGCAGTCTTATGATGATAAGTAACGCCAGTGTTTAACGGGCGGAGACAAACTGCTCGTTTTTATCCGAGGTTTACAGCACCCGACTTTCTATCAATAATCCCCACACACTTCACAGCTCGGGTCTTTCATCAGTTTCATCTCGCGGAACTGCAACGTCATGGCGTCGAACATCAGCAGTTTTCCGCGCGGAGTTTCGCCAAATTTTGTCAGCAGTTTGATGGTTTCCATCGCCTGCAAACTGCCAATGGTGCCGACCAGAGGGGCCATGACCCCTGCTTCCACGCAGGTCAGCGCATTTTCGCCAAACAACCGGCTCAGACAGCGGTAGCAGGGCTCCTGCGGCTGGTAGGTAAACACGCTGAGCTGGCCTTCCATACGAATGGCGGCGCCGGAAACCAGCGGTTTTTTCTGCGCGAAACATTCACTGTTCAGCTGATTACGCGTCGTGACATTGTCAGTGCAGTCAACCACCACGTCGCAGGCGGCGATCAACTCACGTAACAAAGCTTCATCCGCCTGTGCATTAATCTGATGTAAGCGGATATGCGGATTGATTGCCGCCAGCGCTATCGCGGCGGATTCGACTTTCGGCATTCCGATCCGCTCGTCAGTATGCAGTGTCTGGCGTTGCAGGTTAGAAAGCGAAACCGTATCGAAATCCAGCAGCGTTAATGTGCCCGTACCGGCTGCCGCCAGATATTGCGCGGCGGCACAGCCTAAACCCCCCAGTCCGACAATCAGCGCATGGCTGGCTTTCAGTTGCTCCTGTGCGTCAAAATCAAACCCTTTCAGCACAATCTGGCGGTTATAGCGCAGGGTTTCAGCGTCTGTCAGTTCCGGCAGAGTGGTCATTTTCAGCTCCGCAGCAGGGCGTTAAAAGGTTCGACTTCAACAATGTCGCCTGCCGAAATGCTGCCGCGTTCACGCTCAAGCACAATAAAACAGTTGGCCTGACTGAATGAGCTGAACACGTGCGAACCCTGATGGCCGGTCGTTCGCACTTCCAGCTGACCTTCTGTATTTGTGCTGAAAATGCCGCGCTGGAAATCGAGGCGGCCGGGTGCTTTTTTCAGTGGAGTCACGGCTTTCGCCTTCAGGCGTGGCGGAAACTGCCAGGCACTGTGGCCGGAAAGCTGAGCGATGAATGGCTGAACCAGCTGATAAAACGTCAGTGCAGCGGACACCGGATTACCCGGCAGACCGCAGAACCAGCTGTCTTTGAGTTTTCCGAATGCAAAAGGTTTGCCCGGTTTCATGGCCAGTTTCCAGAAACCAATTTCGCCCAGTTCATCCAGCATCTGTTTGGTGTAATCGGCTTCACCGACGGAAACGCCGCCGCTGGAAATCACCAAATCAGCAAATTCATTGGCTTCTTCAAACGCTTTACGCAGTGCCTGCGGATCGTCGCGGATAATCCCTAAATCCAGCACAGTACAACCGAGTTGCTCAAGCATCAGACGCACTGCAAAACGGTTAGTATCATAAATCTGGCCTTCCTGCAGCGGCGTGCCGACAGGCTGCAGCTCATCACCGGTAGAAAATACGGCGACTTTCAGCGATTTCCAGACCTGAACTTCAGTTACGCCAAGTGACGCCAGCAGCGGTAATTCTGCAGCACCCAGTCGCACACCCGCAGGCAGCACGCTGTCGCCTTGCTTGATGTCGTCGCCGGTCAGGCGGATGTTCTGGCCTTGTTCCGCCGTCGCTGTGAAACGGACTCCAGCTTCTGACACTTCCGCCTGTTCCTGCATGATGACCGCATCGGCACCCGCGGGAACCGGCGCGCCGGTCATGATACGGATACAGGTTCCGGCAGGCCATTCGCCGTGGAAAGGTGCACCTGCAAAGGCTTTACCGGCCACCGGCAACACCGCGCCGTCGTGCAGATCTGAGCAGCGCAGGGCATAACCGTCCATCGCGGAGTTATCAAAAGGCGGAACAAAAATCGGTGAAAGCACCGGTGCGGCAGTAATGCGCCCCGCAGCAGTCGCCAGCGGCAGAGATTCGGCATCCTGCGCTGTTTTTTTCGGAACGTAAGCGCGCATTTTATCCAGCGCTTCCTGAAGTGAGATCAAACCTGCAGTGTTGAATTCCATCAAAATTCCTTAGTGATTCAGCCCGTCGGCGCGGGCGTACTTACCAGAGACGGACGGGAAATTGGGGCATGCCTATAGTATGACAGAGAAACGGGACGAACCAAAAACCGCTGAAGGCCTAAAAACTTCGTGGGGATTTCTGAAAAATTGAGATCGATCCCAAAAATACGAATGTAACGCGGTTATGATAGTTGCCGTTATTTGTGACTTGTGTCACATATCTGTCATATACACAGGAATAACCGGTGCTTAAAAAAAATCGCCATCAGGCCATCCTTCAGTTAGTAGAACAACATGAAGTGTTACAGGTTAGCGAACTGGCACAATCGCTGGATGTGAGTCTTGAAACGATCCGACGTGATCTGAGTGAAATGCAGGACAAAGGTTTGATCCTGCGCCGTCATGGACGCGCTCGTCGTCTGGTCGCTCAGCCTGAGACATCCTGGCTAAACAGTTTGCAGCGCTGCCCGCAGATGTAAAGGCGCAGTCATATAAGAAAAGGGAAGGCTCCACAGAGTCTTCCCTTTTTTATGCGTAAAGTTCAGTGATCAATGGGCCGGTTGTTGCTCCAGCGCTTCGGCTTTGCTGTTGACGGAAGCGAAAATTAGAGCCACCAGCAGGAAAACGTAGGCGATGGTGGCGGTGTTCAGCGCCCAGAACAGCCCGTACTGACTGTAAACCAGCGACGACAGCGTAGAAAAAATCAATGTCCCTATTGTGCCGATGGTCAGCAGGGCGGAGGTCAGCGTCGGCGGAGAATTTCTGACCTGTAAACTGCCATAACTCATGATCCCCGAGAACAGCCCGGAGTTGCAGAACCCGAACAGACCGGCACAAATCAGGATCAGCGTCGGGTGCGCACTGTTGGCGGCAACCGCCAGACAAACCAGCCCGACAACCGTGGAAAGTAGCAGATAAGTACGCAGCTTCACGAAGCGTACCGTGAACTGATTCACGAACAGGCCGATGGATTTCACCGTCCAGTACGTTGTGATGTAAAACGCAGCCCGGTCTGCGGCCATACCAAAATGCTCTTTCAGCCAGCTCGGCAGCCACATAGTGAAAATCGGTTCTGCCAGCAGAAACGCAAACAGCGCAAAACATAATACCCACACCGACATTCCCCAGCGCTGATGCGTAGCGTCAGTTTCGGATGTGGTCTGCACTGCCTGCGGAATGGAAGGAAATTTCTGCCCGACACACAACACAATCATCGCCAGGCTCAGCACCGCCATCACGCCGTACATTGCCAGCCAGCTTGCGCCGTGCTGGAACAGATAGCCCAGCAGCAGGGATAACACCACGCCCGCGAGTGCAAAGAAGAAATCGGTGAGGATCAGATTCGCCGAACGCTTTTTCGGATCCTCATTAATACGCACCACCAGATAGCTGCCGATGGACATCATAATTCCTGATGCAGCGCCAATCAGAAACACGCCGATGCCAAACATGGTGATCGTTGGCATAAGAAATAGTGCGATGCAGGTCAGGACTGAAACCGCTGAGCCGGTGATCAGTTGTTTGCCCAGATTGAATCTACGCATCAGCACGCCGCTTATCATAATCGGCAGGAACAGACCGATATTCATCAGCGTAAACATCTGCCCGATAAAACCGGGGTCTTTGCCAAAGGCCTGTGAAACCGGGCCGATAACAATTCCCAGCGTGGAAACCAGCGCACCGGTGAAGAAATAACTCAGCCAGGAAATCATATTGATCCGCCGGCGGTTGAATGTCTGTTCCATAGCCGTTCCTTATTTTGCTGGCGCAGCCAGGCTGGCGAAGAAGGCGCGGATCAGGCGGGTGAAATCGCCGACGGCGAGTTTCGCGCAGCTTAGGGTTTGCTCGTGGGACAGCGGGGTGTCGGAAAGCCCTTCAGCAAAGTTAGTCATGGCTGAGACTGCCAGCACTTTCAGCCCGCAATGGCGTGCGGAAATCACTTCCGGAACGATCGACATACCGACCACATCGCAGCCTAAGATTTGCATCATGCGGATTTCAGCCGGTGTTTCGAAGTTCGGGCCGGTGTAGGCGGCGAATACGCCTTCTGCGACCTCGATATCAAGCTTTCCTGCCACGGTGTGCAGCTGAGCACGCAGGTCTTTGTCATAGGCATTGGCGAGGCTGAAAAAACGCGGCCCGAAGCGGTCATCGTTTGGACCTGCCAGCGGCGATTCCGGCATAAAACTGACATGATCGGTCAGCGCTACCAGTCTTCCGGGTGCGACTTCCTTGCGCATGGACCCGGCGGCATTGGTGGCCAGCAGAAATTCACAGCCAAGCAGTTTAAACGTGCGTACCGCGCTGGTCATTACCGACATGCCGTGACCTTCATACATGTGGCCGCGGCCTTTCATACACATCACCGGCACACCTTCGAGCGTGCCAAGAACCAGTTCACCGGCATGACCGACGACATTGCTTTGCGGGAATCCCGGCAGTTCGTTGTAAGGAATAGTGACGGCATCAGAGATATCGTCGCACAACGTGCCGAGGCCGGAACCGAGGATCAGGGCGGCTTTAGGAATAAAACCGGGCGCGCGTTGGCGGATAAGGGCGGCGCAGTCAAAAGCATTGTTATTGAGCATGATCACTTCTCTCATTTTTCACAGTAGGGTGGGAGTGAAGGCAATGCTAGTGTGGGCGGCTGTCGGGGTCTAATACTGATATCCGCAGAGATTTATAGTCAAAACCTATAAATCTAACGCACAGAAATTTAAGGATAAAATATGCCACGGAGACCCGTATGACGCGGCCATTTACTGATTCCGTTTTCGATCTCGGCCAGATTAATCTGCGGCTGCTGCATTACTTTCGCGTGGTGGCGGAAGAGTTGAGTTTCAGCAAGGCAGCGGTGCGCCTGAATATGTCGCAGCCGCCGCTCAGTCTGCACATCAAAGAGCTGGAGAATCTGCTCGGCACGCCGCTGTTTCTGCGCACCACGCGGTCCGTATCGCTGACACCTGCGGGTGCGGCGCTGATGCGCGAAGCCGGTCTGATGCTCGACAGCATTAACCGTTCGCTGCATCAGGTGCGCAAAATCGGGCGCGGGGAAGTCGGGCACATTCAGTTTGGCACCGTGGGCACCGCCGCCTGGGGACCGCTGATGCCTGCGCTGAACAGTTTTGCCCGCATTGCGCCTGAAATCAGCTGGACAGTGACCGAACTGACGCCGGTGCAGCAAATTGATGCGTTGCAGTTGCAGCGTATTGATATCGGCATCTGGCGTGAGGCAAAACTGGCGCTGCCGCACGGGCTGTCGAGCCGCCTGATGGGGCGAGAAAACGTGGCGCTGGCGATTTCTGAACATCATCCGCTGGCAATGAAAAACAGCGTCGTGCTCGGCGAACTGGCGCATGAGGATTTTATTCTGATGCCGATGAACGCATCGAGTCTCGGCAGTTATCTGTATTCGATGTGCCGTCAGCACGGATTTTTGCCAAAAATAGTACAGCAGGTAAATGAGCCGCAAACGGCGCTGGCGCTGGTGGCGAACGGTTATGGTATTACGTTATTGCCGGAAAGTTATGCGCGCATTCACTGGCCGGGCGTGCGCTTCTGTGCCCTGAGCGAACGGTTACCGGTAGATTTGTATGCGATTTATCAGGCGGATTCGGTGACACCGGCGGCGGCACGTTTTCTGGATTCACTGGAAGGAGAAGGGTGAAAACAGCAGGGCCGGAGCCCCGCTGTTAAAGGAATAACGGTGTTACGCCGCCATTTCGCGGTGAATTTTCTCTGCTTTACTGCGCACACCGGCGATGATCACCGCCAGCACCAGCAGAACGTAAGACACCGTCGCGATATTCAGCGCCCAGAACAGGCCATATTCGCGGTAAATGAATGACGAGAATGAAGCGAAAATCAGCGTTCCGACGGAAGCGGTAGTCAGCAGCGCGGAGGTCAGCGTTGGCGGTGAGTTTTTCACCTGCAGGCTGCCGTAGCTCATCAGGCCGGAGAACATACCGGAGTTACAGAAGCCGAACAGGCCAACTGCAATCATCACCAGCGTGGCGTTTTCGTTGTGCGTTACCACAATCAGGCTGATTAAGCCGATGATGGCTGAAGCAAACAGGAACGTACGCAGTTTCACAAAACGCACGGTGAACTGGTTCAGGAACAGGCCAATCGCTTTCACCATCCAGTAAGTGGTGATGTAAATCGCTGCGCGGTCAGTGTCCAGACCGAAATGTTCATGCAACCAGCTCGGCATCCACAGGGTGAAAACCAGTTCGCTGAAGACGAAGGCAAACAGGGCAAAGCACAGCACGTAAGCCGCGAAGCCCCACGGCTCTTTCGCTTCCTGCTGGCTTTTCGCCACTTTTTCCGGCTGGGCAACAGTCGGGAATTTCTGACCTACACACAGCAGGATCATCAGCACGCTCAACGTACCCATGATGCCGTACATTGCCAGCCAGCTTGCGCCATGCTTGAACAGGAAACCGAGCACCAGAGACAGCGTCATGCCGGAAAGGGCAAAGAAGAAGTCGGTAAAGATCAAGTTAGCTGAACGCTTTTTCGGATCTTCGTTAATACGAACAACCAGATAGCTGCCAATCGACATCATCAGACCCGCGGTCGCACCGATCAGGAAAACGCCGACGCCGAACAGGGTGATTGACGGCATCACGAACAGCGCGATACAGGTCAGGATGGTGATAACTGACCCGGTGATCAGCTGCTTACCCAGATCGAACTTACGCATCAGGATGCCACTGATCATAATCGGCAGGAATAAACCGATGTTCATCAGTGAGAACATGAGGCCAATAAAGGCCGGATCTTTATTAAACGCTGTGGCAACTGGCCCGATAACAATACCCAGAGTGGAGACGAGTCCCCCTGTAAAAAAGTAACTTAGCCACGAAATCACATTAAGACGCGGGCGGTTATAAACAGTTTCCATAAACTGATTTCCTAAAAAGAGAAAATAAAAAAGTCGCAGTAAGCTTATCCAGAGGTGCTTTTTCCGCGATTAGGACGTTTATTATTGCTGTTCTCTGGTCATTTGTCCCGCATGTATATTCAATTGCAGCATTTGTTTTTCCTAAACAATCTAAGCAATTAGCGCCATTTTGGTGGCGATGCATTTCTGCTTTACATACTGTAGCGGGCTAAATATAGTCAAAAAACAGGTCAACATCTTCCATACATAAATACAACATCGAAAGGTGCAGTGCTAATGAGTTCTTCTACTGATAATTCAGCGGCTTCCGTTTCGAACAAGAAGCGTCCGGTCATTGCTATTCATGGTGGTGCCGGGGCAATAACCCGTGCGGCAATGAGCGTCGAAAAAGAACAACTTTATTTAGCCGAACTGGAAAGGATTGTAAGCAGCGGTCAGGCGATTCTGGCCGCGGGCGGCAGCGCGCTCGACGCTGTCACCGAAGCCGTGCGCTTGCTGGAAGAATGCCCGCTCTTTAATGCCGGTAAAGGCGCGGTTTTCACCCATCAGGGCACGCATGAATTAGACGCCTGCATCATGGACGGTCGCACGCTGGATGCCGGTGCGATCTGCGGCGTCAGCCATATCCGCAATCCTATTCTGACTGCCCGTAAGGTGCTGGAAAACAGCCCGCATGTTCTGTTTACCGGTGCTGGCGCAGAAGATTTTGCCCGAGCGAATGGTCAGGAAATGGTGGAGCCGGAGTATTTCTTTACTCAGGAACGTTATGACCAGTTGCAGCGCGCCATCGCCGCAGATACCGGCGTGATGCTCGATCACGACGGAGCCTCGCTGAAGGCTTCCGGTGACCCGATTGATCCGGAGCGTAAATTTGGCACTGTAGGCGCGGTGGCAATAGACGAATCCGGCAATCTGGCGGCGGCGACATCGACCGGCGGAATGACCAACAAACAGGCCGGACGCGTCGGCGATTCGCCGATCATTGGCGCCGGTTGTTACGCCAGTAACAATACGGTGGCGATTTCCAGCACCGGCACCGGCGAAGTATTTATGCGTACTGTTGCGGCTTACGACGTCGCAGCGCTGATGGAATACGCCGGTTTAACGCTGGCGGAGGCCACGCACAAAGTGGTGCAGGAAAAACTGCTGCCACTGGGCGGCAGCGGCGGAATGATTGCCGTGGATAAATTTGGCAACGTGGAACTGCCTTTCAACAGCGAAGGTATGTACCGCGGATTTGCCCGGGTGGGCGAAGCGCCAGTCGTCAGTATTTACCGCTCATGAACACTTCCCTGACTCTGCCTTCCGATCACGTTCTGGCGGTCAGCCAGCTCAGTGTGCAGTTTGCGCATGAAGGGCAAATCATCCCGGCGGTGAATCAGCTCAGTTTTCAGGTAAAACGCGGCGAAACGCTGGCTATCGTCGGTGAATCCGGCTCTGGAAAATCCGTAACTTCGCTGGCGCTGATGCGTCTGGTCGAGCAGGGCGGCGGGCAGATAACACAGGGTGAAATGCACTTTCGCCGTCGTAACGGCGAAGTGGTTGATCTGATGGCGGCGACGCAGCCCGCCATGCGCAGCCTGCGCGGTGCGGATATGGCGATGATATTTCAGGAGCCGATGACGTCGCTCAATCCGGTGTTTCCGGTTGGCGAGCAAATCGCCGAGTCTATCCGTCTACATCAGAATAAAGACCATCGAGCCGCCCGTGCCGAAGCCTTGCGCATGCTGGATCTGGTGCGTATTCCCGAAGCCCGAAATATTCTCGACAGCTATCCGCATCAGCTTTCCGGCGGTATGCGCCAGCGGGTGATGATAGCGATGGCGTTGTCGTGCAAACCCGCGTTACTGATCGCCGATGAACCGACTACTGCGCTGGATGTGACCATTCAGGCACAGATTTTACAGCTGATCCGTGTGCTTCAAAAAGAGATGCATATGGGCGTGATTTTCATCACGCACGATATGGGTGTGGTGGCGGAAATCGCCGATCGCGTGCTGGTTATGCATCAGGGCAACAGCGTGGAAACCGGTGAGGTCGGCGCGATATTTCGCACGCCGCAACAGCCTTACACGCAGACCTTGCTGGCGGCAGTTCCCAAACTCGGGTCGATGGCCGGTAAACCGCTGCCCGCACGCTTTCCTGCACCGGAACAACAGGAAAGCGATCCGGCGCTGATACAAAACACCCTGACGCCGGGCGTGCCGCCGATACTGCAGGTGCGGGAACTGGTCACCCGTTTTGACCTGCGCAGCGGTATTTTCAACCGTGTGACGCGACGAGTGCATGCGGTCGAAAAAGTCAGTTTTGATTTGCATCCCGGCGAAACGCTGGCGCTGGTGGGCGAATCCGGTTGCGGAAAGTCCACCACGGGTCGTTCGCTGCTCAAACTGGTGAAAAGTCAGGGCGGTACCATCACCTTTGACGGCAAGACGCTGACGAATATCAGCGGTAGCGCGCTGCAACACCTGCGCCGCGATATTCAGTTTATTTTTCAGGATCCTTATGCGTCGCTCGACCCGCGTCTGACGGTCGGGTATTCGATTATGGAGCCGTTGCTGGTGCATAACCTGGCAAAAGGCGCTGAGGCAGAAGCGCGCGTCGCGTGGTTGCTGGAGAAAGTCGGGCTGCTGCCGGAACACGCGCAACGTTATCCTCACGAATTTTCCGGCGGTCAGCGGCAGCGAATTTGTATCGCGCGCGCACTGGCGCTCAATCCCAAAGTGGTGATTGCCGATGAATCGGTATCGGCGCTGGATGTGTCTATCCGCGCGCAAATCGTCAATCTGCTGATGGATTTGCAGAAAGAGTTCGGACTGGCCTTTTTGTTTATTTCACATGATATGGCGGTGGTGGAGCGTATCAGCCATCGCGTTGCCGTGATGTATCTCGGCCAGATTGTGGAAATCGGTTCGCGCCGTGCGGTGTTTGAAAATCCGCAGCATCCGTATACCCGCAAACTGATGGCGGCGGTGCCGGTGGCCGATCCGGCGCATAAGCGTAAAGATCAGGCGCTGCTGGTGGATGAAATCCCGAGCCCGATTCGTGCGCTTAACGACGATCCGTTTGTCGCCCCGCTGGTTCAGGTGGCGGAAGGGCATTTCGTTGCCAGGCATGCAATTGCAGGCGTTTACTAATTTTTATGGTTGCTCATCTTGAGCCACTTTTTAACGGGTAAGACAGGAAAGGAACTGATATGAATCAGCATAAACATAAAGGTAAGAACGTTGTCCGTCAGGCCGTGCTCGCTGCCGCTGTTTTCGGTTCGCTGGCTTCGGCGTCTGCCTGGGCAGCGAAAGACGTGGTGGTCGCAGTAGGTTCTAACTTCACCTCGCTTGACCCCTATGACGCCAACGACACCCTGTCGCAGGCCGTAACCAAATCTTTCTATCAGGGGCTGTTTGGCTTTGATAAAGATATGAAGCTGGAAAACGTGCTGGCGGACAGCTATACGGTCAGCAAAGATGGTCTGGTTTACACCATCAAACTGCATTCTGGCATCAAATTCCAGGACGGCACGGATTTCAATGCGGCGGCGGTAAAAGTGAACTTTGACCGCGCGAGCAATCCGGACAGCCACCTCAAACGCTATAACCTGTTTAAAAACATCGCCAGTACTGAGGCGGTGGATGAGAACACGGTAAAAATCACGCTGAAAGAACCGTTCTCAGCGTTCATCAACATTCTGGCGCACCCGTCTGCGGTGATTATTTCCCCGGCGGCACTGACCAAATACGGTAAAGATATCGGCTTCCATCCGGTCGGTACCGGCCCGTATACGCTGGAACAGTGGAACCAGACTGACTTTGTGAAAGTGAAGAAATTCGACGGTTACTGGAAAAAAGGCGAGCCAAAACTCGATACCATCACCTGGCGTCCCGTCGTGGATAACAATACACGCGCTGCGATGCTGCAAACCGGTGAAGCGGATCTGGCGTTCCCGGTGCCTTACGAGCAGGCCGCGTTACTGGAGAAAAACGATAAGTTGGATCTGGTGGCCGCGCCGTCGATTCTGCATCGTTACATCAGCTTTAACGTGACGCAAAAGCCGTTCGATAACGTCAAAGTACGTGAAGCAATCAACTATGCCATCAACAAACAGGCGCTAATCAAAGTCGCGTTTGCCGGTTACGCGGTGCCTTCTGAAGGGCCGTTGCCGCAGGGCATTGAATACGCTGCGAAATTCAAACCGTGGCCATATGACCCGGCTAAAGCCAAAGAATTACTGAAAGAAGCCGGTTATCCGGACGGTTTCACCACCACGCTGTGGTCTTCGCACAATAACAGCACCGCGCAGAAAGTATTGCAGTTCACTCAGCAGCAGCTGGCGCAGGTGGGTATCAAAGTGACCGTCACCGCGATGGACGCCGCACAGCGTGCCGCGCAGGTGGAAAACGTCGGGCAGAAAGAGGCGGGTATCCGGATGTTCTATACCGGCTGGTCAGCGTCTACCGGTGAAGCAGACTGGGCGCTCTCGCCGCTGTTCTCCACGCAGGCCGCGCCACCGAAGCAGTTTAATACCGCGTTCTACAGCAATGCCCAGGTGGATAAAGACCTGTCCGACGCGCTGAAAACGACCGATAAAGCCGAGAAAGCCAAACTGTACGCCGATGCCCAGAAACAAATCTGGACCGACGCGCCGTGGGCATTCCTGGTGACTGAGCGTCTGGTGTCGGCGAAAAATAAACGCCTGACGGGATTCTATGTCATGCCGGATACGGCATTCAGCTTTGATGATGCAGACGTGAAATAATACGCGGTGAAGTTTTCAGGGCGTGTGGCGCACAGCGTGCGCGCCCTGAACTCGTGTGTTCCGGGTCCGGAACATGGATGTCGTACCGTGAAATCACAGACAGCGAATCATGCTTAATTATTTTTTAAAACGATTACTCGGACTGATCCCGACACTGCTGATTGTGGCAGTGCTGGTCTTTTTGTTTGTGCATCTTTTGCCGGGCGATCCGGCGCGGCTGATGGCTGGACAGGACGCTGACGCCAGCGTTGTGGCGCTGGTGCGTCAGGATCTCGGGCTGGATAAGCCGCTTTATCAGCAATTCCTCACCTTTTTCGGCAATGCGCTGACCGGTGATTTCGGGCACTCGATGGTGTCAAAACGCCCGGTCATTGATGAAATCAGTTCCCGCTTTATGCCGACCTTCTGGCTGACGATGACCAGTATGCTGTGGTCGGTGATTTTCGGGCTGGTGATTGGCGTGGTGTCCGCCGTGTGGCGTAACCGCTGGCCGGATCGTCTCGGAATGGCGCTGGCCGTCTCCGGCATTTCATTCCCGGCTTTCGCGCTGGGCATGTTGCTGATGCAAATATTTTCCGTTGAGCTGGGCTGGCTGCCGACCGTCGGCGCTGACGGCTGGCGGCATTATATTCTGCCTTCTATAACCCTCGGCGCTGCTGTCGCGGCGATCATGGCCCGCTTCACCCGTGCGTCATTTGTCGAAGTGATGCAGGAAGATTACATGCGCACCGCGCGCGCTAAAGGCGTGCATGAGGCTGTGGTGGTGGTCAAACATGGCCTGCGCAATGCGATGATCCCGGTAGTCACCATGATGGGACTGCAATTTGGATTTCTGCTTGGCGGCTCGATTGTCGTGGAAAAAGTCTTCAACTGGCCGGGGCTAGGGCGGTTGCTGGTGGATTCTGTTGAGATGCGTGATTATCCGGTGATACAGGCAGAAGTGCTGCTGTTCTCACTGGAATTCATCCTCATCAATCTGCTGGTGGACATGCTGTACGCCGTCATCAACCCTTCCATCCGATACAAGTGAGTCAACGCATGAAAAACTGGCGGCGAAATGCCGTACTCGCGAGTTTGCCGATAATCACACCGGGAACTGCGCAATCACAGGCGGTTCGGACACCGTGGAAAGCGTTCTGGCGACGTTTCCGCCGGCAGCATATCGCGATGATTGCGGGCGTTTTTATCCTGCTGCTGATCGCCGCTGCAATTTTTGCGCCGTGGCTGGTGCCGTTTGATCCGGAAAACTATTTCGATTATGACCGTCTGAACGAGGGCCCGTCGCTGATTCACTGGCTCGGTGTGGATTCGCTGGGGCGTGATATTTTCAGCCGTATTCTGATGGGCACGCGGATATCGCTGACGGCTGGTGTACTTTCCGTGGTGCTCGGCGCGGCGATCGGTACTGTGTTCGGACTGCTTGCCGGATATTATGAAGGCTGGTGGGACCGCATCACCATGCGCGTTTGCGACGTGCTGTTTGCCTTCCCCGGTATCCTGCTGGCGATTGCCGTGGTTGCGGTGATGGGCAATGGGATGTCGAACGTGATTATCGCGGTCGCTATCTTCAGCATTCCGGCATTTGCGCGTCTGGTGCGCGGCAATACGCTGGTGCTCAAACAGCAAACCTATATTGAATCGGCGCGCAGTATCGGGGCATCCGACGCCACAATTTTGTTCCGCCACATTCTGCCTGGCACGTTGTCATCGATAGTGGTGTATTTCACCATGCGTATCGGCACATCGATTATTACCGCGGCCAGCCTGTCGTTCCTCGGTATGGGGGCACAGCCGCCAACACCGGAATGGGGCGCGATGCTTAATGAAGCCCGCGCCGATATGGTGATGGCACCGCACGTGGCAATCTTCCCAAGTCTGGCGATATTCCTGACCGTACTGGCGTTTAATTTGCTGGGCGATGGATTAAGGGATGCACTGGATCCGAAATTGAAGAATTGAGATTTCTGGGGATCCCCCAAAGCCCCCTTGTTATCTGAATCTCGAAGATTTCGGTTTCTCATTAACAGCTTGCACAGAAACTATGGTGTTTGAAACCGCCCAAAAGGGGCAAAGCACTTTCCCCTTTAGGGCGGTTTCGACACGGCGCGTTAAGTGATCACTGCCATGGAGAAACCGACATTTTCTCAGTCTGCATCAAAAGGCCTTGCGCACTCATGCAGGGGAGTGCAAAAACTCCGCATGGAATCTCAGGTGATCTTCCACAAATGATGCAATCGTGAAGTAGCTGTGATCGTACCCCGGCTGAGCGCGCAGTTGTAACGGCCAGCCGCGCTGACGGGCGATTTCTGCCAGTTTTGACGGCTGCAACTGATCCGCCAGGAACTGATCACTATCGCCCTGATCAACTAAAATCGGGAACGTTTTTTGGTCCGCAGGCAAGGCGCTCAGCAGATGACAACTGTCGTATTGCAACCACTGACTTTCGTCTTCACCCAGATACGCGCTGAAGGCTTTACGGCCCCACGGAACCTGTGCCGGATTCACAATCGGTGCAAACGCGGACACTGAACAGAAACGCTGAGGATTACGCAACGCTAGCATCAGCGCACCGTGACCGCCCATTGAATGGCCGAAAACTGACTGACGATCGCTGACTTTAAAATGCCCGCTGATAAGCGCAGGCAGTTCATCAAGCAGATAATCGTACATCCGGTAATGCGCTGCCCACGGTGACTGCGTGGCGTTCAGGTAAAAACCTGCGCCCTGACCGAGGTCGTAACCTTCGTCGTTGGCGACGCCTTCACCCCTCGGGCTGGTGTCTGGCATCACCAGAATCAGCCCAAGTTCAGCCGCAACGCGCTGCGCCCCGGCTTTGAGGGTGAAGTTTTCATCGTTACAGGTCAGACCCGACAGCCAGTACAGCACCGGCGGTGGCGCATCGTCTTTCGCCGGAGGCAGATAAATACTGAACGTCATGCTGCAATTCAGGCTTGCGGACGTATGGCGGTAGCGCTGCTGCCAGCCGCCAAACATCCGGTGTTCTTCGAGTAGTTCAATCGAGCTGCTCATCAACACATTCCTTACTTATTAAAATGAATAACCGTTCGGATAGATTTCCCTTCGTGCATCAGGTCAAAGGCTTCGTTGATTTCTTCCAGCGGCAGGGTATGGGTGATGAAATCGTTCAGGGCGAATTCGCCGTCCAGATAACGTTGCACAATGCCCGGCAGCTGGCTGCGGCCTTTCACGCCACCAAATGCAGAACCACGCCATACGCGGCCTGTCACCAGCTGGAACGGACGGGTAGAGATTTCTTCACCCGCACCGGCCACGCCGATGATGACGGATTCGCCCCAGCCTTTGTGGCAGCATTCCAGCGCGGAACGCATCACGTTTACGTTACCGATACATTCGAAGGAGAAGTCCACGCCGCCGTCGGTCATTTCAACGATCACGTCCTGAATTGGCTTGTCGTAATCTTTCGGATTGATCAGATCGGTTGCACCTAGTTTACGAGCCAGATCGAATTTGCTGGTATTGAGATCAACACCGATGATGCGGCCTGCACCAGCCATCACTGCGCCGATAATCGCGGAAAGACCAATGCCGCCGAGACCGAAGATTGCCACGGTATCGCCTTTCTTCACTTTGGCGGTGTTAATGACTGCACCCATACCGGTGGTCACGCCGCAACCGAGCAGACACACTTCTTCCAGTGGCGCTTCTTTGTTGATTTTCGCCAGCGAAATCTCAGGAACGACGGTGTATTCAGAGAAAGTCGAAGTGCCCATGTAATGGAAAATCGGCTTGCCGTCTTTGAAGAAACGGGTGGTGCCGTCAGGCATCAGGCCTTTACCTTGTGTGGTGCGGATCGCCTGGCACAGGTTAGTTTTGCCGGATTTACAGAACTTACACTCGCCACATTCTGGCGTGTAAAGCGGGATCACATGGTCGCCAACCGCGACGCTGGTAACGCCTTCGCCAACAGCTTCTACAACACCACCGCCTTCATGGCCGAGGATTGCCGGGAAAACACCTTCCGGATCTTTGCCGGACAGTGTGTAGGCATCAGTATGACAAACACCGGTGGCGACGATCCGCACCAGCACTTCGCCTTTTTGTGGTGGCATCAAATCGACTTCTTCGATGGACAGAGGTTGATTCGGGCCCCAGGCGACGGCCGCACGCGTTTTAATCATTTCCATTATGTAGCTCCAGTCAGGTGTTTTTAGCTTAATCAGATTTCAGGTTAATAAGTCGGATGCAAAGCCGGGTCATGTTCGCCGGCCAGCGGGTGTTTCAGTAACGGGATTACACCGTCATTCTGTTCGATAATCAGTTCTTTCAGCGCCCGGACATTCGGGCTGAACGCATCCCGCCGCCAGATGAGCCAGGTGGCGGTATCGGCAAATTCATCCGGGATTTCGTGAATTTCTACCCGTTCGTGGCCGGGCAATTGTTCCAGCACCGAACGCGGGATCATCGCGATACCCGCACCGCTGGCGACGCAGGCCATCATCGAATGATAGGACTGAATCTCCATTGTATTGGCGACTGGCACATTCATATGCTTAATCCAGCCCTGCAAACGCTGGCGATAGGAACAGCTCGGGCGGAAGGCAAATACGGTATGGCCGCTGCGACCGGCGGGCACGTCGAGCGGCGATTCGCCCAGCGGGCTGATCACCACCATACGTTCGCGAAACGAGATACAGCCGTTGATATCCTCAAAATCTATCGGCCCATCCACCAGCGCGGCGGCGAGACGTCCGGCACGTACGCTGTCGATGGTTTCCCCGGAAGTGGCAGTCACCAGTGACAACGCCACCTGCGGAAATTTCTGATGATAGGCCGCCAGTAAAGAAGGCAGACGTGTTGCCGCCGTGCTTTCCATCGATCCCAGTGCGAAATTCCCGGCGGGTTCTCCGGCATGCGTGATGCTCATGGCTTCGTCGCTCAGCGCCAGAATTCGTTGGGCGTAATTAAGGAAGTTATGACCCATTGCGGAAAGGCGGATGCGCTGTTTTTCACGGATGAACAAATCAGTGCCCAGTTCGAGTTCAAGCTGGCGCAGGCGGGTGGTCAGGTTCGACGGCACGCGGTGTAACTGCTCTGCCGCGCGCGCCAGCGAACCGGTTTCCGCTACGCAGCAAAACATTCGTAACTGAGTCAGATCCATAAGGGTTCCTGTGTTCTCTTGTCGTAAACAAGTTGGTTTGTATTATTCAGTTTTCGTGATTGTATCCATAAGGCATCATAGCGACAACTTCCAATTAACTTTCTTTTAAGAAATCTGCTGTTTTCAGGCTCGGGCTTTGAGTATGTTTACTCATTGTTTCTAAGATGTTGCATCGCGGTTTCTTCAGACGGAGCAGTTATGGCTTTTCGTATTGCGCTAAGTGGTTTTCTGGCTTTTGTGGTCGCGATGGGTATCGGGCGCTTCGCTTTCACGCCGCAGGTTCCTTTAATGATAGCTGAACATCAGTTCAGCCTGACCGGCGCGGGGTTGGTCGCTGCGTTCAATTATCTCGGCTATCTGTGCGGTGCATTTGATGGTATGCGTGCCAGCAAACATCTCGAACGCCGTCTGTGGCTGGGCGTGTGGGGCGGAGTGGTGCTGACCCTATTGTCTGCTGTGATTTCCGGCGAAGTACTGCACAGCATTTTGCGATTCCTGATTGGGTGGACCAGCGGCTGGGCGATGGTGATGGTGTCCGCATGGTGTAACGAACGGCTGGCACATTATGGCCGTCCGGCGCTGAGTGCTGCGGTGTTCGCCGGGCCGGGCGCGGGGATTTTCCTCAGCGGCATGTTAGCGGTGGGCATTCACAGTTTACAGCTAACCTCGGCGCAGGCCTGGTGCGTGTACGGCGTGCTGGCGCTGATTTTCGTGGCGATCATTACGCCAAATCTGCCGCGTAAAGGCGATCTGCACCGCTCCCATGTGGCGACAGAACCGCTGGTGATGACGCCAGCACTCAAACGGCTGGTCTGGAGCTACAGTCTGGCGGGCTTTGGTTACATTCTTCCGGCGACGTTTTTATCACAGATGGCGAGTGCGCGTTTTCCTGACAGCCTGTTTGCTCAGTTCGTCTGGCCGGTGTTTGGCGGCGCAGCGGTTATCGGCATCGTTATCGGTATTCTGACCAGGCACCGCCTGACCACGCATAAACGTCTGGCGCTGACGTTATGGGCGCAGGGACTGGGGATTTTATGTGCGGAAGTGGTGCCGGGCGTGACCGGTCTGGTGCTCGGAGCATTGCTGACCGGCGGCGGTTTCTTGAGCGTGGTGCAGCTGGCCTTGCAATGCAGTCGTGAACTGGCACCGAATCACAGCCGCTATATGGCCGGATTACTGACCACCGGTTATGCCGTCGGTCAGTTATTCGGACCGGTTCTGTCAGCAATTTCGACCGCGCTGACGCATCAGCTGGAGCCTGCGCTGTATGTCGCGCTGGCCGGATTTATCATTGCCGGTGGTTTAGTCTTCAGGCGTGATTCATAAGTTGCAGCTATTTCAGCCATCATGAAACACTATCACTGGATTATGAATCCGCTCTCCACTACAGTAAGCCACCTCACTTTAGCGTGATCTGCGTCAAAGTGATTACATCTGCCGGAGAAAGAAAGAATGCCAACCCTGAGTAAAGAAGCCATTTTGGTTCACGAGGCCCTGTTAGCCCGTGGTCTGGAAACCCCTCTGCGTGAAGCTTTGCCTATCGACAATGAAACGCGCAAGCAGCGGATCCAGGAACATATGACCGGTATTATGCAGCTTCTTAATCTGGATCTCTCCGATGACAGTCTGGCGGAAACGCCGCACCGTATTGCCAAGATGTATGTGGATGAAATCTTCTCCGGGCTGGATTACGCCAACTTCCCGAAAATCACCGTCATCGAAAATAAGATGAAAGTGGATGAAATGGTTACCGTGCGTGATATCACCCTGACCAGCACCTGCGAACACCATTTCGTTACCATCGACGGCAAAGCGACCGTGGCGTATATCCCGAAAGATACCGTGATTGGCCTGTCTAAAATCAACCGCATTGTGCAGTTCTTCTCGCAGCGTCCGCAGGTTCAGGAACGTCTGACTCAGCAAATTCTGGTGGCATTGCAAACGCTGCTTGGCACCACCAACGTGGCCGTTTCTATTGATGCGGTGCATTACTGCGTGAAAGCACGCGGTGTGCGTGACGCGACCAGCGCAACGACCACGACTTCTCTGGGTGGATTATTCAAGTCGAGCCAGAATACGCGACAAGAATTCTTAAGAACGGTAAGACACTCCAGCTAACGGCGGCGTTTTAACCGGTCAGACACTTTCATATTGCGGCACCTTCAGGGTGCCGTTAGTCTGTCTGGAACCCGCAAAATTTTCAGCTCCTTACCGTTAACAGGAACGCCAGGTATGCGCTCACGTATTGCCACGCTCGACTTTGCCCGTGGTCTCGCCATTTTTGGCATTCTTCTGCTCAATATCAGCGCCTTCGGTTTACCGAAAGCCGCGTACCTTAATCCGGCATTTGCCGGTGCGCCTTCTGCTTCTGATACCTGGACATGGGCGGTGCTCGACGCGCTCGCTCAGGGCAAATTTCTGATGATGTTTGCCATGCTTTTTGGCGGCGGCCTGTATTTGCTGTTGCCGCGAGGCAAACACTGGATCCAGGCGCGTCTTTCAATTCTGCTTTTATGCGGATTTCTGCATGCGACATTGCTGTGGGACGGCGACATTTTACTGTCTTACGGACTGATCGGTCTGGTGTGCTGGCGGATGGTACGGGAAGGGCGCAGCAGTCAGTCGCTGATTTCAACGGGCATTATTTTGTATCTGATCGGCGTAGCTGTGCTGGCGATGCTGGGTTTTATTACCTCGCCAAAGCCCGGTACTTTCTGGCTTCCAGGACCGGCGGAAATCCAGTATGAACAATACTGGCGGCTGAAAGGTGGCTGGGAGGCGATACAGAACCGGCTCGATTTGCTGTCGTCCAGTTTGCTGGCGATTGGCGCGCAATATGGCTGGGAACTGGCGGGCGCTATGCTTATCGGCTCCGGTCTGATGCGCAGCGGCTGGCTAAAAGGGGAATTTCGCCCCGTGCATTATCGCAAAGTCGCCGCAGTGCTGTTACCGCTTTCATTGCTGATACAAATTCCGGCGATTTACCTGCAATACCGCACCGGCTGGGACTACCGCTGGAGCGGTTTTTTGTTGCAGGTGCCGCGTGAAATTGGCTCGCTGATGCAGGCGGTCAGCTATCTGGCGCTGTGTTACGGCTTCTGGTCGCAGATCTCCCGCTGGTGCGTGACGCGCTGGGTATCAATGGTCGGCCGCATGGCGCTGACCAACTACCTGTTACAGACAATCATCTGCACGACATTCTTCAACGTATTCGGCTTCTACCAGCACTTTGACCGTCTGCAACTGGTCGCGCTGGTGCCGCTGGTCTGGGCGTGTAATCTGCTGGTGACACTGCTTTGGCTGCGTTATTTCCGGCAGGGGCCGGTGGAATGGTTATGGCGTCTTCTGACAGCGAAAGCTGCCGGTGAAGAACTGAAAACTGTCTGACCCTGAGGTCGATACATCATCCTAAATGATAGATTTGGGATGAAGGTTGCATAATTGTATGTAAACGTTTTCTTTCCTGTGACGAGATTCACGCAGGCGTTTTCACAAAATGATTAGGATAGCGGTCGTGCCAGTCCGACGACCACTACACTAATAAAGGAAACGCCATGAGCACTTCACCTCGCTTCTCTTTGTCTGCATTTTTTACTTCCTGGGTCAAAAATTTCCGTATTCCTCCTTACCATTCTCTGGCAGATCACGGAGCGACGCATGGTCACCATTCGTGATGTTGCCCGGCTGGCGGGCGTGTCTGTCGCCACCGTTTCACGTGTTCTGAACAATCCGGCCATTGCCAGCAAAGAAGCCCGCGAACAGGTTTTACAGGCAGTCGCTACACTGGGATACCGGCCAAATGCCAACGCGCAGGCGCTCGCAACACAAAGCAGCGACACCATCGGCGTGGTGGTAATGGACGTGTCCGATCCCTTTTTTGGCGCACTGGTTAAAGCGGTGGATACCGTCGCACAGCAGCACCAGAAATATGTTCTGATAGGTAACAGCTATCATATTGCCGAAAAAGAAAGGCATGCCATTGAGGTTTTGATTCGTCAGCGATGTAACGCACTGATTGTGCACTCCAAAGCGCTGGGCGATGACGAACTTTCCCGCTTTATGGATCAGGTTTCCGGCATGGTGCTGATTAACCGGGTGATTCCGGGTTACGAACACCGCTGCGTCTGGCTTGATAATGTCAGTGGCGCAGAAATGGCCACCCGCTTACTGCTTTCGCAGGGGCATCAGCGCATTGGTTACATTGGTTCCAGCCACGGGATCGAAGACGATTTGCAGCGCTATCAGGGTTATTCGCAGGCTATGACGCACTCACATCAGACAGGAGACGCGCCACCTGCCGCATGGCGGGCACAAAGCTCGCCCGATTTGCAGGGCGGAGAAGCGGCTATGGTGGAACTGCTCGGTCGCAATTTACATCTGAGCGCGGTCTTTGCGTATAACGATTCGATGGCGGCGGGCGCGATGGCGGTGTTGAAAGAAAACGGAATTAACATTCCTGACGATTTCTCTTTGATTGGTTTTGATGATATTCCGATCGCCCGTTATACCAGTCCGAAGATGACGACGGTGCGTTATCCGATCGTATCTATGGCGACGCTGGCTACCGAACTGGCGCTAAAAGGTGCCGCAGAACAGTTATCTACGGGCGTTTCGCATTGTTTTATGCCGACGCTGGTCAGACGCCATTCTGTGTCACCATGGCAAAATGTGGCGCCCGTCACTTATTGATCAAATAACGCGATGTAACCGTTTTCAATCTGTGAGAACTTTCACAGTTTATTAACATCGCGCACATTATGATTCATTCGTTTTCAACATGATTCAATTTGGGTCCGCTTAGCGGACTTGTTTCACAGCGAGTCAGGACGTTATAAGTCAAGGATGGCAGGCACCCGCAAACATAGCGTGGAACTGTACTGCTCCCGCATGGATTTCCGGTGCCACATTCTGTAACACCCTACATAACCGGAGATACAAATGAATAAGAAGGTCTTCACCCTGGCGACTCTGGCTGCAAGCATGATGTTTGGTTTTGCCGCGCATGCTGCTGATACTAAGATCGGCGTCACCATCTATAAATATGATGACAACTTCATGTCGGAAGTTCGCAAAGCCATTGAGAAAGACGCAAAAGCTTCTCCAGATGTGCAACTGCTGATGAATGACTCGCAAAACAGCCAGTCCACCCAGAACGACCAGGTAGACGTTATGCTGGCGAAGGGTGTTAAAGCATTGGCCATCAACCTGGTTGACCCGGCTGCTGCCCCGGTAATTATCGAGAAAGCCCGCGGTGCTGGCATTCCTGTCGTTTTCTATAACAAAGAACCTTCCCGTAAAGATTTAGACAGCTACGACAAAGCGTATTACGTCGGGACTGACTCTAAAGAATCCGGCGTTATCCAGGGTGAGTTGATCGCTAAACACTGGAAAGCAAACCCGGCCTGGGATCTGAACAAAGACGGCACCATCCAGTACGTACTGATCAAAGGCGAACCAGGTCACCCGGACGCTGAAGCACGTACCAAATATGTGATCAGCACCCTGAATGGCAAAGAAGGCCTGAAAACTGATCAGCTGCAACTCGACACCGCCATGTGGGATACCGCTCAGGCGAAAGACAAAATGGACGCATGGTTGTCCGGTCCTAACGCTAACAAAATCGAAGTGGTTATCGCCAACAACGATGCAATGGCAATGGGCGCTGTAGAAGCACTGAAATCTCATAACAAATCCAGCATTCCGGTCTTCGGTGTAGATGCGTTGCCAGAAGCGCTGGCACTGGTTAAATCTGGCGCAATGGCCGGTACCGTGCTCAACGATGCAAGCAACCAGGCTAAAGCAACCTTCGAGCTGGCTAAAAATCTGGCTGAAGGTAAATCCGCAGCAGATGGCACCAACTGGAAAGTTGAAAATAAAGTCGTTCGTATTCCTTACGTGGCTGTAGATAAAGATAACCTGTCTACTTTCACCAAATAAGACCGACGCTTTAGTTTCATAAATTAAGACCCGAAAGACTGACAGACAGCAATACAAAAACAAAGCTAAGCAGTGGCAATTAATATTGCGGTTAAGCCGTAAAAAACAGTAAGTGTTATAAGACGTTAATGCTTGTCTGACAGGACGTCATGCCATAATGCAGTCGGTAAGTTTGCTTACCGGCTGCATTACTGACATCAGGTATTAATACATCCGTTTATTTTTTATCTTTAGCCAGGTACAACTATGGCCGATATTTCGTTATCTGACACAAAAACAGAAAAGCCAGGTGAATTCCTGCTGGAAATGAGCGGCATTAATAAATCATTCCCAGGCGTTAAGGCGTTAGATAATGTGAATTTAAAAGTGCGTCCGCATTCTATCCATGCCTTAATGGGTGAAAATGGCGCGGGTAAATCCACATTATTAAAATGCCTGTTCGGAATTTACAGCAAAGATGCCGGTACGATTCTTTTTCAGGGACAGGAAGTTAATTTTAAAAGCTCCAAAGAGGCGCTTGAGCAAGGTGTGTCGATGGTGCATCAGGAATTAAACCTGGTGTTACAACGTACCGTCATGGACAACATGTGGCTGGGACGTTATCCGACCAAAGGCATTTTTGTCGATCAGGACAAAATGTACAAAGACACCAAAGCGATTTTTGATGAGCTGGATATCGATATCGACCCGCGCGATAAGGTCGGTAAATTGTCTGTTTCTCAGATGCAGATGATCGAAATCGCCAAGGCGTTTTCCTACAATGCCAAAATCGTCATTATGGACGAACCGACATCTTCCCTGACGGAGAAGGAAGTGAACCACCTGTTCACGATTATCCGTAAGCTGAAAGATCGCGGCTGCGGCATTGTGTATATCTCTCATAAGATGGAAGAAATTTTCCAGCTGTGTGATGAAATCACCATCCTGCGTGACGGTCAGTGGATTATCACTCAGCCGCTGGAAGGCCTCGACATGGATAAAATCATTTCCATGATGGTTGGCCGTTCACTGAGTCAGCGCTTCCCGGATCGCCAGAACGTGCCGGGTGAAGTGATCCTTGAAGTCCGTAATCTGACTTCACTGCGTCAGCCTTCTATCCGTGATATTTCCTTTGATTTACATAAAGGGGAGATTCTCGGGATTGCCGGTCTGGTCGGTGCGAAGCGTACAGATATTGTCGAAACATTATTTGGGATCCGTGAGAAAGTTTCCGGAACCATTAAACTGCACGGCAAAAAAATTAATAATCACAGCGCCAATGAAGCCATTAATCACGGGTTTGCGCTGGTGACTGAAGAGCGTCGTTCCACCGGTATTTATGCGTATCTGGATATCGGTTTTAACTCGCTGATTTCGAACATCCGTCAATATAAAAATAAAGCCGGATTGCTCGATACCACCCGTATGAAAAGCGATACCCAATGGGTTATTGATTCTATGCGTGTGAAAACACCAGGGCATAAAACCAGTATTGGCTCGTTGTCTGGCGGGAACCAGCAAAAAGTCATTATTGGGCGCTGGTTATTAACTAATCCTGAAATATTAATGCTGGATGAACCGACGCGTGGGATTGACGTTGGCGCTAAATTTGAAATTTACCAGTTAATCACCGAGTTGGCTAAAAAAGAGAAGGGGATCATTATTATCTCCTCTGAAATGCCTGAGTTGCTGGGTATTACTGACAGAATATTGGTTATGAGTAATGGACAGGTTGCGGGTATTGTTGAAACAAAAACGACTTCGCAGAATGAAATATTACGCCTGGCTTCCTTGCATCTCTAATTTTTAAGGGTTCTTATTATGAAAGCATTAAATAAGAAAAGTGTGCTCACTTATTTAAAAGAGGGCGGGATTTATGTGGTCCTGCTGGTCTTACTGGCCATTATTATCATTCAGGATCCGAGCTTCCTCAGTCTGGTAAACTTAAGTAACATTCTTACTCAATCTTCCGTGCGCGTGATTATTGCGCTCGGTGTAGCAGGTCTGATTGTCACACAAGGTACAGACCTGTCAGCCGGTCGTCAGGTTGGTTTAGCGGCGGTTGTCGCGGCCACCATGTTGCAGGCAATGGATAACGTCAACAAGGTCTTCCCGAATCTGGAAGTGGTGCCGATCCCACTGGTTATCCTGACTGTATGTATCGTCGGTGCGCTGATTGGTCTGCTCAACGGGGTTATCATCGCTTACCTGAACGTGACGCCTTTTATCACCACGTTGGGTACCATGATTATCGTTTACGGGATTAACTCCCTGTATTACGACTATGTCGGTTCCTCCCCGATTGCCGGTTTTGACCCGGGCTTCTCCAAGTTCGCACAGGGCTTTATCCACCTGGGCGGACTGAAACTTTCCTACATCACCTTCTATGCGGTCATTGCTATCGCGTTCGTCTGGGTACTGTGGAACAAAACACGCTTCGGTAAAAACATCTTCGCAATCGGCGGTAACCCGGAAGCAGCGAAAGTTTCAGGCGTAAACGTACCGTTAAACCTGATCATGATTTATGCGCTGTCAGGTGTATTCTATGCCTTCGGTGGTTTGCTGGAAGCAGGGCGTATCGGTAGTGCGACCAACAACCTCGGCTTTATGTATGAACTTGATGCCATCGCAGCCTGCGTGGTAGGCGGTGTATCCTTCGCCGGTGGTGTGGGTTCTGTGGCAGGGGTGGTGACCGGTGTATTGATTTTCACCGTCATCAACTACGGGCTGACCTATATCGGCGTCAACCCTTACTGGCAGTACATCATCAAAGGCAGCATCATCATCTTCGCGGTGGCGCTGGACTCTTTGAAATACGCCAAGAAGAAATAATCTCTTCCGCAGTAAAACAAAAGGGCGCTTCGGCGCCCTTTTTGCGTAACTATGGCTTTCACAACTCAATCTATAATTTATCAGGCGCGAATAAGACAGAAATAGAGTCTTTGGAAACTGAAGGAGCATTCTGGAAATGAGTATAGAGATGGATATGAAAGTTCTGCGGGCGATACATTTACTCAGCACTTCCGGCAGCGTGACAAAAACTGCTGAAATTTTACAAGTGACTCCCGGTGCAGTGAGTTATTTGATTAATAAAGCAAGAAAATCAACAGGATCTGCATTGTTTTTCCGGACGCGCGACGGCATGAAACCCAATACTCTGGCTCTGGAATTGAGTCAGCGCTATCTGGGAGTGACAGAACAATTTTCTGAAGGGAATATGCAAAAGTCCTTAAATGAAAGAACGATTGTCCTGAGCACTTACTCATTGTTCGAATTATTACTGTCTATCACTTTGCTGAATACGACGAAATTGACCTTCAGCAGGTCGTCTCATGATGATGCAGAACGCCTGATGAAACTGCGGAATAAAGAGGTCGATGTCGATATTGGTTCCCGGCTTGCCGTAGACAGTTCCATTGTTCAGCTAAAACTCTTTTCATCGGATTTAGGTGCGCTGGTCAGTAAAAATCATCCCACCATAAAAGAGACGTTCACTATGGAAGACTGGCACCAGAACCGGCACATTATCTGGTCCCGTGGGATGCAATTTATCAGCGATAATATGGAGCTGACCCACAGTTTTCGGGCTTTGTTCGATCAGCAGGAAATTGCTTTCGTGGCAAGCAGTTCGCTGAATGTGACTGCGTTGTGTGCTTACAGTGATCTGGTCATTCTTTTGCCTTTGCTGATCGGAAAAAAAGTAGAATCGCTTTTCCCGGTTAAAGCTTTGCCTTTGCCTGCTGAGATGAAGATGAGTTTTGAATGTTATGTACACTATCATCACTCTTTTGCCAAAAATGAAAACTTCCATCAGCTGTTATCTGAGATCCAGAAAGTGACTCAGAATCAAATGAGTCCTGAGGATTAATCCACGTGCTAAAGGTCATCAATTTTCGATGTGAGCTGTCGCGGTAGGCGTTAATCCGCCGTAATCATTAATACTTTTCCATGTGATATGGCATTGAGGAGCTTGCCGGTGACACCAGGATGTCTCCCGGATGCTGTAGGGCGGCACAACTCCCGCATTTTTTATCTTGCGCCCGTTAATTTGTAAATCAAAAAGGGTCACAAAGTAGGGCGTTGGATTATCAACCTTCAGCCGGTTCCCCGACCTGTACCAATGCAGTTCCTTATAGGCTTCCGCTGCCACCCCTTTCAGTCTGGCCGGACGATAGAGAAGTTTCAGCTTAGAGCGAATAGCTATCTGAACATTATTATTGTCAGTCTTTCCTGAGGGGATGGTCGCCACGCTCAGTGTGAACAAACTCTCACGGTCATCAGGCAGCTTTTCCGCTGACTTAATGACCCGGATCTCACTTTCCCTGCCGGCTTTGATAACAAATAAAGGCGGTGTGATGATAAATGGGTTAAGTGCTGGTCGTACTGATGCACCTGACCAGCTCCCGCCTGGCGTAATGCGGCTTTTAACCAGCCAGGGGGAATCACTGTTGTTACGCAAGGAGAGTGCCACGCTCCTTTGCCTTCCACCATAAATAACACGCGTTCCGCCAATCACTACCCCGGCGTTAACCACAGGGCTGGCGAGCAGTATTATCAGTCCGGCCAGAAAAATATTACGCATAGTTCAGCACAAACGTTGCTGAAGTATTTGCAGTTCCGACAGAAACCTCATCGCCATTGGCAAGGTAACGGGCATAAAACGCCAGGATGACCTGAGCCTGATGAGGCAATAACGCTGTACCTGCGCTTGCCTGATTCAGGGGGATCAATTTTTTGTCATGGTCATAGAGAGCGATACCGATACCGGCCGCACTGCCCTCAGTTTGCTCTATGGCGAGTAAGTCAGAATTGTGAGTGTCCGTGCTTCCGCTGAATGTCACGCTGACATTACTGGCCGCATCGCCACATTTTTCAAGCGTCAGAGTAAAAGGTTCATAGCGGGATCCATCGCCTGCGCGGGCAAACTGTTTGCTGCTCACGCTCCCCATCGTGACCAGCGAGTTTAACGAATCAGCTGACACGGAGCATGTTTTGTCCACAATCCTTCCGGTGATATTGATCTCACCATCATGAGCCGAAATTGCACCTGACCAGACTGTGAGCAGGCTGAGCGCAGCTAAACGTACTCGTAATGTAGAGTTCATCGCTTACTCCTTATTGATATTGCAGGTCGAAATACATCACGGCCGTGGCATTGCCCGCCGTGACAACCGGCTGCGTGGATTTATAGCGCAGATAGAAAGAGAGAACGTTGTCTCCCGGTTCAAGGGGGTACGTTGCAGGTGTCGGGCTGTTAAGCTCTAAGGGCTGCTGATTGGCGTTCAATATTTCCACACCAATTCCGCTGGCCATTCCTCCTGCATCGCCGGTATCTGTTAATGCCAGTAAGGCGGGATTTGCGGCATCGCGGGTACCAGAAAAACTCAGTGATGTTCCGGTGGCAGCAGTTCCACAGCCTTTCAGTTTGATTTCAAGTGATTTCGCCGGGCTTGCACTCCCCGTTGAAGTAAAATCGGTTACCGCAAACTGACCTATGTCGACAGTCTGTTTCTGACTGCTGCTTTCAACTTCACAGCTACGGGACAGTATGGTGCCGGTCATTTGCAGGTTATAGGTATCAGCGAAAACCACACCTGATACAGGAGATATCAGGGCTATAAACGCCATTTTTCTTAGCCATAACTTTTTCATTTTTTTAAATCTTTTGAGTTGGGGCTTAATTTGCAGAGCCGTTTGGTCAAGGCTATTCATGATGCAAGCCCTGACCCGTCGGGTTAGGAGAAAGTGAAATGTGCAAAAGAGCGATGTCTTATCCCGGAGCATTCTCATCACTGACAAGCTCTCGTTAATTTATTAATCGTGTTATTGGCCGCATCTTTTGGCAGAACATATTCCGTTACACATTGCTGTGATGCCGATTTACCCCAACTCACTGTCAGTAGCCCATGGGAAGCCAGACCGGACAAATAAACCTGACCGTCATCCCCGACAATACTGCTGTTGCCGTCAGCGGTTGAGACCAGTGCGCCGAAAGGAACTTTTTTGCCTGCATGAGTCAGCGTCAGCAAGACTCTGGCACCGATATGCGTTCTGAATTGCGCACGAACCAGTGCCCCGCGCGTTGGCACGACGCTGACCACGGTTTCGTCGAGATCGACATTATCAGGGAGGGTAGTGGTATCCAGCGCCATCCGGTTCAGACGATAGGTAGTGGCGTAAGGTACGATAGCGTAGCCCCGCCAGTCGGTCTGGATACCGGCGTTGTCTTCTACTTTTACGTCTTCCGCACCGGGTGCTGCCACCAGAACATTGGTGTCGCCCAGCGGTTGAGAAAAGGTTACCCCGTTTCGGTGCGCGACGATCGCGCCGCTAAGTCCGTAGTTCACCTGCTGGTAGTGATTGCCACTGTAGTTATAGGCGGCGTTGGCACTTCCCCAGGCTCCGTCATAATTTGCACTGACAGCGCCATTGGTGCCTCCGCCTCTGTTCTGATAGCCCTGCTGCACGCTATAACTGAGATTATTGTCTTCGAGCAACGTACCGCTGAGTCCGGCACTCTGGGTTGTCCGGCCATGCATATCTGAGCTGACACTCGAGGTCGCGTAGGTATTGTGACTTTGATGGGTAATATCGCTGGCCGGGAACAGCCATTGACTGAGCGGCAGAGAAACACCCAGCGCCACTCGTTGGTCCGCCTCTCTGAGGCCGGGTATTTTGTTGTAGCTGACATTGAGCGTCCAGGAGACGCCAGAGATATTCCCACTGTAACCGGCTTGTAAAAGGGTGTTATGTTCGTCCGACCGCCAGTAGTTTTGGCGGCTGCCACTGATGTAAAGCGAGCCGCTGTCGCCAAGTTGCTGCGATACATTGATCTGTATTTTTTCGCGCTTGTTATTATGCAGGTTGTAATAGTCTGAAACGGAAGCAGGGATTGCAGAGACTTCATCCCCGGAATTATCGACATACCCCGTCATCTGGTTCCGGGTGGATTCTTCAAGCGTGTAGAAACCCTCTGTCGAGTAACGATAGCCGACGAGCTGGAGGCTGGTTCCCATATTTTGCAGTGACTTGCTGTATAAAAAACGCAATGAGGTTCCGCTGTGTTTGCTCTCATCGGCCAACACGCTGTTCGCCTGCGTAACGTCAAATGATAGTGCACCGAAATCGCCAATGTTCGCGCCTGTGCCAAGAGCCACCGACTGATAATCCTGCGTTGTCTGGAAGCCGCCATAGGCAGTAAATCCCGCGGGCAATCCCCAAATCATTGTCGACTGCACAAAACTGACCTCATCTTGCTGGTCCGAATTGCTCCGGTATTTACCGGCTGTGAGGGTGTATTTTATATGCCCCTCGCGCTGTAAAACGGGCACGGAAGAGTAAGGGACGGTATAGATATCAAGACTGCCATCGGATTCTTTCACTTCCACGATCAGATCCCCGCTCGATGAGGTGGGAAATAAATCAGTAATAGCAAAAGCGCCGGGAGGCACATAACTTTGGTATATGACATACCCTTTCTGGCGGACAGTGACTCTCGCGTGGCTGCGGGCAATACCGTGAATGGTAGGAGCAAAACCCCGAAGGCTGTCGGGTAACATATTGTCGTCAGAGGCCAGTTGCACGCCGCGAAAACCGATACTGTCAAAGATATCGGACTGGGTGCTGCTGTCGCCAACAACCAGCTCACTACGTAAGGGAATAATGGCGCGCTCCAGCCAGGTATTAATATGCTGTAGTTCGCTTTTATTATTGCGTTTGTTGTTGTAGCTCCATGTTGAATAATCACGAAGGCGCCATGGGCCAACATTGATACCGCTGTTTAGACCGAGAAAGAAGTCATCAGACTCAGAGCCCGTGCCATCCTCGCTGTTCGAACCTGTGAAATTATAATCCAGCAACAGGGCATTAATCCCTTCATCCCATTGGGAAGGCGGAATATAGCCACGCGCTGAGTTCATCATCATCGCCTGAGGAATCGTAATATCCAGACGTAAACCTTCAAAATCAAACTGTGTTGTCGCTCCTTCAATCACAGAGGGCAGGTTCAGACAGGCATCAGGTTTTTGTGCTTTTAGTGCAGGCAGGTTCTCTAGGTTCACCCGCATTTTGGTGAGCATTCCGGGAGTCAGACACGGGGTCAGGCCGGTGTCATCAGCAGGGGTATCCGAAGTTAAAAAGCGGATGTCTTTGCGGGATTGAAATCTGTCATTCAGATAGACGTCGACCCGATATATTCCGGGAGCCTGAGCACCCCCTTCAAAGCGAGAGAGATCGGCTATTGCAGAGGGGTTACCCGATAAAAAAGCGGGATTAAAATATTCATCTGCAAAGCTGCTCACGGAAAAAATTGCGATAAAAGCTGCCAGTGCAGATATTCGATAATGTATTGTCAGCACTGGCTATTCATTCCTTTCTTGTAAAACTCATCACAATATTCTGCCGGGAGAGATATTGCGAAAATCGCGTCCTAAAATAGGGTCAATCGCATTTCTGCCGGGGGGTATTTGACCCGTAATCATTTACCGTCTGGAAACTGACTGCTCCCGTCTGATGACCGGGAATATTGATCACGCGCGAGCTGAGTGGGGAAATCATGGTATTTGGCAATTTTTGCCCGCCGACAGAAAAACTCACCAGAGTGACGTAGTAAGGCGAAGGATTTTTAACTGTGACTTTTCCCGAACCCACCTCGCAGCTCAGGTTTTTAGGGGCATCCCGTGATGTAGAGGGTAAGTTTTGCGGGCGAATAAATAACTTAATGACACTTTGTGTGGCAATTTGCAGCGTATTCCCTTGTAAATCTTTCTTATTAACGGAAGGAATGGCTTTGCTGTTCAGATAAAAAACAGTCTCTCTGTCTGTAGGCAATTTGGGGCCGGTGTACATAATTCGCAGGCTGTTCTCTTTCATAGGTTTTATTGTGAACAGCGGAGGCGTTAGCACAAAATAAGACGATTTTTTCCCCTCTGCATCTGTTATCCACGATTGAATTAAATAAAGATTACTTTGTGAGGTATTAGCAAGAGATAACGTCGTCTCACGGGCACCTTGCATGTAAATGACACGCGTTGCGCCCAGGGAAATCCCTCCGGCATGGGCGGGGACCATCAACATGCCTGCCAGCAAACCGGCATATAGCGTTACTTTTATATTCTGGCCGGAAATCATATGACTTAATTTTTTTATTACTGGCGTTCATTATTGCTCTGCCTTTAATGCAAGTGAATGTTCCTCGCGAGATGCAGAGGAACATATTTTCAATCAGGAATAGTTCATGCTGAAAGTGGCTGTTGCTGCAACGGTACCAGCCGTTGCAGCCGTTGCAGCCGCGCCTGTCGCGATATAATCAACGCTGAATGGCAGGGTGCTTTGAATGCCATTGAGAGGGATAGAGGCGGATTCAATGCCAACCGGCAGTGCTTTTCCGTCCGGGCCGTATAACTGCAGACCTACATTGGTTGCTGCGCCTGCGCCTGCGGTGTTGGCCAGCGCATCCGACGAGGTTGAATCTGACTGACCATTGAACGTCACGGACACGTTTTGCATAACGCTGGTGTCACAATCGGAAATAAGGATTTCAAAAGAAACTGGCTGACCGGCCGCTTCTCCGGTTGTCGCGAGCTTTGAAACCTTAACGTCGTCAAGCGTGATGGTTTGATTTATGGAGTCTGCGGCAACAGAACATGCGGCATTAATAACTTTGCCTTCAAAGTTAATAGTACCGCCCGATACCGAGGTGGTTTCGGCAAAACCTGAACCGCTGACAAGTACCAGTGAAATAGCCAATGCCAATGTTTTTTTTCCAGTTTCATCAATGCTCCTTGAGTTGTAAGTATTATTTTTACTATGTTGGGTTTGTGAAGGTAAAACGTGTTTTTTGAAGTGAAAACCTTTAATTAAAAAGGTAAGGTTCATTTGGTTTTTATTTCTGAGGTGAATGTTAATTTGCCGGTTTGAATAAAACAAGATAGATGAAATACGTGACTGAAAGCAGAAGATTATGAGGGCTGGTAACAGGTTGATAATGGTGATAAAAAAATTGAATTTTAATGTTTTTATATTGTGAATTTAGTGGATTAGAATGCGGCCAATGTGTCTGAAAAGTGAGTTTGCACACAGGTTCCTTTGACGCAAAGTAGTGATTGTTTTAATCCCTTATCAGCGGGGTTTGCGAGGGTTAGTTCCATGATTAATGTTGATTTTTTATATTTTCATTCGAAGTGAGTGAAAAGAAAAGGTGCCGTACGGGGGGTGTTATTTCTATAAAATCAAATGTCCTTTTGAAATTAAATGAATAGCTGCCCTATGACATTCAAAGGTTTCGATAGGGATGTTCTTCCCGAGATGGCGCCCCGGTACTCGTCTGTCACTACCTCATTACCGAGTCAATAAAGCTAAGCAACATTTATTTTGCAGATTGAAAGTAATTCAGTACAGCCTGTGCTTCAGATTTTTTATATTTTTGATTAAAATTATGTATATTCAATTATTTTAAATTTGCATTTGAGTTTTTCTGAAAGTGAGTATAACTACATGATATGTAGTGTGTTTAATATTTAAAATCACTATAAATGGTCTCGAATTTCAATGCTGGTCGTTATATGTATTGTACAAATCAGCGGGTGGCCTTATATTCACAGTATAAGTTTTTTTAAACATTACATTATGAGCTTACTTGATAATATTTTGTATGTGCAGTCTCCAGGCTAAGCAAAGTTTATATAAATCCTCTCTGGGGTAATGCATGAAAAACAAAATCGAATTTAAGTTTTTAAAAATAATAAATATCCTTGTGATGACAGGAAGTGTCACGAAAACAGCGCAGCTACTCAATCTTACTCCTGGCGCGATCAGCTATTCACTGAAGATATTAAGAGGCATGACAGGTGAGCATCTTTTTATCAGAACGCGTCATGGCATGAAACCTGATACCACGGCGCTTGAATTAAGCCAGCGGTATGAGATATTCGCTGCAGGAAATGTGGTCAACGATAGTAAGTGGAATATGGAAACAAGAAGTGAACTCAGGTTCATGACATTTTCATTGGTTGAAATGTTATTAGCTGATTCTGTATTTTGCTTAAAGAACATTGAGCCACTGTATCGTTTCGTTTTCCTGACTTATGCACCTGATATCAATGATCGTATGAATCATCTCATAAACAGAACGGTCGATATCGATATAGGTGGTAGTTTACCCCCGGACAGGCAGATCGGCCGGATAAAACTTTTCACCTCAAAAGTTTCACTGTTGGCGGGAGTGAATAATACATCATTACCTGATTTACTGACCGTTGATGATTTACAAAAAACACAACATGCTATCTGGTCTGTTATGATGGATTATTATTCAGATAATATCTTTAGTTCAGTTAAAAATAATGAATATTTACAGGATCGGGATGTGGCTATTATTTCTGGCAGCATAGTTAATATGGTCGCGTTTTGTGCAAGTACTCAATGTGTGATGCTAATCCCTGATATATTTATCCCGATGCTGATAAAAAGATTCCCGGTGAAAAGACTTTCTCTGCCTGATGAACTGGATATTAACTACGACTGTCACATGCATTTCAATACAAGGCTTATAGATGATAATAAAGCAGCTCTCTATCTGAATGACATAGTGGAAGGTTTGAAAGCATATAGCCATTCCTTTTAGTTTTCGTTGTGCCATAAGGTAGATTCGCAAGTTCTTTTTTGGTGATAAAATGAATAACATTAGTATTAAAAAACTACAAGTGGTTAATGCATTGATTGAAAATGGCAGTGCAACGAATGCCGCGAAGATGTTAAATATTTCCCCATCATCAATAAGTTATACTTTAAAAAAGTTACAGGATCAGCTTGGCGTCCCTCTTTTTCGAAGAGAGAAAGAGGGATTGAAACCAAATGTCGAGGCTTATTCACTTCAGGACCAATACAATGAAGTGATGGGTCTGAGTACAACCCGAAAAACCTTTATTATCACAACCTATTCTTTGGTTGAATTTCTTTTAGCAGATTACATTCATGACTTTATCAGCGGGAAAACACTTCATTTTGTGCCAATGGATTCTTGTGAAAATGAGCGTTTGCGCAAACTGAAACACCGGGAAGTCGATATTGATATTGGCGGCCGGTTACCTGTAGATGTTTCCATCATATCAGAGCGGTACCTTTATTCTGATATGTGCATTCTTGTCAGGGAAAATCATCCTTCGATTAAAAATAAGTTCACGCTTGAAGACTGGCATCAGAATCAGCATCTTCGCTGGCAGCGTGACCGGGGCAGCATTAGCAATATGGTTGACGGAGTTGGCGCTTCGGAGCGGTATTTTAGTGAGCGTGACATTGCCTGGGAAAGTCCCAATTTACTGACACTGGCTTATTTATGTTCGGGGAGCGATCATATCATGATGGTTCCTGAGGTTTTTACCAAATCACTTATTTCTATGCTTCCACTTAAATCATTTTCACCACCGCCATCCTTTGAAATGAAATTCAAGTGTTATCTTCATTATCATCGTGCGCTTGAAAAGAAAATCAATTCTCTGGGCCTGTATGATATTTTTGATACTCACCTGGATAATATTATAACTTAATTTATTTCGTTATATATACCCGGATAACTTTTTATTGGGTATTTTGACAGGAGCATTGACCATGGCAAATATACTTATTTATAGTCGAAACTTATTTCTCGCAAATGCACTAAAGGCACTTTGCTGTCAGATAAAAAACTCAGAAAGTTCGAATGTCACCCTATGTCACTCCTACAGAAGGCTGATCTCTGAAATTAAAAATGTCGATTATCTTGTCTACGATGATGAAGACGGCTTGTGGATGACGATCAGAAAGTTTTTATTCATACGTAGCGTTAATCCTAACGTACGGTTGCTGTCAATGAAAAATGGCCTTGAATGTGACTTTCATCATTTATATCGAAGCGCAAAATCAGATGGCAATAATTTTAAAAAGATGGAAGTGGAAGTTATTAAACACCGGTTGATGAGCGTGTTGTGGAGAAATAAGTCGGGTTGCGAGAAAGAGGAATTCGTTTCAAACAATGAAATAGAATGGCTTACAACAAATGAAAATCTTGTCTTGAAATACATCCTGAAAGGGTTCAGAAATAATGAAATTTCTGAATATTTATCTATAAATGAAAAGTCTGTCAGTTTACATAGGCGGAATATTTATAAAAAAACAAATGTACGAAATGTTACCAGCTTGTGGAAAATATTTATTCAAGCTGAGTAATAATTTGAGCACATCAGTCTATGTAATGTTGAGATTACTTTTATTTGGCTATAGATTTTTCGGCAGTTTATATTCTCACTGCCGCTTTATATTTTTATGAAAGGGCTCAATATTGCTATTGGCCCATCACTAGCTGAATTTCAGGTTCAGGAAAAATCGACTCGCAAGTAAGCCAGAGTAGTAAACACACCTTCCTGTGGAGGGGTGCCAGTAGTTCCTACAGGAAAGGCATGCAAAATGATATTAGAGCGAAAGCTGTCGTCTAAGTTAAAGGGGATGACACTGGTCGCATTATTCGGGATCAATGGATTATCGCTTTCATCAGTAACAACGACTCCGACATCTTTGTTGTCTGATTGTAAGGCATCAGGGATCTGTTCCGAAGGAGTACCCTGAAGTCGCAACGTCAGGTTTGCCGTGGCGCTCATATCGTTACACTCAACAGGAATACTGAATGTCTTCGGTGTATAGTTAGCAGGTTTTTCTCCGGCTACTTTAAAGTCACTGGAGTAAATATTTCCTAATTCAACAACGACCTGTGTTCCGGCATTAATAACACAGTTTTGAGGAACGGTAATTGTCCCATTGAGATAAGTATTGGTTGTCGCCATAGTCCCATGCGAAGAGCCTCCTGTATCGCCGACTGTCCAGTAAGTGGATGCAATCAGGACATTATTAATGACTGACTGACCAACCACTGACCTCTTTAATCTTACGGATACTTCAATTTGCCCGCCGGTATTTTTACCACCAGAATTTAAAGGGATATCTTCATTACAGGAGTAGTTGGTGCTCGAGGAGTTTACTTTATTATGTATCGGCCCGAATGGCACGGACACATATCCGTTAATAGTCTTAACTTTTATACCCACCTGAGCGTATTCATTTCCGGGTATATCAAAGTAAGTATAATCACCGATAGTCTGTGGGTTAGGAAGGTTCGTGTCACCCCATATCCATACATAAGTTTAGGGGCCTCCTGAGCAGGAACACTTAATCGTTGTTGTTTTGCTGGGCGCAGACAGTGTTTGCTCTGGCAACACTTTTCCCGCTGTGTTATTACCAGGCTCGGTTATCGTCATATTTCCTATATCATAGGTTAATGTAGCCGGTCCATTAATGGGTGAACATACTCCATCTGCTGCTATCGTATCCACACTATAGAATGAGGATAAAATAAAGAGCAGCAATTTTATGTTATTTTTCATTTTATGTGTATTTTCCTATGGTGTGTCAGTACCAGTGTGTATATCTATAAGTTGCCTTAATAAGAAGGTTTGTGGCATCATTTTCCTGAAATTTGGTAACCTTTAAAAATGTATAATATCGTGGGCATTATCACCCTCAAAGCTAAACAATTGAAGCGGTAATATTTATTGCTGCAAATCACTTTGCAATTAACCTACTGTAATTAATTGTTTGAGTAGGGTTTTCAATATATTTGAAATGTGAAATTAAAAATATTGATGATAGGAGCGTCAATTTCAATTATGTCACCTTTTTTACTGCTTGCATGCCTTTATCTCATTTACACCTCTCCGGTATTGGGATGATGACTTTTAGTTTATTTCAATTGGCATTTCAAAATTATTCAGATGTTTTCTGAAAAATATTCAGCGATAATGCGCCTGTAATATTGATAAATACAGCCATCCATTGGCGCGTAGGATCCATTATCCGATTTGGCATCACATTCTCCTGTGTGATGCCTTTTTTTATGAAGGTTTTTTGACTTTTTAATATTGAATGTCATTTAAGAATTATTTAATTTGCTAACAGGCTATTTTAATAAAGTGGATCTCAAGGGATGAATGGGCGTTTTGCAATGCAAAGGCCCTGCCGCATTGAATGTGGAGGAGCGGGGTGACGATCGGCGGAAGTATTTTGTTGCAGTGCGTTATTGCCGGAAAGGATTTCTTCCCACCGGTTTCGCGGGTTCAGGTGCGGCATCTTCGGTTTCGGCCTGAGCGGCTTCATTGGCTTCCTGCTCGGCTTTCAGCTTTGCGGCTTCTTCAGCAGCAGCCTTGTCCGCAGCCGCTTCGTCTGCTGCTGCCTTATCGGCCGCAGCCTTGGCGATAGCCGCTTTTTTCTCGGCTTCCAGTTGCTGTTGCAGGGTCAGTAATTGTTCCGGTGTCACAGCCGGATAGCCCTGCGCATCGTCGGGAATATTATGTACCGCAGGAATGGGGATCAGCGGCCCGAGGAAGCGGGGTTCGCGTTTGAGCAGATACAAATCCGTCAGTGCGCCCAGGCGGGCGAAGATTTCTCGGCTGCGTACACTGAGCATATTTTTCGGCGAAGGGACGGCAAAACATTGTGCCTGAATGCCCATGTGCAGCGCGATAAACAGTGCACGCTCGCAGTGGAAACGCTGGGTGATGATGATGAAATCGTTGGTGTCGAAGACTTTGCGGGTGCGCACGATGGAGTCGAGCGTGCGGAATCCTGCGTAGTCGAGCACGATATCGCTGGCAGGAATACCTGCGGCGATCAGATCACGTCGCATGGTGCTCGGCTCGTTGTAACTTTGCTGCGCATTATCGCCACTGAGCAGCAGGTATTTTACTTTGCCGCTGTTGTAGGCATTAATCGCCCCCTGAATACGGTACAGGTAGTACTGGTTGATCACGCCGGTGCGGTAATACTTTGCCGTTCCGAGTACCACGCCGACCTGGCGATGGGGCAGCGTCTGCACTTCGTCATAAATGTAGGGTTGGGTGCGCAGGCTTATCCACTGATCAAGCCCAATAGCAACCGCCAGCATCAGAATAATGATGCCGAAAACGCCAGCTATAAGTCGCTTAATCATAGGTATCCCTGTTATGACCAGATGGAAATCGGATCCAAGGCTACTTTACCTCTCCGGGGTTCGCAATACGTTGAACTCTGCATCCATCCGCTTCGCCGGTTTTTTCAGCACTTTTCAGGTAATTACTTTCTGATCTGCGTAATCCGCTGCAATTTAGTCGAAAAAAAAGACCAATGCACAAGGCATTGGTCTGGATCATGGTCAGCCCGATTTTGATATAAATGCTATCAGAATGAGGTACGTTTATAGCTGCGATATTGCGGTGCCCAGAAATTGTGTTCAATCGCCTTCGATAACGTATCTTCTGACGTCACCATCGCCACTCCCTGCAGCTGTGCGGCTTTGCCGACTTCCAGCGCGATACATTTGGATACGCCCTGAATATCATCCACATCAGGCAGCAGCGAACCTTTGCCCTCGGTCGCCAGCGGAGAACATTCGGCCAGCGTGCGGCTTGCAGCCATCAGCATACCGTCGGTCACGCGTGTCGCGCCGGAGGCAATCACACCCAGACCGATGCCCGGGAAGATAAAGGAGTTGTTGCACTGGGCAATGGGGTAGATCTGACCTTTGTAGCTCACCGGTGCAAACGGGCTGCCGGTGGCAACCAGCGCGGCGCCGTCGGTCCAGTTGAGGATATCGGCAGGCGTGGCTTCAACGCGTGATGTCGGGTTGCTCAGCGGCATCACAACCGGACGCGCACAGTGTTTATGCATTTCGCGGATGATTTCTTCAGTGAACAGACCCGGCTGGCCGGATACGCCGATAAGCACGGTTGGTTTAGCATTACGCACCACATCCAGTAAAGAAATGCTGTCGTTCACCATGCCCCAGCTTGTCAGTGCGCTGCTTTTCTGTACCAGTTTGCTCTGGAAATCCAGCAAGTTAGGCAGTTTGTCAGTCAGCAAACCGAAGCGATCCACCATGAAGACTTTCGCGCGGGCTTCTTCTTCGCTCAGACCTTCAGATTTCATCTGCGCGACGATTTGCTCGGCGATACCACAACCGGCGGAACCTGCACCCAGGAACGCGACGGTCTGGTCACTCAGTTTGCCACCGGCGGCTTTACTGGCGGCAATCAGGCTGCCGAGCGCAACAGAAGCGGTGCCCTGAATGTCATCGTTAAAGCAGCACAGTTCATCACGGTAACGTTCGAGGATCGGCATGGCGTTCTTCTGCGCGAAATCTTCAAACTGTAACAGCACGTTCGGCCAGCGGATTTTTACTGCCTGAATGAACTGATCAACAAAGGCTTCGTACTCTTCGCCGGTAATGCGCGGATGACGCCAGCCCATGTACAGCGGGTCATTGAGAAGTTGCGGATTGTTTGTTCCCGCGTCAAGCACTACGGGCAGAGTGTACGCCGGGCTGATGCCGCCACAGGCGGTGTAAAGAGACAATTTACCGATCGGGATCCCCATCCCGCCGATACCCTGGTCACCCAGGCCGAGAATGCGTTCGCCGTCAGTCACCACAACCACTTTTACGTGTTGTTTGGTGGCATTTTGCAGCATGTCATCGATGTGGGCGCGGTTAGGATAAGAGATAAACAGGCCACGGGCGCGGCGGTAGATATCGGAAAAGTGTTCGCAGGCCTCGCCGACGGTCGGGGTATAAATCACCGGCATCATTTCGCTGAGATGACCGTCCAGAAGGCGGTAGAACAGCGTTTCGTTGGTGTCCTGAATGTTTCTCAGATAGATGTGTTTATCAATGTCGGTTTTGAAATTCTGAAACTGGCGGTAGGCACGGTCAGCCTGTTCCTCGATAGTTTCAACCGCTTCCGGGAGCAACCCGTGAAGGTTAAAATTGCTGCGTTCTTCTTCGGTGAACGCACTGCCTTTATTGAGCAGCGGGAATTCTAACAGGATCGGGCCAGCGTGAGGGATGTACAGGGGACGTTTACTTTCGTATTCAAGTTCCATCGTTTTACTCTTCCGGTGTGCAGAATGTTGTTTTTTATATTTCGGAGCGGTGAGGGTAACAGAGAGGAAATGAGGATTTCAAATGACAAGTGTAATGGCAATGTTATGTAACTAAAGACTCCGGAAATGGAGTCTTTAGTGTTAACCGGCTCACACTATCAGCAGGTCTGCGTGGTGACGTCCTGACAGCCCAGCGCGTTTAACGTGGCGCGTGTGGCATCGTTTTGGGTGATCAGCGCATCTTTTTGCTCGACCAGCACAGCGCGATGCACTTTCAGGCAATCCTCCCCTGACATATTCAGCAAGATTAGCGCGGCCTGCAACGGAGGAAGGCTTGGGTTAAACGCAGCGTTTTCTGCGTAGCGGCCCGCAAACTGTTTACCGTTGTGCGTTTCCAGCGCCACACCGCTGTGAGATTTGCTGTAAGGCGCATGGCTTTGGTTGCAGGCATCCAGTGCGAGGAGTGTCAGCGCATCTTGGGTATCCGCTTTAAAACCGTGATCCACTTTATCCATCAGCAGCGTGGTGATATCCAGATCCTTCGGCCCGAAAGAATGCGGCAGATAATCACCGAGCGTCGCAACGTCACGGTCCGGCAGATGAATATTCAGCGCTGTGCCGCTGGTCAGTTCGTTCATAAACTGACGACAGTGACCGCAAGGTGTGTAATTCACGGTGATGGAAGCCAGACGCGTTTCACCACGAAGCCAGGCGTGAGTGACTGCGGATTGCTCGGCGTGAACCGTTTGTTGCATCGGCGCACCGGCGAATTCCATGTTGGCACCGAAATACAGATTGCCGGAAATACCGCGGGCAATAGCACCGACGTGGAAATGAGAAATTGGCGTGACGGAACAGGCGGCGGCCAGCGGCAGCAGAGCAAAGGCCAGCGCATCGTCATTCAATCCTGTCGCTTGTTTTATCTCTGCAACATCCGCCGCAGAGAACATTGCCGGAAAGTCGTCATGTCGCAGAAATGGCTCAAGCGCGGAGGATAAATTTTCAGGGAGTGCCGCAAAGGCGGTATGAAAACGTGCGTGCATAAACATTCGATCTCGACAGTGATTACGGTTGAACAGTTTAAAAGTCATTCCATGAATGTAGTGTGACGAATGTCACTTTTTCGATGTAATAAGTTCTGATGGATTACATTTTTGAGAGATGTTACGCAGAACAGCCGTCTGAAAAGACGGCTGTTGAAGGATAAAGGGGAATCAGTGCGCCGGGAACCACTTGTCATTAATCTTCTGGAATTCGCCGTTGGCTTTGATGCCTTCAAGCGCCGTGTTCAGTTTCGCCAGCAGTTCCTTATTATCAGGACGCACCGCCATGCCGACGCCGGTCCCAAAGTATTGCGGATCTTTAATCAGTTCGCCGACTTCACCAAGATTAGGATTGGATTTCAGCCAGCCGTTCAGTACGGCGGTATCCCCTAACAACCCGTCCAGACGACCACTTTTCAGATCCAGAATCGCATTCTGATAGCTGTCATAACCGACAGTGGTGATTTCAGGGTGTTTTTCCATCAGGTATTTCTGGTGGGTGGTGCCATTTTCCAGACCAACACGTTTGCCTTTCAGATCCGCAATTGAAGCGAACTTGCCTTTCGGCCCGATGATCATCGCGGTATTCGCGTAGTAAGGCTGGGTAAAAGTGACCTGCTTGCTGCGCTCTTCGGTGATGTCCATACCGGAAATAATCACATCGAAACGACGGAATTTAAGTGCCGGGATCAGACCATCGAATGGCTGATTGGTGAAGGTGCAGGTTTCCTGCATTTGTTTGCACAGCGCATTCGCCAGATCGATATCAAAACCAATAATCTGGTTATCAGCGCCGATAGATTCAAACGGCGGATAAGTGGCGGATGTGCCGAAACGAATAGTATCCGCAGCGGTGGCAGCAAAAGCAGTGGCAGACAAGAGGGCAGCGAGGATCAGCTTTTTCATGCAATACATTCCTGTTCAAAAAATGACATTCCCTTCACGGTACAGTTTACTGATTTTATTAATGTAATCGGATAACTGGCAGGAAGTGAGACCGGTAATTAAAGTGCCATTAATTGAATTTATATGCAATAAATTTGATTAAAAAATTAAATGAGGAAGTGTTTGTATTTTATCAGGCATAAAAAAAGGGACGATTTCTCGTCCCTTCAGCTTTTTCTGTTCAATCAGTTGCGGCGTTCGAATGCCAGCGCACGGCGTTCAATCAGGCGCATCATCAGGGTCAGTAATCCGTTTACGCACAGATACACCAGACCGGCTGCGCCGAAGACCATCACGTCATACGTGCGGCCATACATCAGCTGGCTGTGGCCCATGACGTCCATCAGCGTAATGGTGTAAGCCAGCGAGGTACTTTTAAAGACCAGCACCACTTCGTTGGAATACGACGACAGCGCGCGCTTAAATGCGTACGGCAGCAGGATGCGCAGGGTTTGCGGTTTGGACATCCCCAGCGCTTCACAAGATTGCCACTGACCGGAAGGAATGGCGCGCACCGCACCGGTAAACAGTTGCGTGGTATACGCCGCGCTGTTCAGTGCCAGGGCAAACATCGCGCAAAGCCACGGCTGCGACAGCACTTCCCATAACCACGGGATTTCACGGATCGATGGAAACTGACCCGGGCCGTAATAAATCAGGAAGATTTGTACCAGTAGCGGCGTACCGGTAAACAGCGTGATGTAACCTTTCACGACCTGGCTGGCGACCGGTACTTTCAGCGTCAGAATGACGGTGAAAATCATCGCCAGCAGCAGCGCCACAATCAGCGCCGCCACGGTCAGCGTCAGGCTGGTGTGCAATCCCTTGAGGACTTCAGGTAAATATTCCCACATCAGGAAGCACTCCGTTCAAAGCGGGTGGTACGCAGTTCGATGCGTTTAATCACGAACTGGCTGAACAGGGTGACAAGCAGATAAATGCACGCCGCAATCACATACCAGGTAAACGGCTCCTGTGTGCGGGTCGCGATGCTTTTGGTTTGCAGCATCAGGTCGTTCACGCTGATAAGCGAGACAAGTGCAGTATCTTTTAGCAGCACCAGCCACTGATTGCTCAGTCCCGGCAATGCGTGACGCCACATTTGCGGCATGATCAGACGAAAGAAAATCGCCGATTTTTTCATGCCCAGTACCTGACCGGATTCCCACTGACCTTGCGGTACGGCTTTCAGTGCGCCACGCAATGTCTGTGAAGCGTAAGCCGAATACAGCAGGGAAAGGGCGATTACGCCACACACGAACGGACTGACTTCGAAATTCTCAATCGGTAGCTTGATCGGGATCGCGAACAGGCCGAGATTGATGCTAAAGCCATCTGCCAGCACCATCAGCAGCTGTGAGGAACCGAAATAGATGAACAGCACCACCAGAATTTCCGGCAGACCGCGCAGCACAGTAACCCACGCGGTGCCCAGCCAGCTAAGCGGCTTCCACGGCGCGGATTCCCAGACAGCGAAAATCATCGCCAGCACCAGGCCGAGGATCAGCGCGCAAACGGCAAGGCCGACGGTCATCCCGGCGGCGCTTACTAAAGGTTGGAATTCAGTCATTGATAGGCAAACTTATTGCTGGAACCATTTTGAATACAGCGTTTTGTAAGTGCCGTCTGCTTTCACTTTTGCCAGAGCATCATTCAGTTTAGTCAGCAATTCAGTATTGTTCTGACGAACCGCAACACCCAGACCGGTACCGAAGTAAGTCGGGTCGGTGATTTTGTCACCGACAGCAGCCAGGTTTTTGTTCTGCTTCAGCCATTCGTTTACTACAGCGGTGTCACCGAATACGGCGTCAAGACGACCATTTTTCAGGTCCAGCACGGCATTCTGATAGCTGTCGTAAGGCACGGCAGTAATTTCAGGATGCTTATCCATCAGGTATTTCTGATGGGTGGTGCCGTTTTGCATACCAACACGTTTGCCTTTCAGCGCCGCAACGTCAGCGAACTGACCAGAATGCGCGATGAAGAGAGCAGAGTTGTCGTAGTAAGCGTTGGTAAAGGAAACTTGTTTTTCACGCTCAGGCGTGATGTCCATGCCGGAAATGACCGCGTCAAAACGACGGAATTTCAGGCTTGGGATCAGACTGTCGAAAGCCTGGTTAGTAAAGGTACAGGTCGCCTGCATCTCTTTACACATTGCATTCGCCAGATCGACGTCGAAGCCCTGAATCTGATTGCTGGAGTCTACAAACTCAAACGGAGGATAAGACGCTTCCATCGCAAAACGGATGGTATCAGCAGCGCTGGCTGACAAACTGACGGTAGCCAGAACCGCGGCAATTACTAATTTTTTCATCGCAAACTCCGTAGAAACATCAATCAATGTATTGGTGAAAATACAGTTAATGGGAAAGATAGCTCGCAAACTCTTTGGTTTGCGGCTGGGTGAAAATGGAGGCATCACCTTGTTCGACGATGCGGCCGTTTTCCATGTACACCACGCGGCTGGCGGTTTTACGCGCCACTTCAACCTCATGGGTCACGATAACCTGTGTGATGCCAGTACCGGCCAGTTCGCGAATAATGCTGACGATCTGAGCGGTGATTTCCGGATCAAGCGCGGCCGTCGGTTCATCAAACAGCAGAACCTGAGGCTCCATCATCAGCGCACGGGCAATCGCCACACGCTGTTGCTGGCCACCGGAAAGATGCAGCGGAAAACGATCCGCGTAATCGGTCAGACGCAGACGGGTAAGCAATTTCTGCGCGCGTTGCATCGCGACATCTTTAGACAGACCCAGAACACGCATCGGGGCTTCCAGTAAGTTGTCGAGCACGGTGCGGTGCGGCCACAGATTGTATTGCTGGAAGACCATTCCGACGTTCTGACGCAGTTCGCGAACAGCTTTTTCGTCCGGTTTGCGGGTGAAATCGAAGGTATTACCGGCGATTTGCAACGTGCCTGAACGCGGCATTTCCAGCAGGTTCAGAACACGTAACAGGGAGCTTTTACCTGCACCACTTGGCCCGAGCAAAACCAAAGTCTCACCGGCGGGGCAGTTAAGCTGAATGTCAAAAAGCGCCTGATGCACGCCGTAGAAGCAGTTGATGCTATTAAGTTGAATACTCATGCGCAAATAGTGAATAGCCATTGATGCCGCAGATGGTAACTTCCACAGCATAGTTATGCAACGATCGCGGCTTAAAAATTATGTGTTGCCGCAGGAAGGCTAAAGTTTAGCACAACATATTGTTAACTATCTGTGACGGGGGTGTTGGTCAATGACGTTATTCATCACTGACCAACATTTTTACGAAGTTTTTTTAGAACGCTGAGCGGGTTACTGGTTTTCTAAAACCTGGCGTAATGTGCCGCTGGAAGCGAAATCGAGATTGGCCATGTAGCGGACGTCATCGACAGTCCAGCATTTGCCTTCGCGTACCATTAACACTTCATCTTTCCAGCTGGTGGACGCGCCTTTGTCTTTCTCATGCGTGAACGTCACGCGCAGAGGAATGTTGCGGGCATCCGTGTTTGGAATGGAGGAGGCGCTGTCCACGGAAGCGGACGTCGGGCCATCAAACAGGCTGGAGAAAATGTCGCCGTCGCCGTCGCCTGCGCCTGTTCCGGTTTTTTCATTCGGCGTGGCGGCGATGTCGACTTTAGGCTGAGACTGCGCTTTGAGTAACGCATTATATAAAGCGGTGCTCAGGTAAGGCCGGTAAGCGGCAAGCTGGCTCGAGTTTGGTAAACCGCTGCCGCCTTGCTTGATGCGGAAATCATAGAATTGCTGAGCCACGCTGTCCGGGCCGCCGTCAACGCAGGGCGCGGTACGGCTGCCAATGTCCTTGTATGCAGGTTCGACCGTGGTGCAGGCATTTAACAAGAATACCAACGGGATTGCGGCGATAAGAGTTTTCTTTTTCATCGTATTCCTTACTGAAAGATTGAACATTTTCACCATGACTTTCTTTACCATACAGTATAAAACCGATTTGGCTTAATGCATGGCGAAGAGAAAATCAGTCACCGGCTGATACCTTGATCCCGCACGCATGGTTTATGCTGTAAATGAAATGATTGCCAGGCTCTGGACGACAACTGATAAGGAATACTCATGCAAGTTTCAACCACTCCGACCCTCGAAGGTTTCACTATCGCTGAATATTGTGGCGTAGTGACAGGCGAAGCGATTTTAGGCGCGAATATTTTCCGTGATTTCTTTGCCGGTGTGCGCGATATCGTCGGCGGGCGCTCAGGCGCGTATGAAAAAGAGCTGCGCAAGGCGCGCGAAATTGCCTTCCGTGAACTGGAAGAACAGGCCAAAGAGCGCGGTGCGAACGCCGTTGTCGGTATTGATATCGATTATGAAACCGTGGGCAAAGACAGCAGCATGCTGATGGTGAGCGTGTCCGGCACGGCTGTCATCGTGCATCGCAAATGATCTGCCAGCCGGTGAGACGCGTCCTGTTAACCGCTGCATTATTGCTGCTGGCGGGATGTCAGGGTGTCAGTCATCAGGCCGCAGATTCCGCTTTTCGCTTAGAAACAACGCGTCAGGCGCAGGGGGCAGATCAGCGGATCCGTTTTCTGGTCATTCACTACACCGCTGAAGATTTCCACAATGCATTAAATACGTTAACTGATGAACACGTCAGCGCGCATTACCTGATCCCGGCAAAACCACCGCTGGAAGAAGGTAAACCGGTGGCGTGGCAACTGGTGCCGGAAAACATGCGGGCGTGGCACGCGGGCGCCAGCGGCTGGCGCGGTCGCACCAATCTCAATGATACGTCGGTGGGCATCGAGTTGGAAAACAAAGGCTATAGCAATTATTTGCTCGGCAAAAAGTTCTATCCATTCCCTCCTGCGCAAATTGATTTACTGGCCAGTCTGAGCAAACAGATTGTGGCGCGTTACCAGATTGAGCCGCGTAATGTGGTGGGACACAGCGATATTGCGCCGCAGCGCAAGGACGATCCGGGGCCGTTATTCCCGTGGCAGGAAATGGCGGAGCGCGGCGTGGGTGCGTGGCCGGATGTGAATGTAGTGAAACAGTATCTGGCGGGACGCAATCCGCAGGAGCCGGTTGATCAGGCGCGGTTATTGACGTTGCTGAAAGCGTACGGATATTCGGTGGACGATAATATGACACCGCAACAACAAAAGCGGGTGATTGCGGCGTTCCAGATGCATTTCAGGCAGAGTGATTATCGCGGCAATGCGGATGCCCAGACTGAAGCGATTGTCCGGGCGCTGTTGCAGCAATTCCCGGATTCAACCCGCTAATAGCACCGGCTGGACAACGCGGCTGATCTTTCCGGTCAGTCGCGTTTTGGACCGATACCGTGCAACCCCTGAAGTTTACCGTGATCGCGCAGCCAGTCGGCGGTGCGGATAATCCCCTGATCGAGCGAAATCACCGGCACATAACCGAGTTCTTTCTGCGCGCGTTGGGTATCCAGCGTCAGGTCAAAATTCAGTTTCGCTACGCTGTAATGCGTCAGCACCGGTTCTTTATGCGAACTTTTGCTGATGCGCTCCATGCCCCGTGCCATCATATCCAGCAGCGGATAGGGCACCGAACGGATACGGTATTTGATATCCAGATTTTCCATCAGCTGCTTGACCAGCGTGCGCAGCGGGCGCGGTTGCTGATTGGTGATATTGAATGCGCGGCCAGATTCGGTTGCCAGCGACTGCGTTGCCAGCCACATCGCATGGACAGCATTCTCGACATAGGTCATGTCCACCAGCGCTTCACCGCCGCGTGGCAGCATCAGCGTTCCGCCGTATTTCAGCATTTGCATCAGACGCGGCAACAGCACGTTATCGTGAGGACCGAAAATACCCTGCGGTCGCAAAATGGTGAAATGGGTTTGCGGATTGGACAGTGCCAGCGTGTGGATCACCTGCTCACCGGCGGCTTTGCTGCGCGCAAAAGAGTTTGCGAAACGGTGCGGGCGGAAATCTTCCTGTATATCGCGGTGATGATGAAAATCGAAATAGATGGCTGGCGATGAAATATGGACGAAGTTTTCCACGCCATAGGCAGCAGACCATTCACCCAGCCGCCTTGTCGCGCGCACATTTGCCAGTTCGAATTCCTGCTCGCTGCCCCACGGCGACATCAGTCCCGAGCAGTGCCAGACGGTGTCGATATCGGCCAGCAGCGCTTTTGCCTGCGAGGAGATAAGCGTGGTGAGATCGGCATGAATAAATTCTGCACCCATTTTCTGCAAAAGTGAGCCCATAGCGGCATTACGACCTGTCGCCCTGACTTTAATGCCTTTATTTCGCAGAAACTCGACGGCGTTACGACCTAAACCGCTGCTCGCGCCGGTAACCAAAACCTTCATATACAGGCCAATGCCTTCATAAATAGAGAAAAAATGTTTTCAGCGTCCCAGGTCTGGCACCCCTGAGCAATAAGGGTGCCATTCTTTCGTGAAATTGTGCGGGTTGCAATGAGAAAGGGTGCAAGCTGTGTGCGAAAGCGGATTAATTAACCCCCTTTAGCGTCCGCAACGGTCTTTCTGACGTGCCAGGCTGGCGATACGCTTTGCCATGCCACGAAAAATAAACTGATGAGCGGGCATCATACTGAACCAGTACAGCAAACCACTGAATCCGGCGGGGTGCCACCAGGCGCGTACATCCAGACGGCGGCTCTCACCGTTATCGGTGATGGTGAACGTGAGACGCCCTAAACCTGGCGCTTTCATGCCGAACAGTAACGCCAGTTCACGCTGAGGTTTGAGGCCAATGACCTTCCAGCCATCAATTTTATCGCCAATTTTCAGGAAGTCCCGATCCGGACGGCCGTATTTCACGCCACCGCCGAGTAAATCGTCCATGCGTGCCCGGGTTTTCCATAATCCATTGGCATAAAAATAGCCTTCCTGACCGCCAAGTTGCTGCACGACTTTCCATAGTGAGGCTTTTGATGCAGACGTTTCCAGCGTGAAACCTGCCTGCTTCGGGTAATAACCATAACCGGGACGCCAGCGTGCACGGGCATCCGGGTCATATCCCCAGTCCGGCGAATCCATCACCTGTTGTTGTTCCTGCGCCAGCGTGGTGCGGATCGCGTCATCAATCGAAATCAGGTTCTGCGGAATTAATCTTTGCAGTTCCGCACTGTCAGCGGGCAGGTCATGATTCAGCCCCTGAATCAGGGCTTTGGCCAGCGACGTCGGTACCGACGTGATCAGGCTGAGAAAATACACCGAAACAAACGACGTCGGCAGGGGTATAGGGATCAGCCAGCGGCGTTTTCCGCTCATAGCGATAAAGCGCTCAAACAGCGTCTGATAACTGATGTACTCCGGTCCGGCAGCTTCCAGAATACGGTTCTCAGTGGCCGGTAAGGTCACCAGCCCCTGTAAGTAATTGAGCAGATTTTCCAGCGCAACCGGCGAGGATTTCGAACGTACCCAGCGCGGTGGAGTCAGCACCGGCAGGTTATACACCATGTCCCGCATCACTTCGAAAGCCGCTGATCCTGCGCCAATAACAATACCGGTGCGCAGTTCAGTCACCGGAATATTGCTCATGCGCAGCAAATCACCGGTCAGCTTTCTGGCCTGTAAATGCGGGGAATGATTGTCTTCCGGCTGCATCGATCCGAGATAAATGATGTGTTTTATCGGTGAGTCCTTCAGCGCCAGCAGGGTGTGCTGGGCGGCCTGCCGCTCTTTCTCCAGCAGATCATCGTCTTCGGTCATGGCGTGCACCAGATACACCAGCACGTCCGCGCCTTCAAAGGCGGCAGCCAGCGTTTTGCTCTGATAGACATCGGCAAAGCAGCAGCGCACATGCGGCCATTTTTGCTGTTGCAGCCACTCTATCCGGCGCGCGGCAGCCGTGACCTGAAAACCATTGCGGCTCAGATGGGCGGTAAGATGTTGTCCGATATATCCGCTGGCACCGAGAATGACGACCCGGCCAGTTTGTGTCGAGATTGGCATTTCCATTTGCTCAGTCAGTGTAGGGGGAGGATCCGGGAAGTACGGCGATAACCCGCAGGTTAGCGCCGCAGACGTAACGGACTATCAGGCGTGCTGGTGCAGGAATTCCTGCCACAGCGCGACAACTTTTTGCAGATCTTCGCGGCTGATGTTGATGTGTGTCAGCACGCGGGTCACTGGCCCGGCACTGATGATCACGCCACGTTCGCGCATCCACGGTCCCATTTTCGCTGCCAGTTCCGCGCTCTGCTTGATGTAGAGCACATTGGTCTGTGCGCCGGGCTCTGCGATTTCCACGCCGATTTTGCTCAGTTCTTCTGCCAGCCACTGCGCATTGTCATGGTCATCTTTCAGACGTGCGACGTTGTTTTCCAGCGCATAAATTGCCGCTGCCGCCAGAATGCCCGACTGACGCATACCGCCGCCGGTCATTTTGCGCCAGCGGTTAGCGCGGTGGATATACTCTTTACTGCCGACCAGCAGAGAGCCAATCGGCGCACCCAGCCCTTTCGACAGGCAAATCGTCAGCGTGTCGCAATACTGCGTAATTTCACGCAGCTCAACGTTCTGCGCCACGGCCGCATTCATAATGCGCGCACCGTCGATATGCAATGCCAGCCCTTTTTCGCGGGTGAACGCGTAGGCCTTTTGCAGATAATCCAGCGGAAGCACTTTGCCGCTGTGGGTGTTTTCCAGGCTCAGCAGGCGGGTGCGGGCGAAATGGATATCATCGGGTTTGATGGCTGCGGCCACTTTATCCAGTGGAATGGAACCGTCGGCGTCCATGTCCAGAGGCTGCGGCTGAATGCTGCCGAGAACCGCTGCGCCGCCCGCTTCATACATATAGTTGTGGGCTTTCTGGCCGACAATATATTCTTCGCCACGCTGGCAATGCGTCAGTAACGCCACCAGATTGGCCTGCGTACCGGTCGGTAAAAACAACGCCGCTTCTTTGCCGCACAGTTTTGCCGCCATGTCCTGTAAAGCATTTACCGTTGGGTCATCGCCGTAGACATCATCGCCGACTTCAGCGCTGGCCATAGCCTGACGCATGGCTTCACTGGGGCGGGTTACGGTATCACTGCGTAAGTCGATCAACGTGGCTTCCTCTTCTCGGGTTGTAGTTGTGAATGCATGATTAGACAGTATAAGCAGTCTAATCATGCACTATAGCCCTGTCGGGGTTATCGCAGCCAGTTGGTTTTTGCCAGATCGACCACTTCGTCGCCGCGCCCGCTGATCACCGCGCGAAGCATGTAAAGGCTGAAGCCCTTGGCCTGCTCGAATTTGATCTGCGGCGGCATGGCCAGTTCTTCGGTGGCGGTGATCACATCAATCAGCACCGGCCCCTCGTAGGCAAAGGCATCCTGCAGGGCTGTGTCGATATCAGACGCTTTCTCGACGCGGATCCCTTTAATGCCTGCGGCTTCAGCAATGGCGGCGAAATCCGGGTTTTTCAGCTCGGTGCCGTCGGTCAGATAACCGCCGGACTTCATTTCCATCGCCACAAAGCCCAGCACGCTGTTGTTGAAAATGATGATTTTCACCGGCAGCTTTTGCTGTGCCAGCGTCAGGAAATCGCCCATCAGCATGGCGAAACCGCCGTCGCCGCACAGCGCCACTACCTGGCGTGAACGGTCGATAGCCTGCGCACCGATCGCCTGTGGCATGGCGTTCGCCATCGAGCCGTGGTTGAAGGAACCGAGCAAACGGCGCTGCCCGTTCATTTGCAAATAACGACACGCCCACACGGTCGGCGTGCCGACGTCACAGGTGAAAATAGCATCAGCGGCCGCAAAGCGGCTGATTTGTTGCGCCAGATATTGCGGATGAATGGCCTGTTTATCGTTGGGGGTCGCCAGCCCGTCGAGATCTTTACGCGCTTCTTCATAATGCTTCAGGGCTTTGTCGAGGAACTTGCGTTCGTTCTTCACCTGCAACTGTGGCAGAAGGGCGGTCAGGGTCGATTTAATATCGCCGACAAGCGCCATATCCACATGACAATGCGCACCGATGCTGCCCGGATTGATATCAATCTGAATGATTTTGGCATCGGTCGGATAAAACGCGCGATACGGGAATTGCGTGCCGAGCAGGATTAGCGTGTCGGCATTAAGCATGGCGTGATAACCGGAAGAAAAACCAATCAGCCCGGTCATGCCGACGCTGTACGGATTATCCCATTCGATATGTTCTTTACCGCGCAGCGCATGCACCACCGGTGCTTTCAGGGTTTCAGCCAGTTTAATCACTTCATCATGCGCACCCGCACAACCGCTGCCACACATCATCGTAATGTTGGTCGAACCGTTAAGCAGCTCCGCCAGCTTTTGCAGTTCTGTCGGTTGTGGCGTTACTTTAGGCAATACCGGCGGATACCAGCTAACTTTGGCGTCTTCCGGCGCAGGCTTGAGCGCCACGTCGCCTGGCAGAACAATCACAGAAACGCCACGGTTGAGAATGGCTTTGCGCATGGCGATGGCGAGCACTTGCGGAAGTTGTTCAGGATTACTGATCATCTCGCAGTAGTGGCTGCATTCGCGGAATAATTCGGTCGGATGGGTTTCCTGAAAATAGCCGCTGCCGATTTCGCTCGACGGAATATGCGCGGCAATCGCGACAACCGGAACGTGATTGCGGTGGCAGTCGAAAAGGCCGTTAATCAGGTGCAGGTTGCCGGGCCCGCAGGAACCGGCGCACACCGCCAGTTCTCCTGTGATTTGCGCTTCGGCTCCGGCGGCAAAGGCTGCCACTTCTTCATGGCGCGTGCCCAGCCATTCGATGGTGCCCATGCGGTTCAGGCTGTCACTCAGCCCGTTCAGGGAGTCGCCGGTGACGCCCCAGATCCTTTTAACGCCTGCGGCTTCAAGGGTTTTCGCCAGGTATGACGCTACACTTTGTTTCATTATTGAATCCCTCCGGTAGATGCTGAAAAAATAACTGCGTTAAGCATAGTCCACTGATTACATCCTTGAATGTTCAGCCTTAAACCATACAAAATTATGCGGAGGAGGGAGGTGAAGATTTGTAAATCTGCCCGCGCAGACTGTAAAAAGTCATGTGAGGGCAGGGAGTTAACGCGAGGATCAGGCGAGTGTGACGTCGCCCTGAAGCTGACAGCTGCAGGCCAGTACATAGCCCTGCGCGACTTCTTCATCGGTCAGTGTCATACGGCTGGTGGTCTGGTAATCGCCGGAAAGTATCCGGGTTTTACAACTGCCACAGACGCCTGCACGGCAGGCAGCGGTGACCGGTAACTTGTGCTGTTCCATCGCGGCAAGCAGGGTCGAACCCACCGGCACGCGGTAATTCTGCAAGGGCGTCAGGCGGCTCAGCGTCAGTTGCTGGTCGGCTGACACCACATTTTCAGTCGCCTGAAACTGCTCTTTGACGATGTTATCCGCCTCCACACCGAGTTCTTTCGCCCAGTCGGCCGCCAGTTGCATATACTGCGCAGGGCCGCAAATCATCACCCGACGTTCGCGGATATCCGGCACCCGGCTTTGCAGCAAATCCTGACTCAGGCGACCGGTGATTTGCCCGGGCTGCGCATCATATTCAGCCAGAAGGGTCAGATTTAGCTGCGGATATTGCGCCGCCAGTTGCTGCCATTCGCTGGCAAAGATAATGTCCTGCGGGCTGCGCACGCTGTAAAACACCTGCACGTTTTGCGCCGGATGATTCGCCAGACTATCGCGTGTGATGGACATCACCGGCGTCACGCCACAACCTGCCGCCAGCAATAACAAAGGCTGTGCGGTTTCGCAGGTAAATTCGCCCTGCGCGTCGCTCAGCCAGAGATAATCACCGGGTTTGACCTGCTCCGTCAGCCATTCTGAACCCGTACCACCGTTGATGCGGCGCACAGTCAGCTGGATAAAACGGCTTTGTCCCGGCGTGGAAGATAACGTATACGCACGTTGCACCTCGCCGCTCTGGCCGATATTGAGCAGCGCAAACTGGCCGGGACGATACGGATACACGTCGTGATGAATCAGTGACAGCGTGCGGACATCAGGTGTTTCCTGAATGACGGAATATACCTGCATACGGTTCTGGCATAACGCCGTCGGCTGATCGGGAAATAAAGGAAAATTCATTTCAGCTTACTCCGGCAGCATGGTTTTCAGATCCTGCTCAACCGACGTGATTGCACGCAGGCCAAATTTTTCATTCAGGATGGCCAGCAGGTTATCTGTCAGGAAGGCCGGTGCTGTCGGGCCGGTGGCAATGTTTTTCACACCGAGCGACAACAGGGTCAGCAGGATCACAATGGCTTTCTGTTCGAACCACGAAAGCACCAGGCTCAGCGGCAAATCATTCACTCCGCAGCCTAATTTCTCGGCAAGATTGACTGCAAGGATAATGGCGGAATAGGCGTCGTTACACTGACCGACGTCGAGCAGGCGCGGCAGGCCTTCGATCGTACCGAAATCCAGTTTATTGAAGCGGTATTTACCACAGGCCAGTGTCAGGATCAGGCAATCCTGCGGCACGCTGCGCGCCAGATCGGTGAAGTAGCTGCGCTCGCCGCGACTGCCGTCACAGCCGCCGATCAGGAAGATGTGGCGCAGTTTTTTAGCGGCGACGAGATCAATCACGGTGTCCGCCGCGCCGAGCAACGTCTGGCGACCAAATCCGACCGTAATTTCTTGTTCAATTTCGCTGTATGGAAAGCCCGCAAGCTGCATCGCCTGCGCAATGACCGGCGCAAAATCTTCGCCTTCCAGATGCTGCACGCCCGGCCAGCCGACGATGCTGCGCGTCCAGATGCGGTCGCCGTAGTTGCCGACATTCGGGTCAATGATGCAGTTGGACGTCATTACTACCGGTCCCGGGAATTTGGCGAATTCGACCTGCTGATTCTGCCAGCCGCTGCCGTAGTTACCGGCCAGATGCGTGAATTTCTTCAGCTGCGGATAACCGTGTGCAGGCAGCATTTCGCCGTGGGTATAAATGTTGATGCCGGTACCGGCAGTTTGCTCGAGCAACATCTGCAAATCTTTCAGGTCGTGACCGGAAATCAGAATCGCTTTACCCGCCAGTGGGCGGACATTGACGTTAGTCGGCTGCGGATGTCCATAGGCATCGGTTTCGCCTTTATCGAGGATCGCCATCACGCCAAAGTTCATTTTGCCAATCGCCATTGCGTTTTCGAGTAGCTCGCCCATGTCGGCAGGCTGCGTGCCGAGCCACGCCATCAGACGATGATATTCGGCGTAAATAGCAGTATCCGACTGACCCAGAACATGCGCGTGTTCCATATACGCCGCCGCCCCTTTCAGGCCATACAAACACAGCATACGAAGGCCGTGAATGTCATCACCGATCTGCGCTTTATCCCCGTTAAGTGCAAACTGCTGTGCCTGCTGCTGTAGCTCACCGAGGTTATCGCTGACCAGTTCCAGCGCGGCCAGCGGATGGCTGACGGTGATTTGCGAGTCCATCAGTCGGCAGCGCACGGCCAAAGATTCACGGTGGATAATGGCTTCACGGGCATAGCCGACGATGCGGTCTGAATCGAAGTTCACATTGGTCAGCGTGGAGAAAAAGGCGCGGGGTGCGAAGCTGTCGATATCTTCATCAATAATGCCGTAGCCGCGTGCGGTCAGTGCCCAGGCTGATAAGCCTTCCAGCACAGCGACCAGTAAGTCTTGTAAATCGGAGGTTTCTGCCGTTTTACCACACATTCCCTGCGCGTAAGCGCAGCCATTGCCCGCCGGGGTACGGACTGTTTGTTCACATTGCACACAAAACATAATGAGGTCCTTTTTAAAGTTGCATTTGAAATGCTTGTTTTAAAGCAAGCCTAAAACTGGCAGGGAAAGAAATGAAGGGCTTTTTGAGATAAGTGATGCGGAGTTGATTTATCGCAAGTTTTGCAGGGAAGTGCCCGCTGCCGGAAAGCAGCGGGTAAAAAGTTATCAGGCGGAGAAGAAGGCCATCAGCACAGGCGCTATCAGGCTTAACACGAACCCGTGAACCACGGCGGGAGGAACCATATCCAGGCCGCCACTGCGCTGTAAAACCGGCAGGGTGAAGTCCATCGATGTTGCACCACACAGACCAAGTGCTGTCGAACGGCTGGTGCGCACCAGCGTCGGGATCAGCATGATGGCGCACAGTTCGCGTGCCAGATCGTTAAAGAACGCTGCGCTGCCAATCACCGGCCCGAATGAATCGGTGAGAACAATGCCCGAAAGCGAATACCAGCCGTATCCGGAGGCGAGCGCCAGACCGGTTTTCAGCGGCAGACCGAGCAATAACGCGGCGATGGCGCCACCGGCTAATGCGCTGACTGCGACCACCATTCCGACCATCATTCCGCGGCGGTTTAGGATTATCTGGCGCAGCGTCATGCTGCTGTTGCGAAGCTGTATACCGACCAGTGCCAGCAGGAATAACAATGCGATCTCGCTGGCCTGTGAGGCGAAGGTCAGCCAGTGCCATTGGGTCAGACCGAGTGCGAAACCGCCGATGACCACGCCGCATAATTTTAATGACTCCAGCGCCATGTGAATACGCGAGGGCAGTTTTTCCTGCTTATGTTCTGATTTCCACGGACGGCGGCGTTCAAGCAGCCACAGCGCGGTGTAGTTCATCACAAAAATGCACAGGAAACAGACGGAAGCATATTTGAAAATCAGCAGTAAATTTGCGCTCAGATTGTCGAGAAACGCCAGACTGATGCCCATAATGAAAAGAATGACGTAAACCATCCAGCTGAGTAACTGATTAACAATATGCAACAGGGGCCGGTTTTTGAGCGGAATAAGGTAGCCGGCAATCAGCGGCAGGAGAATAATTAACAGCCCGGAATACATGATGCAAAAGTCCCTGAAAAGTGAAATCCCAAGAGTGGAACGCGGCGCAGAAAAGGCCGCCCGCCACGCTAACGAAAAGTTATCTGACTGTAAAGCAGCTTCGGCACACAGAGATATCTTTGACCGCTTGACCTGAACCATTTTTTAACGCCATGCTCAGGAAAGTTTTGAGCGCACAGGAGGCGTCTGATGTATCTGGAACGTGTTGATATTGTCGGTTTTCGCGGGATTAACCGCCTGTCTTTGACGCTGACGCAGCCCGCACAACGTGGCGCATCAATTACCGGTTCCTCCCGTCAGGGGCAGGGGGAGTCCGTTCTGACCAACACCGTTCTCATCGGAGAGAACGCCTGGGGTAAATCCAGCCTGCTCGACGCATTAACTCTGCTGCTTTCACCTGAACCCAAACTGTACTGCTTTAAAGAAGAGGATTTCTATTTCCCGGCCGGCGAAGAGGAATCCAAATCCCAGTATCTGCACGTGGTGTTTACGTTTTGCGAGAACCAGGCCGGACATCATATGTCGCCACGCTTTAATTCGCTCTCACCGCTTTGGGTGAAATGTGCTGACAAGCTGAACCGGATTTATTACCGGCTGGAAGGCGAACTCGACGACGATGGCAGCGTGATGACGCTGCGCAGTTTCTTGTCATCCAGTGGTCAGCCTTTAAATCTGACGACGATTGATCCGCTGGCGCAGGCGCTGATCCGTCTCAGCCCGGTCCTGCGTTTACGCGATGCGCGTTTTATCCGTCGCCTGCGCAGTGAAACGCTTGCACCGCGGCTGGCGGCGAATAATGAAGAACTGGCAAAGCAACTCGATGAACTGACGCGGGAACTGGTTCACAGTCCGCAGACGTTGAAAAACAGTGAGCTGCGCAGCGGCCTTTCAGCCATGCAGCAATTGCTGGAACACTATTTTGCCGAGCAGGGCACCTCGAACAGCGCGCCGTGGCAGCAGAAACGTCATGGGCGCGCAGAAAGCCGCCGCGCATGGCGTTCTCTGGATAACATCAATCGCATGATTGCCGAACCGAACAGCCGCAGTATGCGGGTGATGCTGCTTGGCATGTTCTCGACATTATTGCAGGCCAAAGGCTCCGTGGTGCTGCATCCCGATGCCCGACCGCTGCTGCTTATTGAAGACCCCGAAACGCGCTTACATCCGATTATGCTGTCGGTGGCGTGGGGATTGCTCGATCAGTTGCCGTTACAGCGGATCACCACCACCAATTCCGGCGATCTGCTTTCTCTGGTTCCGGTCGAACAAATTTGCCGTCTGGTGCGTGAATCCGGTCGCGTAGCGGCTTACGGCATTGGCCCGGAAGGGCTGAGTCTGGAAGACAGCCGCCGCATTGCGTTTCATATCCGCTTCAACCGGCCTTCATCTTTGTTCGCCCGTTGCTGGTTGCTGGTGGAAGGGGAAACGGAAGTCTGGTTACTGAATCAGCTGGCGCGACAATGTGGTTATCATTTTGAATCTGAAGGCATCAAGGTGATTGAATTTGCCCAATGCGGGCTAAAACCGTTGCTGCGTTTTGCCCGGCAAATGGGCATTGAATGGCATGCACTGGTCGATGGCGATGAGGCAGGCCGCAAATATGCGGCGACGGTGATGGCCAATGTGGAAAGCCACGACGATACGCTGCGTTACCGGCTGACCGCGCTACCTGCGCAGGACATTGAATACTTCTTGTATCGTGATGGTTTTGAAGATGTTTATCGCAAGAATGCGGCGATACCGGAAAACGTGCCGATGTCGCCAAGGCGCATTATTGATAAAGCCATTCACCGCAGTTCGAAACCCGATCTGGCGATTGACGTGGCAATGGCGGCATCTTTGCGGGGAACCTCGTCGATTCCACCGTTGCTGCGGCAGATGTTTTCCCGCGTGGCCTGGCTGGCACGCGGGAGAGCCGATTAAGCGGCCTGAGTCTGGGTGATAGTCACAGGATTGCCATGTCCGCTGGTAAATGTCTGGCGGATCTGGCTTTCCAGGTCGTCTAACAGCAGATAGCGGCGACGGTACTCGGAACGGCGTTTACTGGCAATTTCTTCCAGCGGACGGTGAGCAATCTGGCGCGGCAGATGGAAGTAACCGTCCTCACCCTGTTTTGCATCCAGCGTTTCCCAGAAGCTGTCGTAATCGGCAAACACCATTCCTTTGCGTTTTTTATAACGCGGATCCTCATAAATATGGGTGTGATTACCCACGGCAACCAGTTGCGTCATACCGGTCACATCCGCCAGCGTGGTCAGCGCTTCAATCACCAGACGTTTCGGGAACAAGCCGTGGCAGGCTTTGGTGGCAGTCTGAATTTCCTGATGATCAACATGCGCGCGCGGCCCCTGCAACGCCCCGATAAACAGCGTCGGTTTTCCCTGATATTCAATAAAAGAGAACGTCACGATAGCAATCGGTTCACCCTGCGTGTTGTTGAACGACAGTGTCGCTTCGCCTTCTTTATCCAGACGACTGACGGCGTTCAGGGTAATCGCGTAACGCTGTTCTTCTTTACCTGTCAGGGTGGCAATCGCCATCGGCTTTTTATTCAGATAGCCGTGATTAATGGCGTCTGGCAGGCAATCCTGAATCATATCGTAATGATCTGTTATCCGTTTCAGGGCCTGGGCCTGCGTGATATTTGCCGCCTGATAGGTGCGGTGTAATTTAGCCGGCAGGGCGGGCATGGCATACAAAATTTCATCACGCTGCGGGTGCTGCGCCAGATAATCGAGCAGCGCGAACGTTCTGCGCGGTTGCCTCAGGGTGCGGAAAAAGAATTTAAGGCGATAGCGCGGTAATTTCCACGACGGTCCCGGCGTGATGCGGTTGGTGAGCAGTGCCTTCATCAACTGTAAGCCTGAAAGCGGGGCTTTTTCTACGCCAGGGTAATGGAGAGTCGTCATGGTCTTTACCTGTTATTGACTGCCGGGGTTTTGTTACCGACATTTCAACAGGAGATGGATAAACGACTGTGCAACGGGGAAAAATAGGGAGAAATTGAACGTGATTTGTTGAGATTGTGTTTAGATTTGATTTTATTTATGTCGTGTCTTAGCAATCGGTGTCTAAAAAATGTACTTTATTTTCGTAAAGAGGGCTTGAAGCCTGAGTCATTCTCCCCCATAAATAAAAATGCCAGTCAGTGAGTGACCGGCATTTGCAGTAGATGTGTTATTTGATATGTGATGCTGAACCGGTCAGGCGACCGCTTCACTTTCCACTGGAATAATGAGGCTGGCATGATTCCCCTTTGGGCCTTCATGAACGTCGAAATTGACCTGCTGGCCGGCTTTTAATGTCCGGTAACCCTCCATCTGTATTGTGGAGTAGTGAGCGAAGATGTCTTCACCGCCATTTTGCGGGCAAATGAAGCCAAAGCCTTTAGCATTATTGAACCATTTAACAGTACCCGTCTGCATGCTTCTACATCCCTCTCATGACTAGTCTGGTAGTAAATAGATAAAGCCAGTTGAGTGAGCACGAAGGCCGGAACGCAGCGGGTAAGCGCCTGTTCAGGCCAGTATAAATTCCGTTCAGCTCACGAATTTACACTCTAGTGGAATAGAGTTAGACGTCAAGGAAACGGCATTTGTCCTAAGGGAGCAGATAACCAAAGTTTGAAGCAGGTAACGCTATTGACATATTTTGTTAAATTTTCACTCGCGTTATCTGTTGCACGTAAGACATTTTGTGCAGCGGCAAGGTGAGGCCAGAGATGGTAAAATACGGTAATAACGGCGTGAGGCTCTGCAGAAAGTCTTCATGCTTATGTATTTGGCTTCCGATACGATCTTCACAGGTGATGAACAGGCAATGGGCAATAATCAAGACTGGCTAAATTTTGAACATTTGGCGGCGGATAAGCAAAAGGATGAGGTAAAACCGCCATCTATGTATAAAGTTATATTAAACAACGACGATTACACTCCAATGGAATTTGTGATTGACGTTCTGCAAAAGTTCTTTTCTTATGATATTGAACGTGCAACGCAACTGATGCTCCAGGTGCACTACAGAGGCAAAGCGATATGCGGTGTTTATACAGCCGAAGTCGCGGAAACCAAGGTCGCACACGTAAATGAGTACGCCAAGGAGAATGAGCATCCGTTGCTGTGTACGCTGGAAAAAGCCTGATTAAGGCAATCTATTTGGGAGGTGCCTATGCTCAATCAAGAACTTGAACTCAGTCTCAACATGGCTTTCGCAAGAGCCCGTGAGCACCGGCATGAGTTTATGACCGTGGAGCACCTGTTGCTGGCGTTGCTCAGCAACCCTGCTGCCCGTGAAGCGCTTGAAGCCTGTACAGTCGATCTGGTGGCATTACGCCAGGAGCTGGAAGCCTTCATCGAGCAAACCACACCCACCTTACCTGCCAGTGAAGAGGAGCGTGACACCCAGCCTACGCTGAGTTTCCAGCGCGTTCTGCAACGTGCGGTATTCCACGTGCAATCTTCTGGCCGCAGCGAAGTGTCCGGCGCCAACGTTCTGGTCGCGATTTTCAGCGAACAGGAATCTCAGGCAGCCTATCTCCTGCGCAAACATGATGTCAGCCGCCTTGATGTGGTGAACTTTATTTCGCACGGCACCCGTAAAGATGAATCGGGCAGTCAGGCGCAAAACAATGCGGAAAACCCAGTTAACGAAGAGCAGTCGGCGGGGGAAGATCGTATGGAGAACTTCACCACTAATCTTAACCAGTTAGCGCGTGTGGGTGGTATCGATCCGCTGATTGGCCGTGACAAAGAACTGGAGCGCGCCATTCAGGTGCTCTGCCGTCGTCGTAAAAATAACCCGCTGCTGGTGGGCGAATCCGGCGTAGGTAAAACTGCGATTGCCGAAGGTCTGGCATGGCGAATCGAGCAGGGCGATGTGCCGGAAGTGATGGCCGACTGCACCCTGTATTCTCTGGATATCGGTTCGTTGCTGGCGGGCACTAAATACCGTGGCGATTTCGAAAAACGTTTCAAATCTCTGCTCAAACAGCTGGAGCAGGATAAGAACAGCATCCTGTTTATTGATGAAATCCACACGATCATTGGTGCCGGTGCGGCATCGGGTGGTCAGGTGGATGCGGCAAACCTGATCAAACCGCTGCTGTCGAGCGGGAAAATCCGCGTGATCGGCTCCACCACGTATCAGGAATTCAGCAATATCTTTGAGAAGGATCGTGCCCTGGCGCGTCGTTTCCAAAAAATTGATATTACTGAGCCAAGCGTGGAAGAAACCGTTCAAATCATCAATGGCCTGAAAACCAAATACGAAGCGCATCATGATGTGCGTTACACCGCGAAAGCGGTACGTGCGGCGGTTGAGCTGTCGGTCAAATATATCAACGACCGTCATCTGCCGGACAAAGCCATCGACGTCATCGACGAAGCGGGCGCGCGCAGCCGGTTAATGCCGGTCAGTAAACGCAAGAAAACCGTTAACGTTAGCGACATCGAAAGCGTTGTGGCGCGTATTGCCCGCATTCCGGAAAAAACCGTGTCTGCGACTGACCGCGATGTGCTGAAAAATCTGGGCGATCGTCTGAAAATGCTGGTCTTCGGACAGGATCCTGCGATTGAAGCACTGACCGAGGCGATCAAAATGAGCCGCGCCGGTCTGGGTCAGGATCACAAGCCTGTCGGTTCATTCCTGTTCGCCGGTCCGACCGGTGTGGGGAAAACCGAAGTCACGGTTCAGCTGGCGAAAGCGCTGGATATCGAACTGCTGCGCTTTGATATGTCGGAATACATGGAGCGTCATACGGTCAGTCGTCTGATCGGTGCGCCTCCGGGATATGTCGGCTTTGATCAGGGCGGCTTGCTGACGGATGCGGTAATCAAACATCCTCACGCCGTGGTGCTGCTCGATGAAATCGAGAAGGCGCATCCGGATGTCTTCAACCTGCTGTTGCAGGTAATGGACAACGGCACGCTGACTGATAACAACGGACGCAAAGCAGATTTCCGCAACGTAATTTTGGTGATGACCACCAACGCCGGTGTGCGTGAAACGGAACGTAAATCGATTGGTCTGGTTCATCAGGATAACAGCCCTGATGCGATGGAAGAGATCAAACGTACCTTTACGCCGGAATTCCGTAACCGTCTGGACAACGTTATCTGGTTCAACCATCTGTCTACGGAAGTTATCCAGCAGGTTGTTGATAAGTTTATCGTTGAACTGCAGGCGCAGCTGGATGCGAAAGGCGTCTCACTGGAAGTCAGCGATGAAGCTCGTGACTGGCTGACCGTGAAAGGCTACGACCGTGCGATGGGTGCGCGTCCGATGACACGTACCGTTCAGGAAAACCTGAAAAAACCTCTCGCCAACGAACTGCTGTTTGGTTCACTGGTGGATGGCGGTTCCGTCTCTGTAGCGCTGGATAAGGCCGCTGACAAGCTTACTTATCACTTCATGAGTGCACAGAAGAAAAAACCGGAAGGTGCGGTGCATTAATTTTCATCAGTGATGAAAAAACAAAAGGCGATGTGAAAACATCGCCTTTTTTCTTTCTGAAATTCTTTATTTAATTGCAGTAATTAGTGAGGGCTTTCAGAAAGGATAATAGAACAAAATGCCGGATTGCGGATACCACAAAACGCCCTTGCAACAGCAGGAAGGGCGAAGAGGGTATCCTCAGGTATCGCCAGAAACTCAGCGATGAGTGAGCCGCTTATTAACGGCTACGGAAGACAATGCGGCCTTTGCTCAGGTCGTACGGGGTCAGCTCTACAGTGACTTTGTCGCCCGTCAGGATGCGGATGTAGTTCTTACGCATTTTACCGGAGATGTGAGCGGTAACTACGTGTCCGTTTTCTAATTCTACGCGGAACATAGTGTTTGGCAGCGTATCAAGTACGGTGCCTTGCATTTCAATGTTGTCTTCTTTGGCCATCGAATCCTCTAGGTCTAACTACCATAGTTTTTAACCGGCAAGATAATGCCGAAAAACCCACATTATGTAAAGAAGTATGGTCCATGACCGCACCTATTCCCTATCCTTCGGGAACACCGGCAGGTCTTCATCATGTGGGGATAAGTCTTGTGGCAACCAGCAATCCGGCGCTAACGCGCGATGCGAAAGTTCGGATAACTGCTGCAAAAATTGGCGGCGGGGGATCTCTCTCGCACCCAGCGACGCAGTGTGAGGGTTGAGCACCTGACAGTCAATCAGTTCTCCACCATTGCGGGAAAAATGTTGGCAAAAAACCATCAGCGCGGCTTTTGAGGCGTTTTCACGACGACTGAACATCGACTCGCCGCAAAATAACCCGCCAACTGAAACGCCGTATAATCCGCCAACCAGTTCATTTCCTTCCCAGACTTCAACTGAATGCGCCCGTCCGGCTTCGTGCAATTCCTGATAACCCCGCTGTACCAGCGGGCCGATCCAGGTGCCGTCTTCACGCTGCATCGCACACGCACGTATGACTTTTTCAAACTGTTGATTAAGCGTGAAATGAAAAGGCATTTTGCGCATAAAACGCTTCAGACTCCGGCTGACATGACGTTCACCGGGAACTAAAATGGCGCGGGGATCTGGCGACCACCAGAGGATTATCTCCCCCGGTTCAAACCAGGGAAAAACGCCGTACTGATACGCGGAAAGCAGGCGAGGAGCGGTAAGGTCCCCCCCGATAGCCAGCAGGCCATTCGGATCCTGCAATGCAGTTTCAGGATCAGGAAAATTGACTGAATTGGCCTCAAGCTTTACTAACCGCATAGATCTCCTTATCCGGCGGCTTAAGGGCCGCCGCTAAACTGGCAACTACGACGTCAGGTTCGTGACAAAAACCGCGCGTACCGGCCCTGTGCAGCAATTAACGACGGATGACCACCTTGCTCCACAATCTGACCTTCTTCCATGACGCAAATTCTGTCGAAAGTTTCCAGACCGTGCAGGCGGTGCGTCACTAAGAGTAGCGTCTTATTCTGACAATGCTTGTGCAGCAGTGCCAAAATATGTTGTTCCGTTTCGGCATCCAGTCCTTCCGTCGGTTCATCGAGTAACCACAGTGGCGCGTCATGCAGCAAAGCACGCGCCAGCCCGATACGGCGCTGTTCGCCACCGGAAAGCTGACGTCCGCCTTCACCGAGCCAGGCATTCAGGCCTTCGTTTTCCAGCAACACATGTAAATCCACTTGTCTCAGTGCATCGGCGATTTGTTCATCGGTGCATTGCGGTGAGGCTATGCGCAAATTTTCGCGCAGCGTGGTGTTAAAGACGTGCGCACGCTGACTGACGACTGTGATCATCTTGCGCAGTGTCGCTTCATCGTAATCGCCAATCGCATGGCCGTTGATTACCAGCGTGCCACTGCTGATATCCCAGCCGCGGGTCAGCAATTGCAGCAGGGTGGATTTGCCACAACCGGTCTGGCCGAGCAGGGCGATATGCTCACCGGCGCGCACATCCAGTGTGATGTTTTTCAGCACCGGCAACGGCTGACCCGGATAGGTGAAATTCACATTTTGCAGCGACAGGTTAATGTGTTCAGCGGCAACCGGCCCCTGCACCGGGAATGTCACGTCGGCAGGCTGGTCGATTATCTGGCTGACGCGCTGAGCAGACGCAATAACCTGCCCCAGATGCTGGAATGCCGCAGCGACCGGGCCCAGCGCTTCGAAGGCGGCCAGCGGAGTAAACACGAATAAAGCAATCAGCGCGCCAGGCTGAGCGATGTTACCGATCCCGCCAGCGGCCAGCCACAGCATGAGCGTAACGGTCAGACCGGCGGCGGCAATCACCATCGCCTGTGACAACCCGGTCAGTTTCGCCTGCTGCTGCTGACGCAACAACCAGCGGCGTTCGATATCGTTTAGTTGCTGGCGGAATCTCGGCTGAGCGCCAAAGACCGCCAGCTCGGACTGACCTTGTAACCAGGAGGTCAGCTGCATGCGGTAATCACTGCGCAGCGCCGTCAGTTCCCGGCCAGCCGGTTTACCCGCGCGGTAGAAAACCACCGGCAGAAGCAACATCAGTACCAGCATGATTGCACCGAGTGTCAGCGCCAGTTTCATATCAAGGAAACTCAGGCCATACGTCACCAGCAGGATCACTACCAGTGCACTTACCAGCGGAGAAATCACCCGCAGATACAAATGGTCCAGCGTATCGACATCGGCCACCAGCCGGTTTAGCAAATCGGCCTGACGAAAACGCGCAATACCACCCGGCGAGAGGGGCATGATTTTGGTGAAAGTGAATACACGCAGATGCGCCAGCACACGGAATGTGGCGTCGTGGCTGACCAGACGCTCGGCATAACGGCCTGCGGTTCGAAATATCGCCGCTCCGCGTACACCGGCGGCAGGAAGCATGTAGTTGAAACTGTATAAACCGGCGACACCCGCTACGGCAGAAGCCGCCAGGAACCAGCCGGAAAGCGTCAGCAGACCGATGCTCGCCAGTAAAGTGACGATAGCCAGAATGACACCGAGGGACAGGCGGAACCAGTGACGGCGGTACAGGGCGAGAAAAGGTAGAAGAGTTTTCATAATTACAGCTCCTTATTCCGCTGAGAAAGCAGGCTGGCGAACAGGCCATTCTGCGCCACCAGTTGTGCGAAGGTTCCGCGCTCGGCGATCAGGCCTTTCTCCATCACCCAGATTTCGTCGTAGTCCCGGGTGTCTTCCAGCTGGTGCGTCACCAGCAGAGATGTCTGCGCTTGAGACGCGTCGTTCAGTGCACTCATCACCCGTTTTTCGCTGTGCGCATCGAGGCTGGCGGTCGGTTCATCGAGCAGTAATAAACTGCACGGTGAAAGCAGGGCGCGGGCCACGGCGACGCGTTGAGCCTGACCGATGGATAAGCGCGCGGCGCTGTCGCCGAGTTCGGTTTCAAGCCCTAACGGTAACAGCGGCAGGAATTCATTCACATATGCACGGTCGATGGCGGACTGGAGTTGTTCATCGCTGACATCCGGCTGATTAAGCAGGATATTGGCGCGAAGGGTTTGTTCCGGTAAATGTGGATTCTGTCCGACCCAGCTCAGGTGCTGACGCCATTGGTCATTGCGTAATGATTTCAGTTCCGTTCCGCTGACGGTAACGGAGCCCTGATATGGCAGGAAACCCAGCAGGACGTTCAGTAACGAGCTTTTACCTGCACCGCTCAGGCCGACAATGGCGATACGATGTCCGGCCTGAATACTGAAGGTCAGCGGGCCGGCCAGCGTTTTGCCTTGTGGCGACTGAATTATCAGGTCGCGGGCGTTAAGATCAACAGCTTTGCCTGCCGGGAAGTTCTGATCCCCTTCACCCATCTCTGTACTTTCAGCGCTCAGGAACGTCACCAGACTTTCAGCTGCGCCGACGGCCTGCGCTTTGGCGTGATAAAACGCGCCCAGATCACGCAGAGGCTGGAAAAACTCCGGAGCCAGTATCAGCACCAGAAAGCCGGCAAACAGTGTCACAGGCATGCCGTAGCTGCCGAAATTGAGTTCGCCCAGATAGGAAAAACCAAAGTAAACCGCGACAACTGCGATGGAAATAGAGGCGAAGAATTCCAGTACTGCAGAAGATAAAAAGGCCAGTCGCAGGACGTCCATCGTGCGGGCGCGAAAATGTTCCGTTGAGCGCTTAATCTGATCGATTTCCGCCGTGCCGCGATGAAACAGACGAAGCGTATCCAGACCACGCAGACTGTCGAGGAAATTACCGCTAAGACGCGCCAGCGCTACAAAGTTACGACGGTTAGCATCTGCCGCACCCATGCCGACCAGCGCCATGAACAACGGGATAAGCGGGGCTGTGACCAGTAAAATCATTCCGGCCGCCCAGTTAATTGGGAAGACGCTGACCAGAATCAGCAGGGGAATAATACCTGCCAGTGCGATTTGCGGCAGATAGCGGGAATAATAATCCTGCATATCCTCGATTTGCTCGAGAATGATACTGGCCCAGCTGCCCGCCGGTTTGCCCTGGATCCACGCGGGCCCGAGTTTTTCCAGACGATCCAGCACCAGTTTACGCATTTCCTGACGGATAACCCGCCCGCAGATAAAACCTACCTGTTCACGCAGCCAGGTGACAACAGCACGCAGCACAAATGTCAGTGCCATTAACAGGAAGCTTTGCAGCAGGGCATCACGCGAGGTGTGTTCGATGATCAGGCTGTGCAGTAATCCGGCCATCAGCCAGGCCTGAGCGAGGATCAGCAAACCCGAAAGCAGACCCAGCATCATAGACAGACGGATCCAGCCTTTAGCTCGGGAGCTTTGTTGTTTTAACCAGCGGGTAAGTTCTTGTTGTCGTGTTTTATTCATCAGGCTTCAGTCTGTGCAGCAATCCGGATGGGAGGGCGCTCATGTTACATGCTTGGCACAACACTGAAAACAATAAGGCGGCAATTAAGCCGCCTTATTCGTTACTCTTTGTATGGACTCTTAGTCCGGAAAGTTACCCGTGAGAGTAATTATAGATCCGGAGCTTGCGATAAACCGTCCAGATAGCGTTCGGCATCCAGCGCGGCCATACAACCGGTTCCGGCGGAGGTGATCGCCTGACGGTAGATGTGATCCATCACGTCGCCCGCAGCGAAGACGCCCGGAATGCTGGTTTGTGTCGCATTGCCGTGGGAACCGGACTGCACTTTGATGTAGCCGTCTTTCAGTTCCAGCTGACCTTCGAAAATGCCGGTGTTCGGGCTATGACCGATAGCGATAAATACACCCGCCACATCCACCTGAGATTTCTCGTCAGTACGGACATCAAGCAGGCTGGCACCGGTGACACCCATCTGATCACCAACCACTTCGTTCAGTGTTTTGTGGGTATGCAGAACAATATTGCCGCTGGCCACTTTGTCATTCAGACGATCAACCAGAATTTTTTCCGCACGGAAACTGTCGCGACGGTGTATCAGATGCACTTCCGAGGCAATGTTAGCGAGATAAAGCGCCTCTTCAACTGCGGTATTCCCGCCGCCAACGACCGCGACTTTCTGATTACGGTAGAAGAAACCGTCACAGGTAGCGCAGGCTGAAACGCCACGACCTTTAAACGCTTCTTCAGAAGGCAGACCGATATAACGTGCGGATGCGCCGGTGGCGATGATCAGCGCGTCACAGGTGTATTCGCCGCTGTCACCGGTGAGACGGAACGGACGGTTCTGCAAATCGACTTTGTTGATATGGTCGAAAATAATCTCGGTATTAAATTTGGTCGCATGTTCGTGCATACGTTCCATCAGAGCCGGACCGGTCAGACCTTCCGGATCGCCCGGCCAGTTTTCGACTTCGGTGGTTGTGGTCAGCTGACCGCCTTTTTCCACCCCGGTTATCAAAACCGGATTAAGGTTGGCGCGTGCTGCATAAACTGCTGCGGTATAACCCGCCGGACCAGAACCTAAAATCAATAATTTACTGTGTTTAACCGTACTCATGCGTAATTCATCTCCGCGGTAGCGACAAGCGATAAACCGATTGTAGGGAAAACGGCGCAGTAAAAAAAGCAAACTCAGATGTTGTTAACGATTTGTCTGATAGTTTTTACAGTGAAAGACGGGTAAAAAGGTTTCCGTCCCTGATTATCAGACACTTAACTGTTTTATAAGCAGGGTTGAAAAACAACAGCTGGGAAGTTATCCGCTGTGAAGGTTGTTTAACAGAGTGCGGTGTTTTAGTCACAATTCACGGCAGGTTGTGGAGTTTTGGCTGAAATATTTCACGCGCTGAGTTGTTATTGTCCAAAGAGAAAAGACAGCTAAAAAGGGGGTATCAGCTTTTGAGGTTGGCACGTTCTTCTGATTTTGCTTCTTTTACTTTGACAATCCGCTGTGCATTTGCGAAAACATCAGGGGAAGAAGAAATTAACTGCCTGTCAGCGACTTGAATTTATGCAATTGGCTGCTACCGGACCCGTTCTGGTGTTGCTTTTTTGCGTTTTTGTTGCGACAGGATTTAGTGGATCAGGTTGGCTGTATCCAATCTATTAATTTCACAGGGTTATTTCTTTTGAGTATCCGTTTTATGGTCGTGTTCCTTTTGACAGGGGATCAACGCGGCTTTTGGATGCGTAAACCTTAATAATCGGGTCTTCGCTTGGGACAACCCTTAGACATTGAAGTTGGCTGGGGTATGGCAGGTGCAGGGAAGGACAGCAGAGAGACAATAATAATGGTAGACAACAAAAAACGTCCGGGAAAAGATCTCGACCGTATTGACCGTAACATCCTCAACGAATTGCAAAAGGATGGCCGGATTTCAAACGTCGAGCTTTCCAAACGTGTGGGATTATCTCCAACTCCATGTCTGGAGCGCGTTCGTCGTCTGGAACGTCAGGGCTTCATCAATGGTTATACCGCATTGCTTAACCCGCATTATCTGGATGCCTCGTTGCTGGTGTTTGTTGAGATTACCCTCAACCGTGGCGCGCCGGATGTGTTTGAGCAATTTAACGCGGCAGTACAAAAACTCGAAGATATTCAGGAGTGTCACTTGGTTTCAGGGGACTTCGACTACTTGTTGAAAACCCGCGTACCTGATATGTCCGCCTACCGTAAGCTGTTAGGTGAGACTTTACTTCGTCTTCCAGGTGTTAACGACACCCGTACCTATGTGGTCATGGAAGAAGTAAAACAAACAAATCGCCTGGTCATCAAAACCCGGTAATTGTTCAGGTGCAAAACCTTGTAATTTTAGCTACACTCCTGTGTATCTATACAGCTATGGCGCCGGGGACTCTCGGCGCTGTTGCTTTTTCTCAGTTCACAGGAACCTGGAGAGCCTTTCTTGAGCCAGGAATATACAGAAGATAAAGAAGTTACCCTTAAAAAGCTGAGCAATGGTCGCCGTCTTCTGGAGGCTTTGCTGGTAGTGGTAGCGATTTTTGCTGCTTATTTAATGGCGGCATTGGTAAGTTTTAACCCCTCTGATCCAAGCTGGTCTCAGACCGCATGGCATGGGCCAATTCACAACTGGGGCGGTGGTGTGGGTGCCTGGATGGCGGACACGCTGTTCTTCATTTTTGGCGTATTTGGTTACGCTATTCCACCTATTATTCTGTGTCTCTGCTGGGCGGCTTTCCGTCAGCGGGATAAACAGGATTTCGTCGATTACTTTGCTCTTTCGCTGCGCCTTATCGGGACGCTGGCGCTCATCGTCACGTCTTGTGGTCTGGCGTCAGTCAACATCGATGACCTTTACTACTTCGCATCCGGTGGTGTGATCGGCAGTTTGTTAAGTACAGCAATGACACCGTATTTCAACAATGTCGGCGCCACGCTGGTGTTGTTGTGCGTATGGGCCGCCGGACTGACGCTGTTTACCGGCTGGTCATGGCTGACGATTGCTGAGAAAATTGGTGGTGCGGTGCTCGGTGTCACTAATATCGTGACGAACCGTTCCCGCCGTGACGATGATTATGAGTACGACGAGCAGGATGATCCGTTACTGGAAGACGAAGAAGCGAAACCGGTGGCTAAAGTGGCTCCGGCAGTCGCGGGTGCAGCGGCAACAACTGCGATACCTGCTTCCGCACTGGCTGCAGAAACCGATGACGATGACGTTCTGTTCTCTGCACCTTCTGTGAATGATCAACCTGTGGCGCAGGCACCTTCTGCCCCTGTTTCTCTAGTGACAGAGTCTGAGACGGCCGCGGCTGAACCGGCTGCGGTCGCGAGTCCGGCGCCAGCAGCAGACCCTTACGCAGCACAACCGCCGGTGGCCGAGATTTCACCTTACCCGTCCACGCCGGTTTCAACTGCGCCGCCGCTGTATAATTTCGAAATCCCGGAAGACACGCCGGTACCGCGTCATCCGCAGCCGGTGCAGCAATCTCCTTCTCCTGCGCCGGTTGAGCGTAATCAGGAAGATGGCCCAAGCCTCGGAAACTGGCAAACAGCGGTCGAACCAAGCCGTTCACCGTTTGATTTCAGTTCACCGGTACCTGACGCCGCGCAGGCCGCCAGCGTCGCCGCCACGGCCGCACTCGCTACCGGTCTGGCTCAGGCAGGGCAGTCTGCGACATCTTCTGCTGCCAATACTTTCATGCCAGCTTTCAGCGCGGTGAGTGATGAAAATCCGCAGGTGAAAAAAGGTTTTGGCCCTGAATTGCCGCGTCCAAATCCGGTGCGTATACCGACGCGTCGTGAACTGGCGTCGTATGGTATTAAACTGCCGTCTCAGCGTATGGCTGAACAGCAGGAAAATGCGCAGGCAACGGCACAGCAAAATGTCGAACAGGAAACCTGGCATAACGATCCTTTGGCTCAGGCTGACGAAGAAGCTATGCAGGAAGCCGCATTGCAGCAGGCGTTTGCCGCCCAGCAGCAAGAGCGCTACGGCGATGCCGCGACTGTAAATGAACCGGATGCAGAAGCTGCCTTACAGGAAGCTGAATTACGCAATGCGTTCGCTGCCCGCGAGCAGGCGCGTTATCAGCAAGAGGTTGAACCGCAGAGCGGTCTGGTTCAGCATCATCATTCGCAGGAAAACCAGGAAGAAATTACCCATTCTGCTGCCGATGATTTTGCTGCTGCCGCGATGAAACTCAGTCAGCACGATGCTTTCAGCTTCTCGCCAATGGCTGATCTGGTGGACGATACGCCGTCAGAGCCATTGTTCACGCTGCCAGCGCAAGCAGAAGAAGAGCCACAACCTGCGGCATTTGCACAGCAACCTTATCAGCGCGCTGTGGCTTCAGAGCCGGTGCAACATGCGCAGGAATATGAAGCACCGTGTCAGTCATCGCCATCGGCGCAGCCTGATATGGAAAGCCTGATCCACCCGTTCCTGATGCGTAACGAACAGCCGCTGGTGAAACCGACTACGCCACTGCCATCGCTGGATTTGCTGACTTCGCCTCCGGCTGAAGCTGAGCCTGTGGATGAATTCGCGCTTGAGCAGATGGGTAACCTGATCGAAGCCCGCCTGAACGATTACCGTATTAAAGCGGATGTCGTCGGAAAACTGCCTGGTCCGGTCATCACGCGTTTCGAACTGGATCTGGCGCCGGGCGTTAAAGCCGCGCGTATTTCTAACCTTTCGCGTGACCTTGCTCGTTCACTGTCAGCTGTTGCTGTACGTGTTGTGGAAGTTATTCCGGGCAAGCCTTATGTCGGTCTGGAATTACCAAACAAGAAGCGTCAGACCGTGTATCTGCGGGAAGTGCTGGACTGTGCAAAATTTAAAGAAAGTACATCCCCGCTGACGATTGTATTGGGTAAAGATATTTCGGGTGAGCCAGTTATCGCCGATCTGGCGAAAATGCCGCACTTGCTGGTGGCCGGTACGACCGGTTCCGGTAAGTCTGTCGGCGTTAACGCCATGATCTTGAGTATGCTTTACAAGTCCAAACCGGAAGATGTTCGCTTCATTATGATCGACCCGAAAATGCTCGAGCTTTCGGTGTATGAAGGTATTCCACATCTGCTGACTGAAGTCGTCACTGACATGAAAGATGCGGCGAATGCACTGCGCTGGTGTGTCGGCGAGATGGAACGTCGCTATAAACTGATGTCGGCGTTGGGCGTGCGTAATCTGGCAGGCTATAACGAACGAGTTCTGGAAGCGGAAGCGATGGGACGTCCAATCCCTGACCCATTCTGGAAGCCGGGGGATGGCATGGCCGCGGAGCCGCCGTATCTGCAAAAAGAACCGTTTATCGTGGTGATGGTCGATGAATTTGCCGACCTGATGATGACCGTCGGTAAAAAAGTCGAAGAACTGATTGCGCGTCTGGCACAGAAAGCCCGTGCAGCTGGTATTCATCTGGTTCTGGCGACACAGCGTCCATCCGTCGACGTTATTACCGGTTTGATTAAAGCTAACATCCCGACCCGTATTGCCTTTACGGTTTCAAGCAAAATCGACTCCCGTACCATTCTGGATCAGGGCGGAGCTGAATCGCTGTTGGGGATGGGTGACATGTTGTATATGGCGCCTAACTCCTCGATACCGGTGCGTGTTCACGGTGCTTTTGTCCGTGACCAGGAAGTCCATGCGGTAGTTCAGGACTGGAAAGCGCGCGGTCGTCCGAAATATATCGAAAGCATTGTTTCCGGTAGTGACGACGGTGAAGGTGGCGGTTTAGGTCTGGATGGCGATGAAGAGCTTGATGCGCTGTTTGATCAGGCCGTTGCATTCGTGGTCGACAAACGTCGTGCTTCGATTTCAGGTGTTCAGCGTCAGTTCCGTATCGGTTACAACCGCGCTGCGCGAATCGTTGAGCAAATGGAAGCGCAGGGCATTGTCAGCACACCTGGCCATAACGGTAACCGTGAAGTACTGGCACCGCCTTCTCACGAATAAAACGGGACTGAACTGCCTGTATTTTGTTAAGAAGGGTCGCGAATGCGGCCCTTGTGCAAAGATGCGTAAAACACATGTTTTTCAGATGATTGAGCTACCACCGGAGCGCTGCCTCGGATAGAGTTCGCACCATACGTCTTTTGCCTGTGTAAAAGGCATCGTCTGAAGTTTATGGATTTCTGAGGTAATGATAAGAATGAAAAAATTGTTAATGGTAGGGTGTTTACTGACCGCATTTACCTCCGCTTCCGTATTGGCGGACGCCAGCAGTGATCTCAAATCCCGTCTGGGTAAACTCAATACTTTTCACGCCAGCTTCACTCAGACTGTGACCAGCGATGACGGCGCAGCCGTTCAGCAGGGCGAAGGCCAGCTGTGGGTAAAACGTCCTAACCTGTTTAACTGGCATATGACGACGCCAGATGAAAGCATTTTGGTTTCTGACGGAAAAACGTTGTGGTTCTACAACCCGTTCGTTGAGCAGGTCACCGCGACCTGGCTGAAAAACGCGACCGGCAACACGCCGTTCATGCTGATCACACGTAATGACAGCAGCGACTGGGCGAAATATAACGTGAAGCAGAAAGGCGATGATTTTGAGTTAACGCCGAAAACTTCAACCGGAAATCTGAAGCAATTCGCGATCACTGTCACGCCAACCGGTACCATCAAAAGCTTTACTGCGGTTGAGCAGGACGGCCAGAAAAGTGCTTACACCCTGAAGGGTGAGCAAAACGCGGCTGTAGATGATGCTAAATTTAAATTTACTCCACCTAAGGGTGTGACGGTGGACGACCAGCGTCAGTGAGGTTAGTTTGAGTAATCTGTCACTCGATTTTTCCCAAAACGAATTCCAGCCACTGGCCGCCCGTATGCGGCCAGTAACTCTTGCAGAATATATCGGGCAACAGCATCTGTTAGCACCGGGCAAACCTTTGCCGCGGGCGATAGAAGCAGGGCAGTTGCATTCGATGATTTTGTGGGGGCCGCCGGGCACCGGGAAAACAACGCTGGCAGAACTGATTGGCCGCTATGCTAATGCCGATGTCGAACGTATTTCGGCGGTCACATCAGGCGTGAAAGATATTCGTGAAGCGATTGAGCGTGCCCGCCAGAATCGTGATGCCGGGCGTCGTACGATCCTCTTCGTCGATGAAGTCCATCGTTTCAACAAAAGTCAGCAGGATGCTTTCCTGCCGCATATCGAAGACGGCACTATCACGTTTATTGGTGCGACGACTGAAAACCCCTCGTTTGAACTCAATTCTGCATTGCTTTCCCGCGCCCGTGTTTATCTGCTGAAATCACTGACAGCGGAAGATATCGAGAAAGTGATTGATCAGGCACTGACCAACGCTGAGCGCGGTTATGCCAATGAAAAAATTCGTGTTCCGCCAGAAACCCGCCGCATGCTGTCAGAGCTGGTGAACGGTGACGCCCGTCGTGCGCTGAACAGTATTGAAATGATGGCTGATATGGCGGAAATCGACGCCAAAGGTTACCGGACGTTAACGCCGGAATTGCTCACAGAAATTGCCGGTGAGCGCAGCGCGCGTTTCGATAATAAAGGCGACCGTTTCTACGATTTAATTTCTGCGTTGCATAAATCGGTACGCGGTTCTTCGCCTGATGCAGCACTTTACTGGTACGCCAGAATTATCACCGCCGGTGGCGATCCGCTTTATGTTGCGCGCCGTTTGCTGGCTATTGCCTCCGAAGATGTCGGCAATGCGGATCCGCGCGGTATGCAGGTGGCGCTTGCTGCCTGGGATTGTTTTACCCGTGTCGGTCCGGCGGAAGGTGAGCGCGCCATAGCACAGGCGATTGTGTATCTGGCTTGTGCGCCGAAAAGTAATGCTGTCTATACCGCCTTCAAATCGGCCATGCGCGATGCGCGAGAAATGGCGGATTTTGATGTACCGGAACATCTGCGCAATGCACCGACCAAGCTGATGAAAGAAATGGGCCTGGGTGCGGAGTACCGTTACGCGCATGACGAACCGAATGCCTATGCTGCTGGCGAAGATTATTTCCCGCCTGAGATGGCCCGTACGCAATATTATTACCCGACGTCACGCGGGCTTGAAGGTAAGATCGGCGAAAAGCTGGCCTGGCTTGCAGAACAAGATCAAAATAGCCCGACAAAACGCTACCGCTAACTTTATCGTTGCGGTAAGGTTACCCGTGATAACTCTTTGACACGCTGCCGTTTCAGTCAGCGTGCATCGTCAAAATAACATTCAATAATGACACGTACAGGATTAGCATGCTCGATCCCAATATGCTGCGTAATGAGCTAGACGCAGTTGCAGAAAAACTCGCTCGCAGAGGTTTTAAACTCGATGTGGAAACGCTGCGTTCTCAGGAAGAACGTCGCAAAGTCTTGCAGGTAGAAACGGAAACTCTCCAGGCTGAACGTAACGCACGATCGAAAACTATCGGTCAGGCAAAAGCCCGTGGCGAAGACATCGAACCCCTGCGTCTGGAAGTGAATTCGCTGGGTGAGAAGCTGGATGCCGCGAAGGCTGAACTGGATGCATTGCAAAACGATATCCGTGATATCGCTTCTGCTATTCCGAACCTGCCTGACGATTCCGTACCTGCTGGTAAAGACGAAAACGACAACCAGGAAGTAAGTCGTTGGGGCACGCCGCGTCAGTACGATTTCACTGTACGTGATCACGTGTCGCTGGGCGAAATGGCCGGTGGTCTTGATTTTGCCGCGGCTGTTAAGCTGACCGGTGCGCGTTTTGTGGTGATGAAAGGGCAAATCGCCCGTATGCACCGCGCGCTGTCACAGTTCATGCTGGACTTGCACACCGAGCAGCACGGCTATCTGGAAACTTACGTTCCGTATCTGGTCAACCAGGAAACGCTGTACGGTACCGGTCAGTTGCCTAAGTTTGGCGAAGACCTGTTCCATACCAAACCGCTGGATGAAGAAGCGGGCAGCAGCAACTATGCGCTGATCCCGACGGCTGAAGTGCCGCTGACTAACCTGACACGTGACGAAATTCTTGAAGAAGAATCTCTGCCACTGAAGATGACGGCGCACACGCCTTGCTTCCGGTCAGAAGCCGGTTCTTATGGTCGTGATACCCGTGGTCTGATCCGTATGCACCAGTTCGACAAAGTTGAGATGGTACAAATCGTTCGTCCTGAAGAATCGATGGACGCACTGGAAGAACTGACCGGTCATGCAGAAAAAGTGCTTCAGTTGCTGAATCTGCCATATCGCAAAGTTCTGCTGTGTACCGGCGACATGGGCTTTGGTTCATGCAAAACCTACGATCTGGAAGTCTGGCTGCCAGCGCAGGATACTTACCGCGAAATTTCCTCATGTTCAAACATGGGTGATTTCCAGGCTCGCCGTATGCAGGCGCGTTGTCGCAGCAAAACCGACAAAAAACCGCGTCTGGTTCATACCCTGAACGGTTCTGGTCTGGCTGTCGGTCGTACGCTGGTGGCTGTGCTGGAAAACTATCAGCAAGCTGACGGTCGTATCGAAGTGCCGGAAGTATTACGTCCATACATGGGCGGTTTAGAATATATCGGCTAACCCCGTTATATATGCAGTAATATAGCGAAAAGGCGCCTGATGGCGCTTTTTTTATGCATAAAATCGTGCGTTGCGTTAAGTATTCCTCATTTGCCCCCACTCAACCCCTCCTTTTTTGATAGCAGACAAAGTTTCCTACCTCCTTATTAGTAGTATCCCTGCATTCTGAGTGGGTAACTACTTCATGACCGGAGCGGGAAAATGTCGCAAACAGAACCAGAAGTCATCACGATAAAAAGTGGTATCAGCCGCCGGACGCTGATGAAAACATCAACGCTGGCAGGGCTGGCTATTGCTGCGGGTGGCGTATCGCTGCCATTTAGCCGTAAAGCACTGGCGCAGGCTGTGGGGGATGCGAAAAACCTGGCACCTGAAGACAAAGTGGTCTGGGGCGCCTGCTCGGTCAACTGCGGCAGCCGATGCGCCCTGCGTTTGCATGTACGTGATGATGAAGTTTATTGGGTTGAGACGGATAATACCGGACAGGATATTTACGGTGATCACCAGGTTCGCGCTTGTCTGCGTGGTCGCTCAATGCGTCGCCGGATGAACCACCCGGAGCGTCTGAACTACCCGATGAAGCGCGTCGGAAAGCGTGGTGAAGGTAAATTCAAACGCATCAGCTGGGAAGAGGCCTTTGATGAAATCGCCAATAACCTGAAGCGTATTGTCGCCAAATACGGCAATGAAGCGGTTTACATTAATTACACCTCCGGCGTCGTCGGCGGCAACATTACCCGTTCTTCCCCTTACGCCTCGCTGGTCGCCCGTCTGATGAACTGCTACGGCGGTTTCCTCAGTCATTATGGTACCTACAGTACGGCGCAAATTTCCTGCGCGATGCCTTACACCTATGGCAGCAATGACGGGAACAGCACGTCAGATATTGAAAACAGCAAGCTGGTGGTTCTTTTCGGTAACAATCCGGCTGAAACGCGTATGAGCGGTGGTGGGATCACTTATTACCTCGAACAGGCACGCGAGCGGTCCAATGCGCGAATGATCGTGATCGACCCGCGTTACACCGATACTGCCGCAGGCCGTGAAGATGAGTGGATCCCGATCCGTCCTGGAACGGATGCCGCACTGGTGGCAGGTCTTGCGCATGTGCTGATCACCGAAAACATGGTCGATCAGCCTTTCCTCGACGCGTATTGCGTGGGTTATGACGAGAAAACATTGCCAGCGGATGCGCCTGCCAACAGCCATTACAAAGCGTACATTCTCGGACAGAGTGCAGATGCCACGGCTAAAACGCCGGAATGGGCATCGCGTATTACCGGAATTCCCGTGGATCGCATCATCAAACTGGCGCGGGAAATCGGGCAGGCAAAACCTGCTTATATTTCTCAGGACTGGGGTCCGCAACGTCAGGCCAATGGTGAACTGACGTCCCGCGCCATCGCCATGCTGCCCATTCTGACCGGTAACGTCGGGATTAACGGCGGTAACAGTGGCGCGCGTGAATCGACGTACACCATTACTATCGAACGTGTGCCGGTGCTGGAAAATCCCGTGGAAACGCAGATTTCCTGTTTCAGCTGGACCGATGCCATTGCGCGCGGCCCGGAAATGACCGCCAAAGCTGACGGCGTTCGCGGTAAAGACAAGCTGGATGTGCCGATCAAGTTCATCTGGAACTATGCCGGTAACACCATCACCAACCAGCATTCCGATATCAATAAAACCCACGACATTCTGCAGGATGACTCACAGTGCGAAATGATTGTGGTGCTGGAAAACTTCATGACCTCATCGGCGAAATACGCCGATATCCTTCTGCCGGACCTCATGACCGTCGAACAGGAAGACATTATCCCCAACGATTACGCCGGGAATATGGGTTACCTGATTTTTATCCAGCCCGCGACCTCTGCCAAATTCGAGCGCAAAGGTATTTACGAGATGATGAGCGAAGTGGCGCGTCGTCTTGGACCGGATGTTTATAACAAATTCACCGAAGGCCGCACCCAGCGCGAATGGTTGCAGTATCTGTACGCCAAAATGCTGGCGAAGGACCCGGCTTTACCTGCGTATGAAGAACTGCGCGAGATGGGAATCTATAAACGCAAAGACCCGGCTGGGCATTTCGTAGCGTATAAAAAATTCCGCCAGGATCCGGCCGCCAATCCGCTGAAAACGCCTTCCGGAAAAATCGAAATTTATTCTTCCGCACTGGCGAAAATAGCCAGCGAATGGGAACTGAAAAAAGACGAAACCATCAGCCCGCTGCCGGTTTATGCCTCGACTTTCGAAGGTTGGGATGACCCGAAACGCAGCCAGTTTCCGCTACAGATGTTCGGGTTCCACTACAAAGCCCGCACCCATTCCACTTACGGCAATATCGACGTGTTGCAGGCGGCCTGCCGTCAGGAAGTGTGGATCAATCCGTTGGATGCCAAAACCCGTGGTATTGAGAACGGCGACAAAGTGAAAGTGTTTAACGACCGCGGCGAAGTGCGTGTGGCGGCGAAAGTCACGCCACGCATCATGCCCGGCGTGGTGGCAATGGGGCAGGGCGCATGGCATCAGGCCAATATGAAAGGTGATCGTATTGACCACGGCGCTTGTATGAACACGCTGACCACCCAACGCCCGTCCCCGCTGGCGAAGGGGAATCCTCAGCACACTAATTTGATTCAAATAGAAAAAGTCTAAAGAAGCTACGGACAAAGAGCCTGGCTCGATGACATGGTTGTTAAATTTTCGTCCTGCAGTCAGGGACGTTACGGAGTAAGCAATGTCGGATTCAAACAGTAATAAAACGAGTTCAGGCGGCGGGTTCAGCCGCCGTGACCTGGTCAAGGGAACTACACTCGCCGGTATGGCAGCCGCCGTCGGGGGCATATCACTGCCATTTAAATCAATACGCGCTGAAACGCGTCAGGCTCCGTCTCCGGCTACGGATGAGAAAATCGTCTGGAGCGCCTGTACCGTTAACTGCGGCAGCCGTTGTCCGCTGAGAATGCATGTCATTGATGACGAGATACGTTATGTCGAAACCGATAACACCGGTGATGACGATTATGAGGGATTGCATCAGGTTCGCGCCTGTCTGCGCGGACGTTCCATGCGTCGCCGTGTTTATAATCCTGACCGTCTGAAATATCCGATGAAACGCGTCGGCAAACGTGGTGAAGGTAAATTCAAACAAATCAGCTGGGACGAAGCCTTCGACACGCTGGCCGGCAGCCTGAAAGACATTATCCATCGTTATGGCAATGAAGCCATCTATCTCAATTATGGCACCGGCACGCTGGGCGGCACCATGACCCGTTCATGGCCGCCGGGCAAAACGCTGATTGCCCGCCTGATGAACTGCTGCGGCGGTTATCTGAATCATTATGGCGATTACAGTTCGGCGCAAATTGCTGCAGGTCTGAATTATACCTACGGTGGCTGGGCGGATGGCAACAGCCCGTCTGATATTGAAAACAGTAAACTGGTGGTGTTATTCGGGAATAACCCCGGTGAAACCCGCATGAGCGGCGGCGGTGTGACCTATTACCTCGAGCAGGCTCGTCAGCGTTCGAATGCCCGAATGATCATTGTTGATCCGCGTTATACCGATACCGGTGCAGGTCGTGAAGACGAATGGGTGCCGATCCGTCCGGGTACGGATGGCGCTCTGGCCGCGGCGCTGGCACATGTCATGATCACCGAGAATCTGGTGGATCAGCCGTTTCTCGACAAATATTGCGTCGGTTATGATGAAAAAACCTTACCGGCGGGCGTTGCGCAGAACGCGCATTATAAAGCCTATATTCTTGGAACCGGGCCTGATGGCGTAGCGAAAACACCGGAATGGGCGTCAAAAATCACCGGGATCTCAATCGAGAAAATAATTAAGCTCGGGCGTGAAATCGGTCAGGCGAAACCAGCATTTATCACTCAGGGCTGGGGTCCGCAGCGCCATGCTAACGGTGAAATTGCAACACGTGCGATTGCGATGCTGGCTATTTTGACCGGTAACGTTGGCGTTCATGGTGGTAATTCCGGTGCCCGTGAAGGCTCCTACGAAATCCCGTTTGTCCGTATGCCAACGCTGGAAAATCCGGTTGAGACCAGTATTTCCATGTTCATGTGGACGGACGCGATTGTGCGCGGGCCGGAAATGACGGCGACCAAAGATGGCGTGCGCGGAAAATCCAAATTGGATGTGCCGATCAAATTTATCTGGAACTATGCCGGTAACTGTCTGATTAACCAGCATTCCGATATCAACCGCACCCACGACATTCTGCAGGATGACCAGCAATGCGAAATGATTGTGGTGATTGATAACCACATGACGTCTTCGGCGAAATACGCGGACATTATCCTGCCAGACTGTACTGCCTCTGAGCAGATGGACTTCTGCCTTGACGCGTCATGCGGCAACATGGATTACATCATTTTTGCCGACCAGGCGATCACGCCGCGCTTCCAGTGCAAAAATATTTATGAGATGACCAGTGAATTGTCCCGTCGCATGGGAGTTGAACAACAGTTCACTGAAGGCCGCACGCAGGAAGAGTGGTTACGTCATTTGTATCAGCAATCCCGTGAAGCATTGCCGGAACTGCCAGACTTCGACACTTTCCGCAAACAGGGCATGTTCAAAAAACGCGACCCTGACCAACACCATGTGGCTTACAAAGCATTCCGAGAAGATCCTGCCGCCAACCCGCTGAGCACGCCTTCGGGCAAAATCGAAATCTACTCGGCTGAACTGGCCAAAATTGCCTCTGAATGGGAACTTTCCAAAGAAGATGTCATCGATCCGTTACCGGTTTATGCCGCCGGTTTCGAAAACTATGACGATCCGCTGGCCAGCAAATATCCGTTACAGATGACCGGTTTCCACTACAAGGCGCGCGCCCACTCCACTTACGGCAACGTTGATGTGCTCAAAGCTGCATGCCGTCAGGAAATGTGGATCAACCCGATGGATGCCGCGCAGCGTGGCATTACCAACGGCGACATGATCCGCATCTTCAACGATCGTGGCGAAGTGCAGATTGCCGCCAAAGTGACGCCGCGCATGATGCCGGGTGTGGTGGCGCTCGGCGAAGGTGCCTGGTATTCCCCTGACAGCAAAAAAATCGACCGGGCGGGCAGCATCAACGTCCTGACTTCTCAAAGACCTTCACCGCTGGCGAAAGGCAACCCCTCTCATACCAACCTTGTGCAAGTGGCTAAGGTTTAACGGAGTAAAACATGACAACTCAATATGGTTTTTATATTGACTCAAGCCGCTGCACAGGATGCAAAACTTGTGAGCTGGCCTGTAAAGATTTCAAAAACTTAACGCCGGACGTCAGTTTCCGCCGCATTTATGAATATGCCGGCGGTGACTGGCAAAAAGACGGTGACGGCTGGCATCAGAATGTCTTCGCGTATTATCTGTCGATTTCATGTAACCACTGCGCGGATCCGGCCTGTACCAAAGTGTGCCCGAGCGGCGCAATGCATAAGCGCGAAGATGGCTTTGTAGTGGTGAATGAGGACGTTTGCATCGGTTGCCGTTATTGCCACATGGCATGTCCTTACGGCGCGCCGCAATACAACGAAGCCAAAGGCCACATGACCAAATGTGACGGCTGCTATGAGCGCGTTGCGGAAGGCAAAAAACCGATTTGCGTGGAATCCTGCCCGCTGCGTGCGCTGGATATGGCACCCATTGAAGAACTGCGTGCGAAATACGGTGATCTGGCTGAAGTAGCTCCACTGCCAGCTTCCCACTTCACGCACCCAAATATCGTCATCAAACCCAATGCGAATTGCCGTCCTGTAGGCGATACCACGGGTTATCTGGCTAACCCGAAGGAGGTTTGAGATGGGAAACGGATGGCATGAATGGCCGTTAATGGTCTTTACGGTTCTGGGGCAATGTGTGGTTGGCGCATTTATCGTGCTTGCTATCGCATTACTGACGCAACGCAGCAAGGAAGAAACCCGCAGGATCCATCTTTCGATGTTCTTCCTTTGGGCGCTGATGGCGATCGCTTTTATTGCTTCGGTTTTGCACCTGGGTTCTCCGCTGCGCGCATTTAACTCGCTGAACCGGCTGGGGGCTTCACCTCTTAGCAACGAAATCGGCAGCGGGTCGTTATTCTTTGCTTTAGGCGGAATTTACTGGCTGCTGGCGATGATTAATAAAATGCCGCGCGCACTGGGCAAAATCTGGTTAATCGTTACCATGGTGGCAGGTATCGGTTTTGTTTACGCGATGTGCCGCGTTTATGAAATTGATACCGTGCCGACCTGGGATAATGCGTTTACCTTCTTCCATTTCGGCCTGACAGTGCTGATCGGCGGTCCGGTTCTGGGCTATTTGCTGCTGCGTGGTGCGGATATCAATGGTTGCGGGCTGCGCCTGTTGCCGGTCATTAGCCTTGTTGCGCTTGTGGTAAGTATGGCGGTGGTTGTGCTGCAAAGTGCCAGTCTGGCAGGCATTAACAGTTCTGTTCAGGCTGCCTCTGCCCTTATCCCGCAATACGGCTCGCTGTCTGTCTGGCGTCTGGTGCTGGTGGTTCTCGGCCTGGGTTGCTGGTTCTGTCCGCTGATTATGCGTAAGCGTCCGGCACTGGCATCATTGATTCTGGCCTTCGTGCTGGTCTTTGCCGGTGAGTTGATTGGCCGTGCCATTTTCTACGGTTTGCATATGACCGTTGGGATGGCCGTTAGCGGCTAATGTACGGCAGTCAGGTTCATCCGGGAACGCGTCGCTAGCTGTGATGCGTTCTCTCAAAACAGAGTAAATTATGTCAGCAGAATCAATCAGTTTAACCGGTAAAATTTTAGGCGCGATATTATTTTATCCACCAGATTCCCCGGAAGTTCAGCCATTAGTTTCGTTACTGCAAACCGGCAACTGGGCATCTTTGTGGCCATGTGCCGGTGAGGAGGCCAAAGAGCTGGCCATTGAGCACTTCGGTCAGATTCATCAGTCGGAAGAAAGTTTTGGAGACGCCTTTCAGCGCCTCTTTGTAGGTCCTTACGCGCTGCCAGCGCCGCCGTGGGGTTCTGTCTATCTGGATAAAGAATCCGTTGTGTTTGGCGATTCAACCCTGGTCCTTCGTCAGTGGATGCGTGAAAACGGTATAGAACCGCACCTGACTCAGGCTGAACCGGAAGATCATATCGGTCTACTGCTGATGATGGCTGCGTGGCTGGCTGAAAACTCTCCGGCATTGCTGAATGAATTTCTGACGATGCATTTACTGCCGTGGGCGGGGCGTTATCTGGAATTGCTGCGACAAAAAGCTGAGCATCCGTTTTATGTGGGTGTGGCTGTGCTGGCTGAGTCCACACTTTGTGGCTGGAAACAGCAGCAGAGCCTGGAAGTGAACGCAGTGGATCTGTATTTCTGATGAGCGACTCACGCGACGCCAGTTATTATCGCTCCTGGATGAGCAGCCGAACGGTCAGCCGCCGCGGATTATTCCGCGGTTTGTTGTCACCGGCAAAAAAGGCCGTTGAACAGGCAGCCAGTCCGGAGCAAACATTGCTGGTTCGTCAGTGTCCGCGTCCTCCGCAAGCAGTGGCGGAGCCGCTCTTTATACAAAAATGCGATGGTTGCGGCCGCTGTGCAGAGGCCTGTCCGGTGGGGATTCTGAGTATCGATAAAGGAAAGCCAGCACTGTCCATTGAGTACGCAGAATGCGATGCTTGTGGGGCCTGCACATCATCCTGCGAGAGTGGTGCGCTGGATGCCGGAGTCGTAATGGATACCGGTTTGCGTCCGGTAATTTTGCCGCAATGTCTGGGGCGCATAGACGACTTGTGCAGGATGTGCGAAATTACGTGTCCGCGCACGGCAATATTTTTTAATCAACAAAATCAACCTGCCGTCGATAGTGACAAATGTGACGGTTGCGGTAAATGTAAACTCGTTTGTTATCATGGCGATATCGTCTTGTCATTAAAGCATCATGATTCCTGATACCCATGCTTGATTAACAATTTCAATCATCCGTCTTCCGTTTGTGCTCCGGCTCGTTTTTGCCGGATTGACTTTTAATCCGCCAGTGGCATGATGCGCGCAATTTCTTCCTCTTTGTGGTCATCAACGTCTTATGTCCGCCTATTCTCGCCCCGTTTCTCTGCTGTTGTGCGGACTCCTTCTGCTGACGATTTCTATCGCCGTTTTAAACACGCTGGTACCTTTGTGGCTCAGCCATGAACAGCTGCCGACCTGGCAGGTCGGGCTGGTCAGTTCCTCGTATTTTACCGGTAACCTGCTGGGGACTTTGCTCGCAGGCGGGCTGATTAAGCGCATTGGTTTCAACCGTAGCTACTATCTTTCCTGCGTAATATTCGCAGTCGCTACCGCAGGGCTGGCGCTTTCCATGAGCTTCTGGACGTGGGTATCGGCGCGTTTCGTGGCGGGTATTGGCTGTGCGTTGATCTGGGTGGTAGTGGAAAGCGCGTTGTTGCGTAGCGGGACGGTCAAAAACCGTGGCCAGTTGCTGGCGGCGTATATGATCATGTACTACATCGGAACGGTGGCAGGGCAGTTGCTGGTCGGGACAGTGCCAACAGCAATCTTCAGCGTCCTGCCGTGGGTAACCGCACTAATTGTGATTGCGATGCTTCCGTTGTTGTTAACGCATATTGAAAATCAGGACAGCGAGCAACCGCGCCATGCGGTGATGCCGATGTTCAGACGCCGTAATGCCCGTCTGGGGATAAACGGCTGCATTATTTCCGGTATTGTCCTGGGTTCACTCTACGGTCTGATGCCGTTGTTCCTGACGCATCAGGGAATGAGTGATGCGAATGTAGGTTACTGGATGGCATTACTGGTCAGCGCGGGAATTATCGGGCAGTGGCCGGTAGGGCGTCTGGCCGATCGCTATGGCCGGTTGATGGTTTTACGCATCCAGATTTTTTGCGTCATTCTTGGCAGCATTGCGATGCTCAGTGGTTATGCGATGGCTCCGACCCTGTTTATTCTCGGATGCGCGGGCTTCACGTTGTATCCGGTCGCGATGTCATGGGCTTGTGAGAAAGTGAGCGCAGATGAGCTGGTGGCGATGAATCAGGCTCTGTTGATGAGTTATACCATCGGCAGCCTCGCCGGACCGACCATGACCGCGATGCTGATGCAGAGTTATTCCGACCGCCTGCTGTTCGTGATGATTGCGGTGGTTTCGCTGGTCTATCTGGTGATGCTAATGCGCAAAGCAGATCATACGCATAATCCGGTTGCTACTGCGTAATACCTTTTATACCTGAGGCTGCAAAAGCAAAAAAGACGCCAGATGGCGTCTTTTTTATGGCATAACCGGGTGATTAATAAATCACTTTATGACCGTAGCTGGCGAGAATGTTTTTCACTCTTTCCATGATCTCTTTGGTTGGCGGATTAACGCCGTCCAGTCCGTATTTCTCCCCCATTGCCGTCCATTTATGTTTGCCGAGTTCATGATACGGCAGCAATTCGATCTTCTCGATGTTGGTCATATCCTTGGTGAACTCGCCCAGTTTATGCGCGGATTCGTCATCGTCTGACCAGCCCGGTACAACCACATAACGGATCCAGGTGCGCTGATTACGTTTTGCCAGATAGCGGGCAAAGTCCAGCGTACGGTGGTTAGACACACCCACCAGATTCTGGTGAATATCGTCGTTCATCTGCTTGAGGTCGAGCATAACCAGATCCGAGACATCCAGTAATTCGTCGATTACCGGATCATAACGGCGGACAAAACCGTTGGTGTCGAGGCAAGTGTTAATCCCTTCCTTCTGGCAGGCGCGGAACCAGTCACGCACAAATTCCGCCTGAAGGATGGCTTCACCCCCTGACGCTGTTACACCACCGCCTGAAGCATTCATAAAGTGGCGATAGGTCACGACTTCTTTCATTAAATCATCGACATTGATCTCTTTCCCGCCGTGCGTGTCCCAGGTATCGCGATTATGGCAATACATGCAACGCATCAGGCAACCCTGGAAGAAAACAATGAAACGGATACCTGGGCCGTCAACGGTGCCACAGGATTCATATGAGTGGATGCGACCTTGAACGGACATATGTCCCCCTGACTCAGTGGTGCTTTCCGTGGAAATACAATCAGTTAAGTTACTCATAAAGTTTCACTTAGTCCTAAATAGTGCAGATTCGTGGACATTATATGGACACTCCGTTAAGTGGGTTTAATGAGACTGCATCCTGCAAAAAGTCCGGTGCAAAGTGCGCATAAACCATGGTCTGTTGTACGGTGGAATGCCCTAAAATTCGCTGTAGTGTAATAATATTACCTCCATTCATCATAAAATGCGTGGCGAATGTGTGCCGCAGAACATGTACAGCCTGTCCGGCGGGTAGGTCTGGCTTCATAGTTCGCAGTGTGTTTCGCACCGTGTCGTAATTGGGCGTAAACAGTTTCCCGGTACTACGTTTTTTCACCATTTTAACCAAGCCCTCAGACAGCGGTATTGTTCTGCGTCTACCATTCTTCGTTTTCATGAATGTCAGCATGCAGTTAATAATGTGCTCAGCTTTAAGATCTGCAACTTCACTCCAGCGACCACCGGTGGCCAGACAAAGCAGCACAGCGTTGCGGTTGTCTCCTTCCAGCATATCGAGCAACTGCGTGATTTCTTCCGTGGAAAGAAACGCCATTTCTGGCTCAGCCTCTTTAAGCTTTTTCACGCCTCTGAAAGGATGCTCGCTGTGATATTCATTGGCATCAATCAGCTTGGTAAACATGCCGCTGAATATAGCCTGATGACGGTTCACACTGGCTGGTTTCAAGCCTTCATTCATCATCTTGACCCGATAATCCGTTATAGCTTTCTTGGTTATCTGGTCAGCTCTGGTCACCCCGATTTCAGCAAACTTAATCATGATTGCTGAAAGCCTGCCTTTTTCTATCAGACCACGGTTATGGTGCTTACCGTGGTATAGCCACCACAATTCCAGCAAATCAGTCAGTTTGCGGCGGTCTGCCGGTTTCTCTAACCACTCTTTATTATGGTAGTTAACCAGCACATGACGCTCATAAATCTGAGCCTCACCTTTCGTATTAAATTTACGCCGGATTCTTCTTCCCTCGGAACCCTGCGGCCTTACATCCACTTCATATCGACCATCATCGAGCTTCTTAATTGACATAGCGAAGCCCTCCAATGGTTACAACTTTGTTCGGTACTGTCTGTTTGTGGCTGTAACAGTCGGCCACTGTACAAAAATCACATATTTGTGCGGCGTATATGGTCAGCCAGTCTTTTGGTCTGAGTGGGACGAGGTTGGATTTTCTTGCCCAGAGTGTGCGAGTGCCGGCGCTATTTGGCCGGATGCGGGATCGGTCTCATCGAACATGAACCAGTTCTGATATTTGCGAAAACGAGGAAGCTTGAACAGCTTGACGCCAGATTCAAAGGTCATCTTTGATTTGTCATTTTCATAGCCGTGATAGGTGGTGTAACTAATTCCAACGATATCAGTTAGTTCCCGAATGCTTAGCCTTTCGGAGTCACGGATAAGTTTAAGTTTTTCGCCTTGAGATGTTGACATAATATCGAGTTCTCGTAATTATATTGAAAACTAAAAACCGCAATCACACTCAAAGCAGCCTAAATGGTGCCAGAACGTGATACGGAGCCAAGTCGGAGAATAGCAAATGACAGTAGAAGCGAAAACCATTGAATCTGAGAGCTCAGATGAAAATGCCACCATCAATCCAGAGGCTGGGGCAAAGCGGAAGCCAATCAATTTGTCGGAAAAGCCCGGCAACCTACTTTCAAAGGAAGGCTTTGCGCTTTACGTGGGTAAAACCCCAGCCGCAATAGTAGCCATGGCCAAGGCCGGAAAACTCCCAGCTTTTTACATGGCTGATCCACTAAAGCCCGGAGGGCATGCAGAGTTATGGATTAGCCGTAAAGAGTGGGACAAGTTTGCTGATCAGCTTGTTGAAGATGCACCGGCAGAATGGCACGGATGGAAGGACCGTATTAGTGCAAGTAAGCCTTGCCGTGGACGCGGCCGCGCAGCATAGAAGAGGCCAGTGATATGCAAAACCCAATCTCTTTAGCACCACTGCTCTGGAATCATCAAACCGCACGTCCCATGAATAATTCAATTACACATGGGAAAGGCCGCAAAGGAATCATTATCTGCTCACGCCGTTCTATGCGCGCGGTAGCAGTAAAACGGTTTTTATCATGGGGGAAGAAATGACAGTAATCACTGCGGCTATTGTAATGAATCAGCCTGCCGGGCTTCGCGCTGCTGTTGGTGAGCGCCTTGCGCCAGCTCGCTGGCAAACCTCTTGTGATTTCTATAACAAGATGAGCGAACGTGAACGTCTGACCATCTGTTTTCATGCTCAATTAAGACAACGGCATTCAGTTATGAAATTGCAGGAAATGAACGATTGCGATCGTGAGCGTATTGTCTGTGCAATTGATGAGCTCCGGGCTGCTTTTGCAAAGTACCGTAGTTTCAGGATTACCAAGTCATGTTTTATCGGACGTTTAAATATTAGCGAACGCCGCACTTTATATTTTCATGCAGGATTAACGGAAGAAGAATTCAGCCAGCCATATTGGCGAATCGAGGACGAAACCTGCTCATGGAGAGAGGCTTTATTCCGGGCTCTACGGGAATTATTTAGCTTGTTCGAAAATGCGCCGACTGTATTAACGTCGGTTCGCCCCGAAACTTACCTCCACTAATTAACCATTTTTAATTCTGCGCTTGATTGCGTAGGGGATCCTTTTGTCCGGAGCCAGAGATGAGCTTAACCGTTGGTCAAGAAATGAGAAATAAAGCAGACAGCGAAGCAACGAATTGGATGTTAAATCAGGCGCGAAATCAGGCTAAGGCTGATGCAGCAATCACCTTTTCCTCGCATCTGGATTCGCTAATTAGTCACGCGATTCAAGAGCAATTAGACAGGGTTCAAATCCTTGAATTACTTGGACAAGAATCCATCCGTTTTCACAACGAAGGTTTAGAAAATAAAGGGGTGATGTAATGCCAGATTTAATGGACTCAGTGCAGGAAAGAAATCTCGAAATTTTGACTCATCAGGTCGCTGCACATCGTATTCATAGCAATCGGGTATCGGCATCAGTCTGTGAAGACTGCGACCAGCCAATCCCTGCGGCACGGCGCGCTGCATTTCCCGGCGTCGTGCGTTGTGTGCCATGCCAAGAAATCACCGAACAACAGAAAAAACATTTCAGGAGCTAAGCATGATTCGAATTTCTGTAGGTGACAATTGGGTTGTGACGAGCGACTGCTACCAGTTCATTCTCAACAAAAAGAAAACTGTTCTTTCTGGCGATAAGAAAGGGCAGGAATATTTAGAAGCCACGGCTTACTACGCCAAGATTGACCAGTTGGTGAAAGGATTACTGCACTTTCATATCAGAGATTCTAATGTCCGTACCCTCGCGGAACTGGCTGATGAGATAGCTAAGATTGGAGATCTTTGCCGGGTTGCTTTTAACGTGACGCAGTCCGGTAAATAACGTGCTGATGAATGCGAGAGGGCGTATCGCGCCCTCGCCACCGCCTAAACTTATAAAAGCCGGCAAGGTTCCTTTTGTCGGCGCATACCCTTGGAATGCTCCCCGTCCTGCAATCTCAAAAGAAAGACCTCTTACCCTTGATGAATTCCATCAGGGGCAAGATGCCTTACGCAAGATCCACGTGCTGCCATTTTTTCTAAGTGGCATCTTCTCTGGCAGGTATGAATATCTTAAAGAAAGCTCAGGGCTGCTGGCTGCACATCGTTACCTCATCAATGTTTTTATGCCACGGATTTGGCCTCGCATCGAGGTTGTACAGGCTAAATATGCGTTGGCCTTAAGTGGCAGAGCTAATGAAATTTTTACTGATGAGGCTGAGAGTTATCGCCAGTTAGCTGGAATGAATGATAAAGCGCTGAAACGTCTCGCTATGCAAATTTCATCCCGGCTGTTCACAGAATATGAAGAGCAGAGCGATCGGCTTCTTAGTCAGCACAACGGGGTTCAAGCCAAGTTATTCACCGACAGCGCACAGCAAAAAATTTATTGTGAGGTTGCCGGTGCTGCCCGCGTTTTTAATATCACTCCAATGCACTGGCAAAAATACTGTAAACGCAAACTGGATATGCGCTCAGCGTTCTCCAGCATCGCGCGATTGGTAAATGATGAGTGGTGGATTCGACAGTTAAAAGCGCAGCGCACGCAGTGGCGCGAATCTCTCCTGATTGCTGTTGGCGAGGTTAGTCTGCAAAAGTCTGGCTATGCCAGCAAACAGGCTATCCGGGATGTTCGGGCGCGCCGTTTAGCAAACATGGAATATCTTAAATCCTGCGATTTAGAAAACATCGAAACAGGGGAACGTATAGATCTCATCGATAAGGTTATGGGGAGTATTTCTAACCCTGAAATCCGTCGTATGGAGTTGATGAGCACTATTGCAGGTATTGAAAAATATGCTTCAGAAGTTGGTCATGTTGGCATGTTCCTCACGATAACTACTCCGTCAAAATACCATCCAACACGCATGGTCGGGAAAAAGACTGATCGCCGCGTTAATTTCAATCATAAGTGGGATGAAGAGGCGTTTTCACCAAAGGATGGCCAGCGCTATCTGGTGAAAATCTGGGGCAAGATGCGTACAGCATTCAAAGATAACGGCATCAAGGTATACGGAATGCGCGTAGTTGAGCCTCACCACGACGCTACACCTCACTGGCATATGATGTTGTTTTGCGATAAAGCTCACCGTCAGCCTGCCGTTGACATCATGCGTCGCTATGCACTCCAAGAAGATGGAGATGAACGTGGGGCACAAGCTCAGCGTTTTGAGTGTAAGCATTTAAATAAAGGCGGGGCGGCAGGCTATATCGCTAAATACATAGCCAAGAATATTGATGGTTATGCTCTGGAAGGTGAGATAGACCATGAGACTGGCCGATCATTGTCAGAGACTGCCGCAGCCGTTACTGCATGGGCTTCTACATGGCGTATACCGCAATTTAAATCTATCGGTGTACCAACAATGGGAGCCTATCGTGAGCTGCGCAGATTGCCGCGTGGCGTGAGTATCGCTAGCGAGTTTGACGAACTTGTCGAAGCTGCAAGAGCAGCGGCAGACGGTGGTGATTTCGCCGCATATATTTCTGCGCAGGGTGGGGCGAATGTCCCACGCGATGAGCAAACGGTAAGAACTGCTCGCCAAGTGATTGATGAGTTAAACGAGTACGACGAAGAGATCCAGAAAATCATCGGCGTTTATGCCCCTCATCTTGGCACTGACCTCATCCACGAAACACGCACAACAAAATGGCGCATTGTCGCCAAGGCTGTTGAAGTTGCCGTTCATCCTTTGAATTTAATAAGCGCCTCCGGCGCGCCTCGGAGTCCTGTCAATAACTGTGGGGATGCGAAGGAAGAGCAAGCACTATTCCCTATACATTTAGAGGATGGCACTGAGCCGATGAAATTTGCTTTAAGTGGAAATCGTGGAGGTGATCAGCTAGATGCTGCCAATATGTTCAGATTCTTTTAAAGTATGGAAACTCCAATACTTTACTATCAGCGACCTTGTTTTAAACCATCGAGAACTTACTTTATCGCTCCATCAGCGCGTTTGACGGTGAACGAACGAGCAAGAATGGTGTTAATTCATCATGATTTAGTTAAGCATGGCATTAACCCGAACTATACGGAACTCACTATCCTAGCCCGTGGTGCTAAGTTGACATTCGAATCTAAATTTTTCTATTATCCTGTGATAGATTTATGGGGGGCTTATATAAAATTGGAGTTCGCTATCTTTTTCCAAGTCGGAATAATTAAAGGTTTGCCCTTTAAAGGTTAGTTCCTTGTTGCATTTCCCGGGGTGTCTTTGAACTACAGTTTCTCGTGCATTTTTGAAATAACTTAATTTGTTATTCGTATAATCAGAAGGGAAGTATGAATAAAAATCCGTTTGTGACTCACACGTATGAAACTTGGCAAGCCTTTCTGGGGGATAATCAGTATTTTGCAGATGATATGGGGTTTGTCTTTCGAGGGCATGGTTGTTCAGAATGGATACTTGAAACATCTTTGGATAGATTGTTGTCGAGACTATCACCTCAAGGCATTGATTTAGATAGCACATACGATTTTTTGCTAAAAGAATTTATTCATTCAATTCGCTCACGTTCAGGAGTCAAAAAGGATGAGTTACTAAATGATAGCGAAATTTGGTCACTAGGTCAGCATTATGGCTTAGCTACTCCATTGCTTGATTGGTCAAAATCACTTTACGTTGCTCTTTTTTTTGCTTTCGAGAATCATGAACCCTCAAAAAAATCATTCCGTTCTATATGGGCACTTAACCTCTGTCCCTTCGTCAGGGAGGCGATAACGGAGTTCAATAAGCAAAAGGAAGAGAAGCAACATTTTAAGATAATAGATCCTATTTCAGATGAAAATATGCGACTCATTGCGCAAACTGGAATTTTTAGTAGGCAACCATTAAAATTTAGTATTGTAGAGTGGGTGAAGGAAAATCTACCTCCTGATGCTCCATATTTAATAAAAATTAATATTCCTGAGTCTGAGCGACTGTCTATATTAAGACATCTCCGCTTAATGAACATACACCATGGGACATTATTTCCTGATGTGGAAGGAGCTGCTAAATACTGTAATCACACGCTTGAGTTGCTAACTGATAAGCGCAAGTTTGTTAAAAAATAATGCTTATGCTTAACTTGAATGAATCATGTTCACTATGGGGGAGTGCGTGGTTTAAACATATAAATAATTCACTTCCTTATGTCTTTTCTGTTTTTAAGGGCATAAGGATAGAGAGGGATTAAGGGCGTTATTTTTTTTTATTTTTTTTCACCGTGTCGTCTAAATCTTCGCTGTAGACAATCTCTAAAGCTTCGAATAGTCTACCTGTCATGGCAATTGAATATTCACCGCTCTTCCAAGCATTATACATGTCTCGTATAGTATTTTTAGCTTGGCCACGTTTTATAGAATTATTGTTTACACCACTGTTATCTAATGGTTCGTGATGAACATCAATATAGAAGAATCGTACATCTAAAAAAGTCCCCATAGGTTTTTTTAGGGTTATATCAGCATAGCAACAGTCATCCGATATGAATGGTTGATTCGTTTTTATTAAATGGCCAAGTAAAGGCTGGATTTTATTAAGTGTGTTTTGGTTTTTACAATAATCTACCCATCCGTAATTATACATGTATTCAACCCATTTACTAAATAGAGTTGCTGATTTATCTTTTTGATAATAGATAATCACTCCGGCATGATTATCTCTTTTAACATATCTAGTTAAAAGTTGAAGTACACCCTCAAAAATTTTTTGATTGCCATATCCTATTTTTGCCTCGGCAATCCAATGGTATTTATTATTTTTGCTATAAACAGTAATATCTACACTACCATTTTTCTTGGTCTGCTCTGTTGCTATATAGCCTAAATTAACCAGAGATGAAACGATTGTATGACTGAGTTTATCTTCGTCATCACAATAATATTTATCACTGGATGCCTCCATTAGCGTAATAATTGAGGCAATATCTCTGTACAACTTTTCTATGAAATCTCTTTCATTAAGAAAATGTTGGCTAATATGTATGTTGCGAGTTACTTCTTCAATTTTCATATATGCTGCTCATATTCAATAAGCAGTAAAAAGAAAGATACTTTGAATTGAAGTCATCAATTTCCCTTCCATTTTCATCCACTGGGATTTGTCCTTCGAGAATATAGTTGTTGTACTCTTCGAAGGGGATGTTTAAATACTCACCATCATCTTTTTCATAACAATACTTCACATTTAGTAAATTAGACCCGCCTCCGCTGAAATACTGAATGACTTTTAAAAGTTCATTGTTGTCATTGGTTTTTAAAATCTTGTATAATAAAGGTACAGTATACAACTCTCTACAAGAGTTTATATTTCTTTCCATATAGTCAAGAAGGTTAAAATAATGATATCTGCTACTCTCAGATATAAAAACCGATGAGTTGCTAATATCATTCAATCTCTTCCTTTGGTCGTAAATTATTTTAAGCATTTTCTTATGCTTATTTCGCACGCTTAAGGATGTCATTTATCACACCATAATGCACTGAATGATCGGCAGCTTGAGTAAAATAGAATGTTCCACAAAATTGGTTATTTGCCCAGTCAGACTTACTTGGCTGAAAACCAATTTCGTTAGATATTGTTTCATTATTTAACTTACTATCCAATCTAACTGCAACCCCGGAAACTTTCAAATTTATCTGTTGTGCAGTGTTCCCCTGCGATGTTGCTACAACTTGACGATAGCGAGCATCATATTTTGGATCCGTGCGACAACGTAACACTGCATCTTCATCTCCGTTTGGGTCTAAAAAATCTACCTGAACAAGACGACCATATTGCTTATCACTATAAATTTTAGCGATGGCATTAAAGAAGTTAACGGTTTCCAAGACTAAATTAACTCTCAATCCGGCCATAAAGTTGATGAATTCATTTCTGAGATTAACTAACTCTTTTTCCGCAATTCTTCGGCCAAGATTTTTATCTACTCTATACTCTATTCGGCTCAGATCATTAGGAATGAATACAGTATTAAAGTATTGTTCAGCATATTCGTTGCTGCGCATTTTACTTTTACCGTTTATTTTTTTTAGAATTACACAAGAAAAAATAAAAGCAATGCCATCCCCCATGTCTTCAATCGCAGTAATATAATTACCTGCTATTTTAGGCAAACCATTACCATCTTCTAGTTTTGAAGGGAATACTGAGCTAAAAGCTTGATCGAAATTTTTGAATGAAATCATAGACGGTATTTTTGTTGTATCTCCGCCTTTAATGTAATCGATACTGTAGTAATGGTTTATGCTCGTGATTATTTTCAAGGTAATCAATTTTAGATTGGAAAAGCTAGCATACGGTTTTTGAGGTGACGGATTAACAATAATATTTTTGATATTATCGACAGTGCTATTCCATCGAGTTGTAACATCAAAACCATGGCGCCCTGCGACACGTCGTAGGTAAGCCAATTCGGTTGTTTGCTCCAACCCCTTGAGTACATTGTCTAAAGCTGTAATCGATATTTGGGGATTCAAATTCAAAACTTGCTGTGTACTCATTTTCTCTCCAATTTTTTATATATTCATATCGGCTGTTTTGGAGTAGCCGAGTATGTGTAACAAGTGCCTTTGCATACCTTTTGTTACATTTTATGCGATTACACAACTATCCAGCATTTTCGTCAATAAGGTTTGTAGTCTTTATGCAATTTAGGCCCATGAACAACTTTGGCTTACTATACTCCCCATGCATTTTTCTGCGTTAGTTTGCATCACTTTAGGGACAATGTAACTTTGTCCATCGCTATGGCTGGTAAGGCTTATACCAGAGTATCTCGATGCATTATAATCGATCTGCAAAGCGGGCAGGCGTGGCGGGGATAGCATTGCGCGCGGAGCGTGTTGACGTACATTTATTCTAGCGTCTCAGCACGTCGTAAGGGGGTTATCTGGTTTCACCCTAAAACCGATCAGTTCCCAGAGCAGCGCTGTGTCTGACGCCTTTGACGAGCTACGAAGGTCTAAGGCAAAATGGCCACCCGAATATCCGAGTAGCCTTGTCTTGTCTGATGAATCAGGGTTTATTCTGTAATCGTTCTGGAGCTAATGCGATAGAAACAATTGTTCGACCTTGTTGATCGCAGAATTCAACTTCATAAGCCAGTGAAGGTGTGCTGTAAACATCAACAATTGTACCGATCATACCTCTGGTTAGTCCTTTATCTGGCATATCATTGACTAAAACGACAACGTCATAGGGAGAAGGTATCATTCATTTAAAAGCCGTTCTTTAGCTCCTGATAAAGCATGCTGAAACCAATCAAGGTTTATTGTTTTTAAGCCGTTTCCAAGCACTTCCTTCAGCTCTTCTTTGCCATCTTCTTGCTGTAAAAGCGCTACATATTGGTCATTGCAATAGATCTCAGCAATCAAATTTTCATAGTCTATATCGCTGGCTATGACAATTTCTAATAGGTGTGCATTCCCCACGTTTAGTTTCATAAAATCAATAATCTATACCCTAAGCGTCAATGTTCTGCTTGGCTTGTTCTATGAGTGTATAGAATTCATTGAAATCAAAATTCCAAATTTTCCCTGTATGGGGACATGGGAAAATTTCAATTCGGATGCCATTATCTGGCTCGTTGGACACTTCAGCCACCTGATCGGAATCAGAGTAGATTTCATAAACAACGTTTTCTCTGTCTGGCAAACTGGCCAGTTGTGCGGTTAATTTACTCATTTTGGTGGCTCCAGAAATCCTATTAACTTCCCTTGGGGGTCATACCTCAGACCCCGACCGTCTGTTGCAATAATATCAGTTACTTGACCAAATCGACCAGTGTTGCTGAATAGGACTTTTTTGCTTTCGTCGTTTAAAATGCCATCAACGATACTTTGCCCCTGTTCATTTATTGCGGCAGTATTTCCCTTAACGGGTGGAAATGCACTTCCAATACGTCCCCCATGCTTTTGCAGGGCACGTCCTGCTTGAGTTAAATCTCCCTTATCTAATAGTTTTGCACCATCGGATAACTGCTCGAGTGTAAAGCCATTAATGTTCTGCGGCTGCGTCAATTTCTCTAACTGACTAATCTCACCCGCGGCACCCATTCGACCAAGACCTAATCCCGCTGCCGCAGAGACAATAGCAATCGCCGAACCTGCGGTTGTCTCATTCAGCATCTGATCATAACCTGCCGGAGCTTCACCGCCGAGCTGTTGCGCAGTTTTGGCATAATCTGCAATGTTGCCATTGTAAACTCCACCAGCAGCTAATAACCGCCCGGCAGCTTTACTATTGATTGTCTTAGTTGACTGGGCGTGTTGAACAGGTGCTGAACCCCAACCCCCGTAATCATATTTCTGAGTTGGAAGGGCTTTTACACCTTGTCTTTCAGCTACGGCGAATTCATAAGCATCCATAGCCTGTCGAATAAACCATTCGTGGTACAGGTAGGCTCTGTCACAAATCAGGTCACCATTTTCATCAACGTAAAATGGGTTTTCGACCCAATTCCATTGCTCAGTGGTATCCACACCAATCAGCCAGCCTAACTGAAGATGCTCTTTTATTGAGTCGTAAATGGGATCCACATATCCGGTCTGTGCCCGTCGCCATGTGGGCTGTCGTGAGTAAAGGCGCTCAGGAACACTAAAGGGGCTGAATCTGCTGCGGTAATTTCGCTGATCCAGATCATAGTGGGTTTTAGATTGTTCTAAAGCGTGCTCGGGTGAGCAGATATAGGCGAAGTCTTCTGGGCGGAGTTCCCATTCAATTTCACGGCCTTTGTAGAGTGTAAACATGATGCACCTGCTAATCCTTGCAGTTTTGATTGATCAGATTTTCATCATATTACTTTTTTTGACTTAACCAAAATTATTGTATTTATATGCCTAAATAACATTTAGTTAGTGAAGTAAATGCCTGCATTAAAACCGCCAAAAATATGGCGGTTTATTCAGTATCAACAATGCTTAAAGCGCATAATCAGTAAACCGCACCACCTCATTTCCTACCCACTCATTTAACTCCTTCATGCGCTCCTGCAACGGAACCAACTCGTTACGCACAAATACTTTTGCCGCTTTTTCAACGTCACCAAAGCCGCCGGTGTTATTCGGGATAATGCCCATCATCTGCGGTGGCACCCGGTGCGCGCTAAGCAGATCGTCGCGCGTTGCGTTCTTGATGTTAAAGAAATCATCTTTGGTCGCCACTTCGCTGAGGGGAATGATTTTGATCGCATCTGATTTTCCGCCGGGGGCGTGGTAGAAAATATTTTTAAAATTCCCAGACCCTTTGGATTTCGTCATCATGTCGCGTAGTGCGGTCACGTCCTGCGAGTTTTGCGCCGGGTCGGTCACGTACATGACATAGCCCGCGTGTGCGCCGTTGAGAAAATATTTCCGACGGTACAGCGTCGCTGACTCATTGAGCCATGCGCTATTTAATGCGCTGAGGTATTCCGGCAGGCCGTACAATTCCTGATTAATGTCCGGCTCTTGCAAATGAAAAACGTCCCCCTGACCAAAGGCGTGGGGGCTTATGTAATTCTCCACGAACCAGTAAACATTTTCCTCAACACCTCGGCGCGTATACTTGGCAGGTGATGCCTCCAGTTTGAGAAGCTGGCCGGTCACGCTCAGGCGTTTTTCGATGAACGCATTACCAAAAACAATGTAGTCCAGCGCGTATCGGCTGAATTGCTGCTGAGAAAGCAGTGGGTGAGGGATGAACGTACTTGCCAGAATATTACGCTTAACGTACATCGGCGAACTGTGGTGAACGGCGGCGCGGAAGCTTTTAGCCAACCCGGAGAAAGTGACCGGTGGCTCGTACCATTTCCCGTTGCTGAGGCATTCCAGATAATTAAGAATATCGCGGCGATCCATTACGGTGGCCGGTTCGTCAAAGCGGAAGATTTCGCTTTTTTGGGAGTCGGATTGTGGTGTCAGTTTTTTATTGATGCGGTTTTTTTTACGGGTCATATCAGAACATCACCAAGGTGGATTTTATTTGTTTGCCGGAGGCGGCGGTCAGCGGCTCGTTAATCAGTACGTGCATTGTTGCCCATGCGACATCGGCGTGGCTGGCTTCTTCACTGCGGCTCGCGCGGTAGGTGGATTTCGCACCGCTGGCCGTCATGGTTTTCTGAATGGCCATGAATGAGGCCGTAATATCGGTATGGCCAGCGTCGTATTGCAGACAGCCGCGATGGATGGTGTTTTTCGCTTTCAGCACCATTTCCGTTTTCACTTCCGGCGTGTATTTGATTTCACGCGCTGCCGGGTAAAACTGCCTGACGAGCTGATAAACACCCTGACCGACGGTAGTGGCATCAATGCCAATATATTCGACGTTATATTTCTCTGTCAGCGCCTCGATGGCTTTGGCCTGCGCATCAAAATCCATGCCTTGCCATTGGTGACGCTCCAAAATGCGAAAGATGCCGCCCGGCTGAGCGGGCGGGGCAATGACCACACACCCGGCACTGTCGCCGCCGTTCGCTTCCGACGGGTCGTAACCAATCCACACCGGATTGTCATCGAACGGGTGAAATACGTAGGGATTAAAGTCCGGCCACTCTTCGAGGCTGTCCACCATGCACCCCTGCAACTCCTCAAACGGAAATACCGACGATTTATCATCGACAAATTCACACATCAGCAGGTTCTGATATTCGGACGGGCTGTATTCGAGCGAAAGCTGATTAATGTCGAACAGGTCGCAACCCCCGGACAGCGCATCTTCAACGGTGACAATCTGCCGCCATTGGCCGTCGGCACATTCCACACCGGCGGCTAAATGGCTGTGGCTGAGGTCAAGCTGAATACGCTGGTCTTTGTGCCTACGCCCTTTGTTAAATAATTCACCAGACCAGAACGGATAGGCACTGTGGGCAAGGCTCGACGGTGTGGAGAAATAGGTGGTACGCCATTTTTTATGCAGTGACATCCCGGAGGCCACTTTGCGCAGCTCCTGAAATTTTGGGATCCAGAAATATTCATCCAGATACAGATTGCCGGTGTAGCTCTGCGCGGTGCGGATGTTTGTTCCGAGAAAGAACAGGCGCGCCCCGTTTGAAAGCTGCATCGGGTCGCCTTTAAGGTCTACGTCCACCTGCCGGGCAAAGTCGATGATGTAATTTTTAAAGACGTGCGCCTGTGATTTACTGGCCGAGATAAATATCTGATTACGTCCGGTGGTCAGCGCATCAAGCAGCGCCTCGCGGGCAAAAAAGAAGGTCGCGCCAATCTGGCGAGATTTGAGAATATTGCGAATACGGTGCTGTAAACCCGCCTGATACCAGCCGCGCTGATACTCAAACGCATCATCCAGAAAAATGTCACTGAGTTTGGCGATAGCATCATCCGTGAAAACGTTTTTCTCCGCTTTTTTTCGCTCCCCTTTGTTGCGGTTCGCCACGTTCGGATTTAAATCCGCTTCGCTGCCGGTGGACATGTAGCGGTTAACCCTTGCGAGACGCTCAATCTGTCGGCCTAGCAGGTCGATTTCTTTAAAATCCTGCCCCTCTTTTTTACTCTTCATCACCAGTTGAATGACCCGCGCCTCGATGCTGGTTTCAATGCGCGAAATCGGGGCGACGGCGTCCCATTTTTCACGCTGTTTCCAGCTCTGCACTGTGGGTTTTTTCAGACTGAGCATTTCCGCTATTTGCGTGACGGAAAAACCCTGCCAGTAAAGCAGTGCCGCCTGTCTGCGCGGGTCGCTGATTAATCCTGCGTTGTTCTCGGTCATTGTGTCGCTCCGCTGAATGGATGAGCGTCACGCTACGCAACCGCTCACACCCTCGCATTAACCCCCTGTTGTGTAATGGATCGTCAGACGGCCACCGCTGGCCGTGCGGGCTTCAGGTCGGGAAACTAGCCCCGAACCTAACTCCTACTCAGGACATCTGAACAATGGCAAAGAAAGTATCGAAATGGTTTCGAATCGGTGTTGAGGGTGATACCTGCGACGGCCGCAATATTGAGGCAAGCGACATTCAGCAAATGGCCGCCGCGTTTGATCCGCGCGTCTACGGTTGCCGCATCAATCTGGAGCACATCAGAGGCTTATTACCCAGCGGTGACTTTAAGCGCCTCGGTGATGTCGTCGAACTGAAAGGCGAGAAAATTGATGATGATTCAGCTCTGAAAGGTAAGTGGGCGCTGTTTGCCAAAATCACCCCGACTGACGAGCTGGCCGCAATGGTCAAAGCGGGGCAGAAAATTTATACCTCCATGGAAATTCGCCCGAATTTCGCCAACACCGGTAAAGCCTATCTGGTCGGTCTGGCCGTGACTGATGACCCCGCCAGCCTTGGAACGGAAATGCTCGAATTCAGCGCACGCGCTAAGGTCAACCCATTCGCCGGTAAGAAAGACCAGCCGGATGATTTGTTCTCCGTGGCCACCATTGCCGAGCTTGATTTCGAAGACCTTCCCGACAACCTGCTTACCAACCTGACGGAAAAGATCAAAGGGATGTTCAGCACCAAACAGACCAGTGATGACGCCCGTTTTTCTGACGTGCAGGGCGCGATCACTGTCGTGGCTGAGGAATTACAAACCGTATGTGAAACCACCGCAAAACGTTTCTCTGAATTGGAGCAGGAAATTACCGCGCTTAAAGGACAGGTAAAAACCAGCGATGAAGCGCTTACCTCTTTAAAAACCTCCCTCGACAGCACCGAAAGTTTCAAACAACCGAAACGCCCGGTCTCTCCGGGTGGCAACGGTGAAAGCACCTTTTTGACAAACTGCTAACCGGCGGCGTTCCCCTTTATTCCTGAAAAACAGTGAGAGAAATATGCGTAAGAACACCCGTTTTAAATTTAATGCCTACCTGTCCCGTCTGGCCGAGCTGAACGGCGTCGATGTGGAGGATTTGAGTAAAAAATTCAGCGTTGAACCTTCCGTCACGCAGACCCTTATCACCACCGTGCAGGAGTCCTCAGAATTTCTGAGCCGCATCAACATGGTGCCGGTGGACGAACAGGAAGGTGAAAAAATCGGCCTTGGCGTGACCGGCTCTATTGCCAGTACCACAGACACCGACGGCGGCAGCGAGCGTAAAACCGCAGATTTTCAGGCGCTGGCTTCACGCAAATATAAGTGTGAACAGGTCAATTTTGATTTCCATATCCGTTACAACACCCTCGATTTGTGGGCGCGTTATCAGGACTTCCAGACCCGTCTGCGCGATGCAATCGCCAAACGTCAGGCACTGGATTACATCATGGCCGGTTTCAATGGCGTAAGCCGCGCGGAAACTTCTGACCGCAGCAAGTTCCAGATGTTGCAGGACGTGGCTGTCGGCTGGCTGCAAAAGCTGCGTAACGAAGCCGCCGAGCGTGTGATGGATAAAGTCACCGACGACACCGGCGCGGTGGTTTCCGACACCGTGCGCATCGGTAAGAACGGTGATTTCGAAAATATCGACGCCGCTGTCATGAACGCCACCGATTTTCTGCTGGATGCGTGGCATTCAGAAGACCCCGGACTGGTAGTGATTTGCGGTCGCAAAATGCTTTCCGATAAGTATTTCCCGCTGATTAACAAGTCACAGGAAAACAGCGAAAAACTGGCCGGTGACATTATTGTCAGCCAGAAACGCATCGGTAATTTGCCTGCGGTGCGTGTGCCTTACTTCCCGGACAATGCCCTGCTGATCACCCGTCTGGATAACCTGTCTATTTACATCATGGACAGCTCACACCGCCGCCATATCGAAGAAGTGGCGCGCCGTGACCGCATCGAAAACTACGAGTCCCTGAAAATTGACTTTGTGGTCGAAGACTACGGCTGCGCGGCGATGATTGAAAACATTGAGCTCGGCGATTTCACCCCTGAAAAAAACGAACCGGCCTCATCACCGGTGACCGAAACCCAACCTGAAACCGAGGCATAACCCATGCTGAGTCCCGCACAGCGTCATATGATGCGGGTCTCTGCTGAAAAAGCCTCATCGCAGCGGGTCAGTGATCCGCTGCGTTCGGCACTGCCATACGGCCAGATGCTGATGAAGCTGCGCGGAGACCGCCAGATACTCAAATCCATTTATTCCGTTGAAGACAAAGCCCGACGCAAGCGCGACATGTTGCCAGCCTATGCGCCGTGGATTGCCGGTGTGCTGGCCAGCGATGCCGGAAATCAGGATGACGTCCTGATGACGATGTTGCAGTGGTCACTCGATGCGGGGGACATTCGCGGCACGTTCGACATGGCGCGCTATGCACTAAAACACGGTCTCAATGTGCCGAATAACAAGCGCCCGACGCCGTATTTATTTGCCGAAGATGTTGCGCTGGCCGCGATGCGCGCCCGCAGTGCCGGGCAGGCCGTCAGCGTTGATGACCTGCTGACCGTTATTGATATGACCCTCCCGCACGACATGCCGGATCCAGTGCGCGCCAAGCTGCACAAAATTACCGGTCTGGTACTGCGCGACAACGGCCTGCCCGAACAGGCGCTTATTCAGCTAAAACGCGCGATGCAGCTTGATAGCGTCGCTGGTGTGAAAAAAGACATAGAGCAACTGGAGAGGGCGCTGCGGCCAGTGGCGGTGACTGCGAAGCCTGATACCGCCCCGCGCAAAACCAAGCCTAGAGCCGCCCCGGCTAAGCGTGGTCGCCCGCGTAAGGCAAAGCCCGCCAGTTGTTAACAGAAAGCGCCCCGCGCCGGACGGCACGCAGGCCGATGCAGGTTTTTACCTCGTCTGACGCCTGCGTCCACCGTCCACCTATTTGAGGTTTGAACATGGATATTGTCATGACCGCAGCAGCGGCGAGCTCCACCGTAGTGATCCCCCCAGAGCAGGCGGTCATTCCCGTTATCACCAATACGTTCTTTTTCCCGGACGTTGACCCAAAACTGGTGAGCGAACGTATCCGCCTCGGTCACGTCGTGACGGATGAAAGACTGCGCGCCGCGATTAAGTCCGCAATGGCCGAGGTCAACGCCGAGCTTTATCTCTTCCGGGAGGCGCAGATCGAGGCAGGATTTAAAACGCTGGCGGATGTGCCCGCTGAAGCGCTCGACGGGGAAAGCGTGAAATGTTTCCACTACCTGAGCGCGGTCTGTGCAATGACTACCGCCGTGATTTATGAGCGTTACCGCAGCTATGACGCCAGCGCGAAGGGTGACAAAAAAGCCGATGCGCTGGAGGTGTCGGTGGATGACCAGTGGCGTGACATGCGCTGGCATTTGTCCCGGTTACAGGGGCAGGCGCGCGGCATGGTGAGCCAGCTCTGATGAAAGTTATCGCACAGCAGGGCGACACGCTCGACGCCCTGTGTTTTCGCTACTACGGGCGAACCGGGGGCGTCGTTGAGACGGTACTTACCGCGAATCCCGGTCTGGCTGAATTAGGCGAAGTCCTGCCGCACGGCACCACCGTGATTTTGCCAGACGTTGATACCGCCTCCACTTCTGAAACCGTCCAGCTATGGGACTGACGATGGAAAAAATATCTTCAATGTTTGCCTATGGGCTCGCGGCATTGCTGGCTTTTATCGGCGCGCTGACGCCGCAGGATTTCGCCTTTCTGGTGGGGGCTGCGGTGGCCGTGGGGACGTTTTTCGTTAACTGGTACTACCGGCGCAAAAGCTACAAATTGCTGGAGCGTAACGGCCTGAGTCAGAGGGTTTTCGATGAGCTCAATCGTTAAACGTTGCAGTGTGGCCATCGTGTTGGCGCTGGCCGCGCTGATGCCTGATTACCGGTTTGTCAAAACCTCCGCCGAGGGTCTGGCCATTATTGCCAACCTCGAAGGGTGCCGCCTAAATCCGTACCAGTGCAGCGCCGGAGTCTGGACATCTGGCATCGGCCACACTGCGGGGGTGAAGCCCGCGCAGAACATTACGGAGCAGGACGCTGCCCGTAATCTGATCGCTGACATCATCATGACGGAGCGTGCCGTGGATAAATGCATGCCGGTGACCATGCCGCAGCCAGTGTATGACGCCGTGATCAGTCTGGCGTTTAACATCGGCACGGGGGCGGCGTGTAAATCCACGCTGGCCTATTTCATCAGGCACGGTGAATGGTCGCAAGCCTGCCAGCAGCTCCCCCGCTGGGTGTATGTAAATGGCGTGTGGAATAAGGGACTCAACAACCGCCGGGCAGTTGAGCTGAAACATTGCATGAAGGGGGTGCCATGAAATACATCATGACGGTGTTAGTGCTCACGCTCGCGGGTGCGCTCTTTGCGTGGCGGGGAGCAAATCAGAAAGTAGCAGCGGCCAATCAGCACATTCAGCAATTAAAAACGACGCTGGAAGCCAGCGCGCTGGCCATCAGTGAGCTGAAAGCCAGCGGTCAGCGTAATGAGCGTGCGCTGCTTGTGCTCCGTCAGCAGGTTAATGCGGCGGGTACGCTGGCCGCGCTTCGGAATCAGACAATTACGAGGTTACTCAATGAAAATGAAGCGCTGCGCGGCTGGTTTCAGTCTCCTTTGCCTGATGACATTATCCGGCTGCACACCCGCCCCGCGTTCGATAAACCCGGCGATTATTTACGTTGGCTGTCCGAAAGTCAGCAGTTGTCCGATGCCGGGAAGCACCCCGAAAACCAACGGTGATTTAAGCGAAGACAATCGCCAACTGGAGAGCGCGCTGGTGAACTGTGCGTTGCAAGTCGAGACCGTTAAACAATGTCAGGAGTCACACGATGTTGAAGCCCGCCAGCCTGAAAAACGCGATCTTTAAGTCCGTTCCGTTGCTGCGTGATAACCCGGATATGCTGCACATGTTTGTTGATGGCGGCACGATTAATGCCACGCTGGCTACGTCGTTATCGTTTGAGAATCGCTACACGCTGGATATTGTCGTAACAGATTACACCGGGGATTTAAACCTGCTGATTGTGCCGGTGAACGTGTGGCTGCGTGAGCATCAGCCGGACATCATGACCACAGAGGAAGGGAAAAAACGCGGCTTCACCTACGTAGCAGATATTAATAACGACGACAGCAAAGACGTGCGCATGAGCCTGCAACTGACCGAGCGCACCATCGTCAAAGAGGCTGACCGCAGGCTCACTGTTACGCCACTGGATGAGCCCCCGTTACCGGTGCCGGTACACCGGCCAATGGAGCTGTATGTGCATGGTGAGCTTGTGAGTCAATGGGATGAATGAGCTCAAGCCCTTTGACGATAAGCTCGCCGGATTGCTGGCAAGCCTGTCCCCCGCTGGCCGTCGTAAGATGGCCGCTGAAATAGCCAAAAAGCTGCGAGCTAGCCAGCAGCAGCGCATCAAGCAACAAAAGGCACCGGACGGTACGCCCTACGCTAAGCGAAAGCGTCAGCCGGTCAGAGGTAAAAAGGGCAGGGTAAAGCGGGAAATGTTCGCCAAGCTGCGCACGGCGCGATACCTAAAAGCGAATGGCTCACCCGATGCGGCAGTGGTTGAGTTTGTTGGGAGGGTGCAGCGGATTGCGCGTATTCATCAGGAAGGGTTACGGGATAAGCCGAACCGTCACAGTAAGCCGGTGCAGTACGAAACCCGCCCTTTGTTGGGTTTCAGTACTGATGACCGTCAAATTATTGAAAGCACTATTCTCTTTCTTATGAGTTAAATGTTAGATATCTGAATCAAAAGAAATACTAATCTTCACTGCGTTCTTTAAGGTCGCAAACAATATTATTAAGTTTGTAAAAGTTTCTAGCTCCAATGAGTAGGACGAAACCTGATACGAGGAAAGTTATAATGAACGCTATGGCTATTTTTAGATCTCTTTCCTCTTTGGATATATAGTGTTTTAACTCTTCTTTTAGATCGACATCAGAAGTTGTTAGGTAATTACAAGCATCTTTTATGTATTGCGATTCATTTTCTTTTAATGTAGTACAGGCTTTTTTGTTGTAAGTTTTTTGATTCCCTGTATCGAGAATATTATAAGTCGATATCAATAATTTTGGCGTGTTTGCATCTGCATAGGAAGCGTAGCCATACTTAAAACTAGAAAGTGAGAGCAGCATCCCTAAACTAAAAATAATAAAAACAAAGGCTATTAACGAAGTAAAAAAAGTATCCCCACGAAGTTCGCGTTTAACTCCAACTTCGCCAAAATAGCCTGAAAACCATAACAACTTTCGTTTTATTATTTTATCCTTTAATGCATTATTCACTATAAGAGCATCATCAAGGGAACTGACATTAATACCATGTATTAATTTGAATAAATGGAGGTTGTGTAAGTCGTTGTCATATTTTATAAATCTCGCGTCAGTAAAGTTCAATCTAAATATTTTAGTAAATATTCGAATAAAGAAAGATATATCCGGAACCCTCACCCAAATAATCCATACTACTGCTAAAAATAGTAATATTTTAATGTATTGTGGTATGAATTCGATATTGAAAAACGCCATGTTCAGCTCCTTTGATTTTAAGATTAATATTTTCATTCTGGTGTTGCGTGTTTTTTGATGCTAGCACATGAGATTAATAAAGATACATATTTATCGTTAATTATTTTTTGAGGTATTAAATATATAATAATATTTATTTAAATGACTGCTTTTTTAAGGTTGTTGTGCTGCCTGTCAAATAACAATTCTGCATTGCTGACAGATCCCTCTGGCGGCATCCTTTACCTCATGAATACACTCGAAACCCTTTCCGAACTTGCGCGCGCCGTGCGCGACATTATCCGCATTGGCGTAGTTGCCGAAGTGGATACCACGCTGGGACTTTGTCGTGTCCAGTCTGGTGAGCTTGTAACTGACTGGCTGCACTGGCTTACGTCTCGCGCCGGTAGTTCGCGTACTTGGTGGGCACCTTCCGTAGGTGAGCAGGTTTTGCTGCTTTCACTTGGCGGTGAGCTTGATACCGGGTTCGTGCTGCCGGGCATTTATTCCAATGATTTCCCCGCGCCGTCGGTATCACCGCAGGCGTATCACGTCAGTTTTTCTGACGGTGCCGTGCTGGAGTACGAGCCGGAAACCGGCGCGCTGACCGTGAGCGGTATTCAGACCGCTGATATTTCCGCTGCAACGTCAATCAGTGCCACCGCGCCGAATGTCACCGTCACGGCCAGCAGCAAAATCACGTTTGATACGCCGGAGGTGGTGTGTACGAACAAGCTGACCACCGGCTCATTAGAGGTGAAAAAAGGCGGTGCGATGAAAGGCAATATTGCGCACAGCGGCGGCGCGTTTACCTCCAACGGTGTGCAGGTTGATACCCACACACACGGCGGCGTCCAGACGGGTGGCGGAAACACCGGTAAACCGAATTGATAGCAGAGGTTTTGATAATGACTAACGCGAAATATCTCGGCATGTCACGCCAGTCAGGGCGCTCGGTTGAAGACATGGCGCACATCAACCAGTCAGTCAGTGACATCTTGCGAACGCCCATAGGCTCTCGGGTCATGCGCCGAAATTATGGCTCGCTGCTTTCCGCGCTGACCGACCAGCCACAAAACGCGGCGCTGCGGTTGCAAATCATGGCCGCGTGTTATTCGGCGATCCTTCGCTGGGAACCGCGCGTCAGCCTGACCGGCATCACCTTTGAAACCACTTACAGCGGGGAGATGGTGGTCAATATTACCGGCAACCGCACGGATTCCCCCGGCAGTTTCTCTTCTTCCATCTCACTGAGTTAACACTATGGCCACGATTGATTTAAGCCTGCTCCCCGCGCCGGATGTGGTCGAGGAGTTGGACTATGAAACCCTCTTTGAAGAGCGTAAAGCGACGTTGCTCTCCCTGTATGACGAAAGCGAACGTGAAGCCGTCGCACGTACCCTGTCGCTCGAATCGGAGCCGATTGTGAAGCTGTTGCAGGAAAATGCCTACCGTGAGGTAATTTTGCGTCAGCGTGTCAACGAGGCGGCGCGCGCCAATATGCTGGCCTACGCCACCGGCGCTGACCTCGACCAGCTCGGCGCAAACTATAACGTTGCGCGGCTGGTTATCACTGAGGCTGATGATACGGTGCTGCCGCCGGTTGCCGAGGTGCTGGAAAGTGACAGTGATTTTCGTGTGCGTATTCAGCAGGCTTTTGAGGGTCTGAGCGTGGCCGGTTCAACGGGCGCTTATCAGTTCCATGGCCGCAGTGCTGACGGTCGGGTTGCGGACGTGTCAGTGATTAGCCCGGAACCTGCCAGCGTGACGATTTCTGTGCTGTCGCGTGAGGGAGGCGGCGCGGCCAGCGCGGAGCTTATCGCGATTGTGAATGCGGCGCTCAACGCCGAAGACGTGCGCCCGGTGGCTGACCGCGTGACCGTACAGTCAGCAAAGATTGTGCCATATCAGATTATTGCCGAGCTCTACGTTTATCCGGGGCCTGAATTAGAGCCCGTCAGGCTGGCCGCAGCCGATAAGCTTAACGCTTACACGCTGGCACAGCACCGGCTGGGGCGTGATATCCGTCTCTCGGCTATCTATGCCGCGCTGCATGTTGAAGGTGTTCAACGTGTCGAGCTCACGCAGCCGCTGGCCGATATCGTACTGGATGACACGCAGGCGTCATATTGCACTGAGTCCTCCATCACTATCGGGGGCACCGATGAGTAATGTGCGCCTGTTACCTGTGGGTTCTTCTCCGCTGGAGGTTGCCGCCGCTGCGGCGTGCGCCGAGCTGACCGCTGTCCCGGTGCCGCTGCGTGATTTATGGAACCCGCAGACCTGTCCGGCGAAGTTTTTGCCTTATCTCGCATGGGCGTTTTCGGTTGACCGTTGGGACGAAAGCTGGCCGGAGGCAACAAAACGCGGCGTGATCCAGTCAGCTTATTTTATTCATACCCATAAAGGCACCATCAGCGCAATCCGCCGGGTGGTTGAGCCGCTGGGGTACGTCATCAATATTTCTGAGTGGTGGGAAACCAACAGCCCGCCCGGCACGTTTCGCCTCGATATCGGTGTACTGGAAAGCGGCATCACCGAAGAAATGTATCAGGAGATGGAGCGGCTCATTGCGGATGCGAAACCCGCCAGTCGCCACCTTGAGACGCTGACGATTATTCAGGATATCCCCGGCCATATTTTTGTCGGCGCGCTTTCTTACGACGGCGACGTCATCACCGTTTATCCGGCCTAAGCAGAGGAGCATTCATGGCGACTTATAAAGCATTACTGACTACCGCCGGAGCGGCCAAAATCGCCGCCGCCACGGCGGGCGGAACTCAGGTGAACATCACACGTATGGCCGTCGGTGACGGGGGCGGTAAGCTCCCGACGCCTGACCCAAAACAAACCAAGCTGGTTAATGAGGTTTATCGCGCCAATCTCAACCGGCTGAGCATCGATGCCAAAAACAGTAATTATCTGGTGGCCGAGCTGGTGATTCAGCCCGACGTCGGCGGCTTCTGGATGCGTGAAATGGGCTTATATGATGCTGACGGCGTGCTGGTTGCTGTCAGTAATATGGCTGAAAGCTATAAACCCCAACTGGCCGAAGGGTCAGGCCGGTTACAGACGCTGCGCATGGTGCTTATCGTCAGTGAAATTGATGCCGTAGCGCTGAGCATTGATGGCTCTACCGTGATGGCCACAAAAGACTATGTTGACGATAAGTTGGCCGCACATGAAAAATCCCGTAACCATCCCGACGGTACGCTGACGGCAAAAGGTTTTGTGCAGCTTAACAGCTCGGTCAGCAGTACCAGTGAAACGCTGGCGGCGACGCCAAAGGCGGTGAAAGCGGCCAACGACAATGCCAACACCCGCGTGCCGTCCACCCGCAAGGTGAACAATAAAGTGCTGAGCACTGACATTACCCTGACGGCGGCGGACGTGGGGGCACTTGCTTCAACCGGCGGCGTGGTTACTGGCGAAATCAAAGGTACCTCTGCGGTATTTTCCGGCTCACTAACACAACGGGAAAACATCGCAAGTTATCGACAACTGATCTCCAGAGCAGATGCGTTTTCAGCATACACAACGTATAACCGGCTTGATCAGGTGGAAGGGATGCGACCCGGCTCAGTGATCGCTGTTGGCGATATTGCCGCCCGCCTTACAACAGCGGCGGGTGATCCATACGGTCGTATTCTCGCCGGGGTGAGTTTTCAGTACAACACCACCGGCGGCGGAAGGTTAGTGCTCAATGCCAGAAATGACGCGGGAGTAGTTAAATCCTCTTTAACGTTAGATGGTGATAGCGCCAATGCGACGTTTACGGGTGACACCGAATTTAAAGGATTAGTGAGATTCAGCCGCCATGATGGTGCGTGTGAATTCAGCTCGTCAGATGCTGTACATCCATTGATCTCGGTGAACTATTCAGGCGCGGGGAATTTCGGCTTTTGGGATACCACTAACGGCAGGTGGATCCTGCGAAAAAGAGCGTCAAACCTGACAACGGGTAACGCAGATAATTGGGTGATAGACAGCGGCCTTGAAATCGCCGGTGCGTATGGCCTGACGTTATCGACGGCGCTGCCTGTTTCCAGCGGCGGCACGGGTGCCAAAACCGCAGCGGATGCAGTAAAAAATCTCGGTGCGCTCCCTGCTAACGGCACAGCCGTGGCGGCAACCAAATTAGCCACGGCGCGAAAAATTGCCGGTGTGGCGTTTGACGGCACGAAAGATATCAGTATCAGTGCACGAAACGTCGACGCACTACCCTCGGGCGGCACTGCTGTTGCAGCGACTAAACTCGCCACCGCCCGCAAGATTGCCGGTGTAGCCTTTGACGGCACCAAAGACATCAATCTCACCAACTCGAGTGTCGGGCTTGGGAATGTCGGGAATTTTGCCGCCGTTCAGCAAGGCGGCGGTGTCGGTATGGGTACGAATAAAATCTATATCGGCTGGACGGGGGCGAAGGTAAAAATTCAGGTAGACGCCTCTGATATGGGGGAGGTTTACACAACGCAGAACAAACCGCCTTTTGTTGACGCTTATTCTAAGACTGAAAGTAATGCGCATTATATTGCGCGTGACAGCGTCAAAACTGCCGGATTTGCGAGCGGAAACGTGGCCAATCCCTATATGCGGCATGAGGCAAGTGACGCTGTGGTTTATCTTGCGGATCGCAACTGGTCAGACTCTCGCTTTATTTATGACGTGCAGCGCGGCAGTCAGGCGCTGGTGAATGCAGGCTGGACTGCTCACCAAAACTGGGAAGCACCGACGGGGTGTTTTATGACGGGCTTAAACATCCGTCCTGACTTGGGTGACTGCCGCATGATGGGCAAATATTACCGTGCGTTAATGGTACGAACGGCGAGTGGAAGCTGGCGACAGGTGGGTAACTAATATGATTACGTTCAAAAATATCAAAATCTCAAAGCAAGTTTTTGAAGAGGGTTTGGCCGTCCCCGTTCTCTATTTCGAAGATGAAAACGGTAATGATTGGTACACATTACGCGATGAGAAATGGGCGGGTAAAAATGCATTTATTGCCGTGGGTCAGGACGGATTTATTAATACATGGTCGGAGAACCCTAACTTTTTAACGTTATCAGAAGGTGTGAGTGTTTATGAAGTTTCAGCTAAAAATTTACCGGCAGATATTGGCCAGCAAACCTACGGCTATCAGGACGGGACATTTATTAAGTTCGAGCCGGTAGCGTCAGAAGTGGCTGAGAAAAAAAGAAATGATTTACTGAGCAAAGCGGCCATAGCCATTGCGCCTTTACAGGATGCTGTAGACATCGATGACGCAACAGAAGCTGAACTGCAAGAGCTTAAAGCATGGAAAACTTGCCGTGTTGCTCTTAACAGGCTGGATTTGACCAGTGCTACTGATATCACTTGGCCAGAGCTACCCGGCAAAAAAATCGAAAATACCGATACGGTTAATTGAGTTGCATTTAATGTATCGATCGGGGATACCGATCGGTTTCGCTTAAACGATCTGTGATAACTATTTGATAGCTTGCCAGAAATGGCGAAGGATATCGGAAAAATTTTACGGAGGTTTTAAATGGAACTCACGCAGCAGGAAACTGAAATCATTGCGGGATTTTTGGCTGAGAACTGGGCGGCGTTTTCGCAGTCTGCTGAAGAGGTCATGTCAGTATGTGCCCTGCATCGTCTGGCCGAAAAACTGGGGTTGGAAAGTGCCTGATTATCCGTTCTGCCATTGAGTCTGACCATCGCCCCGTAAGGGGCTTTTTTACGCCTGTTGTACCCTGAACCTCCCAACGCTCACCGCTCGCCCTGACTTCTGTTAAACAACAAAATGACCTTGCCTATTTTAACGGAGTTAAGCCGATGAGTGATTTTCACCACGGCGTGCAGGTCGTCGAAATCAACGACGGAACGCGCGTCATTACCACCGTATCCACGGCCATTATTGGCATGGTCTGCACGGCCAACGATGCTGACGAAAAAGTTTTTCCTCTTAACACACCGGTGTTAATCACCGATGTGATCGCCGCGCAGGGCAAGGCGGGGAAAACCGGCACGCTGTTACCGGCGCTGACAGCCATTGGCGACCAGTGCAAACCGGTCACCGTCGTGGTGCGCGTGGCTCAGTCAGAAAACGAAGACGAGGAAGCCGCCGCTGCCGAAACCCTTTCTAACATCATCGGCGGGGCTGATGAGAATGGTCAGTATACGGGCATGAAAGCTTTGCTTACCGCCGAAGCGGCCACTGGCGTAAAACCGCGCATTCTCGGCGTGCCGGGGCTGGACTCGCAGGCAGTAGCCACGGCGCTGGCCACGGTTTGTCAGTCGCTGCGCGCGTTCGGTTATATCAGCGCGTGGGAATGTAAAACCCTCTCTGATGCCATTAAGTACCGTGACAATTTCAGCCAGCGTGAGCTGATGCTTATCTGGCCTGATTTTATTTCATGGGACACCAAACTAAACGCCAGCTCTACCGCCTACGCCACGGCGCGCGCGTTAGGTCTGCGCGCCAAAATAGACCAAAACACCGGCTGGCATAAAACCCTGTCAAACGTTGGCGTTAATGGCGTGACCGGTATCAGCGCCTCGGTGTTTTGGGATTTGCAGGCATCCGGCACCGATGCTGACCTGCTCAATGAGGCCGGTGTTACGACGCTGGTGCGTAAAGACGGCTTCCGCTTTTGGGGTAACCGCACCTGTTCTGATGACCCGCTTTTCCTGTTTGAGAACTACACCCGCACCGCGCAGGTGCTGGCTGACACGATGGCCGAAGCGCATATGTGGGCGGTGGATAAACCGATGACCGCCTCGCTTATACGCGACATCATCGACGGCATCAACGCCAAATTCCGTGAGCTCAAATCGAATGGCTACATCATTGACGGCACCTGCTGGTTTGATGAATCGGCCAACGATAAAGACACCCTGAAAGCCGGGAAACTTTATATCGATTATGACTACACGCCGGTGCCGCCGCTGGAGAGCCTGACCCTGCGTCAGCGCATCACGGACACCTACCTCGTTAATCTGGCCGCATCCGTCAACAGCTAAGGGCAATCGCAATGGCACTTCCTCGCAAACTGAAATACCTCAATCTGTTTAACGACGGTCTGAGCTACATGGGCGTAGTGCAGTCAGTCACGCTGCCCAAGCTGACCCGCAAGCTTGAGAACTATCGCGGCGGCGGCATGAACGGCTCCGCGCCGGTGGATTTTGGGCTGGACGACGACGCGCTGACCGTTGAGTGGTCAATGGGCGGGCTCCCGGATGCAACCCTGTGGGCGCAGTATGCCGCCGCCGGTGCGGCAGATGTGCCGCTGCGTTTTGCCGGATCATTCCAGCGTGACGACACCGGCGATACTTCTGCCGTGGAAATCGTCATGCGGGGGCGTCACAAAGAAATCGACACCGGCGACATGAAACAGGGCGAAGACACCGAAAGCAAAATCACCACGCAGTGTACGTATTACAAGCTGGTGATTGACGGTAATACGCTGATTGAAATCGACACCGTGAACATGGTCGAAATCGTTAACGGCACCGACATGCTGGAAAAACACCGCCGCAATATCGGCCTGTAATTACCGCGTGGCCGGTGAACGCTGGCCACGCCCACAACCTGACGTGGAGATAATCTGATGAGCAATAAAGACCTGAATACCGCCGACGAAAACACCAACGTCGTGACGCTGGATAAACCCCTCAAGCGCGGCGAAACCCTGATTGATTCGGTGACGGTTATCCGTCCCACTGCCGGAGCATTGCGCGGCGTCGGTCTGGCTGACGTGGCTAATGCACAAGTTGATGCGCTGCTGGTGGTACTGCCGCGCATCACCTACCCGAGCCTGACAAAAGAAGAGTGTAACGCGCTGGAACTGCCAGACCTTGTGGCGCTGGCGGGCAAGGTGATTGGTTTTTTATCGCCGAATTCGGAACTCTGACGTTCCCGCCCCGCTTTGGGGTAGATGACCTGATGGCTGACGTGGCGGTGGTCTTTCACTGGCCACCGTCAGAGCTCTATCCGATGAGCCCCGCCGAGCTCGCACAATGGCGCGCAAAGGCAATCGAACGAAGTGGACACGCCAATGAGTAACGTTAAGTTGCAGGTTCTGCTCAAGGCCGTTGACCAAGCAAGTCGCCCGTTTAAATCCATCCAGACAGCGAGTAAATCGCTGTCCGGGGATATCCGAAATACCCAAAACTCCCTCAAATCCCTGAACGCCCAAGCCGGGCGTATTGAGGGTTTTCGTAAAACGAGCGGTCAGCTTGCCGTAACCGGCCAGTCTCTCAAAATTGCAAAACAGGAAGCCGCCGCGCTGGCTGTCCAGTTTAAAAACACCACCAACCCGACGCGGGCGCAGGCCAAGGCGCTGGAAGATGCCAAGCGCGCCGCGTCTGACCTGCAAATCAAATACAACGGACTGCGGCAATCAGTGCAGCGTCAGCGTCAGGAACTGGCGCAGGCCGGGATCAATACGCGCACGCTGTCAGCCGATGAGCGCCGCCTGAAAACCTCAGTCAGTGAGACTACGGCACAGCTCAATCGCCAGCGCGATGCGCTTGCCCGCGTCAGCGCGCAGCAGGCCAGACTCGGTACGGTAAAAAAGCGCTATGACTCCGGCAAGCAGTTAGCCGCCGGTGCGCGCGGGGCGGGCATGGCTGGGGTCGGTGTGGCCGCTGCCGGGCTGTATGGGGAAGCCCGGTTTATTGCGCCGGGCATTGGTTTTGATAAACAGATGTCAGGCACGCAGGCCATTCTTGGCCTTGATAAGGGGGATGAAAAACTCGGTCAAGTTCGTAAGCAGGCGCGTGATATCGGCGCGACAACGGCGTTTTCTCCGGGCGACGTTGCCCGCACGCAGACCACGCTTGCCCGCTCGGGCTATGACGCCGATTCAGTGCTGGCCGCAACGGGATCCACCGTTAACCTGAGCCTTGCGGCGGATGTCGATATTGCCGAAGCCGCCGACATTATCACCAATATGCAATCGGCGTTTAACCTGCCGACCACGGAAATTCAGCGCGTAGCGGACGTGATGACCAAGGGGTTTACCTCGTCAAATACCGGGCTGATTGAGCTTGGCGAAGCGATGAAATACGTCGCGCCCATTGCTGAGGCGGCGGGTGCCAGCATTGAAGACACGACGGCCATGCTCGGCGTGATGGCGGATAACGGGATTAAAGGGTCGATGGCCGGTACGGGTGCAAGCGCTATTTTCAGCCGTCTGCAAGCCCCCGTTGGTCAGGCTCCGGCGGCGCTTAATGAGCTGGGTATTAAAACCCGAGACGCAAAAGGCAACATGCTGCCGGTGGTAGGGATCCTCCAGTCGATTGACCGGTCTTTTAAAAAGAACAAACTCGGCACCGCGCAGCAGGCTGAATACCTGAAAGTTATCTTTGGTGAAGAGGCCATGAAGGGTGCGGTCAAGCTGGTGGCCGCTGCGGGTAACGGCAACCTTGCTGAGAAGCAAGGCGCGATTAAAAACTCTACGGGCACCACGGAGCGTATCGCCAAAGTCCAGACCGACAACCTCGACGGGGATTTAAAAAACCTCGCATCGGCATGGGAAGATTTACAGATTGAGGTTTTCGAGAAACAGGATAAGACCCTGCGCCGCCTGACCACCTCGGCCACCGAGTGGTTAGGGAAAATCGGGGCATGGACGAAAGCCAATCCAGAGCTGACGAAAACACTTTTTGCTGTGGCCTCGGGTGCGTTGGCCATCATCGGCGTACTGGGCGGAATTGGTCTTATCGCGTGGCCGGTGATAGCGGGCATTAATGCGATTATCGCCGTCGCCGGTACGCTCGGGGTGATATTCAGCACGGCGGGAACGGCCATTGTCACTGCGCTGGGCGCAATAACATGGCCAGTGCTGGCCGTCGGCGCGCTGTTCGTCGCTGCGGCTCTGCTAATCCGTAAATACTGGGAACCTATCAGCGCCTTTTTCTCCGGCGTGGTTGAGGGTTTGGGCGTTGCCTTTGAGCCTATCAAAGAGCTTTTTGCGCCGCTTAAGCCGGTATTTGACGGCTTGGGGCAGATGCTTAAAAAAACATGGCAGTGGTTCAAGGAGTTAATTGCGCCGGTGAAATCCACGCAGGAAACGCTGGAAAGTTGCAAAAATGCCGGGGTGCTGTTTGGTCAGGCCGTGGCTAATGCGCTCACTGCACCTTTGCAGGTATTCAACAAACTGCGTCGCGGCGTTGACTGGTTGCTGGAAAAGCTCGGGCTTATCAAGGGTGAGTCTGAGGATATCGACAAAGCCGCAGACAAGGCAGAGCAGCGAGCTAAATCAGAGGGCGGTAATTCAGAGGCCGCAAGTTCAGAACCGTACCAGCCGCCGGGCGGTAATTTTGGATTCAGTTACGGCTACGTGCCGGTGTCGGCGGGTGGTGGGCGTTCTTATACCGACAACAGCAAAAATAGTTATCAGATTTCCGTCGGTGCCGGTATGGGCGCACAGGATACCAGTCGTCAGGTGATGGATGCGCTGGATGCCCGAGAACGCCAGCGGCGTGCAGATTTACGCTCACGGCTGGGTTATGACTAAGGAGATATTCGTATGATGTTAACGCTCGGATTATTTGTGTTTCAGCTTCAGACCGTCCCTTATCAGAGCCTGCAACGCAATGTTGATTACCGCTGGCCGTCAAACAGCCGTGTTGGCCAGCGTCCCGCACTGCAATTTCTCGGCGTGAATGAGGAAAAAATCACCCTGTCAGGGGTGCTTATGCCGGAAATCACCGGCGGACGCATGTCACTGCTGGTACTTAACCAGATGGCCGATGAGGGCAAGGCGTGGCCGCTGCTTGAGGGCTCCAGCACCATTTATGGCATGTTTGTGGTGGAAAGCCTCAGTGAAACCCGTAGTGAATTTTTTGCCGATGGCAGCGCGCGAAGCATTGAATTTACGCTAACGCTCACCCGCGTGGATGAGACCCTGACTTCCATGTTTGGTGACTTGCAGGCGCAGGCTGACGGATTGCTGAATAAAGCCAGCTCGGCGGTGCAGGGGGTATGGTCATGATAACGGGTATGACACTTGATGCCGGGGCGAAACTGGCACCGGCGTTTATGCTGATGCAGGCGGGTAATGACATCACGAAAGATATCAGCGCCCGGCTGTTATCTATGACGCTCACGGATAACCGGGGGTTTGAAGCTGACCAGCTCGACATTGAGCTCGATGACAGCGACGGTCAGGTCGAGATGCCTGCGCGCGGCGCGGTGCTCTCCCTGTTCTTGGGCTGGCAGGGTGCGGCGCTGCTGGGTAAGGGGCAATTTACGGTTGATGAAGTTGAACACCGTGGCGCGCCGGATACGTTGACCATCCGGGCGCGCAGTGCTGACTTTCGCGGCACCCTGAACTCACGGCGTGAAATGTCTTACCACGACACCACGCTCGGTCAGGTGGTGGAGCAAATCGCCGCGCGCAATAAGCTGACGGCCAGCGTAGCCCCGCAGCTGAACGCCATTAGTATTCCGCACATCGATCAGTCTCAGGAGTCTGACGCCAAGTTTTTAACCCGTCTGGCCACGCGCAACGGGGCAGATGTTTCGGTGAAAGCCGGTAAGTTACTTTTTTTGAAAGCGGGAAGCGGGACGACCGCCAGCGGCAAGCCCATACCGATTATGACGATTGAGCGCGCCGACGGAGACCGGCATCAGTTTGCCATTGCTGACCGGGGCGCATATACCGGCGTAACGGCCAAATGGTTACACACCAAAGACCCTAAGCCGAAAAAGCAAAAGGTCAAAATCCAGCGAAAGCCAAAGTTCAAACAATTGCGCGCACTGCAACACCCCAAAGCGAAACCGATTAAAACCAAGGCATCCGCAGTCAAAACACCTGAAGCCAAAGAAGGTGAATACATGGCCGGTGAAGCGGATAACGTGTTTGCACTGACCACCATCTATGCCAGTAAAGCGCAGGCCATGCGCGCAGCAGCGGCAAAGTGGGATAAGTTGCAACGCGGGGTGGCGGAATTCTCCATTAATCTGGCTATGGGGCGCGCGGATTTATACCCCGAAACGCCGGTGCAGGTTAAAGGGTTTAAGCGCGTCATAGACGACCAGTCATGGATTATCACTAAGGTGGTTCACTCACTCAGCAATGGTGGCTACACGACGTCCCTAGACCTTGAGGTAAGGCTTTCGGATGTGGAGTTTGATACGCAGGAAGAATGATGAATTAATTGGTTAACTATTTGTTTTAATAGAATTAAATGGTTAAAATCAACGCATCTTAAAGTGATTCATTGAGGTGGTGATCATGTTCCATTGTCCAATCTGCAAACACGCTGCACATACCCGTTCCAGCCGTTACCTGAGTGAGAACACTAAAGAACGATATAACCAGTGCCAGAACATAAATTGTGGCCACACGTTTAAGACGATGGAATCATTTGACGGCTCAATTATGAAGCCGGGACATATCAACGCAGTGATGCCTCACCCAACCTCGCACGGTCAGCAAACCTTCCTGATGTAATCGCAGAAACAGAAAAGCCCCGCAAATTAAAATGCGGGGCTTTTTTGTAGTTAAATCTCGAAATGGTCAATATGTGGACGTGGTTTGAAATAAATCCTTATATTTCAATTAAATAAACCCTAAATCATGTCACCTTGAACTGACATTGCGGGTTATTCTCCATATTGACCAATGAATAGCAGTCTACATGTGCGGGTGCTGGCCTGGCAGAGATAAACTGGAAACTACAGGTTTATGATACCAGACAATCAATAAGGTTGATTGTCAGCAATGGCGGTACTGCTTTGCCAGAGGTCCACAACGTATAGCGCTCTGGCAAAACAGACTGTCTTACAGACAGTGCAGGGCAGGGAAAGATGAAACAAAGGCTCCACGGTGTGGAGCCTTTTTATCAGACCAGATTACAAGGCTGAACTATTACAGGGACTTGGTGAAAGTACGGGTAATAACGTCTTGTTGCTGTTCTTTAGTCAGTGAGTTGAAACGCACTGCGTAACCAGAAACACGGATGGTCAGCTGAGGATAGTTTTCAGGATGTTCCATCGCATCTAACAGCATTTCGCGGTTCATTACGTTCACGTTCAGGTGTTGACCACCTTCGATGGACGCTTCGTGGTGGAAGTAACCATCCATCAGGCCAGCGAGGTTGGCTTTACGCACATCATCGTCTTTACCCAGCGCATTTGGAACGATAGAGAAGGTATAAGAAATACCATCTTTCGCGTAAGCAAACGGCAGTTTAGCAACAGAAGTCAGAGAGGCAACCGCACCTTTCTGGTCACGACCGTGCATTGGGTTAGCACCTGGACCAAATGGAGCGCCAGCGCGACGACCGTCTGGAGTGTTACCTGTTTTCTTACCATATACCACGTTAGAGGTGATGGTCAGAACAGACTGAGTCGCTACAGCGCCACGGTAGGTACGTAGTTTCTGAATTTTCTTCATGAAACGTTCTACCAGATCACAAGCGATGTCATCTACGCGAGAATCGTTGTTACCGAACTGTGGATATTCGCCTTCAATTTTGAAGTCTACAGCCAGGCCGTCTTCGTCACGGATGGTGCTAACTTTTGCATATTTGATAGCAGACAGTGAGTCAGCAGCAACTGACAGACCTGCGATACCACACGCCATTGTGCGATAAACGTCACGGTCATGCAGAGCCATCAGCGATGCTTCGTAGCTGTATTTGTCATGCATGTAGTGAATGATGTTCAGCGCAGTCACGTACTGTTTAGCCAACCAGTCCATGAAGTGATCCATGCGGTCCATGACTTTATCGAAGGTCAGGACTTCATCCATCATTGGCGCTTCTTTAGGACCCACCTGGATTTTCATTTTTTCATCAACGCCGCCGTTGATTGCGTACAACATGGTTTTCGCCAGGTTTGCACGAGCGCCGAAGAACTGCATTTGTTTACCCACAACCATCGGGCTCACACAACAAGCGATAGCATAGTCATCGTTGTTGAAGTCAGGACGCATCAGGTCATCGTTCTCATACTGTACAGATGAGGTATCGATTGACACTTTCGCTGCGTACTTTTTGAAGTTCATTGGCAGTTTTTCAGACCACAGAATGGTCATGTTCGGCTCTGGTGAAGGCCCCATGGTGTACAGGGTATTCAGGAAGCGGAAGCTGCTTTTGGTCACCAGAGTACGGCCATCAACGCCCATACCTGCCAGAGATTCAGTTGCCCAGATTGGGTCACCGGAGAACAGTTCATCATATTCAGGAGTACGCAGGAAACGAACCATACGCAGTTTCATAACCAGGTGGTCAATCAGTTCCTGAGCTTGTTCTTCGTTAAGTTTGCCTGCTTTGATATCACGTTCGATGAATACGTCAAGGAAAGTAGATACGCGGCCGAATGACATTGCAGCGCCGTTCTGAGATTTAACCGCAGCCAGGTAGCCGAAGTAAGTCCACTGAACAGCTTCTTGCGCGTTGGTCGCAGGACCAGAAATGTCGCAACCGTATTTAGCAGCCATTTCTTTAATTTGGCCCAGAGCACGGTGTTGTTCAGAGATTTCTTCACGCAGCTGGATGGTCATTTCCAGGTTTACGCCATTTTCCAGATCGTCTTGCAGAGACTGGAATTGTGCGAATTTGTCGGCCATCAGGAAGTCGATACCGTACAGCGCAACGCGACGGTAGTCACCGATGATACGACCACGACCATATGCATCCGGCAGACCGGTCAGAACACCGGATTTACGGCAGTTCAGGATGTCTTTGGTGTAAACATCAAATACGCCCTGGTTGTGCGTTTTGCGATAATCAGTGAAAACTTTTTTCAGCGCTGGATCCAGTTCACGACCATAAACTTTACATGAACCTTCGACCATTTTGATGCCGCCGAATGGGATCAGAGCACGTTTCAATGGCGCGTCAGTCTGCAGACCAACGATAGTTTCCAGCGGTTTATTGATATAACCAGCGTCGTGAGAAGTGATGGTAGAGGCAACGTCAGTATCGAAATCAACAGGAGCCTTAGTGCGGTTCTCCAGTTTGATACCATCCATTACTTTATCCCACAGGGTGGTTGTCGCTTGGGTAGCGCCAGCCAGGAAGGACTCATCACCTTCATACGGTGTGTAGTTCTTCTGAATGAAGTCACGGACGTTTACGCCATTCTGCCATTCACCAGCACTAAAACCTTGCCATGCGTTGGTCAATTTTTCATTGAGCTTGGACATTTTGCACCTACCTTCTAATTTGGATTTCTTTAAAAATCACGTGTAAAACTGTCGTAACAAGAGTGCCACGTTGTATCAGTGGTGCTTCTCATCGCGAAGATATATGACCCAATAAGTTAACCCTACCAGCAAACCGCCCCCGATGATGTTACCTAGGGTCACAGGGATGAGATTGTCGATGATAAAGTTAGAGACGTTGAGTTCTGCGAATTGTGCCGGAGTTGTGCCGACTGCCTGCCAGAAGTCTGGCGTCGCAAAATTCTTCACTACGATGCCTAAAGGGATCATGAACATGTTGGCTATGCTGTGCTCGAAACCGCTGGCAACAAACATCGCGACCGGTAATACCATGGCGAACATTTTGTCCATCAGGCTGCGTCCGGAATAACTCATCCAGACCGCCAGGCAAACCATCAGGTTCGCGAGGATCCCCAGACATACGGCTTCAACAAAGGTGTGATGCATTTTATGGTCAGCGGTTTGCAGGACATTAAGCCCCCACAAGCCATTATCGGCCATGTATTCACCTGAGAACCAAATCAGCGCCACAAAGAACAGGCATCCGAACAGGTTACCAATATAGACATTGAGCCAGTTGCGTGCCAATTGCCCCCAGGTAATACGCCCGCTGGCTTTCGCGATAACGATAAGCACAGTGGAAGTAAACAGGTCTGCGCCGCACACGACGACAAGCATTAAACCTAGTGAGAAGCAGATGCCCCCGACGAGTTTAGCCAGGCCATAAGGCACGGTTCCTGTGCCTGTAGTAGCAGTGATATAAAAAGCAAAGGCGATAGAAATAAAGACGCCAGCAGTAATGGCTAAAAAGAATGTTTTTAACGGTTGTTTGGTGGCTTTATAAACGCCAGCATCTTCAGCAACTTTTGCTGTAGCGGCGGGTAAAATGAGATCGAAGGGGTTGTCAGCTTTCACATTAACTCTCTTATTCAGGGCTATGCACTGCGCAACGAGATACTAGCAAAGCAGTATAACGTAAAAATTGACGTGGATCATATGAGGCGGTTTTTGGTGGTTTTTAAACTACTACTGAAGGGGTGGTTTTGAGGCTAACTCTTTGAAATTGCTCCCATAAAAACATTTTAATTTTTACAAATAAAGTTGAGGGCTAGCGAAACTATTTTCACCTACGGGTAAATAATAAGGCTTCAATGTTAATTAATATCATCAATTTTAGTTTGTAAATTTAACTTTGGTTTAACGCATAAAAAAACGTATAAAAATAAGTGTCATATTTTGGTCTTAAAAACGACATGCGGACATTATTTAGCGCGGAATTACACGTCATTTTAATGGCTGAGTCAAACCTTAGCGAATAAAAGGAGCAGCGTAAGCGCAGAACTTCTTCTGTATGTATAAGCAAAAAAGCCAGCAGGAAAACCCGCTGGCTTCAATCAATTCATCCAATTCATCACGTCTGGGCGATTATGCTTTCGACCAGTAACGACGTTTGGCAACTTGCAGTTTTTCGTATGCGCCAAGCAGCGCCTGATGGGCTGGCAATGCTTTCATTTCCGGGTCGACGGCAAACAGGCTGTGGAAACGAACTTCACCGCTGATAGCCGCAGAAGCATCCTCAACCGCTTTCTGACCGTACATTTTCACGAACGCGTTGTAGTACTGCGCAGGCTCGCGATCTTCTTCCAGAGACAATTGCAGCAGTGTTTGCAGACAACGGTAATAGTTGTTGCGCTCATCGGTGTAGACTGACGAGTTGAACTCGTGCGCCCATTCAGCCCAGGTCAGCGCTTGATCCAAATCACCACCGGCCAGTGCCAGCATCGATTTCAGTTCACCGACACGAAGCGTGTACCAGCCGTTATCTTTGCCGCTGGCAATGCCCAGCAGTTCACGGACGCGCGTAAAATCATCCAGACCTTCATCATCGAGCTGAGTGATCATCTCAAGATAGGTTTCTTTCGGCAGGTCACTATCTGGCAACGCCAGCAGTTGATCACGCAGATGCGCGCCCATGCTGTTGTTTGCCAGCAGTAAATCTTCCGCAGGATAGATGTCGGACATGCCAGGAACGATGATACGGCAGGCATACACGTCCAGATGTTCGTAATCGGCGATATACACTTCTGCATCTTCTTTATCGAAGATAGCCATCAGAGTCGCAAACTCTTCTTCGGTGGTGCCGCTGAAGCTCCAGTCTGCAAACGAATAGTCTGCGTCCTGCTTGAACATGTCCCAGGATATAAGACCGCTGGAATCGATGAAGTGGGTTTCGAGGTTAGCGTGTTCGGCCACTTCTTCGTCGTCGAAAGTTGGTGCAGTAAAGACATCCAGATCTTTCAGGCTGCGGCCTTGCAGCAGCTCAGTGACGGTACGTTCCAGTGCCACGCCAAAATCAGGATGTGCGCCGAAGGAAGCGAAACAGGTACCGTTAGCCGGGTTGAACAACACTACGCAAATGACCGGATAGTTGCCGCCCAGAGAGGCGTCATAAGAAAGGATCGGGAAACCTTCTTCTTCCAGTTTGGCGATAGCTTCAACCACGCCCGGATAGCGTGCCAGAACCTCAGCAGGAATTTCAGGCAGGCTGATGGATTCTGCAATGATGCGGTTTTTGACGTAACGCTCGAAGACTTCTGACAGCCCCTGAACGCGCGCTTCATTCGCGGTGTTACCGGCGGACATTCCGTTGGAAACGTACAGGTTACCGATGATATTCATCGGGATGTAAACGGTTTGCAGATCGGATTGGCGGGTAAACGGCAGGGCGCAGATACCGCGATCAGGATTGCCGGATTGCAGGTCGATCAGATCACCGGCCACCAGTTCCTTATCGGCATCATAAAAAGCGTGCAGGCGTTCATCCAGAATGCCAGCTGGCAGGCTGTCATCTTCCGGAAGCGGGAACCACTTCTCATTCGGGTAATGGACGAAGTCACTGTTGGCGATGTCTTTGCCCAGATAGAAATCGGCGAAGAAATAGTTGGTGGACAGACGCTCAAAATATTCACCCAGAGCAGAAGCCAGAGCGGCTTTTTTGCTGGCGCCTTTACCGTTGGTGAAGCACAGCGGGCAGTCGCGGTCGCGAATATGCACTGACCAGACGTGGGGAACCGGATTCAGCCACGAAGCTTCTTCGATATTAAAGCCGAGATCGGTGAGTTTTTGTTGGAAGCGGGAAATGGAGTCTTCCAGCGCCGCGTCTTTACCAGGAATAAAAGTTTGCGTCATTGAGTTCACTTTTGAGCGTGCTAAAAACGCGCAATGATACGGGGTTTTGCGTATTAGCTCCATGTATTCGTGTTAAGAATGTAATCGCGTTGTAACGCGCTAAGCTTGTCTGTAAATCCGCGGTTCGTAAGCCGCTGTTTTCACTTCCCGTGAGGCATCTATGCAGGCTTTTGATATCAAACGTATGACACTGGATAAGTTCCCTCTGGAGTATCTGGGAGAGGTGACATTCCGTTGTTTTTTCATCTTTGTGGTGGTGTTTATATTTCTGAAACTCACCGGGCGGCGTGGGGTCAATCAGCTTTCTTTATTTGAAGTGGTGATTATTCTGACGCTGGGATCTGCGGCCGGTGACGTAACTTTTTACGATGATGTGCCTCTGCTGCCTGTGTTCGCGGTCTTCTTCTCCATCCTTTTGTTTTACCGTCTGTCCACCTGGCTGATGGATAAAAGCCGTCATTTTCAGAACTGGATGGAAGGGAAACCGCTGATCATCATTCGCGACGGTATGTTCGAATGGGAAACCATGGCGAGGGAAAATATCACCAAAGGTGAGTTTTATATGGAGCTGCGGCAAAAAGGTGTCGAACATCTCGGGCAGGTCCGGCTCGCATTCCTCGAAGCCAATGGCGGACTGAGCGTTTATTTCCGGCAGGACGAAGATATGGAGCCCGGACTTCCGGTTTTACCCGAAGATTATATTGATATCGAAACCCTGATGATGACCAGCGGGCTCTATGCCTGCCATCGATGTAGCCTGATTAAGTCCTTCAAAGTCGGTGAAAAAGCGACCTGCCCGCGATGCCAGAATATCACCTGGGTACGGGCATTGAGTACGCTGCGGGTGTGAACAGATAATCCTGTTAAATCAGCTTTCCAGGGAGGAATGAACCTTGTGATGCAGATCTCAACGCGCTTTATCAGGTCGTAAGGAATAACCGTTGCAGATGGCTTGTTTCGAATGATAAAACCGGTAAATTAAAGGCAACTATGTGGCTGTCTCAGAGAAGTGGTGAGGGGAAATGACTCAGGTTTATAATTTTAGTGCAGGTCCGGCAATGATCCCGGCTGAAGTGTTGCGTCGTGCGGAACAGGAACTTTGTAACTGGCACGGACTGGGTACCTCGGTGATGGAAATCAGTCACCGCAGTAAGGAATTTATCCAGGTTGCTGAAGAGTCCGAAAAGGATATCCGTGATCTGCTGAACATTCCCTCGAACTATAAAGTGCTCTTTTGCCACGGCGGCGCACGCGCGCAATTTGCTGCGGTGCCCATGAACCTGCTGGGTGATAAGTCATCTGCTGATTACATCGATGGCGGTTACTGGGCTCACAGCGCAGTCACCGAAGCGAAGAAATATTGCACACCGAATGTCATTGATGTCACAACTACCATCGATGGTAAGCGTGGTATTCTGCCAATGAATGAATGGAAGCTGAATGCAGATTCCGCGTACGTTCATTACTGCCCGAATGAAACTATCGATGGTATCGCAATTGATGAAATGCCTGATTTTGGTGACAAAATCGTCGTGGCTGATTATTCATCCTGCATTCTTTCCCGTCCGATTGATGTCAGCCGCTTTGGTGTAATTTATGCGGGCGCGCAGAAAAACATCGGTCCTGCTGGCCTGACCCTGGTTATCGTTCGTGAAGACCTGCTGGGTAAAGCGCGCACTGAATTGCCTTCTATTCTCGATTACACCGTTCTGGCTGAGAACGACTCCATGTTCAATACCCCGCCGACCTTTGCATGGTATTTATCTGGCATGGTATTCAAATGGTTGAAAGAACAGGGCGGGTTGCGTGAAATGGAAAAACGCAATCGCGCGAAAGCCGAACTCCTGTATGGTGCCATCGACCATACCGGTTTCTATCGTAACCCGGTAGCGGCGGCGAACCGTTCGTGGATGAACGTTCCTTTCCAGATGGCTGATGCTTCTCTGGATAAACTGTTCCTCGATCAGGCGCAGGAAGCCGGTCTGCAAGCATTAAAAGGTCACCGTGTGGCTGGTGGTATGCGCGCATCTATTTATAATGCGATGCCGATTGAAGGCGTTAAAGCACTGACCGACTTCATGGCGGAGTTCGAAAAACGCCACGGCTAAGTGTGCTGGCTTTCGGGCCCGCAGAATGCTTAAGTAAGTAGCCTTAAAAATGACCCCGGCTCAATGTCCGGGGTCATTTTATGAAAAGAAGAATTGGAGAAAGAGTGGAATCCCTGACATTACAACCCGTTGCGCTGGTTAACGGCAGCATCAATTTACCCGGCTCAAAAAGTGTTTCTAACCGCGCGCTTTTACTGGCTGCTTTTGCACAGGGCACTACACGCCTGACTAATCTGCTCGATAGCGACGACGTGCGTCATATGCTTAATGCGCTGACTCAGCTGGGCGTTACACACCGTTTATCGGCAAACCGCACTGAGTGCGAAATTGATGGTCTGGGCACGGCTTTTTCCAATGCTAAAGGTCTGGAACTGTTTCTTGGCAATGCTGGCACTGCAATGCGTCCGCTGGCTGCTGCATTGTGCCTGGGTGAACAGGATGTCGTGCTGACCGGCGAGCCGCGTATGAAAGAGCGTCCGATCGGCCATCTGGTTGATGCGCTTCGTCAGGGCGGCGCGCAGATTGATTATCTGGAACAAGAAAATTATCCGCCACTGCGTTTACGCGGTGGTTTTAGCGGCGGTGACGTCAGTGTTGATGGCAGCGTTTCCAGCCAGTTCCTGACCGCGTTGTTAATGACAGCTCCGCTGGCAGGAAAGGACACGACGATTCAGATTAAAGGTGATCTGGTTTCCAAACCTTATATTGATATCACCCTCAACCTGATGAAAACCTTTGGTATTGAAGTGGAAAACCACCAGTATCAGAAATTCAGTATCAAAGGGCGTCAGCAATATGTATCGCCGGGTTCTTATCTGGTCGAAGGCGATGCATCTTCTGCATCTTATTTTCTCGCTGCTGCGGCTATTAAAGGCGGCACGGTTCGCGTGACCGGTATCGGCAAAAACAGCATGCAGGGCGATATTCGTTTTGCAGACGTGCTGGAAAAAATGGGCGCAACCATTCATTGGGCGGATGATTACATTGAATGTACCCGTGGTGAGCTGAAAGGCATCGACATGGACATGAACCATATTCCTGATGCTGCGATGACCATTGCGACCGCTGCATTGTTTGCTGAAGGCCCGACAACCCTGCGTAATATTTATAACTGGCGTGTCAAAGAGACGGACCGTCTGGCGGCGATGGCGACTGAACTGCGTAAAGTGGGTGCGACTGTGGAAGAGGGCGAAGATTATATTCGCGTTGAACCGCCAAAGGCTCTGAAGTTTGCCGAAATCGGAACCTATAATGATCACCGTATGGCGATGTGTTTCTCATTGGTGGCGTTGTCGGATACTCCGGTGACCATTCTGGATCCGAAATGCACGGCGAAAACATTCCCCGACTATTTTGAGCGTCTGGCGGGAATCAGCACTCTGGCATAGTCTTTGACTGTGAATGCCACTGAATGAACGGACATCACGCGATGTCCGTTTTTTGTTTTTAGCCTCAGAACCGTCCGCTTTTTAGGCAACTGAAAAATGTGGGGTAACAGTTGTCGAAAAGGCAGCGTATAATGCCGCTCCTGAATTAGTCCTGTAAGACTAATGAAGCGGGTATACCCCACCGAAAGGAGACAAGAATGACGGCTTTAGCCCCGGTAATCACCGTTGATGGGCCAAGTGGTGCAGGTAAAGGTACGTTATGTAAAGCGCTGGCTGAGGCCTTTAACTGGCATCTGCTCGATTCCGGTGCGATTTACCGAGTACTGGCGCTGGCGGCTCTACATCACCAGGTTGATATTGTCTCAGAAGAGGCGCTCGTTCCGCTTGCCGCACATCTTGACGTTCGTTTTGTGGCTCAGGACGGGCAGTTACGCGTTATTTTAGAAGGTGAGGATGTTACCAACGAAATCCGCACTGAAACGGTTGGAAATACTGCATCTCAGGCAGCGGCGTTTCCCCGCGTTCGTGAAGCATTATTGCGTCGTCAGCGCGCATTTCGCGATACACCGGGCCTGATTGCTGATGGCCGTGATATGGGCACGGTGGTGTTCCCTGATGCACCTGTAAAGATATTTCTGGATGCCAGTTCCGAAGAGCGCGCAAACAGAAGAATGCTACAGTTGCAGGAAAAAGGCTTTAGTGTTAACTTTGAACGGCTTTTAGCCGAGATCAAAGAACGCGATGATCGTGATCGTAACAGATCTATTGCGCCTTTAGTGGCTGCTTCCGATGCGTTATTGCTGGATTCAACCAGCATGTCCATTGATGAAGTCATCGAAAAAGCGCTGGCTTACGCCACAGAAATTCTAGGATTGCCGCAAAAACAAACCCGGTAATCGAGCCGTAATCTGGTGCTGAAGAATATTCAGTGCCAGTTTTGGCTATAGTTTTTTTTAACCTCGCCGCAAGGATCTGTAGCGGGGCATTTGAAACAACCCCATCCAGCAGGAAGCCAGATGGACGTTAAACTTAAGAACCTAAAGATTATCAACATGACTGAATCTTTTGCTCAACTCTTTGAAGAATCCTTAAAAACAATCGAAACCCGTCCTGGTTCCATCGTTCGTGGTGTTGTTGTGTCAATCGACAAAGATATCGTACTGGTTGACGCCGGTTTGAAATCTGAGTCTGCAATCCCGGCAGAACAATTCAAAAACGCACAGGGCGAACTGGAAATCCAGGTTGGCGACGAAGTTGATGTTGCGCTGGACGCTGTTGAAGACGGCTTCGGTGAAACTCTGCTGTCCCGTGAAAAAGCTAAACGTCATGAAGCTTGGATCACGCTGGAAAAAGCTTACGAAGAATCTGCAACTGTTACCGGTGTTATCAACGGTAAAGTTAAAGGCGGTTTCACTGTAGAGCTGAACGGTATCCGTGCGTTCCTGCCAGGTTCACTGGTAGACGTTCGTCCTGTTCGCGACACGCTGCATCTCGAAGGCAAAGATCTTGAGTTCAAAGTCATCAAACTGGACCAGAAACGCAACAACGTTGTTGTTTCCCGTCGTGCAGTAATTGAGTCTGAGAACAGCGCAGAGCGCGATCAACTGCTGGAAAACCTGCAGGAAGGCATGGAAGTTAAAGGTATCGTTAAGAACCTCACTGACTACGGTGCATTCGTTGATCTGGGCGGCGTTGACGGCCTGCTGCACATCACTGACATGGCTTGGAAACGTGTTAAACACCCAAGCGAAATCGTTAATGTTGGCGATGAAATCACTGTTAAAGTCCTTAAGTTCGACCGCGAACGTACCCGTGTGTCACTGGGTCTGAAACAGCTGGGCGAAGATCCTTGGGTCGCTATCGCTAAACGTTACCCAGAAGGTACTAAACTGACTGGTCGCGTTACTAACCTGACTGATTACGGCTGCTTCGTAGAAATCGAAGAAGGCGTTGAAGGTCTGGTTCACGTTTCTGAAATGGATTGGACTAACAAAAACATCCACCCATCTAAAGTTGTTAACGTGGGCGATGTTGTTGAAGTTATGGTTCTGGATATCGACGAAGAACGTCGTCGTATCTCCCTGGGCCTGAAACAATGCAAAAACAACCCATGGCAGCAATTTGCAGAAACCCACAACAAGAATGACCGTGTTGAAGGTAAAATCAAGTCAATCACTGACTTCGGTATCTTCATTGGTCTGGACGGCGGCATCGACGGCCTGGTTCACCTGTCTGACATCTCCTGGAACGTTGCAGGCGAAGAAGCAGTACGTGAATACAAGAAAGGCGACGAAATCGCAGCTGTGGTCCTGCAAGTTGACGCAGAACGTGAGCGCATCTCCCTGGGCGTGAAACAACTGGCTGAAGATCCGTTCAATAACTACCTGTCTGTTAACAAGAAAGGTACTATTGTTACTGGTAAAGTCACAGCAGTTGACGCCAAAGGTGCTACAGTTGAATTAGCTGGCGGCGTAGAAGGTTACCTGCGCGCTTCAGAAGCTTCTCGCGACCGTATTGAAGACGCAACTCTGGTTCTGAGCGTTGGTGATGAAGTTGAAGCTAAATTCACCGGTGTTGATCGTAAGAACCGCGTAGTAAGCCTGTCCGTCCGTGCTAAGGACGAAGCAGACGAGAAAGATGCAATCGCTGTTGTTAACAACAAACCAGACGAAAGCAACTTCTCTAACGCTATGGCTGAAGCGTTCAAAGCGGCAAAAGGCGAGTAATGACGGGGGGCGGCTCTGTCGCCCCGAAACGGTAGTTTAGCTGCAAAGCTTGGAGGTACTATGACCAAGTCTGAACTTATTGAAAGACTTGCTGGCCAGCACTCTCATATCCCGGCGAAAGCTGTTGAGGATGCAGTGAAAGAGATGCTTGAGCATATGGCTGCAACCTTGGCTGATGGTGAACGCATCGAAATCCGTGGGTTTGGCAGTTTTTCTCTTCACTACCGTGCTCCGCGTGTTGGGCGCAACCCTAAAACGGGTGATAAAGTTGAGCTGGACGGCAAGTATGTCCCTCACTTTAAGCCAGGCAAAGAGTTGCGTGATCGCGCGAACATTTATGGCTAAGGCTTTAGCCTGAACATAAATGTCTGCCTATAGCGAACGTAAACGGTACCTTTCGGGGTGCCGTTTTTTTTTGTACTTTTTGTTTATGTTTATCCCTTCAAACCCTGTCTCCTTTCGATATTTTGCGTAATGTCTCGCATTGACTCTCTCTGCTGCTTGTCCCTTTTTTGCATGAAAATCATACTCCACAACGGAAAGCTACCAAAGGGATTGGTGGTTAAACGTCAGGGAGCAAAAAATAAAAATCTCATTGGATGAGGCTGCAGCTGCCTTCATAACTGGCATGGTGCCACTGGTATTTCTTCCCCACATCCCTACAGCAGGCTTTCTGGCGGCATTATGTACTTTCGCCTGGGCACTGGCCGCGAGGCAGCAAAAACTATGCAGGGTATTAGCGATCACTTTGCTAAGTTTCAGTTGGGGGGCTTACCAGGGAGGAATTCAGATACAGCAGATAAATACATTTCAGGGGACCTCCAGAAATGTCACTGCTACTTTGCAAACCATTAATCTTGGGAGTGCCAGTGAACAATCTCAGTTCTTCAAAATTGAAAGTCTTGAAGGCCAGAGAGTCTTTCCACCGGTTATGTTCAGAACAAAGTGGCGTGAGAAAGGGGAAGACCTTCAGGCCGGTCAGCGATGGCAAATGAATGTCAGCTTACGTCCTGTCCATAGCCTGCTCAACGAAGGCGGCTTTGACGCGCAGCGCTGGGCTTTGTCTCAGCATGCGCCTCTGACCGCTACAATCCGAAACGCTGAACTGCTTGATAATATTAGCACCCTTCGTCAGCAATTTATCCACCGGGTACAGCAGGGGATGCCGCAGTTGATAAATACGCCAGTGCTGGTGGCGTTGGCATTTGGTGAGAAAGGGCTAATTCAGGGGCCAGAAAAGCTTCTTTTGCAGAGAACAGGGATCGCGCATCTGGTGGCGATATCAGGGCTACATATCGGTATTGCAGCCTTATTCGGCTGGTGGCTGGCGCGCGGACTGCAATTCTTTATGCCGGAAAGAATGATTGACTACCGCTTTCCGCTATTAGTCAGTGGAATATTATTGCTGACATATGCCTGGCTGTCGGGCGGAAATGCGCCTGCTTTACGCGCGGCACTGGCGGTGTCAATGTGGCTGACTCTCCGTTTCTTCCGTATTCGTTGTCATCCGTGGCAAATCTGGTTGTGGGGAGTGGCGCTGTTGTTGCTTTTAGATCCTATGAATCTGCTGTCGGACAGTTTCTGGTTATCCTGTTTTGCGGTGGCATCTCTGGTGTTTTGGTTTCAGTGGGCGCCGCTACCGGCCCGTTTTCAGCATGCGTGGTATTGGTCATTTTTGCGCTGGGGGCATCTACAGGCGGGCATGACTTTTCTGCTGGTGCCAATTCAAATTGTGATTTTCCACGGCGTAAATATTTTTTCTTTCCTGGCTAATTTGTGGGCAGTGCCGGTTGTTTCACTGATCACCGTCCCTTTGGTGTTGTTGTCCTTACTTGCTAATTTGCTGCCAGCGGGCTGGCTGATTAGCGCGAAGTTTATTGTCTGGCAACTTGCTGATTCTACGTTGAGTCTTGCCATGTGGGGAGTAAAGCCTTTTGCAGCAGGTTGGACTCCGCTTGGTGAATCATTTTTGGTATTAAGCCTCTTGGGATGGCCGATGATTATTTGCTGGCGCCTCCTGCCCGTTAAACACTCTTCTTCTTTGCTGCTTTCTTTGTGTGCTCTCTCTGCCACTTCGTTTATAAGGATCCCGGCGGAAAGGTGGCGGGTAGATATGCTGGACGTCGGTCACGGTCTTTCAGTTCTCATCAGCAGAAACGGAAAGGGGGTTCTTTATGATACCGGCAACCGGTGGGAAGGCAGTTCGGCGGCTGAACAGAATATTATTCCGTTCCTGAATTGGCGGAATATCCAGCTGGAGCAGATAATTATCAGTCACAATGATATGGATCATCGTGGTGGATTAGAAATCATACAAGCCCAATATCCTGAAGCTACGCTTCGGCAAAGCTCGATGTCCCAGCAGAATCCCTTAAAATGTACCGCCGGTGAGCAATGGCGATGGCAGGGATTGACGTTTAAAGTGCTGTGGCCTGAGCGGCTGGTCGCAGATGCGGGAAACAATGAAAGTTGTGTCATTCGCGTCAGTGAGGGGGCGTTTAGTCTACTGCTGACCGGCGATATTGAAGCAGAAACAGAAAAGGCTCTCATCATGAAGTGGCGTCAGGATTTACAGGCGACGGTGCTACAGGTTCCCCATCACGGGAGCAATACGTCTTCGACGCCGCCTTTCCTGAGAACGGTCAAACCTGTTACCGCACTCGCTTCTGCTTCACGTTTCAATAAATGGCATCTGCCCGCGCATAAAGTTGTTAGCAGATACAACAAAGCGCGCCATGACTGGCATTCTACCTCTGAATCGGGTCAGCTGAGTTTGTTCATTTATGACGATTATTGGACAATTAATGGCTTACGCGAGCAATTAAACCGCCGTTGGTATCACCGCCAGTTTGGAGTATCAGAAGATAATGAGTAGAATAGACCGCTATTTCTTTCGATGCTGGTTGATATTGCATGATGAACGATAAAGATCTCTCCACATGGCAGACATTCCGCCGCTTGTGGCCGATGATCACACCTTTTAAAGCCGGGCTTATCGCTGCGGCTATTGCGCTGGTCGCTAACGCCGCCAGTGATACTTTCATGCTGTCTTTGCTGAAGCCGCTGCTGGATGACGGTTTTGGTAAAGCTGACCGCTCAATTCTTCTCTGGATGCCACTGGTCGTTATCGGCCTGATGGTTGTTCGTGGTGTCAGTGGTTACATTTCCAGCTACTGCATTTCATGGGTTTCGGGCAAAGTGGTGATGCATATGCGCCGCCGTCTGTTCGGTCACATGATGAGAATGCCCGTTGCCTTCTTTGACCAGCAATCAACCGGTACTTTGCTTTCGCGCATTACCTACGATTCAGAACAGGTCGCGTCGTCGTCTTCCAGTGCACTGGTGACGGTCGTACGTGAAGGCGCTTCGATCATTGGACTGTTTGCCATGATGTTCTATTACAGCTGGCAGCTGTCGGTGATCCTCGTAGTGATTGCGCCGATTGTTTCGGTCGTTATCCGCGTAGTGTCTAAACGCTTTCGTAACATCAGTAAGTCGATGCAAAACACCATGGGGCAGGTGACAACCAGCGCTGAGCAGATGCTGAAAGGCCATAAAGAAGTGTTGATCTTCGGTGGTCAGAAAGTTGAAACCGCGCGTTTTGATAAAGTCAGTAACCGTATGCGCCAGCAGGGTATGCGGATGGTTTCTGCATCTTCAATTTCAGACCCGATTATCCAGCTGATTGCTTCTCTGGCGCTGGCTTTCGTATTGTATGCGGCGAGCTTCCCGTCTGTTATGGAAACGCTCAGCGCAGGTACGATTACGGTCGTGTTCTCTTCCATGATTGCCCTTATGCGTCCGCTGAAATCCCTGACTAACGTTAACTCTCAGTTCCAGCGCGGTATGGCTGCCTGTCAGACTCTGTTCTCCATTCTGGATATGGAACAGGAAAAAGATGAAGGCAAACTGGAAGTGAAACGTGTGAAAGGAGACGTGGAATTCAAAAATGTGACTTTCACTTATCCTGGCCGCGATATTCCGGCACTGCGCAATATCTCCTTCGATCTTCCTGAAGGGAAAACCGTTGCCCTGGTGGGACGCTCCGGTTCTGGTAAATCGACCATCGCGAATTTGCTGACACGTTTCTATGACATTCAGGAAGGTAAGATCCTGATGGATGGGCATGATTTGCGTGAATACACCCTGTCCTCACTGCGTGATCAGGTGGCACTGGTTTCCCAGAATGTCCATTTGTTCAACGATACCATCGCCAATAATATCGCTTATGCCCGTACTGATATTTATTCCCGCGAAGAAATCGAAAAAGCGGCCACCATGGCGTATGCGATGGACTTTATCGGCAAAATGGATCAAGGACTGGATACGGTCATTGGTGAGAATGGGGTTCTGCTTTCAGGCGGTCAGCGTCAGCGTATTGCCATTGCACGTGCGTTGTTACGTGACTCGCCTGTTCTGATCCTCGATGAAGCCACCTCAGCGCTGGATACTGAGTCTGAACGTGCTATTCAGGCGGCGCTGGATGAATTGCAGAAAAACCGTACCTCTCTGGTAATCGCTCACCGTTTATCGACTATCGAAAAAGCGGATGAAATCCTGGTGATTGAGGACGGCTGTATCGTGGAACGCGGTTCACATGCGAATTTGCTTGAAGAGCGCGGTGTTTATTCACAACTTTACCGGATGCAATTCGGGCAATGATTGATCGCATCTGGTCAGGGAAATCACCGTTATATCTGTTACTTCTGCCGCTGGCATGGCTTTACGGATTGGTCTCGACGCTGATCCGTTACAGCTACAAATCAGGGCTGAAAAAAAGCTGGCGGGCTCCAGTGCCTGTGGTGGTGGTCGGGAATTTGACTGCCGGAGGTAACGGTAAGACGCCGGTGGTTATCTGGCTGGTTGAAACACTGCAACAGCATGGTTTCCGTGTCGGGGTGGTCTCACGCGGATATGGCGGAAAAGCCCAAAGCTATCCGTTGCTGCTCAGTGAGGGAACATCAACTGCACAAGCAGGTGATGAACCCGTGTTGATTTTTCAGAGAACGGGGGCACCGGTTGCGGTGTCCCCGGTTCGCTCTGATGCAGTAAAAGCACTTCTTGCCTCGCATGAGCTGGATGTGATTATCACTGATGACGGTCTTCAACATTATGCACTTGCGCGTGATGTTGAAATTGTTGTGGTTGATGGCATCAGGCGCTTCGGCAACGGGCACTGGTTGCCTGCGGGACCGATGCGGGAACGCAGTTCACGTTTGCGCTCAGTTGATGCTGTGATAACGAATGGCGGCACGGCGCACCAAGGCGAATTAGCAATGATTCTCGAGCCTGGGAAAGCCATCAATCTGTTGACCGGTGAGCAGCGTGATCCTGCTAAATTGTCGAATGTGGTTGCAATGGCCGGGATTGGACATCCGCCACGCTTTTTTGCCACGCTGAAACAGCTGAATGTAAACGTGCAAAAAGAAGTCGCATTCTCTGATCACCAGCCTTACACACCGGATACGCTTTCAGGTGTTGCACAATCCGGACAAGTTCTTCTGATGACTGAAAAAGACGCAGTAAAATGCCGCTCATTTGCTCAACCTGACTGGTGGTATCTGCCGGTAGATGCAAAAATCGAAGGGGTTCTTGCAGAGAAATTACTGCAAAAAATCAGCGATCTGATTCTGGAAAATATACGCTGAACCCAGGTTTTGAGACTAAATTCACATTCTGATTTAAAGTTTACGTAAATATATAATTTCAAGGTGACTGATTTTAAAGGTTTAAATTTTAAATCACGCTTTTATTGAAAATAATTGCGTAAGGTGACTTGCTATCAGGCAGTACTTATGAGTAAATGCGTGCAGCCTGTGTTGCAGCGCTATTTATGTATGAGTGTAGAGTAAAGCAGTTCCTCCCAGACGTTATCTCTTTCCCGATGATTCCGCTTCCAAGACGAACCTTCTAAGTCCTCCCCATAAGTAATTGTCTGAACTATTGGCCAACATTGCCGAATGGCAGGATTTTATATTTCGTAATAAGGTTTTAAATATGTCTAAGAAAAATGGTCAGGTTAAGTGGTTCAATGAAAGCAAAGGTTTTGGTTTTATTGAGCAAGCTGATGGCGGTAAAGATGTATTCGTACATTTTTCTGCAATCGCAACTGATGGTTTCAAAACTCTGGCTGAAGGCCAGCGTGTAGAATACACCATTCAGGACAGCCCGCGCGGTCCGGCTGCTGCCAACGTTATCGCTCTCTGATAAGAGACTAACGTGGTGATATAAAATAACGTGAATCGTGATTTATATCAGCAGAATAAAGCCCGCCCTATGGCGGGTTTTTAGTGAGAAGAAGTCAGTTAAGTTTTAAAATTTAAAAAGTAAAAATAATCGTTAAATAATTCGCTCATTAGAGGTTTTTTATAAAAAAATAACTTAGAAATGGGCAAACGCATCCGAACAATAATAAAAAAGTGTGTTCATGGATGCCCAAAAGAAAGGATAGAAATTATGATGTTAAAAATGGGTTTAGTAAAATGGTACAACCAGGCTAAAGGCTATGGTTTTATTTGCCCGCTTGATGGTACTTCTGAAATTTATGTTCAGCGCACGGCCATCGCCAATACTAAAAATAAATCACTCAGTGCTGGTCAGAAGGTAGAGTTCACAACCTATCGCAGCGTAGCACATGGCCCTTCAGCGGCAGATGTGATTGCATTCTGAGTCTGGTTTAGTCGTTCACCGTTGAGCTGAATTTTACGCTCCGGAAAAAATATGCTATCGGTATCCACAGTTTATTCGCTGCCTTGGATACCGATATGTCTCACCCGGTTATATCTCTCGCTTCAGCCCGCACTCTCCATTTATCTGCGCAAAATTTGCTAACACCCCTTACCCGAAAACCGTCCGCTGCCGATGTGACACAGGCCATTCATGACATGGGATTACTGCAAATCGACACCATAAGCGTGGTAGCCCGCAGCCCTTATCTGGTTCTCTTCAGCCGCCTCGGTAGCTATTCTCCGCAATGGCTGGAAGAAGCGCTTGCCGCCGGAAAAATATTTGAATATTGGGCGCATGAAGCCTGTTTTATTCCCAGTGAAGATTACGGATTGTTACGCCACCGGATGCTGGATCCACAGGGAATGGGATGGAAGTTTTCTCAGGCCTGGTTTGATGAGCATGAATCGGATATTCAGGCACTGCTGGGACATATTGCCGAAAACGGCCCCGTGCGTTCGGCCGATTTCACAGCAGATAAGAAATCTGCCAGTGGCTGGTGGGACTGGAAGCCGCATAAAAAACATCTGGAGACGTTATTCACCTCGGGAAAACTGATGGTGTCTGAACGGCGTAATTTCCACCGTGTCTACGATCTGACTGAGCGGGTGATGCCTGGCTGGGATGATGCCAGACAGACTCTTAAACAAAACGCGGCACAATTCCAGATGCTGCGACGGTCGGCGCAGTATCTCGGTATATTCAAACCGGAATGGCTGGCGGACTATTACCGCCTTAAGCGTGTGAATACTAAAGCTGTGATTGCACAGTTACTGGCGGAAGGAGAAATCACAGCGGTTGAAGTCACAGGACTTGAAGGAATTTTTTACGTTCATCAGAAACAGTATTCTCTGTTGCAACAGGCAACTGAATCACGAATCAGCTCAACTGTCACCACGCTGCTTTCGCCTTTTGATCCCGTAGTGTGGGATCGCAAACGCGCGTCGGTGCTGTTCAACTTCGAATACCGGATCGAGTGTTATACGCCGGAAGCAAAACGCCTGTATGGCTATTTCACGCTTCCTGTATTGCAGCGGGGTGAACTGATTGGCCGGGTAGATGCCAAAATGCACCGTAAAGAAAAAATTCTGGAAGTGAAAAGTTTGCATCTTGAACCGCAGGTCACAATGACAGCGCGTCGCGCACAGGATGTTCACGGTGCGATTACGCGGTTTGCGCAGTGGCAAGAGGCTGAAAGGGTAGTGACGGGAAATGTGCCTGAAACACTTATAGCGCGCTGGGGGACGGACTGGCAGGTCTGATGTCACAAATGTCATCCCGCAGTCAGGATCCCGTAAAATGAAACGGCTGCGTCAGGCAGCCGTTATTTCACGATGATTGCAGGTTTGACTTCAGTATTAGTGACTGAAATTAGCGAACATTGCGATGATTTTGTTAATGGTTTTCATTTTAGTGCTCTTATGTGGGGTTGATAGTGTGACTTGCATCACAAAAAAATTGTACTCCCACTAAATCTGCAACGCAATCATTCGCTGGTGAAATTTTTCAGTTACATCGAATTAACCTTTTAGGGGTATCCGCAGGTGAAGTGAGGATTAACGGGTGACGGGCGTTATGCTATCCTCTGGAACCGCTGTCTTGTGTTTTCCAATGTTTTTTTGCGTTACACCTTACTGAAAATGCGGTGTATTCGCCTCCGGGAGGAACTTATGGATCATCGTTTACTTGAAATCGTTGCGTGCCCAGTCTGCAACGGCAAGCTCTACTTTAATAAAGAATCACAGGAACTGGTGTGTAAGGCAGACAGCCTGGCTTATCCGGTTCGTGACGGTATCCCGGTCCTTTTAGAAAATGAAGCCCGTCCGCTTTCTGTTGATGAGACGCACCCATGAGTTTTATTGCAATTATTCCTGCCCGTTTTGGGTCAAGCCGTTTACCTGGCAAGCCGCTGGCGGATATTAACGGCAAACCGATGGTTGTGCATGTAATGGAGCGTGCCCTTGAGTCTGGGGCGAAAAGAGTGATTGTTGCGACAGATCACCCCGATGTGGCGAAAGCCGTGGAAGCAGCCGGTGGCGAAGTCTGTCTGACCCGTCCTGACCATGAGTCCGGCACTGAGCGTCTGGCTGAAGTGATTGAATTGTGCCAGTTTGCTGATGACGAGATTATCGTGAACGTGCAGGGTGACGAGCCATTGATCCCGCCGGTGATTATCCGTCAGGTGGCAGACAATCTGGCAAAAAGCGAAGCAGGTATGGCGACGCTTGCCGTACCAATCGAAACGGCGGAAGAAGCGTTCAACCCGAATGCCGTAAAAGTTGTCCGCGATGCAAGGGGCTATGCTCTGTATTTCTCACGCGCGACTATTCCCTGGGAACGTGAGCGTTTCGCCGTTTCGAAAGAAACCGTAGGGGATACTTTCCTTCGCCACATAGGTATTTATGCCTACCGTGCAGGGTTTATCCGCCAGTATGTGAAATGGGAACCGAGCCAGCTTGAGCATATCGAACTGCTCGAACAGCTGCGGGTACTGTGGTACGGTGAAAAAATCCACGTTGATGTGGCGAAAGCTATTCCGTCCGTGGGTGTGGATACGGCAGAAGATTTAGAACGCGTGCGCGCGATCCTGAGCCATTCATAAAAACCACGCGCCAAAAATAATAAGACGGGATGTCACGGCATTCCGTTCCTTCATTTCAAACTTTCCCTGCGTTTTGCGCGACATCTTCCTTTTTCTGCCCTCATTATCCGGTTTTTGTTTGATCTGAAACGGGGTAATCCGTCACTGAAGCTTTCATCATAAACGTTAACTTTTTCGTCACTGCGAATACGTTATGGAACAGCTAAAAGCCGAATTGAGCATCGTGTTGGGCGAGCGTTTGTCCCGACTGGAATGTGTAAGTGAGCAGCCTTATGCCCATCTGTTTTCCCTTTATGATGAGCAGGGCTATGCCATGCCTCTGCTGGCGAAAAGTTTTATCTGTCAGGGTATCGCCGGACAGGAAGCCTATAAATTGTCAATGCTGGCGAGAGAGGGCGTGGTACGGTTTCCGACGGTTTATGGCATGGTCACCACGCATCAGAAACCTTATCAGGAAATCCTGTTAATCGAGCGCTTGCGCGGTGTTTCAGCGGAAGCTCCTACGCGCACGCCGGAACGGTGGAAAATATTACAGGAGCAAATTGTCGAAGCGATGCTGGCCTGGCACCGCATCGACAGCCATGGCTGCGTCGGGTCTGTCGACAGCACACAGGAAAATAGTTGGGAAAACTGGTATCCGCAAAGAATCGAAGTGCTGTGGTCGACGTTAACAAATTTACAGGCACCCGAGCTTACGCCAGAAGACCGCACGCTGCTTTTCCGTTCCCGTGCCAGCATTCCCGCGCTGTTTGAAGATTTTGATGACAAGCCGGTACTGGTTCACGGCAATCTGTCGTTACGCAGTATGCTAAAAGATCCGCGCAGCGATCAGCTGCTGGCGATGATCAACCCAGGGCCGGTTTTATGGGCACCGCGTGAGTTTGATTTGTTCCGCCTGTGGGAAAAAGGGATGAGCGAGCAGTTGCTGTTCGGCTATTTGCAAAAAGCACCGGTTTCGGAAAACTTCCTTGCCCGCCGCTGGATGTATCTGGTGTGGGAGTCTGTTGCTCATATGATCCACACCGGCAAACTTGACAGGCGCCAGTTTGATTTTGCACGGCAACAGCTGCTGCCGTGGCTGAACTGAGCTGACGTTAACTACGTCGTTGCGGGCGCGGGCAGTGTTATCCACTGCCACAAGCGCCCAAGCGTTTCGTACCATGCCCGTTCGCTGTGCGATAAGAACAGCGCCTGCGGCAGGGCCCGTTCCCACGGATTAAGCGGTGAGTCGATCGCAAGCTGATTCGCCGGGGCCGGGATCGGATGCAATCCCTGCTGCCGGAAGAACACCATCGCCCGTGGCAGATGATTTGCTGATGTCACCAGCACGAAAGGCTGTCCGGCGATCAGCGCTTTCACTTCCTGCGCTTCCTGATGTGTATCCTTGGGTTTATCGAGCAGGATAATATCGCTTTCGGGCACCCCCAGACTCTGCGCGACCTTTCCGGCCACAGCGGCACTGCTGACCGGATTCGTCATCGCCTGTGCCCCGGTGAATATCATTTTCGAACCGGGATTCGCGCGGTAAATCCGGATACCTTCCGTCACCCGTGGCAGGCTGTTACTGATGAGATTAGAACTTGGCGCCCAGTCCGGGTTATAGGTATAACCGCCTCCCAAAACCACCACATAGTTCACGGGCGTATGCCCCGGTATCTGATAAGTCGTATAACCGGATTCTATTGGGCGTAAAAGACTGTCCGCCACCGGCTGCACGCTCAGCAGCAGTAACAGCAGCCAACTCAGTAAAAAAAGCACTTTTCCGGTTTTTTGCCAGCGGGTTATCCATAGCAACACCAGTGCCATCGCCATGATGACCAGAATAAAGGGCAGCGGTAATAACAGACCGCCGAAGGTCTTTTTTAGGATAAATAACATCAGAAAGCGGTCCTTTTGGGTGAAAAAACGACATCCGGGCATGAATCCGCGTCAGGATGATTTATTCTATGCCAGCCTGTGCCAAGATAGCAGGTCGCGCAGATAAACCCTTTAACAGAATGCACCATCAGGAACAGGTATCTCTTCATGCAGGATCGTAACTTCGACGATATGGCGGAAAAGTTTTCACGCAATATCTACGGCACAACTAAGGGACGTATCCGTCAGGCTGTGCTGGGTCAGGATCTGCAGGAATTGTTACAAACACTGCCTCAGCGTCCATTGCGTATTCTCGACGCGGGCGGCGGTGAAGGACAAATGGCCTGTGAACTTGCTGCTTTAGGACATCAGGTCTTGTTGTGCGATCTCTCCGGTGAGATGATCCGACGCGCCGAGGCGGCTGCGGTGGAAAAAGGTGTGAGCGGGAACATGCAATTTGTACAATGTCCGGCTCAGCACATCGCAGAACATTTGGAACAGCCGGTTGATCTGATATTGTTCCATGCGGTCATTGAATGGCTGGCTGAACCTCGCCAGGCGCTTGCTGCGCTGGTCGATTGTCTGGCTCCGGGTGGCGCATTATCGCTGATGTTTTACAATATTCACGGTCTGGTCATGCGGCATATGATCCTCGGCAATTTCGGTCATGTCGAAGCGGGTGTGCCAAAAATCAAAAAAAGCTCCCTGTTACCCGATCATCCGCTGGAACCTGCGCAGGTATATCAGTGGCTGGAAGAACTGGGAATGCAGATAAGCGGCAAGACCGGTGTTAGAGTGTTCCACGATTATTTGCGAAACAGACAACAACATAAGCAGGATTTTGACGAGCTTTTGGCGCTGGAGCAGCGTTATTGCCGTCAGGAACCTTTTGTTAGTTTGGGACGTTACATCCATGTGATGGCGCACAAACCCATTCTGAAGGACGAATTATGAGTGAATTTTCCCAGACTGTACCCGAACTGGTCGCCTGGGCACGGAAAAATGATTTCTCAATTTCACTGCCAACGGAGCGGCTGGCTTTTCTTCTGGCGATTGCCACGTTAAACAGCGAGCGCCTTGACGGGGAAATGAGTGAGGGTGAACTGGTCGATGCGTTTCGTCACGTCAGCAAAGGATTTGAGCAGACTAATGAAACCATTACCGTACGTGCCAATAACGCCATCAATGACATGGTGCGTCAGCGCTTGCTCAACCGTTTTGTCAGTGAAATGGCGGATGGTAATGCCATTTATCGCCTGACCCCGCTGGCAATTGGCATTTCAGATTATTACATCCGCCAGCGTGAATTTTCCACGTTGCGGTTGTCTATGCAGTTGTCGATTGTTGCACAGGAACTTAAACGTGCTGCTGATGCGGCCGAAGAGGGCGGCGATGATTTCCACTGGCATCGCAACGTGTACGCGCCTCTTAAATATTCCGTTGCTGAGATTTTTGACAGCATCGACATGACCCAGCGCATCATGGACGAACAGCAGCAGGGTGTGAAAGACGACATCGCCGCACTGCTGAATAAAGACTGGCGCGCGGCCATTTCCAGCTGTGAAATCCTCCTGTCAGAAACCTCCGGCACGCTGCGTGAATTACAAGATACGCTCGAAGCGGCGGGTAACCTGTTGCAGGCACATCTGATGCGCATTCAGGACGCCACGATGGTTGAACTTGATTTGAGTTTCGTCGACAAACTGGTGTTCGACTTACAGAACAAACTCGACCGCATTACCAGCTGGGGTCAGCAGGCCATTGACCTGTGGATTGGCTATGACCGCCATGTACATAAATTTATCCGTACTGCGATCGACATGGATAAAAACAGGGTGTTTGCGCAACGTCTGCGTCAGTCGGTGCAAAACTACTTTGACCAGCCGTGGACGCTGACCTTTGCTAATGCCGACCGTTTGCTTGATATGCGGGACGAAGAGCTGGCACTGCGCAGCGAAGAAGTGACCGGCGAACTTCCGCCAGATCTCGAGTTTGAAGAATTTAACGAAATCCGCGAACAACTTGCGGCATTGATTGAACAGGCATTACAAGTTTATCAGCAACAAAAAACGCCGCTCAATCTGGGCATGGTAATGCGTGAATACCTTAAGCAGTATCCGCGTGCCCGACACTTTGATGTCGCGCGAATTGTGGTCGACCAGGCGGTACGCCTCGGTGTGGCTGAAGCAGATTTTTCAGGGTTGCACGCCGAATGGCAGGCAATCAATGATTACGGAGCCAAGGTGCAGGCCCATGTCATCGACAAATATTGAACACATAATGCCAGCTAAGCTGGCGCAGGCACTGGCGAACTCAGTGTTTCCTGCTCTCGACAGCCAGCTGCGTTCTGGCCGTCATATCGGCATTGATGAACTGGATAACCACGCTTTCCTGATGGACTATCAGGAAGAAATGGAACTGTTTTACAGCCGCTACAGCGTGGAATTAATCCGGGCACCGGAAGGTTTCTTCTATCTTCGCCCGCGTTCCACCACGCTTATCCCGCGATCCGTGCTTTCTGAGCTGGACATGATGGTCGGGAAAATTCTCTGCTATCTGTATCTCAGCCCCGAACGTCTGGCGCATGAAGGGATCTTTACCCAGCAGGAACTGTATGACGAATTGCTGAGTCTGGCCGACGAAAGCAAATTATTGAAATACGTCAACCAGCGCTCAACCGGCTCTGATTTAGATCGCCAGAAGTTGCAGGACAAAGTCCGCACTTCCCTGAACCGCCTGCGCCGTCTGGGGATGGTGTACTTCATGGGCGTCGACAGCACTAAATTCCGTATTACTGAAGCCGTATTTCGTTTTGGTGCGGATGTTCGCAGCGGCGATGATGCGCGCGAAGCTCAGTTGCGTATGATCCGCGACGGTGAAGCGATGCCGGTCGACAGCGCGTTATCATTGAACGACGAGAGTGAAGACGGCGAGCCGCTGGCAGGGCAGCAAGGGCATGAAAGCGCAGAGGATGAACAGGAATGATTGAACGCGGTAAATTTCGCTCACTGACGCTGGTTAACTGGAACGGCTTCTTCGCCCGGACATTTGACCTCGACTCACTGGTCACCACGCTTTCCGGCGGTAACGGGGCGGGTAAATCCACCACCATGGCCGCCTTTGTTACGGCGCTGATCCCCGACCTGACGTTGCTGCATTTTCGTAATACCACCGAAGCGGGCGCAACCTCCGGCTCACGTGACAAAGGTCTGCACGGTAAATTGCGCGCAGGGGTCTGTTACTCGGTTCTGGATGTCGTCAACTCGCGCCACCAGCGCATCGTTGTGGGTGTTCGTCTGCAACAAGTTGCCGGTCGTGACCGTAAAGTCGACATCAAGCCTTTCACCATTCAGGGCTTGCCGGTGGCAGTAAACCCGACGGAAATGCTGACGGAAACCGTGGGTGAACGTCAGGCGCGTGTGTTGCCTTTGCATGAATTGAAAGAGCGCGTTGAAGCAATGGAAGGCGTGCAGTTCAAGCAGTTCAACTCAATTACCGATTACCATGCGCTGATGTTCGATCTGGGTGTGATCCCGCGTCGTCTGCGTTCAGCGTCTGATCGTAGTAAATTCTACCGCCTGATCGAAGCCTCGTTGTACGGCGGTATCTCCAGCGCGATTACCCGCTCCCTGCGCGACTATTTGCTGCCGGAAAACAGCGGTGTGCGTAAAGCGTTCCAGGACATGGAAGCGGCGCTGCGTGAAAACCGTATGACGCTGGAAGCGATCCGCGTTACGCAATCTGACCGTGACCTGTTTAAGCATCTGATTTCTGAAGCGACGTCTTACGTTGCCGCCGACTATATGCGCCACGCCAACGAGCGCCGTATTCATCTCGATAGTGCGCTGGTGCTGCGTAATGATTTGCTGACCAGTCGCAAACAGCTTTCCAGCGAGCAATATCGTCATGTTGAAATGGCGCGTGAACTGGCTGAGCAAAGCGGTTCGCAAAGTGATCTGGAAACCGATTATCAGGCTGCCAGTGACCATCTGAGTCTGGTTCAGACCGCGATGCGTCAGCAGGAAAAAATCGAGCGTTACGAAAGTGATCTTGAAGAACTGACGTACCGTCTGGAAGAGCAGAACGAAGTCGTCGCGGAAGCCAGCGAGCAGCACGCAGAACACGAAGCGCGTGCGGAAGCGGCTGAGCTGGAAGTAGATGAGCTGAAAAGTCAGCTGGCTGATTACCAGCAGGCGCTGGATGTTCAGCAAACCCGTGCGATCCAATATCAGCAAGCCTTACAGGCCATTGAGCGCGCGCGCGATTTGTGTCAGATCCCTGATCTGAGCATTCAGAACAGTGAAGAATGGCTCGAAACGTTCCAGAGCAAAGAACAGGAAGCCACTGAAATTCTGCTGATGCTGGAACAGAAAATGAGCGTCGCGTCTGCCGCTCATAATCAGTTCGAAAATGCGTATCAGCTGGTGGTGAAAATCGCCGGTGAAGTCAGTCGTAGCGAAGCCTGGCAAACAGCGCGTGAATTACTACGCGACTGGTCTTCTCAGCAACATCAGGCGGAGCGCGTTGAACCGCTGCGCATGCGTTTGTCCGAGCTGGAGGGCCGTCTGCGTGAACAGCAGGACGCCGAGCGTCAGTTGCAGGAATTTTGCAAACGCACCGGTCAGGACGTGCATCCGGAAGATCTGGACGAAATGCAGCGTGAGCTGGAAGTCCAGATTGAAGAATTACAAGTCGTTGTATCGCAGGCCGGTGAACGTCGCATGGAAATGCGTCAGGAACTTGAGCAGGTTCAGTCGCGTATTCGTGAACTGACTGCCCGTGCGCCGGTCTGGCTGGCCGCGCAGGAAGCCCTCAGCCAGCTGAGCGAGCAAAGTAAAGAACCGCTGGAAAGCAGCCAGCAGGTTACCGAATACATGCAGCAGTTGCTGGAAACGGAACGCGAAACCACGGTTGAGCGCGACGAAGTCTCTGCCCGCAAACGTCGCATTGAAGGCCAGATCTCCCGCCTCAGCCAGCCAAGTGGCGCGGAAGATCCCCGTATGATCGCGCTGGCCGAACGCTTTGGTGGCGTGCTGTTGTCTGAAATTTACGATGATGTCACCATCGACGATGCGCCTTACTTCTCCGCGTTGTATGGCCCGTCACGCCACGCGATTGTCGTGCCTGATTTGTCACTGATCCGCGATCAGCTCGACGGTCTGGATGATTGTCCGGAAGATCTCTATCTGATCGAAGGGGATCCGCAGTCATTCGATGACAACGTGTTTGAAGTGGAAGAAATGCAGGGCGCAGTGCTGGTCAAAACCGGTGACCGTCAGTGGCGTTATTCCCACTTCCCGCAGGTGCCGTTATTTGGTCGTGCGGCGCGTGAAAATCGTCTCGAAACTTTGCATAAAGAACGCGAGAATCTTTCCGAACGCTACGCGACGCTGTCGTTTGACGTGCAGAAAATTCAACGTGCACATCAGGCATTTAGCCGTTTCATCGGCAGCCATCTGGCCGTTGCGTTTGATGCCGATCCCGAAGCTGATATCCGCACACTGAGCGGACGTCGTGGCGAACTGGACCGTGCTATCAATGCTCACGAAGGCCAGAATCAGCAGCAGCGTCAGCAATACGAGCAGGCGAAAGACGCTATCGGCATGCTCAATAAATTGCAGCCGCGTGTTGGTTTATTGTGCGACGAAACGCTGATTGACCGTGTGGAAGAAATCCGTGAAGAAATGGAAGAGGCGCAGGATTCTGCCCGTTTCATTCAGCAACACGGTGTTTCACTGGCTAAGCTGGAACCGCTGGTGTCGGTATTGCAAAGTGATCCGGAGCAGCACGAGCAACTGAAAGAGGATTACGCACAGGCGCAGCATTCACAGCGTCTGGCGAAACAGCAGGCATTTGCCCTGACCGAAGTGGTTCAGCGTCGTGCGCACTTCAGCTATACCGACTCTGCCGGTATGCTGAACGAAAACAGCGACCTGAATGACAAACTGCGTCAGCGTCTGGAACATGCGGAAGCGGAACGTACGCGTGCCCGTGAGCAGATGCGTCAGCATCAGACTCAGCTGACTCAGTACAGTCAGGTTCTGGCCTCGCTGAAAAGTTCGTTCGATGCCAAACGCGATATGCTCAAGGAACTGAGCCAGGAATTGCAGGATATCGGCGTTCAGGCTGATCCAAACGCCGAAGCGCGTGCCAAAACCCGTCGTGATGAGCTGCACTCCGCGCTCAGCACTAACCGCGCCCGTTGCAACCAGTTGGAAAAACAGATCACTTTCTGTGAAGCAGAAATGGATAATCTGCAGAAAAAACTGCGTAAGCTTGAGCGCGATTATCATCAGAGCCGTGAGCAGGTGGTGTCCTCGAAAGCAGGCTGGTGTGCGGTCATGCGTCTGGTGAAAGATAACGGCGTTGAACGCCGTCTGCACCGCCGCGAGCTGGCTTACATGGATGGAGACGAACTGCGTTCGATGTCGGATAAAGCGTTGGGTGCGCTGCGCCTGGCGGTGTCGGATAACGAACATCTGCGCGACGTGCTGCGTCTTTCAGAAGATCCAAAACGTCCGGAACGTAAAATCCAGTTCTACATCGCCGTGTATCAGCATCTGCGCGAACGTATACGTCAGGATATCATCCGCACTGACGATCCGGTCGAAGCCATCGAACAGATGGAAATCGAGCTGGGACGTCTGACTGAAGAACTGACCGCCCGCGAGCAGCAACTGGCTATCAGTTCGAAAAGTGTGGCCAATATCATCCGCAAAACCATTCAGCGTGAGCAAAACCGTATCCGCCAGCTGAACCAGGGGCTACAGGCTGTGGCGTTTGGTCAGGTGAAAAGTGTGCGTCTGAACGTGAATGTGCGTGAAGCCCATGCGGGCTTGCTGGATGTGCTTTCTGAACAGCAGGAACAGCATCAGGACTTGTTCAGCAGTAACCGTCTGACCTTCTCAGAAGCGCTGGCGAAACTGTATCAGCGTCTGAATCCGCAAATTGATATGGGGCAGCGTACGCCACAAACCATCGGTGAAGAACTGCTGGATTACCGTAACTACCTGGAAATGGAAGTGGAAGTCAACCGTGGTTCAGACGGCTGGCTGCGCGCGGAAAGCGGCGCGCTGTCGACCGGTGAAGCGATCGGTACCGGTATGTCGATTCTGGTGATGGTTGTTCAGAGCTGGGAAGATGAGTCGAGCCGTATGCGTGGTAAAGATATTTCGCCATGCCGACTGTTGTTCCTTGATGAAGCCGCGCGTCTGGATGCCAAATCCATAGCCACGCTGTTTGAACTGTGTGACCGTCTTGAAATGCAGCTGATCATCGCTGCGCCAGAAAACATCAGCCCGGAAAAAGGGACGACGTATAAACTTGTGCGTAAAGTGTTTGGCAATAATGAACATGTGCATGTGGTGGGTTTACGCGGTTTTGCCGCAGAACTTCCCGCACTGGCCAATACTGAAGCTGACGTTTCCTGATTATTTTACAATATGATCATGCCCCGGCTTATGTCGGGGCTTTTTTTTGTCTTTTTCCCCGATATTTTCGTTGTTCCTTTTCTGTGCGCCTTTTCAGCTTCCATATTCATTTATTCATTCATCAGATATTTCCCTCAAAATTCCATACTTTATTAATTTTAAGATAAAGATTTTCCTAATGACTGGATGAAATCTGAGCTGACGGATTGCCATTGAACGGAAAGTACCCAATCAAACCTTTATTTCGTCTGGCGGCTGGCTTAGAGTCTTCACGTAACACGCGGACTGTATTTCATTGAGCTACCGCGCAAAAAAAGAATTATGTTTATATACTTAAACCAGACGTTGCTGGCTTAATTTTGGGGAATGAATTGGGCACATTATCGGGAGGCAAGGGAAGATGTTAATGAATCAAAGGTCTCTCAGGTTTTTAGTCGCCAGCTGTTTGCTGGCGAGCGGTCTGTCTCCGTGGTTTGCGGCCTGGGCGACAGTTCCAACCATGCCGGTCGGAAAGACCACGCTATCCAGCGTGCAGAGCATGAGCCAGTTGCAGGCAGAGTTAATGCCAAGAGGTATCCGTCCTCTCTATCTGTCATCTCTCTCATCGCTTTATGCCGCTAATCATATGCAGCCGATGTGGAAAGATCGGCAAACGGTACAGATATTCCAGCAGCAGTTAGCCGAGCTGGCCATTTCCGGTATTCAGCCGCAGTTTACTCAATGGGTAAAATGGCTGACAGATCCTGAAGTGACCGGCATGGCGCGCGATGTCGTGCTATCTGATGCGATGCTGGGATATTTGCAGTTTACCAGCAGCGTGGAAGCCAACGGGGATAAGTGGCTTTACGGTACGACACCCTACAAGATGACCACGCCTTCGCTGACAGTGATTAACCAGTGGCAGCTGGCGGTGCGGCAGGGGGATACCGCGCACTATTTGTCGACGCTGACGCCACAGCATCCTTATTACGCCAAAATGCATGACGCGCTGAAAACGATGCTGGCGGATAACCGTCCGTGGCCTGCGATGCGCGGTTCTGCAAGTCTGCGTCCTGATCAAATCAGTGATGATGTTCCGGCGCTGCGTGAAATTCTCACCCGAACGGGCATGATGATAGCCTCGCCTCAGGAAACCAGTGCTCCGAAACCTACGGATGAAACTATCGCACCGAATACCCCGGGAAGCGCGGCAAATGATGACTTGTCTGTGGATGAAACCGCCGATAAAGCGCAGGCGGCCACACCAGCGGTAAGTCCTTCTGCAACGTCGGTTCAGGATGTTCTGCCTTCGGTTCAGTCCACAGAAACGCCTGCACCGGCAGTGCCTGTTGCTGTTTCAAATAACCAGTACACGTCTGACTTAGTGGAAGCGGTGAAACGCTTTCAGAAATGGCAGGGGTTGGAAGCTGATGGAATTATCGGCGGACGTACTCGCCAATGGCTGAATGCTTCGCCGCAGCTTCGTGCGACATTGCTGGCACTGAATATTCAGCGTCTGCGTATTCTGCCAGGGAATGTGAATACCGGCATTATGGTGAATATTCCCAACTATCAACTCACCTATTATCTCAATGGCAATGAAGTATTGTCGTCACGGGTTATTGTCGGTCGTCCGAGTCGTAAAACGCCGTTAATGAGCAGTGCGCTCAATAACGTGGTGGTGAATCCACCGTGGAATGTGCCGACAACATTAGTGCGCGAAGATATTGTACCGAAAGCCATGAACAATCCGGGGTACTTCCAGCAACACGGCTATCAGGTCTTGTCAGGCTGGAGCAATGATGCGGAAGTCATAGATCCTTCCATGATCGACTGGGCGATGGTATCGCCTAACCACTTCCCGTATCGTATCCGTCAGGCACCGGGCGTAAGTAATTCGCTTGGCCGGTATAAATTCAATATGCCGAGTTCTGACGCGATTTACCTGCATGACACGCCGAATCATAATCTTTTCAGCAAAGATATTCGTGCGTTGAGTTCAGGGTGTGTGAGGGTCAATAAAGCCTCTGAACTGGCGAATATGTTGCTGCAGGATGCCGGGTGGAACGACACGCGTATCTCTTCTGCATTGCAGGGCGGGAACACCACTTACGTGGCTATCCGCCATCATATACCGGTAAAACTGTTCTATCTGACGGCGTGGGTAGCGGATGATGGTAAGCCGCAGTTCCGCACAGATATTTACAATTATGATGCAACAGTGAGATCTGGCGCTCAAATTTTGCCTCAGGCAGAAATTTTGCTTCAATAAATGCAGTAAAACTAATCTGATAAGGGTCAGAGTATTTGGCCATACAACGAGCGTGAGCCACTGGCACGCTCGTTTTGCGTATCAGGGTCTCTTGACTCGCTGATAGTTGGCAGTTAAGGTTCGAAACGGTGCATAAATCGCACTTCTTTTTGACTCTCTTATCGGATAGTAAACTGTTCATGAATGAAATCGACAAACATCGCCGTAAATGGCTGGCACTTGGCAGTGCCGCTATGGGGATTGCATTACTTCCGAGTCGTGCATTCGCCACTCTTTCCACTCCTCGTCCGCGTATTTTAGTCGTTAATAACTTAAATACCGGCGAAACCCTCAAAACTGAGTTTTTTGATGGAAAGCGTTACAACAAGGATGAGTTGGCTCGGTTGAATCATCTGTTCAGAGACTATCGGGCGGAAAAGGTGAAATCTATCGATCCCGCCTTGTTCGATCACCTTTATCGTCTGCAAGTTATGCTCGGTGGTACTAATAAACCTGTTCAGCTGATTTCCGGTTATCGGTCACTGGCCACCAATAACAGTATGCGTGAACCGGGAAGTGGCGTAGCAAAACACAGTTACCACACGCTCGGTCAGGCGATGGATTTCCACATTCAGGGAATCGAATTGAGCAATATCCGCAAAGCCGCGTTAAAAATGCGGATGGGTGGTGTAGGATATTATCCACGAAGTAACTTTGTGCACATCGATACCGGGCCTGCTCGGACCTGGTGATGTGTGTAATTAATGGCCTGCCAATGAGCAGGCCATTTTGTGGAGCCCTATGAAAATCCATCTTATTACCGTCACGGCTTTCAGCCAGAACTGCTCTCTGATTTGGTGTACCAAGACCAATCAGGCCGCCATTGTCGATCCCGGTGGCGAAGCCGCGCGGATCATTCAGGAAGTTTCCGCCAAAGGCGTTTTGGTCACCCAAATTTTGCTGACTCACGGTCATCTTGATCACGTGGGTGCTGCTGCTGAACTGGCCGCACATTATCAGGTGCCTGTTATCGGGCCGCAGAAGGAAGACCAGTTCCTGCTGGATGCTTTGCCGACGCAGAGCCAGATGTTTGGCCTTGACCATTGTGACCCGCTGTCACCCGATACCTGGCTGGAAGAAGGTGACACGGTGAACGTGGGCGAAGAAATCTTATCCGTATTACATTGTCCGGGGCATACGCCGGGGCACATCGTTTTCATTAATGATAAAGCGCGTATTGCCGTTTCCGGTGATGTGATTTTCAAAGGCGGCGTAGGGCGCAGTGATTTCCCACGCGGCGATCATCAGGCGCTTATCAGATCGATTAAAACCAAACTGTTGCCTCTGGGCGATGACATGGTCTTTATTCCAGGCCATGGCCCGATGTCTGATTTTGGTTACGAGCGTAAAAATAATCCCTTCCTGCAGGATGAAATGCCGGTCTGGTAATGTTTGATTGCCGGAAAACAAAAAGCCCGTCAGTTTCCTGACGGGCTTTTTTAATGCGAAAGCAACGCAGTCATTTTACAGCACGGCGACAATCGCTTCGCATAGCGGAGCCATATTTTCCAGCGTAATACCCGCGACGTTAATACGGCCAGAGTTCACCGCGTAAACGCCGAATTCATCACGCAGACGCAGTACCTGATCTTTGGTCAGGCCGCTAAATGAAAACATTCCGTTCTGATTAATAATGAAGCTGAAATCCTGCTGCGCCCCTTTTTCCTGCAAAGTGCTGACAAACAGCTGACGCATGCGGTGGATACGCTGGCGCATATCGCTCAGTTCCTGCTCCCACAGCGTGCGCAACGCTTCGTTACCCAGAATGGTGGCCACAACCGCTGCGCCGTGTGCTGGCGGGTTAGAGTAATTTACACGGATAATGGATTTCATCTGGCTGAATGCGCGATCCGCAGTTTCAGCGTCAGCAGTGACTAACGTACAAGCACCGACGCGTTCATTATATAAGCCGAAGTTTTTCGAGTAAGAACTGGCGACCAGCAATTCTTTATGGCTGGCGACGAACAGACGCAGGCCAGCGGCATCTTCTTCCAGACCTTTAGCAAAGCCCTGATAAGCGAAATCAAATAGCGGTAACCAGCCGTTTGCTAAAGACAGTTCAGCCAGCTTCGCCCATTGTTCCTGCGTCGGGTCAATACCCGTCGGGTTATGGCAGCAACCGTGGAACAGCACCACGTCACCGGCTTTCGCTTCGCTCAGGCTTTTCAGCATGCCGTCGAAATCCAGGCTGTGATTGGCTGCGTCGTAATAGTTGTACTCTGCCACTTCCAGACCTGAGGCAGAAAATACGCCTTTATGGTTCGGCCAGCTCGGATTGCTGACCCACACGCGCTTAGCGCTGGTTTGTGTCGCAATAAAATCTGCTGCAATGCGCAGGGCACCGGTACCACCCGGGGTTTGCGCCGTGCGGGCGCGTTTTTCTGCAATCACTGCGCTGTCTTTACCAAACAGCAGTTCTTGCGTGCAATGTGCAAAATCAGGCAAACCATCGATGCTCAGATAGGTTTTAGTGGTTTCATTTTCCAACAGGAATTGTTCGGCTTTCTTCACGCTGGCCAAAACCGGCGTTTTACCCGTTTCATCTTTATAAACACCAATCCCAAGATTGATTTTATTCGAGCGATCATCCGCGCGGAAAAGATCGGTAAGACCCAGAATAGGGTCAGCAGGTGCTGCAGTGATTTTTTCAAACATGTCGGAAAATTCCATAGCCTGATATAACGAAAGAGGGCATCAGGGTACCGCCAGCGCTAGCGTTTGCCAACCGTTTGCGGCAAAAAGAAAGCAGAGTTGTGAGAAGGCGTGTGAGATTAAAATTTTTTATGGAGAAGGGTAGCAAAGTTCTTTATTTGAATTGCTTAAATGCAAAAGGCAGAGCCTAAGCCCTGCCTTGATATCCACTTTGATGCGCCTGTAAGCGCATCGTTAAGCGATATTAGAACTGGTATTGCAGACCAACACCAACGATGTCGTCTGTGCTACGGCCAGCTGCTTTGGTGTAGCTGTTGTCGTCCAGCAGGTTGATTTTGTAGTCAACATAGGTAGACATGTTTTTGTTGAAGTAGTAGTAAGTACCAACTTCTACGTATTTAACCAGGTCAGCATCGCCGCCAGCGTAAGTAGAACCGTTGTTGGTGAAACCATTCAGGCTCTTACCTTTAGACTGCAGGTATGCGATAGATGGGCGCAGACCGAAATCGAACTGGTACTGAGCAACAACTTCGAAGTTCTGAGTTTTGTTAGCGATTGAATCCGGGTTACCGTAATCAGTGGTGTTACGTGATTCGCCGTAGAAGGTCGCCAGGTACAGGTTGTTAGCGTCGTATTTCGCGCCGAATGCGTATGCGTCAGCTTTGTCACCAGCACCATCTTGCTTCTGCAGAGAGGTACGGTTAGAAGAGAAGTAAGCACCAGTCAGGCTAACACCGGAGTTGCCGATAGCGTAAGCGGCAGAAGTACCCCAGCCGTCGCCATTGGAATCAACTGCGCCACGATCGTCACGACCTTCGTCGTTTTTGCCCTGGTACTGTACAGCGAAGCTCAGGCCATCAACCAGACCGAAGAAATTGCTGTTACGGTAAGTTGCCATGCCGTTACCACGACCAACCATGAAGTTGTCGTTGTTCTGGTACATGGTGTCATCGCCAAAGATTGGCAATTGGTCGGTGTAGGACATTACGTCGTAGATTACGCCGTAGTTACGACCGTAGTCGAAAGAACCTGCATCGCCAAATTTCAGACCTGCGAAGCCCAGACGAGTTTTGTTGCCTTCGTCGCCGGCGCTTTCTGCGTGGTTAGCCTGAACGTTGTATTCCCACTGGCCGTAACCGGTCAGTTGGTCAGTAATTTGGGTTTCGCCTTTGAAGCCGAAACGAACGTAAGTCTGGTCGCCATCGTCGCCAGCGTTGTCAGAGAAGGTGTGACGCGCGTCAACTTTACCGTACAGATCCAGTTTGTTGCCGTCTTTGTTATAGATCTCAGCTGCGTTAGCTGCACCAGCCACTAACAGAGCAGGGATTACCACTGCAAGAATATTGCGCTTCATCATTATTATTACCCTCATTGGTTTTATTTGGACACCTGCCACTGCCTTAAATAATTCTTTACGGAACTATTCGTGAAAGTTTGGTGTCTCCTGTGTCTGAACGCACTATTCCATCCGTGGTGAGCTTAATCCATAGCGAAAATGCTACTAAATTACTAAATATGTTTCAGTTGGAAAAATTGTATTACAAGATGTGTATTTTACGGAACTTTGTGACAGGGATCTATCTTTCAAAATGACTAAGGCCAGCAATGCTGGCCTTAGTTTTGTAACTATTTTGTTAATTAGAAATAGTTTAATTAATTAGAAGGTTGCATTACGTGGTGTGCGTGGGAACGGAATCACGTCGCGAACGTTCTGTACGCCAGTGACATAGGCCACTAAACGTTCAAAGCCCAAACCGAAGCCTGAGTGAGGGACTGTGCCGTAACGACGCAAATCGCGATACCACCAATAATCTTCAGTTTTAAGTCCCATTTCGACCATTCGTGCATCCAATACATCCAGACGTTCTTCACGCTGAGAACCGCCGATAATCTCGCCAATGCCGGGTGCTAAGACGTCCATTGCCGCCACGGTCTTTCCATCATCGTTCAAACGCATGTAGAAGGACTTGATATCTTTGGGATAGTTTTTTACTACTACCGGTGCTTTGAAATGTTGCTCAGCAAGATATCGTTCGTGCTCTGAAGACAGATCCACACCCCAGGAAACGGCATTCTCAAATTTTTGGCCGCAATTCATTAGGATTTCTACTGCTTCAGTGTAATCCACCTGTGCGAAATCAGAGGTTACAAAACGTTCAAGGCGGGCAACCGCATCTTTGTCTACGCGTTCAGCAAAAAAGGCCATATCGTCTGAACGTTCGTTCAGAACTGCCTGGAAAACATACTTCAGCATGTTTTCTGCCAGTGAGGCGATGTCGTCCAGCGTAGCAAAAGCCACTTCCGGTTCAACCATCCAAAACTCAGCGAGGTGACGGCTGGTATTCGAGTTTTCCGCACGGAACGTCGGGCCGAAGGTGTAAACCTTAGACAGCGCACAAGCGTAAGCTTCACCGTTCAGCTGACCGGAAACAGTAAGGAACGCTTCTTTACCGAAGAAGTCTTCGCTGAAGTCAACTTCGCCTTTATCGGTACGCGGCAGGTTTTGCAGGTCCAGCGTTGAAACACGGAACATTTCACCGGCACCTTCGGTATCTGACGCAGTGATCAGCGGGGTGGACACCCAAAAGTAGCCGTTTTCGTGATAGAAACGGTGAATCGCCTGAGACAGGGTGTTGCGCACACGGGCAACGGCGCCGATCAGGTTGGTGCGCGGGCGAAGGTGAGCCACTTCACGAAGGTATTCGATACTGTGGCGTTTTGCCGCCATCGGGTAGGTATCAGGATCATCCACCCAGCCAACAACTTTAACGGCGGTTGCCTGCAATTCGAAACTCTGACCTTCGCCAGGAGATGCGACAACAGTACCGGTCACTTCTACTGAACAACCCGTTGTCAGACGCAGAACGTCTTCCTGATAATTGGGCAGAGAATTATTGATGACGGCCTGTAAAGGATTAAAGCAGGAGCCGTCATAAACGGCGACGAATGAGATACCAGCTTTAGAATCTCTCCGGGTACGTACCCAACCGCGTACGGTGACTTCACTGTCAACCGCAGCACGGCCTTGCAGTACGTCGACTACAGGCACAACGCTCATAGATTTCTCTCTTTCTTTATATATGTTGGCTAAGAAATATTGGACACCCTGTAAAAAGGGATTTTGCTATGTTACTTAGCCTTTCTCAGGACACAAGCAGAAATCACCGTTGGTGAGGAAGAATTGTCAGGCAAAGGCGCGGATTATCAGGAAACATTGAGATAACGAATAAAAGCCGGGGGATGAGATTGCAGGTATATAAAGGAAAGAAAGTAAGGAAAGAATATTCTGTTAAAGCGCCGGAATGGTTTCCGGCGCTTTACTGACAGTCAGGACGCTTTTTTTACCAGCGGCAAATCGAAGGCCTTACGCAGCGCTTTCACAAAAGCTTTGTCCTGACAAATAGTTTTGCCCGGACTATCAGACAGCTTGGCGACCGGCTTGCCGTTGCACTGAACCAGTTTGATCACAATGTTCAGCGGTTTTACACCGGGAATATTACAGGTCAGGCGTGTACCAATACCAAACACCAGATTTACCCGTTGGTGGAAATGACGATAAAGATGCAGGGCTTTATCCAAATCCAGATTATCGGAAAATACCAGCGTTTTAGTCATCGGGTCGATATCCAGCGCGTGGTAATGCGCAATCGCTTTTTCGCCCCATTCAAATGGGTCCCCGGAGTCATGGCGCAGCCCCTGATAAGCATTGGCGAATTTGCTGCCGAAATCACGCAGGAAAGCATCCATCGTAATACAGTCGGTCAGCGCAATCCCGAGCTGGTCCGGATACTCATCCAGCCAGGCCTGCAATGCGGCGCGCTGGCTGTTGGCCAGAACCGGACTAATTTGCTGATGCGCCTGAAACCATTCGTGAGCCTGAGTCCCGACCGGTGTCAGCTGCAATTTATGTGCTAAATCGTAGTTGCTGGTACCGACCAGATAAGGGAATTCGTTTTTAAGCGTGCTGACGATAGCTTCCTGAACTTCGCCCGAGAAACGACGGCGTGTGCCGAAATCCATCAGACGGAAAGCGGAAAGGTCAATATCTGCTGCCTGCTCTTTAAAGCTGGCGAGATTTTTACGCAGTTGATCCACGGCCATTTGCGCGGTGACGAATGGCGAGCGCTGACGATGCACCACTTCACTGATCACAGCCAGCAGCGGCACTTCCCACATAATCACTTCACGCCAAGGACCTTCAATGCGCACGTGCAAATGCCCGTTGCGATCGGAAACGGTGACATGTTCAGGATTGTAGCGGAACGCTTTCAGCCAGTTCAGATAGTCCTGAGTGAAGAAAGGCAGGCTGGAAAGATAAGTGAACTCATCATCCGTGAGTGCAAGCTGACTCATCATCAGGACTTGCTCGCGAATTTCGCTGGCATATTCACCCAGCAGTTCATCGCCGCGGCAACGGAACTCGGCTACAACGCTGATATTGCGATAGCGATGGTAAACCGCTTGCTGCATGTGAAGCTTGTAGGCATCGGTATCTAACAGCGAAGTCAAAATCGGGGAGGCGTATGAAGTCATAGCGCGTTTACAGCATCCTCGTCAGAAACTGAGTGTTTGAACACAAACAACCGTTCCGTAAAAAAAACGTTCGGGATAAAACAGCAAAGTCTGTGAAGTATACCGTATTATCCTGTCAAAGAACCCACATCACATCATAATTGTCTGCGCATGGTCGAGGCTTAATTGTGCTTAAACATAGGGAATATGGGCAAACAGGCGATTTTATGGTTTAAAAAAAGCACAAATTGATTACATAAATTTAATCAACCTGACAATCAGAAAAGAAAAATCGGGGCTATTTTACCCCGATTTTTGTATGTTCATTTCGCTTCGTTTGTTCATGATAGTAAACGATCAGATGTTTTCCAGATTAATACCCCGTGTTTTTGGCCCGAAAATACCGATGACCAGCATCACAATAATCATGCTGACGACAATGAAAGCAATTACCCCCTGGGTTCCGGCGTATTGCAGGATCAGGCCGATCAAAATGCTGCTAAAGACGGTCGACAGGCGGCTGAATGAATAGCAAAAGCCGACAGCGCGGGCGCGGATATGCGTCGGGAATACTTCGGTCTGGTAGGCATGATAGCTGAACGTTAACCAGGCGTTGGAGTAGGTGATCAGGAAGCCGCAAACCACCAGCATCACCGGATTGGTTTGCAGGGCGAATAAGGTACCGAATACCACCGTCATTAATGACGAGAGAACGATCTGCCATTTGTTTTCAATTCTATCGGCATACCGGCTGCAAATAAGCGATCCCAGCGGATAGGCCAGCGTAATAAAGAAGGCATAAAGCAAACTGTGAGTGACAGTCGTGCCTTTGCCTGAGAGCAGGGCGGGCAACCAGTTACCAAAGCCGAAGAAACCTATGGCCTGGAAAAAGTTCATGACGGTCAGCATCAGCGTGCGTTTGCGGTATTCCGGTGACCAGATTTCCCTGAACGTGCCTTTTCGCGGTAATTCCGCTGCACTTTCTTGCGCGATATACGCCGGGCTGTTAGCGACCCCGCAGCGCTTTTCCATCGCACTCACCACATTATGCGCATCTTCATGACGCCCTTGCTGCGCCAGCCAGCGGGCAGATTCCGGCAGATTTTTACGTATAATCCATACCACCAGTGAACACAGTGCGCCGGCAATTACCACGTAACGCCAGCCTGTCAGCCCGAAAAAGGTTTGCGGCACAAGCCACCAGGACATCAGCGCCACAGCCGGAACGGAAAGAAACTGGATAAAGAAAGCGAACGCGAACGCGCGGCTGCGCATATGGCTCGGCACCCATTCGGTCAGATAGGTATCAATAGTCACCAGCTCAAGGCCCAGGCCAATTCCGACCAGAAAACGGCACGCAATGATGCCTTCAGCGCTGTTTTGGAACGACATGAGCAAAGAAAAACAGCCATACCACGCCAGCGCAAACATAAATGTCATACGGCGGCCAAAGCGGTCTGCATTCGGAGCCAGCAGGCTCGCACCGAAAAAAAGACCTAAAAATGTGGAAGAAGCGAAAGCGGCCTGATCGGATATGCCAAATACTCCCGCAGTGCCGATATGAAATATGTTCTCCGCCACTAAACCTGAACTTATGTATCCGGTTTCGAAAAGATCATAGAGTTCGAAGAATCCACCCAGTGAAAGCAATATGATGAAGCGCCAGAGTCCGGCGGAGGCAGGAAGCGCGTCAATACGGGCTGATAATGTCTTGTTATTTAATGTTTTTTGTTTTGGTATCCCCATGTCAGGGGCGCAGGTGTCACTCATTTTATTATTAGCCTCAGTGAATCATCTTATTCATGATCATGCTAATGACTCCCGATTGGATTTAAATATTGAATTTATGTAACGAATAAGAAAATAGAGCATAAAAAACTGCGTAAAAACGCATTGTGAAAAGTACAGTTTTATCGGTTCAGAATGTGACACAGGTCAGACTTCCACTTTTAGCCTCAAAAAGGCCCCTTAAGAGAAATTTCTGTGTTTTGGTTGAAAGGTGCGCATACGCACTCACAAACTGGCAACAATCTGGGATTTTCTGGTGCCTGTGTTAGAGTTTAGAAAGAAAAATATGAAGGCCGGCAGGGCTCTGCGCAGCGATTCGCTGATGAAAAGCGCCCGCTTCAATGCCATGAATCGTCATCACTATAAACAATGAAAACGCCAAAAGGTTTTTTATGACTCAACTGCCACAAGCCAAGTTCCGCCATGACTATCGTGCGCCGGACTATACCATCACGGATATCGACCTTAATTTCGAGCTTGATGCACAGAAAACCATCGTGACTGCCGTCAGTCAGATTAAACGACAGGGCGCAGAAGGCGCGCCGCTGGTGCTCAATGGTGAAGATCTGACCCTGATCAGCCTTAAAATTAACGGTCAGGACTGGCCGAAATATCAGTTAAAAGAAGGTGTGCTGGAAATTACCGGCCTGCCGGAAGCGTTTGAACTGGCCATTGTTAACGAAATTCATCCGGCCAAAAACACTGCGCTGGAAGGGCTGTATCTTTCCGGTGAAGCGCTCTGTACCCAGTGTGAAGCCGAAGGTTTCCGCCACATTACCTATTATCTGGATCGCCCGGACGTTCTGGCGCGTTTCACCACCCGTATCGTGGCCGACAAAGCCCGTTATCCTTATTTGCTGTCCAACGGTAACCGTATTGATCAGGGCGAGCTGGAAGGTGGTAAACACTGGATCAAATGGGAAGACCCATTCCCTAAACCTTGCTACCTGTTTGCGCTGGTCGCGGGTGATTTCGACGTTCTGCGTGACTCCTTCAAAACCCGCTCCGGCCGCGATGTGGCGCTGGAACTGTTCGTAGACCGCGGCAATCTGGACCGCGCGGGCTGGGCGATGGAATCCCTGAAGCAATCCATGAAATGGGACGAAACCCGTTTCAATCTGGAATACGATCTCGACATCTTTATGATTGTCGCCGTTGATTTCTTCAACATGGGCGCGATGGAAAATAAAGGACTGAACGTCTTTAACTCCAAATACGTGCTGGCAAAAGCTGAAACCGCGACTGACAAAGATTATCTTGGTATCGAAGCGGTGATCGGCCACGAATATTTCCATAACTGGACTGGCAACCGCGTGACCTGCCGCGACTGGTTCCAGCTGAGCCTGAAAGAAGGCCTGACTGTATTCCGTGATCAGGAATTCAGTTCTGACCTGGGCTCGCGTTCAGTCAACCGTATCGATAATGTCCGTGTAATGCGTGGCGCGCAGTTCTCTGAAGATGCCAGCCCGATGGCGCACCCGATCCGTCCGGAAAAAGTCATCGAAATGAACAACTTCTACACCTTGACGGTGTATGAAAAAGGTTCAGAAGTCATCCGTATGTTGCACACTTTACTCGGCGAAGAGAAATTCCAGGCCGGTATGCAGCTGTACTTTGAGCGTCATGACGGCAGCGCCGCGACCTGCGACGATTTTGTGCAGGCGATGGAAGATGCGTCCAACGTCGATCTGTCACTGTTCCGCCGCTGGTACAGCCAGTCCGGTACACCGGTGCTCACCGTGCGCGATGACTATGACGTGGAAAAACAGCAATACACCCTGACCGTCAGCCAGAAAACGCCTGCGACGCCAGATCAGACTGAAAAGTTGCCTCTGCATATTCCGCTGGATATCGAATTGTACGATCCGCAGGGCAACGTTATTGCCCTGAAACAAAACGGTCAGACGGTCAGCAATGTGCTGAACGTAACCGAAGCCGAGCAGACATTCGTGTTTGACGACGTGGAATACCAGCCGGTGCCTTCTTTGTTACGCGAATTCTCCGCGCCGGTGAAACTCGATTATAAATGGGGCGATCATCAGCTGACATTCCTGATGAAATACGCGCGTAACGATTTCGCCCGCTGGGATGCGGCGCAAAGCCTGCTGGCGATTTACATCAAGCTGAACGTGGCACGTCACCAGCAGAAACAGCCTCTGTCTCTGCCGCTGCATGTGGCGGATGCGTTCCGTGCGGTGTTGCTTGATGAGAATATCGATCCGGCGCTGGCGGCGCAGATCCTGACTCTGCCCTCTGAAAACGAAATCGCTGAACTGTTTGAAATCATCGATCCGGAAGCGATCAGTGCCGTTCACGACGCGATTACCCGTTGCCTGGCGACTGAAATGGCTGATGAATTCCTGGCGGTTTACAACGCTAACCGTCTGCCAGCGTATCGTGTGGTGCATGAAGATATTGGCAAACGTTCATTGCGTAATACTTGCTTGCATTATCTGGCCTTTGCCGATGTGACGCTGGCTGACCAGCTGGTTAAAGCGCAGTTTGAACAGGCCGATAACATGACGGATTCTCTGGCAGCGATGTCTGCGGCCGTTTCCGCACAGCTCCCTTGCCGTGAATCGCTGATGGTGGCTTACGATGAGCGCTGGCATCACGACGGTCTGGTCATGGATAAATGGTTTATCCAGCAGGCGACCAGCCCGGCAGCCAATGTGTTGCAGAAAGTCCGTTCACTGCTAAATCATCGTTCGTTCAGCATGGGCAACCCGAACCGCGTCCGTTCATTAGTGGGTGCGTTTGCCTCTGCTAATCCCTCTGCGTTCCATGCGGCAGACGGCAGCGGTTATCAGTTCCTGACTGAAATGCTTACGGATCTGAATACCCGTAACCCGCAGGTTGCAGCGCGTATGATTGAGCCGCTGATCCGCCTGAAGCGTTACGACCAGAACCGTCAGGCGCTGATGCGTCAGGCGCTGGAACAGCTGAAAGGGCTGGAAAATCTGTCCGGTGATTTGTTCGAGAAAATTACCAAAGCTTTAGATGCATAATCGTTTCTACGGGTAAATAGCGGCAAAGCAAAAGGGCGATGAAAACATCGCCCTTTTTTCGTTTTGAATTTACTGAATGCGGCAATCAGTTTTGCGCGCGTTTCGCTTCCTGAGCGACATTTTGTAATGGCTGTGGTGTCAGCACACGTTCCAGAACTTCGGCTTCCAGCTCCGCCAGTCTCGCCGAACCCTTACGGCGCGGGCGCGGCAAATCTACTGTCAAATCCATACCAATTTGTCCCTGATCAATAAGGATCACCCGGTCGGCCACGGTGACTGCTTCACTGACATCATGCGTCACCAGCAGAACAGTGAAATCATGTTGCTGCCATAAGCGTTCGATCAGGCTTTGCATCTCAATGCGTGTCAGGGCATCCAGCGCGCCCAGCGGTTCATCCAGTAATAACAGGCGGGGACGGTGGATCAACGCACGCGCCAGTGCCACACGTTGTTTTTGTCCGCCTGATAATGCTGACGGCCAGTCGTCCGCGCGATCGGCCAGCCCGACTTCTTCCAGTGCGGCCAGCGCAGCTTCACGCCATTTGCCTTTCAGGCCAAGACCGACGTTATCAATCACCTTTTTCCAGGGAAGAAGACGGTCATCCTGAAACATCAGGCGTGTGTCATCTCGCACCTGACTCAGCGGCGCGCTGGCGCTGAGCAGTTCGCCCTGCGTTGTTTTTTCCAGTCCGGCCAGCAAACGTAGCAGGGTACTTTTACCACAGCCACTTCGACCGACGACAGCCACAAACTGGCCGGGCGGAATGCGCAGATTAATATCGTTCAGCACGGCGCGGTTGCCGTATTTTTTAGTGATGCCGGAAAGTGTCACCGGCGTGCCTTGCCCAATGCGTGCGGGTGCGCTCATGCGGCATCTCCTTGTTTTTTCTGATAGGCAGGGTGCCAGCGCAGCCAGACGCTTTCCAGCAGGCGGGCAAGAACATCGGCCAGTTTGCCGAGAATGGCGTAAAGCACGATGGCAACCACCACAACGTCAGTTTGTAAGAACTCGCGGGCGTTCATCGCCAGATAACCAATGCCAGAGTTAGCTGAAATGGTTTCCGCCACAATCAGCGTCAGCCACATGAAGCCCAGCGCAAAGCGCACGCCGACCATAATTGACGGCAACGCGCCCGGTAACACCACCTGAATAAACAGCGGGAAACCGGAAAGTCCGTAGCTACGCGACATCTCCAGCAGGCCACGGTCAATATTGCGGATACCGTGATACGTATTGAGATAAATCGGGAACAGCGTTCCCAGCGCCACCAGGAAAATCTTGGCGGATTCATCAATGCCGAACCACAGAATTACCAGCGGGATCAGCGCCAGGTGCGGAATGTTACGTAGCATTTGCAGCGAACTGTCCAGCAGGCGCTCGCCCCAGCGGGAAAGCCCGGTGATAAAGCCAAGCAGTAACCCGAGACTGCCGCCGATGGCAAAGCCAATCAGCGCACGGAATGTACTGATTTTCAGGTTTTGCCAGAGGTCACCGCTTTTTGCGAGTGTCCAGAAGGCTTCCACCACGGCGCTCGGCGCTGGCAAAATCCGGTTGGATAACCAGCCGGCTTCGACCGCCAGTTGCCAGCCGCCGATGAGTACCACCGGCACAACCCACGGGGCAATGCGGTTCAGCCAGCGTTGTGTCGTTGTCATCTGTGCTCTCCTTGATGCTGGCTGGCTGTGCGTTTATTGACAAAGTCATGAGCGACCAGCTCGCCGCGCGGCAAAATGGCTTTCTTCACGATATTGTCATCTTCCGGTTTGGCCAGATCCAGATGCGGGAACAGCAACTCACTGACGCGGTACGCTTCTTCCAGATGCGGATAACCGGAGAAAATAAAGGTGTCGATGCCGAGATCCGCATATTCCTGCATACGGGCTGCGACGGTTGGACCATCGCCGACCAGCGCCGTTCCTGCACCGGTGCGCACCAGACCGATACCGGCCCAGAGATTTGGGTAGATTTCCAGCTTGTTACGGTCACCGCCGTGTAACGCTGCCATACGGTGCTGGCCCACGGAATCCGTTTTGGCGAAAGCGGCCTGCGCGCGCTGAATAGTTTCGTCATCGACGTTGGCGATGAGTTTGTCGGCGGCGCGCCACGCTTCTTCGTTGGTTTCACGCACAATCACGTGCAGACGAATGCCGAAGCGCACGGTGCGGCCTTTGGCGGCAGCTTTCGCCCGTACCTGTTCAATTTTCTCTTTCACTAACGCTGGCGGCTCGCCCCAGGTCAGATACAGTTCGACCTGCTCGGCCGCCAGATCCTGCGCTTCGTCGGAAGACCCACCGAAATACAGCGGCGGGCGAGGGTACTGAACCGGAGGATGCATCAGGCTCGCGCCTTTGACCTGAATATGTTTGCCTTCGTAATCGACCGTTTCGCCTTCCAGCACGCGGCGCCAGATGCGGGTAAATTCTGCCGAGGCTTCATAACGTTCTTTATGGTTGAGATGTAAACCTTCCGCCGCCAGTTCAGACGGGTCACCGCCTGTGACCAGATTAAACAGCGCCCGGCCACCGGAAAGCCGGTCGAGTGTCGCTGCCTGACGGGCGGCCAGCGTCGGGGAGATAATTCCCGGACGCAGCGCCACCAGGAATTTGAGCTTCTGCGTAACAGAAATCAGGGAGGCGGCCACTAACCATGAGTCTTCGCATGAACGGCCGGTGGGGAGTAATACGCCGCCGAAACCTAAGCGGTCTGCGGCCTGAGCAATCTGCTGAAGATAACCGTGGTCTACCACACGGGCACCTTCTTCAGTACCTAAATAACGGCCATCGCCATGGGTGGGTAAAAACCAGAATACGTTCAGACTCATAGTATGTTCCTCTCAAAGTTTGCGTTTCATGACCGCTCAGCGGCGGCTAAATCAGGGTTCAGTTGGCTTGTACGGCCGGTTTCCAGATGCGGTCTTTGATTTCAACCGTCTTTGGCAAAATATGGTTTTGATAGAACAAATCAGCAGTTTGTTGCTGGCGCTTTTCTGTCTCGGCATTGACCGGTGTGATAGGCATATCAGGCAAATGATCCAGATAAGAGGCGACCACTTTTTCCGGTAATCCCATCGACTGTGAAAGGAGTTTGATACTTTGTTCACGGTCCGTTTTTGTCAGCGCATTCGCCTGCGTTAACACATCCAGAACCTGACTGATTAACTGAGGATTAGCCTCGGTATATTTTTTGGGCGCAAGATAGAAGGAACCGGTCTGATGCAGCGTCGAGCCGTCAGTCAGCACGCGGACATCGCCCTGAACTTCTGCTGCGGAGTAATACGGATCCCAGATGGCCCAGGCATCGACGTCATGCTGTTGAAACGCGGCGCGTGCATCGGCAGGCGTCAGATAAACTGGCTGGATATCACTGAATTTCAGACCCGCCTGTTGCAGCGCACGAAGCAGTAAATTGTGGGAGCTGGAGCCTTTCTGGAAAGCGACTTTGTGGCCTTTAAGATCAGCCACGGTTTTGATCGGGCTGTTACTGTCGACCAGTATCACTTCCGCTTTCGGTTTCGGCGGTTCTGAACCGATATAAAGAAGATCCGCACCGGCCGCTTGCGCAAACAGTGGCGGTAAATCGCCTGTGCCGCCTAAATCGATACTGCCGACGTTCAGCGCTTCAAGGATTTGCGGGCCTGCGGGGAATTCCACCCAGCTGATTTTGGTGTCCGGGAAACGTTTTTCCAGCAGCTGATGGGATTTCGCCAGCACCAGACCAACGGATCCTTTCTGATAAGCGATACGTAATTGCGCAGGATCCTTTTCCTGTGCTGACGCCGTGGCGTTGAATATCAGACTGGTGACCAGACCGGCAATCACTGGCAACTGGCGTAATAAAGAGAAAGACGCAGGCATGATTAATTCCTTTTAATTTCAGACGCGCAAAGCTTGCGCGGAAAGGGAAGCGACAGACGGAATTTGCGGACGGCGGCGGCTCAACGCCAGATAGAAGTTTTCCAGTGATTCCGTCAGGCGTTCTTCGAGTGCCGGATCCAGCTTTGCGGGGAACGTCTGATAATCGGTGATCAGACTGTCATCGGCGAAAACGCCCTGTAAAACCTCCTGCGCTTTTAGCGAGGCCAGCACCGGTTTCAGCGCATAATCGACGGCCAGCATGTGGCCTATTGATCCTGCTGTGGCCAGCGGTAATACCACTTTATGGTCGAGCGCACGCTCAGGCAGCAAATCCAGCAAGGTTTTCAGCGCACCTGAAAACGACGCCTTATATACCGGCGTGGCGACAATCAGGCCATCCGCACTCGCCAGTTCAGCGTTCAGTTGCTTTAATTGCGGGCTGCCGAAATTAGCGAACAACAGATCGTCTGCTGAGAAATCCTGAATATTGTAGGTGAAGACTTCAACGCCCCGGCTCGCCAGCCACTGATGGCTGAGCGCCAGCAGGGAAGAGGAGCGGGAGGGTTGTCGCGGGCTGCCTGCCAGGGTGACTACACGCATTTGCTTATTCCTTATAACAATCTGTTATAGAACTATCATTTTTATTAACGAAGTGAAGTAAACCTAGCAGGCAGAGGCGGCTCAGCGGAAATCTCAATTTTGGCTATGGAAAGTTTCAAATCAGATAAAGCACCTGGTACGGTGGGTTCAGGCGAAGGCTGGTTAAGAATGAAAAGTGAATTAAAAGTAACGAAAAGGTAATCGTTTGCGCTCAGAGTCAATTAATCGGCCAATATGCCGGTTATCGTTTCCAATTAAGCGGCGCTTAGTCGATAATACCGCCCCGTCTAGCCACCGGGAATCCAGGAGTCTCCATGTATTATCCTCTTTTCAGAAAAGCACTGTTTCAGCTCGATCCAGAGCGCGCCCACGAGTTAACCTTTCGTCAGTTGAGCCGTATTTCCGGCAGCCCTTTTGAATTTTTGATCCGCCAGTCAGTGCCTACCAAACCGGTAAACTGCATGGGATTATCCTTTAAGAATCCTTTGGGACTGGCCGCAGGTCTGGATAAAAACGGTGAATGTATTGATGCTCTCGGCGCAATGGGCTTTGGTTTTATTGAAGTCGGCACGGTCACTCCGCGTGCGCAGGCCGGTAATGACAAGCCCCGTTTATTCCGCATCGTTGAAGCCGAAGGCCTGATTAACCGCATGGGCTTTAATAACCTCGGTGTGGATAATCTGGTGAATAATGTCAAAAAATCACACTTTGGCGGCATTCTGGGTATTAATATTGGCAAGAATAAAGACACGCCTGTTGAGCACGGCGCAGACGATTATCTGACCTGTATGGATAAGGTATATCCGTATGCCGGTTATATCGCGATCAATATTTCATCGCCTAATACCCCCGGTTTACGTTCACTGCAATACGGTGAAGCGCTCGATGATTTACTGGCGGCGATTAAGAATAAGCAGCTCGAACTTCAGCAACGTCATCAGAAATATGTGCCGGTCGCTGTGAAGATCGCGCCGGATCTTTCTGAGGAAGAATTGATCCAAATAGCCGACAGTCTGGTTCGTCATAATATGGACGGCGTTATCGCCACCAATACCACGCTCGATCGGAAACTGGTTCAGGGTCTGAATTATTGTGAGCAGGTCGGTGGCCTGAGCGGGCGTCCGGTGCAGCTGCGCAGTACAGAAATTATCCGCATGTTGTCGAATGAATTGCAGGGCCGTCTGCCTATTATTGGCGTTGGCGGCATTGATTCATTAACTGCAGCGCGTGAAAAAATGGCGGCTGGTGCGTCATTAATTCAAATCTATTCCGGCTTTATCTTCAAAGGCCCGGGTTTGATCAAAGATATTGTTACCCACATCTAATATTTTTCTTCCTTAAGGCGAGTCAGGGGTTTATTTATCAACCCGGCTCGTCTATATTTTGTCCACTGACCGTAATTCAGGCTCAGGATTTGTCTGATATCGTTTCATTATCGAAAACTCTATTATGGTAGTTGAGTGGATAATGCATTCAGGCAACGGGCATGAGGGCAAACAGGATGACGAAATGAAAATCAAACCAGATGATAATTGGCGTTGGTATTTTGATGCAGAGCATGACCGGCTTATGTTGGATCTCGCCAATGGCATGATTTTTCGTTCCCGCTTCCCGGCTAAAATGTTAACGCCTGATGCTTTTGGAAATATGTCATTTTGCGTCGATGATGCTGCTTTGTATTTCGATTATGAAGAACAGTGCAAAAATATTCGTCTCGCCGCTGAACAACGCGCTGAATTAGTTTTAAATGCCTTAGTCGCTTTCCGCTTTTTAAAACCCCTGATGCCCAAGAGCTGGCATTTCAGTCAGCAAATGCGTCCTTTCCAGCCAGAAAATGGCCAGCTTGCCCAGGTTCAGGTGATGGACAGTGGCGAACAGGCAACATTGCTGGTGGTGGAATCGGGTGATAACGCCAGCCTGTGCCTGCTGGCGCAAGAGCGGCTGACAGTGGCAGGGCGCGGCATGGTGCTCGGTGATGCAATAAAAGTGATGCACGACCGGCTGATGCCCGCTGCATTCAGAGTGGATCGCGATGTCTACGATCAAGCCGTGTAAATTACCCTTCATACTTCAAGTTGCCGATGCGTTGGCCGCGCTCAGTCACCCGAATCACTTACCGGTGTAAGCTCATCGGGATTCCTTCTCTTGTCGCCTTCCTGCGACTCGAACTATTTTGGGTAATAAGGGGATATTTTTAGCCGAGCATGATATCCGTTGCCGGAATACAGCTGCATGACAATATCGTTCCATCTTTTCCGACAGCACTTTCTTTGAGTGGTGCGACGTTCCCTTCTTTTAATGTCATTTTACAGGCACCGCAAATTCCCGCACGACAGGAATAAGGGATACGTAATCCCTGCAACTCCAGCTGCTCGAGCAAAATCTGCTGATTGTTACCGGTAAACTCCGTGCCCTGATAATTAATGCGCACTTCCCGCGTGGTGCTTTTTGGCGCTTCGACATTTTCGACGACTTCGCCTGCGCTGTAAGGGCGGGGTGGTTTAGTCGCCAGCACCTGTACGCTGTCACCGGCACGGATAACGCCGCTGTTACGGGCAATCATGTTCTGACCGAAATCGACATCGCCGTCGCTGGCTGTACGATATCCTTGCAACGTTTTCAGCGGTTCGCCACGAGGATGCTTGCGGCCTTTTTCAATGCTGACGGTAGTGAAAATGCAGCGACTGCACGGCTTCACCAGATCGAAAATGACTTCCCCGATGCGGATGGTCTGCCAGCTGTCTTCTGCGTAAGCGTTTGCACCGCTGACCACAATATTGGGCCGGAACTGTTCAATCCTGACGCCGCCCGGACAGCGACGTTGTAAATCCTGCATCGACGCTTCATTGATCAGCAGATACGGAAAGCCGTCGGCGAAAGACAGCGGGACGTCGGGATATTTTTTCACCCGTCGTGTCGGCTCTTCACCGACCCAGCGCAACTGGACCTCACGTTTTAAATAACCACTTAACCAGCGATTTACCGGCTCCGGAGCGATGAGTGAGGTAAACTGATTGCCCCAGACTTCCGTCGGTGAATTAATGCCTGCGAAATCACGAAATCTGACGCTGATACTTTCGCCTTCGGGCGCACTCAGCATCAGGCCATCAGGTAGCAAAATCGGAGTGAACAGGACGAGGCTCGGATACTGGCGGGCGGTTATAAACATGCCTTGCGGGTCGGTTATCATGAACTGACGGTCGAAAGCCAGACCTGTTGGCGTGACCAGCGAGTGTGAAACTTGCAGTCCGCGCATCGATTTAACCGGATGAACAAATAAACGTGAAAGAATGGGCACTGAACACTGCCTCTCAGAGTATAAAGTCTTAAGAATAACCAGAGACTTTATGACAAGCGGCGGGGATTAGCTATAATGCGCAACAATTTTATTTTTGGTGATATGTCGATATGAACTCTTTGTTTGCCAGCACGGCGCGTGGACTGGAAGAACTGTTAAAAAGCGAACTGGAAACGCTGGGCGCGCAAGCCTGCAAAGTTGTGCAGGGAGGGGTGCATTTTGAAGGTGACGATCGCCTGTTGTACCGTAGCTTACTGTGGAGCCGTCTGGCTTCGCGCATCCTGTTGCCACTGAACGAATTCAAAGTTCACAGCGATTTGGATCTCTATCTTGGCGTGATGGCAATTGACTGGCCATCCGTGTTTGGCGTGGAAAAAACCTTCGCCGTGCATTTCAGCGGCCTGAATGATGAAATCCGTAACAGCCAGTACGGTGCGCTGAAAGTGAAAGACGCCATCGTCGACAGCTTTACCCGCAAAATGGATGAACGTCCGAATGTGGCGAAGCAGCAGCCCGATATTCGTGTCAACGTCTTCCTGCAACGTGATACCGCCAGCGTCGCGCTGGATCTCAGCGGCGAAGGTCTGCATCAGCGTGGCTACCGTGACCTGACCGGTCAGGCGCCGCTGAAAGAAAACCTGGCGGCAGCGATTGTGATGCGCTCCGGCTGGCAGGCTGGCACACCAATGGTCGATCCGATGTGTGGTTCCGGTACTCTGCTGATTGAAGCGGCAATGATCGCCGCCGATCGCGCACCGGGCTTACATCGCCAGCACTGGGGCTTTACCGGCTGGAACAAATTTGACGCCGAACTGTGGCGTGAATTGACCGCCGAAGCGCAGGTGCGTACCCGTCGTGCGGTGCAGGAAACCTCATCCCGTTTCTTCGGTTCTGATATTGACCGTCGTGTCATTGAGATGGCGCGTGCGAACGCCCGTCGCGCCGGTGTAGCGGAGCTGATCAGCTTTGAAGCCGCAGAAGTCGGTAAACTGGTGAATCCACTGCCGGAAGGCCCGGTGGGTACGGTCATCAGCAACCCGCCATACGGCGAGCGTCTGGAAAGCGAACCGGCACTGATAGCCCTGCACAACATGCTTGGCCGCATCATGAAGACTAAGTTCGGTGGCTGGCAGTTGTCGCTTTTCAGTGCATCACCGGAATTACTGAGCTGTCTGCAACTGCGCGCTGAGCGCCAGTTCAAGGCCAAGAACGGTCCGCTGGAATGTGTGCAGAAAAACTATCAGCTGGCAGAAAACCCGACCGGTGCTGCCGGCGCGCAACTGGCGGATGATTACGCCAACCGCCTGCGTAAGAATGTCAAAAAACTGGAAAAATGGGCCAAACAGCAGGGCATCGAATGTTATCGCCTGTATGACGCCGATTTGCCGGATTACAACGTAGCGGTTGACCGCTACGGCAGCAAAGTGGTGGTACAGGAATATGCACCACCAAAAACTGTGGATGCACAAAAAGCCCGTCAGCGCTTGTTTGACGTGATAAACGCCACCATGTCTGTGCTGGATATTTCTTCCAGTCAACTGATCCTGAAAACCCGTGAGCGCCAGAAAGGCACCAGTCAGTACGAGAAACTGGCGCAAAAAGGCGAGTTCCTGCTGGTTGAGGAATTCAACGCTAAACTGTGGGTTAACCTGACGGATTATCTCGATACCGGTCTGTTCCTTGACCACCGTATCGCCCGCAAAATGCTCGGTGAAATGAGCAAGGGTAAAGACTTCCTCAACCTGTTTGCTTACACCGGCACCGCCAGTGTTCATGCAGGTCTGGGCGGCGCGCGCAGCACCACCACGGTAGATATGTCCCGCACTTATCTGGAATGGGCGGAAAAAAATCTGCGTGCTAACGGTCTGACCGGTCGCCAGCATCGCCTGATCCAGGCGGATTGCCTGTCTTATCTGGGGATGTGTGATGAACAATTCGATGTGATCTTTATCGATCCGCCGACGTTCTCCAACTCTAAACGTATGGCCGAAAGTTTTGACGTACAGCGTGATCATCTGGCTCTGATGAAAGATCTGAAACGCATTTTACGTCGTAACGGCACCATTATGTTCTCCAACAACAAGCGCGGTTTCCAGATGGATCTCGAAGGATTGAGCAAGCTGGGGCTGAGCGCGAAAGAAATCACCAGCCAAACCCTGTCACAGGATTTCGCCCGTAATCGTCAGATTCATAACTGCTGGCTGCTGTCCCATGCCGGCGAGGAAAAATAAAGTTTATGTCGTTAATTAGTATGTCAGGTGCCTGGCTGTCATTCAGTGACTCGCCGCTGTTGGATAACACCGAATTACACATCGAGCCGAATGAGCGCGTCTGTCTGGTTGGCCGTAACGGTGCCGGTAAATCGACGCTGATGAAAATCCTGAACCGCGAAGTGCCGCTTGATGACGGACGCATCGTGTATGAGCAGGATTTGATTGTGGCGCGTTTGCAACAGGATCCGCCGCGTAACGTTGAAGGCACGGTGTTTGATTTCGTTTCCGAAGGCGTGTTCGAGCAGGCTGAACATCTGAAGGCGTATCACGCTATTTCGCATCTGGTCGAAACAGATCCGAGTGAAAAGAATATGAACAAACTGGCGCAGGTGATGGAGATTCTTGATCACCAGGGCCTGTGGCAACTCGACAGCCGCATCAACGAAGTGCTGCTGAAACTGGGTCTGGATGCTGATACCGAGCTGAAATCTTTGTCCGGTGGCTGGCTGCGTAAAGCCGCTCTGGGCCGTGCTCTGGTCAGCGCGCCGCACATTCTGCTGCTCGACGAACCAACGAACCACCTGGATATTGAAAGTATTGCGTGGCTGGAAGAATTCCTGAAAGAATTCCAGGGCAGCATTATCTTCATCTCCCACGACCGTTCTTTCATCCGCAATATGGCGACCCGTATTGTTGACCTCGATCGCGGCAAACTGGTTTCTTATCCTGGCAACTACGAAGCGTATCTGCTGGCGAAAGAAGAAGCGCTGCGCGTTGAAGAGCTGCAAAACGCCGAGTTCGACAAAAAGCTGGCGCAGGAAGAAGTGTGGATCCGTCAGGGCATCAAAGCCCGTCGTACCCGCAACGAAGGCCGCGTACGCGCCCTGAAAGCCCTGCGTAAAGAACGCTCCGATCGCCGTGAAGTGATGGGCACTGCCAAAATGCAGGTGGTTGAAGCCGCAAGTTCCGGCAAGATTGTCTTTGAAATGGAAGATGTTAATTACAGCATCGCCGGTAAACAACTGGTCAGCAATTTCTCTTCGCAGGTTATGCGTGGCGATAAAATTGCACTGATTGGTCCGAACGGCTGCGGTAAAACCACGTTACTGAAACTGATGTTAAGTCAGATTAAGGCAGACAGCGGCCGCGTTCACTGCGGTACCAAGCTGGAAGTCGCGTACTTTGACCAGCACCGTGCCGAGCTGGATCCTGAACGTACCGTGATGGATAACCTGGCAGAAGGTAAGCAGGAAGTCATGGTTAACGGCCGTGCGCGTCACGTGCTGGGTTACCTGCAGGACTTCCTGTTCCATCCTAAACGTGCCATGACGCCGGTAAAAGCGCTGTCAGGCGGCGAACGTAACCGTCTGCTGCTGGCGAAACTGTTCCTGCGTCCAAGCAACCTGCTGATCCTCGATGAACCGACCAACGACCTGGATGTGGAAACTCTCGAGTTGCTGGAAGAGATGATCGACAGCTATCAGGGTACCGTGATGCTGGTGAGCCACGACCGTGAATTTGTAGATAACTCAGCAACTGAATGCTGGATTTACGAAGGCAACGGCGTGATCAACAGCTATGTGGGCGGCTACCATGATGCACAGCATCAGCGCCGTCACCAGAAGCCAATCCGTCAGGCGGTAGCCGCCGAAAATAAACCGGCTGCACAACCAAAAGCAGAACCGGCAAAACGCACGGCGAATAAGCTCAGCTATAATCAACAACGCGAGCTGGAACAATTGCCTGCGCAAATCAGCACGCTGGAAGAAAAAATTGAAGCACTGCAACAGCAAATGAGTGATGCGAATTTCTTCACACTTCCTCATGAAGAAACTCAGCAGGTTATCACCGCTTTAGCAGCCGCAGAGCAGGAGTTAGAGCAGGCGTTTGAACGTTGGGAAGCGCTGGAAGCGCAGAAAAACGGCTAACACTGCCCCGTCATGTGCCGCGGAATGAAGGATTGTTCCTGCGGCACATGCTATTGCACGTTCCGCAATTGAGGAGTTGGCTTGTGTGTTCTCATGTCCACGACCCGCACATTTTATGTCCCCAATGCGATTTGCTGGTAGCAATCCCTGAGATTGCTGTCGGGCAAAAAGCAAAATGCCCGCGCTGCCACACGACACTGACGTCGCGTTGGAAAGAGCCGCGTCGCCGCCCGATTGCCTATGCTGTCAGCGCGTTATTTATGCTGCTATTGTCGAATCTTTTCCCTTTCGTGAACATGAAAGTTGCCGGTCTTGGCAGCGAAGTCACGCTGATTCAAATTCCGCAGGTTTTAGTCTCTGACGATTACGCCAGTATGGCGTCGCTGTTTATGATTCTGGTTCAGCTGATGCCTGCAATCTGCATGCTGTCCATCATCATTCTTTGTCAGGGCACATCGATGCCCAGCCACTGGCAAATCAGTATCGCCCGCACGTATTTTCGCCTGAAAGCCTGGTGTATGGTCGAGATTTTCCTGGCAGGGGTACTTGTCAGCTTCGTGAAGCTGATGGCTTATGGCGATGTTGGCGTCGGTACCAGTTTCTATCCCTTTGTGCTGTTTTGTATTTTACAGCTCAGGGCTTTTCAGTGTACTGACCGGTACTGGATCTGGCAGCAGGTTGCTCCCGCACCGAAACTGGAAAGATCGCTGCGTGTCGGTGAGAGCGGATTGTCGCAGGGATTACGTTCCTGCCATTGCTGCATGGCTATTTTGCCGGTTGATCAGAAAAAGTGCGGACGCTGTGAGACTTCCGGCTATGCGCGCCGCAAAAACAGTTTGCAATGGACGATGGCGCTGCTCATTACGTCTATATTCTTGTATATCCCCGCGAATCTGATGCCAATCATGATAACTCAGGTGTTGGGTTCGCCGATGCCATCCACCATCATGGCGGGCGTTGTCCTATTGTGGAGTGAGGGTTCTTATCCCGTTGCTATGGTGATTCTGATTGCCAGTATCATGGTGCCGACGCTCAAAATGATTGCGATTGGCTGGCTTTGCTGGGACGCAAACAGTAATAAGGAAATTGACAGGGAAAGATTGCACGTGATTTACGAGGTGGTCGAATTCGTTGGCCGCTGGTCAATGATTGACGTGTTCGTGATTGCGGTGCTGTCTGCTCTGGTAAGGATGGGACAACTGATGAGTATTTATCCGGACATTGGCGCGCTGCTTTTTGCCAGTGTTGTCATTCTCACGATGTTCGCTGCAATGACGTTTGACCCAAGGCTCATTTGGGATCGCGCTGTAATGAAGTCTGCAAAGGAGCCACAAGATGGCGGGAAATAATATGGCAGAGCAAGATGGAACTGCCAAAGTAGAAAAAATTAAACGCTGGTCGCCAGTGTGGATTGTGCCGATTGTCACGGCACTGATCGGTGCATGGATACTGTTCTACCACTACAGCCATCAGGGTCCGGAAGTGACATTAATCACCACCACGGCCGAAGGCATTGAAGGCGGAAAGACCACCATCAAAAGCCGTAACGTCGATGTTGGTAAGGTCGAATCTGTCACGCTCAGTGAAAACTTGCAGCAGGTTATCATCAAAGCCCGTCTGAACACCGGCATGGAAAAAATGCTGCGTGGTGACTCCGTATTCTGGGTCGTGAAACCCCAAATCGGTCGTGAAGGGGTATCCGGTCTGAGCACATTATTATCCGGTGCGTATATTCAGTTACAGCCGGGTAATAAAGGCGAAGAGAAAGAACAATACACACTGGACGATTCACCACCGCTGGCATCGCCTGATGCGAAAGGGATCCGCGTGATCCTCGAAAGTGAGCGCTCCGGTCAGCTCAGCCCGGGCGACCCGGTGCTGTTCCGCGGTTTCCAGGTGGGTACAGTTGAAACCAGCCACTTTGACCCGAAAGCCCGTAATATCAAATATCAGCTCTTTATCCGTGCGCCTTACGACACATTGGTCACCGATAATGTGCGCTTCTGGAAAGACAGCGGCGTGAATTTTGATATGTCAGCGGCCGGTATGCGTGTGGAAATGGGATCACTGACCACCTTATTCAGCGGTGGCGTCAGCTTCGATATTCCTAATGGTTGGACTCAGGGCGAGGCAGCTAAAAACGGCGACGATTACAGGCTTTTCGACGATCAGAAAAGTATTCAGGAATCGCTGTATACCCGTCATATGGATTACGTGATGTTCTTCTCGGATTCTGTTCGCGGGCTGCAACCTGGCGCGCCGGTTGAATTCCGCGGTATTCGTCTGGGGACAGTCGCTGAAGTGCCGTATCCGCTGAATGTCCTGAAACAGCAGATGTCGGATGATTACCGTATACCGGTGTTGATCCGCATTGAGCCGGATCGCTTTGCTCAGTTGCTGGGCAGTAATTTCAATATTGAAGATCATATCCGTGACGGTATCGCTCATGGTCTGCGTGCTTCGATGAAATCCGCCAACCTGTTAACGGGCGCGATGTATATCGATCTGGATTTCTATCCAAACGAGAAACCATGGAAAGGCCCTCTGGAAATTGCAGGGCATAAACTGTTGCCGACGGTAAGCGGCGGGTTTGCGCAGATCCAACAGAAACTGATGACCACGCTGGATAAGATCAATAATCTGCCGATCGAACCAATGATGCGTGAAGCCACCAGTACGCTGGCGGAAAGTCAGAAAACCATGAAAGCGACGCAGAGAACCATAGATTCTCTGAATGCGATTGTCGGCAGTAAGGAAATGAAGAATCTGCCACAGGATATGCAGCAGACACTGATTCAGCTTAACCGCAGCCTGAAAGGCTTCCAGCCAGGTTCTCCGGCGTACGGACATATGGTGAATGACATGCAAAGTCTTGATAAGACCCTGCGTGAACTGCAACCCGTATTGAAAACGCTGAACCAGAAAAGTAATGCACTGATTTTCGCCGCCCCAGGGCAAGATGATCCTCAGCCGAAGAAGGCCAAATAATGATGAAATGGATACCTGTCGTCTTAGCATTATTCCTGACTGCCTGTAGCAGCAGTGATCAGAAAACCTACTACCAGTTGCCGGTGCTCAATAGCGCTCCGGCAACGGGCAGTGCGATGTCATCAGGAATGACTTCGCATCAGCAACTGTGGGTTGAAAGGGTCAGTGTTGCAGATTATCTATCAGGCAACGGCCTGGTTTATCAGACCAACGATGTGCAGTACACGCTGACCCAGAATAATCTCTGGGCCAGTCCGCTGGATCAACAACTTCAGCAATCGCTGGTAACTTATCTGCGCCGCGATTTGCCGGGGACTCTGGTTTCCACACAGGCGGTCAATGCAGACGATCAGGACGTGCTGAACGTCAATGTGACCGGATTCCACGGTCGCTACGATGGCACGGTAGTTATCAGCGGAAGCTGGACACTGAGCCGCAGCGGACAGATGCTTCAGCGTGATTTCACGCTGAACCTGAAGCAAAACGAAGATGGTTATGATGCGCTGGTGAAAACGCTGGCCACAGGTTGGCAGCAAGAAGCAGGCCAGATTGCCTCACAAATAAGATGACGTTTTTTTAAGCTTAATATTTTTTAAGTAAAACGTTAAAAATCCCGGTTTCTGACAGTTCAGACGCCGGGATTTTTTTATGGTGATCAGCCAGATGAGATTTTTGTCAGCACGATTATCTTGTGCGCAATCGAATAATATATCTCACAAATATGACATTGGCGTGAATTTTGCGCATTGACCTCTCAGCCGATAGCAGCTATTTGTTAGGTGTGGACGCAGAAGCGGGCCACTGTTTTCTTTCCACCTGACCTGAATAATGAGGGATATAAGGCATGAAGAGACAAAAACGCGATCGCCTGGAACGGGCACAATCACGTGGATATCAAGCAGGTATTGGCGGACGCTCAAAAGAGATTTGTCCGTACCAATCATTAGATGCCCGATCACACTGGCTCGGGGGTTGGCGACAAGCCATGGAGGACAGGGCCGTTACCGCTTAAGCGGCTCCCCTGTCAGAATAAGGAACAACCTCCGCTGCGCGCGGAGGTTTTTGTTTGTAGCAACGTTTATCCTGCCGTGCTGAATAACGCCCATAAAAAACGGCGAGCCATCAGACTCACCGTTTTATCAGACTCAGCAAAGCGCTTTATTAGAAAGCAGCAGCGTCTTTAAACAAACCGACTTTCAGATCTGTTGCGGTGTAAATTACCACACCATCAACCAGCACTTCACCATCAGCCACGCCCATGATCAGTTTACGGTTGATAACACGCTTGAAGTTCAGGCGGTACGTCACCAGTTTTGCAGTTGGCAGCACCTGACCGGTGAATTTAACTTCACCCACACCCAGTGCGCGGCCTTTGCCTTCGCCACCGAGCCAGCCCAGATAGAAGCCAACCAGCTGCCACATTGCGTCCAGGCCCAGACAGCCAGGCATAACCGGATCACCGATAAAGTGACAGCCAAAGAACCACAGGTCAGGATTGATATCTAATTCAGCTTCAACATAACCTTTGCCATGGGTGCCGCCATCTTCTTGCATCTTAACGATGCGATCCATCATCAGCATATTGCCTGATGGTAATGGAGGGCCGCCAGCGCCAAACAGTTCACTGCGGCCTGAAGCTACGAGGTCTTCTTTCGTATAGGAATCGCGTTTATCTACCATGTTCTATGTAAGCCTTATTTTAATGAAGGGCGAAGCTTAGCTTACAGCTGTAAGCTGAACAACTCCGATCAGCTGCGGTTGAACCAGTTCAACCAGCGAAGAGGCCACGGATAGCGCGGGCCACCTTGCGATGTGACCAGTGCAATACGCTGCTGAATCAATCCCAGCAGGCTCGGACGCTCTTCTTCAGCTTCTTCTTCGTTTGTGTAAATCAGTCCGGTCAGGATAGGCAGCGCGTCAGCTGCGTTATCAACTGCCCATAAGTGAAACTGGCCTTCGCGAACGGCGTCCAGAACCTGCGGATGCAGGCAAAGATTACGCACGTTGCTGGTTGGCAGAATGACCCCTTGCTTACCGGTCAAACCGCGACGCTGACAAACTTCGAAGAAACCTTCGATTTTCTCGTTTACGCCACCAATAGGTTGCACATTCCCAAACTGATCGACAGAGCCGGTGACCGCAATTTGCTGGTTAATCGGCTGCATCGATAACGCACTGATCAGTGCGCAAAGTTCAGCGAGGGATGCGCTGTCGCCGTCCACTTCTCCGTAAGACTGCTCAAACACAATTGAAGCGGAGAAGGGCAGAGGCTGGTCGAGTTCTAACTCGGAAATCAAAAAGGCCTGCATAATCATCATGCCTTTCGCATGCAGATTACCGCCTAATTCAGCTTTGCGTTCGACGTCGGTAAATTCGCCGTCGCCGGTGTGTACGACACAACTAATACGCGAAGGTTCACCTAAAGCGCGCGGATGACCCGGATATTCCAGAACGGAAAGGCCGTTAATTTGTCCGACGACTTCACCTTCGGTCTCAATACGGATTTGCCCAAGTTCAATTTCATCCTGCATACGTTCCTGCAGGTAGCTTTCACGCCATGCGCGTGCATTAGCCGCCGCTTCAAGAGATTTGGCGCTGAGCAATTCATCTTCGTTGTAGAGCGCGGCTTCACTTAGCTGGGCATTTAACCAGACAGGGTCGAGTGTCAGGCTTCCCTGATCGGTGCTGTGACGAATGGCTATTTTCAGAAACTCTGGCCAGGCATCGGCAGCAAGGCGCGGGACCTCAAGCTCATCGGCCAGTGTGTTAACGTAACCACACCAGGTTTCCATGTCGCTTTCTTCGGTCAGCGGCAGATCGGCTTCGAATTCGCCATAAATAGCGGAATCCATCAGTTCCGGCTCCATATCGCTAAGGTCACCCAGTGACAGGCGATCGCCTACCAGGATCAGACGCAGGTCCAGCGGCATAGGAGGAACGGTAACCGGCAAAGGTTTTGTCTCATCCGGGGATACCCAGTGATACTGGCCTTCAGTGATCATCTGCTTGAGGCGCAACCACATCAGTGGCTGAGCGATGAGCGTGCGGATAGACAGCACTAAAACACCGCCATTAACCTGATGCACCAGACCCGGTTCAAGCTGTATTTGATCTTTAAACAGGCGAACGCAGCCAAATAACTGTTCCGGCTCAATCCATTCGCGATACTGACAGGTAAAGCTGGCAGCGAATGTATCTTCGGCAGATTTGGCAGCCAGCAGCGTGACCTTGTTACCGTCAATATGGTAGCGGTTGCCAATAACTTCAGTCTGTTCCGGCAGCAGGCTACTGACCACGTCAGCAATACAAGACAGGTACTCGTGATTTTCCTGCGCCTTGAGCGTCATAAAACGCGGGCGGGAACGGGGATGACAAAACAGCGTTAAACCATTTTCCAGCCGGGGTTGAGTGCCTGCGAAATCGACAGGGGCTAACTGGGCAGCCGTTGCAAAAATTGCCTCGTAAGGCGCGGTATCGGGCAGTAAAAGCTGCCAGTCAAGTCGGTTATTGGTCAATGTGTTAGCTGTTATCTATAAAAAGGGAAAGAGCGATTATACAAGAATAAATCCGGCTGCATACAATCAGAGTCGTAGCACTATTGGTCTTAGCGCACATTGCTGAACGGGTGCTTAAAAAACAGGCGAAATAAGCGGGTTTATTTGGGGTGAAAATTGAATTAAAGCTGTTATGCTTATTAAAGTTACGTGGTCACCGAAGAGTTCACGATGAAATATCAGCAACTGGAAAATCTCGAAAGCGGTTGGAAATGGAAGTATCTGGTGAAAAAACACCGGGAAGGTGAGCGGATCACTCGCCATTTGGAAAACAGCGCTGCTGAAGAATCTGTGAATCAACTTCTCCGGCTGGAAAACGAACCGGTTAAAGTAGCCGACTGGATTATTAATAATATGAATCCGTCGCTGGAAAATCGGTTGAAACAAACGATCCGTGCCCGCCGTAAGCGTCACTTTAACGCAGAACATCAGCATACGCGTAAGAAGTCCATCGATTTGGAGTTTCTTGTCTGGCAGCGTCTGGCAGGATTGGCGCAAAGGCGCGGAGCAACACTGTCTGACACGATCATTCAGTTGCTTGAAGATGCGGAGCGTAAAGAGAAATACGCCAATCAGATGTCTTCACTCAAAGAAGATCTGGAACAGATCCTCGGTAGAAAAGAGGGCTGAGGCTCTCTTCTTCCTACTTAGTTTCGGCTTTTACGCTTTCTTCAGTCGTCATCAAAAAAGTAGAAGACATAAAAAAACCCCGCCGAAGCGGGGTTTTTAATATCTGTAGCAAAAGCTAAAGAGTGTTATTAAGCCTGTGGCTGAGTAACAGTATCTTTGTAGCCTTTAACTTCGATTTCTACACGACGGTCTGGTGCCAGGCAGTCGATCAGAGCAGCACGGCCTTTAACGGAGTCACAGGTAGAACCGGTAACTGGGTTAGATTTACCCTGGCCTTGTGCAGAGATTTTGTTAGCAGGGATACCTTTAGATACCAGGTAATCTACTACGCTCTGAGCACGTTGCTCAGACAGTTTCTGGTTGTATTGTTCTGAACCGATACGGTCGGTGTAACCCAGAACGATAACAGAACCGTCTTTAGGATCGATTGAGCTCAACTGGCTGTACAGCTGATCCAGAGCCTGTTGGCCTTCTGGTTTCAGAGTCGCTTTGTTGAAGTTGAAGAGAACGTCAGATTTCAGAGTGAATTTCTTAGTCTCTACAACTGGAGCTGGAGCTGGTGCCGGAGCAACAACTGGAGCAGCTGCTTCATCTTGACCGAAACGGTAAGAAACACCTACAGACAGCATTGTGTTGTCAGGACGTGCACCAACGGTAGCTGCGTCACCAATGTTGCTAACAAACTGGTAATCCAGACGGGTAGCCCAGTTTTTGGTCACTGCATATTCAACACCAACTGCTGCCAGTGGAGAAACACCGGTGTCGTGATCGCTTACGCGGCCGTTAGCACCGTTGTTGAAGTTACCATTGGCATCTGCACGCCAGACCATACCACCCAGACGGGTGTAGATGTCCAGATCGTCAGTCAGTGGGTAGCTCAATTTAGCAGCCAGCTGAACGCCTTGTGCCTTGAACGCGCCATTGTTTACGCTGCCTTTGTAAGGCATACGGCCAAGCCAGTCATATCCCATTTCAAAGCCCAGGTATTGGTTCGCTTGGTAACCCAAGAACGCACCTGCACCCAGTTGACTTTCGTGGGTAGGGCCGTTGCCGATACCGTTGTAAGCATTTGCGAAACCAGTGTCATGGTATTGGGACCAGCCCAATTTACCACCGGTATACCAGGTGTTATCTTTAGGGGCGGCTTGCGCTACGGTAGCGAAACCTGCCAGTGCCACTGCTAATGCGATAGCTGTCTTTTTCATTTTGCGCCTCGTTATCATCCAAATAGGCAATTGAGCTTTATGCTTTTTAAGCCCTTGGTTAAAATCCTTACGCCAAGATTATTGCTTCATTTCAGAACTTGCCACTTTACGTTGGCATTATTGAGCAACCTTGGCGTTGTAAAGTCTACAACGTGGCGCGAAACTTACAAGCTTGATGTGTTAACACCGTGGAAAAAAAGGGAAAAACGTACACATTTCTTAACGGCTTTGACTAATTGCTGACAATTTGTGAAGGCAATCTACATTCAGGAAGCCCATTTTTACTGGGTTCTGAACCTTTCTCAGCACAAATCACTAAGTTCCGCATTATTTTCGTAGGAACATTCCTATTTTGAACTAATGGTATACGGAAGAGTGAATTTTTACTGTTGAGTGATGTCCACAAGCTGAATTCTGTTCATTTGTTGGCTTCATGATGAAGCCGTAAGCTCCCCCCTGACGCGCAGCAATTTGCAATCTTTCCCTCTCTGCATCATTCAAATCTGGCAACCATCCGAGCACGACACTGTAGTTACCCGTCTGTAAGGCTTTCTCCATTGCATCGACGGTGGACATCGCGGTTATCTGATTGACCTGAACCATTTTATCTACCGGTAAACCGGATTGTGATAACCAGTGGCGGCTCAGTTTTTGCTGAGGGGTCAGCCATAATAACCAGCGTGATTGCATGCCGAGATGTTGCAGCAGGGGGAGCAGTAACTGGGCAAAAGCGGGTTGGCTCGCACTATAGACGAACTCAGTGATCAGACCATTATTCAAGGATGCAGACGTATTTACCTGTGCACGGGAAACGGGCAAAGCAAGCTGACTAAAATGATGATTTGTATGGTGTTGAGTTCGCATAGAGATGTACCCCAGTGAGTTACTGTATGAATGTACAGTACTCTGGCGATGGGCAAAGATCAACCCAATTTTTCCAAGACATCTCGCAAATTTTGAAGGCAATACCCTGCAACTGCATTTTATGTTTGTTGCTACACACGACATTGCGTATTTTGCATTTAGCGGTTCTGGTAACTCAAACTGGATGTAAGGAATGAATGTGAAAAGGATAACGCAATGATAAATCAATCAAAAAAAAGAGTGCTTGAATGTCTGGAACTCTTTGCCTCACTAGGCAATATACGCTCGCGCACGCAATTTGGCGGGTTCAGTTTATCAGCTGACAGCGCCATGTTCGGTCTGGTTTCTGACGGGGAATTATACCTGCGGGCGAATGATGACAATGAAGCTCACTTTTGCCGGAAAAAAATGGAGCGGCTGATTTACCGCAAGCGGGGGATGGATGTGCATTTACGATATTTCAAAGTCAGTCATGACCAATGGAGTGATCCTCAGATACTCCTGAGGCTGGCTAAAGTTGCGTTAAAAGGCATGCGACGTGAAATTGAATCTAAGAAAAATAGTGAAGCCCTGCGATTGAAAGACTTGCCTAATCTCACGCTGGCACTTGAGCGGATGCTCTGGCAGGTGGGGATTGAAAATTCGGGTGACCTTCGGATGCAGGGGGCGCGCAAGGCATACCTGAAATTGTGCGCAGTAAAAAAAAAGAATTTGGGCATTCACTTACTGATGGCGCTGGAAGGGGCAATACTGGGTTTTCATGAAGCCGCCTTGCCGATGGCGTCCAGAGAGTTATTAACTCAATGGTTCAACCATCAGCAAGACCAATATCCCCTGACGATGCACTAAGCCGCAACGCATAACGGCTCAGAGTTGTCAGGAACTTTGAACGGGCAGAATTTTACTATTAAGGCTGGTGAGTTCAGGTAAATGAGCCACCAGTAATCCAATTTGCTGCAATACCAGCTGTTCTTTACTGTCCGAATCTGTGGTTCTTAACTGAATACGGGTGGTCAGATTTTCAAGAGCTTGCTGAATACGATCCGCTTCAGAAGGCAGATGGTGCAGAGCTCCGTCCACGCAACAGACGGCGTCATCCAGCAAACGCAGGGTTTCAGCATCTTTGAGTTTTTCACGATGTGCGCCCAGCGCAGAGATATAGCTTAGCATCGTATGATTCAGGCACAGCAGCCGGAATGCTGCATCCAGAGTGGCTGTATCGTTATTCTTCTCAGAACTCATGTTGGACACGACGGACGCCAACTCCGCATCGCAGTTATGTGCATCACGGCGCGCCAGACGGTAATCGAGACTGTTGTCTTTTCCCTGATGGTATTGCACCAAAATAGCGTCAAGGTAACGACAGTTCGCATCGAAGGTTTTGCTGACGACGTGTTCGATTTGCCTGAATTTCCAGTCTGGCCAGATAAAAGTCACCGCAGCCCAGGCAATACCACAACCAATCAGCGTATCGATGATGCGGGGAATGGCGATTTCAAAACCTTCGCCCAGTAAGTTAAAGCACAACAACACCAGCAGGGTGATGAACATCGTCGCCTGTGCGTACTGCACCGTGCGAAAGGCAAAGAACAATAAACCGCTGATAACGATCAGGATCATTTGCCCGTCAATTGAAGGCACGAAATACAGTATCGGAATACCCAGCGCGATACCGGCAAGTGTGCCGACAATCCTCAGTGCCAGACGGCGGCGTGTAGCGCTGTAGTTGGGCTGACAGACGAATAAACTGGTGAGCAATATCCAGTAGCCATGATCCAGACCACTGACCTGGATAAATACGTAGCCGACAAACAACACGACAGACATTCGCACCGCGTGACGCAATAAGACTGACTGCGGCGTGAAATGGCGAGATATACGCAGCCAGATATCATCAAGTCCGGTCAGGCGGTCTTCGGCGAAGGTGTTTTTGCCGGTTTCATTATTTTCAGGCAGTGACTGCTCGGATTCAATATTTGCCAGTTGTGCATCAATAGCGTGCAGATTGCGTAAAAGATGGCGCAGTGCCTGCAACATATCCCGATGCTCGCCCTGAGATTCCAGGCGTTTCAGCGCTTCTTCCAGCCGGGCAAACGCGCGCTCGAACTGGCTGTTATGCTGATATTTTTGCCGATAAAGAATGCATTGTGACAGCTGCAGACAGGCCCGCGCCTGCATACTCATTAACCGCTGGAAGCGGAATAAGATGTCGCTGTGATGGAATTGTTCACTCAGCCTGAGGTATTTCACGTGCGATGAACTGGCGCGTTCATGAATATCCTGCACCACGAAATAATAATGCAACGTCCGGCGGGTACCTTTCTGTCCCCGGTCGCCTTTCAGACGGGTTTGCAGCGTATTTTTAGTCTGATTTAGCGTGGACACCAGCTGTCCGTTGGCCATCGCCAGCTCAACCAGTTGCTGATTATTGTCTTCCTGATCGGGGTCAAACAGCGTCGCTTTGGCTTCCAGATACGCTGCGAGTTGCGTAAAGCAACGCGAAATCTGATCCTGCAACGGCCGGATAGGAAAGATAATATGGCCGGCCAGCGTCAGCAGGTTATACCAGATAGCACCGGCCAGCAGGATCAGCGGTTGCTGATACCAGATGTGGTACATGCTGGTACCCAGCATGGTATAGATGGCAATCAGTAACGCGCCAAAAGCAATGGTGGCATAACGCTGGCCTAGTGCGCCGAGAAGGATAAACCCGCATGTGGAGAGCATCAGACCTGGCGCAAATAGCCACGGATACGGGAAAAGTAATTCGATTGATGCGGAAGCGATGAAAAAGCACACCAGTGTGATCAGCAGATTTCGCAGCCTCCCCGCCAGACGATCGTCAAGGTCAGCCAGTGCGGCAGCAACAACACCGAGCGTCAGGGGAATGGTCAGCGTAATTTGACCCAACCACCACGGAACGGCCGCCGCGCCTGTCAGAGCAATGAAAATCCTGATGTGATAAAGAACATTGCTGTTATAGGCATATCGCCTTAAACCCGGTGCAATCGAAAGCACTAAAAAACCCCACGTAAAAAATCAAAAATGATAAAAATCAGCGAATGCGTCCATCTTTCATCAGACGGCTGGCATTCGCTTCACGAACTTGTCTGGCGAGTTCGACAGAAACGACCCTGCGCCCGACCGGCCAAAGTGCGATCACGGCGATTTTAAAATTCGCGATGCCCACCGGGATGCCGATAATACTGATACATTGAGCGATGCCCGCCATGATGTGCGACAAGCATAACCACCAGCCGAAGAAAATAAACCAGAATATATTCAACAGAGTACCACCGCCGGACATCAGCGCATTGCGTTTTTCAGGATACAATTCATCAACGTGAACAGCCTCGTTGCCAAATGGCATCAAAGACAGACGGGTGATTTCCCAGCAAGAGCGGGTCAGGGGCAGGGTAAAGATCAGTACGATGCTCACCAGTGTGGCAAACAGCCAGGCGAGAGTGGTAAAAAAACCACCTAAAACAAAGTTGAGAATATTAAGAACTGTGCGCATGTCTGCTCTTCCCGAAGATATTAAAAGTTAAATGATTTCATGTTTCGCTGAAAGAAACATACTTCTTATTCTACTCTGTTTTGGAACGTGGATCGCCTGCACGTATCAAAGGTAAACTCTTAAATACACTTGCATGTAAAATAATAAACATTACCTTTCCGTCAGGAATTTTAGAGAAAACACGGTGTGATGATATGGAATTGAAGTCGACCTCATTCGGAAAACATCTGGCGCAGCATCCGTATAACCGGGTGCGTCTGCTTAATGCGGGCGTGGAAGTCAGTGGCGATAAACATCACTACCTGATCCCTTTCAATCAGCTTATCCAGATCCGCTGTAAGCGCGGCATCGTCTGGGGCGAACTGGAATTTGAGTTGCCTGAACAGAAAGTCGTACGGCTTCACGGCACCGAATGGCAGGAAACTCAGCGGTTTTATCAGTACCTCCTCAATATCTGGCAGACCTGGAGTCAGGAAATGAGCGGGGTAAGTGCCAGTGTCTTGCATGGACAAATCGAAAAAATCACTCAGATTGAGCAGCAGGATAAATGGTTCAAACGGGCCGATTTAGCCGATGTACAAAAAGATATTCAGGAAGCTTTTTCTGCGGTGCCGGTGCCTGTCGAACGTCTCAATGATTTTGACAATTGCCGTGACGATTACCGGACCTGCCTGCGCTGGCTGGAACAGGGTAAACGCAGCGTGACGCAGCGTAATCTGGCCTGGACCGAGCGGGTCATTGCGGACAATCGTGATTTTTTTGATACCGTCGAGGTGTCGCCGCTTAACGAGAGCCAGTGTCGCGCCGTGGTTAACGGTGAGGATTCAGTTCTGGTGCTGGCTGGTGCAGGCAGCGGTAAAACCTCCGTGCTGGTGGCCCGTGCAGGCTGGTTGTTACGTCGCCAGGAGGCGCTTCCTGAGCAAATTCTTTTGCTGGCCTTCGGACGTCAGGCTGCGGATGAAATGAATACCCGCATCAAAGAACGGCTGCACACGGACGGAATTAAAGCCAAAACCTTCCATGCGCTGGCGTTACAAATTATTCAGGAAGGCAGCAAGAAAGCGCCGAAGATAAGCAAACTTGAAACGGATGCTAAAGCGCGTCGCAGTCTGCTGATCAAAACCTGGCAGCAGCAGTGTGCGGAGAAAAAAGTACAGGCCAGCGGCTGGCGGCAGTGGATGACCGACGAGCTGGAATGGACGGTGCCTGAAGGTGATTACTGGAAAAACAAATCGCTGGCAGAAAGACTGGGCAGCCGCCTCGAACGCTGGCTCAGCCTGATGCGTATGCACGGCGGCAGTCAGGCAGAAATGATTGAAAGCGCGCCGGAAGAAGTCCGAGATCTGTTCACTAAGCGCATTCGTCTGATGGCTCCTTTGATGAAAGCCTGGAAAACAGCGCTTAAAGATGAAGGCGCAGTGGATTTCTCCGGGCTTATCCATCAGGCGGTCAATATTCTGGAAAAAGGGCGTTTCGTCAGCCCGTGGAAGCATATTCTGGTTGATGAATTTCAGGACATCTCGCCACAGCGCGCGCTATTGCTCTCGGCATTACGCAAGCTCAACAAACACACCAGTTTATATGCCGTGGGGGATGACTGGCAGGCAATTTACCGCTTCAGCGGGGCAGAACTTTCGCTGACCACCGCTTTTGCCACAAACTTTGGCGAAGGGGCGCAATGCGAACTGGATACTACTTACCGGTTCAACGATCGTATCGGTGAGATTGCCAATAAGTTTGTCCAGCAAAACCCTTATCAGCTGAAAAAACCGCTGAACAGTCTGACCAAAGGCAATAAGAAGAACGTCGTTATCCTGCCTGAGGATCAGATGGAAAAACTGCTGGATAAGCTCAGCGGATATGTCACTGCCGACGAAAGAATCCTGGTGCTGGCGCGTTATCACCATCTGCGACCGCAAATTCTGGAAAAAGCCGCGACGCGCTGGCCAAAACTTAATCTGGAATTCATGACGATTCATGCCAGTAAGGGACAGCAGGCAGAATACGTGATTATCGTCGGGCTGCATGAAGGGAACGATGGCTTCCCGGCTGCTGCACGGGAATCGCTTTTGGAAGAAGTTCTGCTTCCCGAACCGGAAGATTTTATGGATGCTGAAGAGCGGCGTTTATTGTATGTGGCTATGACGCGGGCGAAGCATCAGGTCTGGCTGATGCAGGATAAACAGCGTCCGTCAGTATTTGTGGAACAGCTGGAAAACATCGGCGTTCCGGCGCAGCGTAAACCCTGAAGTGATAAACCCGGCAATGGCCGGGTTTTACTTTTCTGCTATCTGACGTATATCAGTGCGAGTTTCCACATCACTCTTTCAGGCGTGACCATAAATAGCGTTGATAGTCGGGAATAACAATTTCGATTTCAGATTGGAACATCGGGGAGTTGATCAGGAAATCCGCTGTCGCCACGTTAGTTGCCACCGGAATATTCCACACGGTTGCCAGACGTAAAAGGGCTTTGACATCGGGATCATGCGGAACCGCATTCAGCGGATCCCACAGGAAAATCAGCAAATCGATTTTGCCTTCGGCAATCATCGCACCTACCTGTTGATCGCCACCCATCGGGCCGCTCAACATACTTTTTACATTGATACCGGTATTTCGCTGCACCAGATTACCGGTGGTGCCGGTCGCGTAGAGGGTATGTTTAGAGAGTTCGGCGACATTTTTGTCGACCCATTTCATCAGGGTGTTTTTACAGTGGTCATGCGCGACCAGAGCAATATGTTTTTGTTTTGCGATCGTACGGGTCGTGTATTCCATCAAATTCCCTTCAACGCGAAGTAAGAGTGGATCACAGAATACTGAAACTCCGTTTTACTGCATAGAGCGGGGGCAATAATTCGGCGTTAAGAGAAAGAATGCGTGACGCAGGTTAAATTACGAGGTCTGCTCTTGTTCACCGGGCAGTTTAAACCAGAGCAGAAATTGTTCGAAGCTGGCGTTTGCTGCCAGGCGAGTCCAGAGCGGATGGAGATAAGCGATTGAAATTTGCGAAGGGGTTCCCTGCGCCAGTGCCGATTTTTTATCCGTCATTCCTTTAGCGAACGAAGGAACCGCCGCGCGTGCGCCGGACAAATTGTACGTCATCATCAGTTTTTCAGCGTCAGCGGTGTGTACGGGATTGAACATATTCAGAACATCACGCTGCGTCGCTATCTGACGTCCTTGTTCATCAACCAGTTGATAGTTCATCTGCTTGTTAAATAGCGCCGCTTCTGTTTCATTGCTCAGTTTAGGCAGGACGAAGGAAACGGAGCGATTGCTTTTGGCGTTGAACGTCACTATAAGGGCAGGGGAGTGATACATCGGTGTTACGCCGGTGCGTAGATTCTTACTGACCTGAAACAGGATCTGATGCTGACCGCCGTCGAGTTCGAGGCTGTCCGCGCCTTTAAGAATGGCACCAGACATTTGTTTACCATCGATAACCAGAAGGTCAACATCCGGGGACAATTTGAGTGAGGTCGCCGAAGCTGACGCCATCAGGCTGAGACTCGCTAATGCGACCAGCGCATGACAGACTTTCATTCTTCTTCTCCCCGGATACCAAATTGCTCATCGTCTATTATTCAGCAATGACGATATTGTGTCAAAGTTTTACAAAATGTTTTTAATTAACACTATCCGGGTGAGGTATGTCTCCTTTTTGATCCACGGGCTGTCGGAATAGCCAGCCTGCGTTACACTCAGCTTATACAGGTAAAAGGAGATAATTCCGTGCAAGATAATGATATTCGCAAGATTCTTGAGGAAGTGAAAACCATCGCCTTGGTGGGTGCCAGTGATAATCCGGGGCGCCCGAGCTACGGCGTAATGGCGTATCTGCTTTCTCAGGGTTATGAGGTGATCCCGGTCAGTCCGAAGCTGGCAGGGAAGGAATTACTGGGGCAAAAAGCATACGGCTCACTGGCAGAAATCCCGCATCCGGTGGATATGGTCGATGTATTTCGTAATGTCGATGCCGCATATGGCGGGGCGCAGGAAGCGATTGCCATTAAAGCTAAAGTGCTGTGGCTCCAGTTAGACATTATCAATGAACAGGCGGCGGTACTGGCGAAAGAGGCCGGGTTAAAAGTGGTAATGGACCGTTGCCCGAAAATTGAAATCCCGCGTCTGGGGATGGAAAAATAACTCTCACAACATCATTTTCTGCATCAGAATCAGACAATAAAAAAACCGGCCATCGAAGCCGGTTTTTAATTTTTAACAGTGTCCCGCAGGATTTGACTCAGTTACGCAGACGTGGCGCCTGAAGCTGACTGCGGATGGATTCAGCCAGGTCGTCCAGAGATGTTTGTTCCGGATGAGAATGCGCAGCTTCATGATCAATCTGAATTTCAGCCAGATAGGTATGCACCGGCTGGCCTTCTTCGTCTTCCATCACAACGTGATACCAGGGAGCGGTGCGCATAGAATCGTCAGCGGCGACATCATCGACACCGGGCTTTTCGAGCGAATACTCTGCATCGACATCAATCACCACACCTAAGTAACCTAACAGTCTGTGGCGAACCTGCTGGCCGATACCGAATTTACTGGCAATCATAGTCACCTCCCGAAATAATTCATTGATCTCTATATGGAGATTAAACGCGCTATTTCAAGTTATGACCGCTCTTTCTGCTAAAAATTCGACGGCGTGTCGTCAGTGCAGCACGCCGTGCTTAGTCAGTCAGATTTTTTTTAGTTCATCACCAGACAGGCGAAACCTTTCAGATACAGGCCTTCCGGATAAGCACCGGTTACCGGATGATCGGCGGCCTGACGGAACTGCTCAACGAACTGAATTTCTCGACCAGCATCGAGCGCGGCATCAGCCAGAATTTTCTGGAACAAGTCTGTTGGCAGCAAGCCGGAACAGGAGAAGCTCAGCAGGATACCGCCCGGACGCAGCAGTTGCAGCGCCAGCATATTGATATCTTTGTAACCACGACAGGCGCTCGCCAGCTGATTTTTGTTCTCAACGAATTTTGGCGGATCCATGACAATCATGTCGAACTGCTGGCCTTCGGTGCGGTATTTGCGCAGTAACTGGAACACGTCTTCACGCACGAATTCGGCTTTTGACAGATCCAGCTTGTTCAGTTCAACGTTCTGACGGGCTACGTCGAGTGCCGCCTGTGAGGTATCCACGTTGGTGACGTTAGTACAACCGCCCATCAGTGCGGAAACCGCGAACGCGCCAGTGTAAGAGAAGCAGTTCAGCACATTACGGCCAGCGGCGTAGTTGCGCGCGGCAAGGCGGCTGTCACGCTGGTCGAGATAGAAACCGGTTTTGTGGCCTTCTTTGATATCCACCAGCAGGCTCATGCCGTGTTCCTGAATTGGCAGCAGGGCGGGCGGCTCATCACCGACCACATGCCCCTGAGTCAGTTCCAGACCTTCTTTTTTACGCACGGCCACATCGGAGCGATCCCAGATGGCGCATTCCGGATAGCAATGTTGGAGCGCAGCAATCAGCGGCGCACGCTGATATTCTGCACCGGCAGAAAGCAATTGCAGTACCAGGAAGTTCTGGAAACGGTCGATGGTGATGCCCGGCAGACAGTCGGATTCACCGGCAATCAGGCGGTAACCGTCCAGCCCGTCGCGCTTGGCTATATAATCACGCCAGTTTTGTGCCTGTTGCAGACGGCGGATGAAGAATTCAATGTCGATGTCTTCATCTTGCTTAAACGTCCAGACGCGCGCACGGATCTGAGAAGACGGTGAATAAGCACCGCGTGCCAGCCATTTTCCCTGACTGTCTACAATATCTATAGTCTCGCCGGAATTGGCTTTACCTTCGACACGGTGTACCGCGCCGGAAAATACCCACGGGTGGCGGCGGAGAAGTGATTTTTCACGGCCTTTGGCCAGAATTAAACGTGCAGTCATAAAATTAGGTTCTGTCGGTTCGGAGACAAAAAAGAGCGACATTGTCCGGTCATGCAGGTGAAATTGCAACGAACCATACCGCTAACGGAGAGAAAATTATGGCAACAGTCAGTATAGCCGCCTATGTGTACGGCATGGTACAGGGCGTCGGTTTTCGTTTTGCGACCCAACATCAGGCAACCGGTTTAGGTCTGACCGGTTACGCTAGAAATCTTGAGGATGGTAGCGTCGAAGTGGTGGCGTGCGGCGAACAGGAAAAGGTGGAACAACTGCTGGCCTGGTTGAAGCAGGGCGGGCCAAAGCATGCACGGGTGGATCGCGTGCTCAGTGAGCCGACCGCACCCGGCCATTACAGCGATTTTAAAATCAAATACTGACGTCTTTCACAGACACTTCACCGGCTTTGGCAGACCGGCAATTTTGGTTGCCTGTTTAGCCGGACCTTTCGGGAACAGCCGGAACAGATAGCGGCTGTTGCCCTTTTCTTCGCCATATTTCTGCGCCATCGCTTTTACCAGCATGCGTACGGCAGGCGATGTATTGAATTCGAGATAAAACTCGCGCACGAAGCGAACGACTTCCCAGTGGGCGTCGGTGAGCTCAATGCCTTCTTCTTCGGCCAGCAGGGGCGCCATACCTTCCTGCCAGTCCTGACTGTTTTTCAGGTAACCCTGAGCGTCGGTTTCAATAACCTGACCTTCAAACTGCAGCATACAACCTCAGACCTGTAAAAATGCGGCGATCAGTTTAGCAAAAACGCCGGTCAGACAAAATAAAAAGCCCCGCATCAGAGCGGGGCTTCAATGACCATCAGGCATCATCAGTTACGTGATGTCATGCCCAGAATGCTCAGCAGGCTGACAAAGATATTGTACAGCGAGACATACAGGCTAACGGTCGCGCGAATATAGTTGGTTTCGCCGCCATGAATAATGTTGCTGGTTTCCCACAAAATCGCGCCTGCGGAGAACAGAATAAACAGACAGCTGATCGCCAATGACAGCGCAGGAATTTGCAGGAACAGGTTAGCAATCACCGCAATCAGCAGGACAACAAAACCTGCCATCATCATGCCGGAAAGGAACGACATATCTTTGCGCGTGGTCAGCACGTAGGCTGAACAGCAGAAGAACACCAGTGCGGTACCGCCCAGCGCCAGCATGATGATGTCACCGGCACCGACAGAAAGCAGCGAACTCAGCAACGGCCCCAGCGTATAACCCATAAAGCCGGTCAGCGCGAACGCAGATAAAATACCCGCCGGGCTATTCGACGTGCGGTAAGTCAGGAACATCAGGCCATAAAACCCGACGATCGTCAGCAGAAAGCCCGGAGACGGCAATCTCAGAACCGTACTTGCCGTTGCAGTGATCGCGGAAACGCCCAAAGTCAGCGCAAGCAGGAAATAAGTATTACGCAGCACCCGGTGCGTGCTTAGCAGCGAGCCAGCGCGTGATGATGACGAAGATGCAACGATACGATCCATGCGGTTCATAATAAAATTCTCACTCTTAACAAAAAGTTGGAGTCGGTGAAAATACAAACAGATTGCAGTGTAAGTAGTTGCGAAGCGTCATTAAAGACGTTTTACCCTTCTTTACCTGCTCAGGGCGGGCAGGGCGCGGTTTCCTGATGTCAAAACCACCGTAATGATGCTTAAATCGCCGTTTAAGAACGGAATGCCTGTTTTTCAGGCAAACGAACAGAATCAGACTTTACAAGAGGATCGGCACTGTTTATAGTTCGCTTCGTTGCGGAGGGGTGGCCGAGCGGCTGAAGGCACCGGTCTTGAAAACCGGCGATGGGAAACCATTCAAGAGTTCGAATCTCTTCTCCTCCGCCATAAACAACACAAGAAAGCTGCTAAGAAATTAGCGGCTTTTTTTGTATCTGCAATTTGTGAGTATGTTTGCGAACACGATTTAAATGCTCATAAAATCAACAAACTAGGCTGAAAATAATGTTTGCATCTTTTTTTCTGTCTTGTATACTACGCCCCGTACTGAACGACTGATGTCGCAAAGTGCTTGTTGTTTACGGAGGGGTGGCCGAGCGGCTGAAGGCACCGGTCTTGAAAACCGGCGATGGGAAACCATTCGAGAGTTCGAATCTCTCCTCCTCCGCCATAAACAACACATCAAAGCTGCTAAGCAATTAGCGGCTTTTTTTGTGTCTGAAAATTGTGTCTGAAATTCGTCTCACTCCGCAAGTGCCGCATTTTCCTCGCCCGCTTCCCCTTTCTGCCCGTACTGCCTTGGTGAACACCCCAGCGTGCGTTTGAACGCCGTACTGAAAGCACTTTCAGATTCATAACCCAGCGAAAGCGCCACGGCCGATACCGGTTCTTTACTGTTTGTCAGCCGGTCTCCGGCCAGCAACATCCGCCAGCGCGTGAGATATTCCAGCGGCGCGCTGCCGACGGCCAGCTTAAATTTCTGCGAGAATACAGAACGCGACATACCCGCCCGTTCAGCAAGTGTCTGAACTGTCCAGCGGTGAGACGGATTTTCATGCATCGCATTCAGCGCTTGGGAAAGCTGCTTATCCGCCAGCGCCGCAAACCAGCCACTGTTTTCTCCTTCCTGCGTGTTATCAACATGCATCCGCAGCGCCTGTACCAGCATCATGTGCGCCATATGTTGCGCGATCAGCAATCCGCCAGGCCGTTCATCACGCAGTTCCTGCATCATACATTCCACTGCCCAGCGCAAACTTTGCCGGTCGGATTCTTTCGAGATATGCACTACCGGCGGCAACATCGCCAGCAGGGTTGAGGCGTTAGTGCCATTGACCGCAAACCGGCTGCCGGTGAGAAAGAAATCTTTGCCGCCGTTGCAGGAAACCGTTCCGCCGTCGCGTGCCTGCTCGAAAATTGGCACGGCATCGACCGGAGGAATACTTAGATCACTGGCCAGCCGGAACGGGCGACCGCTCGGTAACACAAAACAGTCTCCGGCCTGCAGATGTACTGCGGCGGGCACGCCATCAACCGCCAGCCAGCATTCACCGGTAATGATCGCATTACATTTTATCGACTGATAATGATCAGGAAATTGCACTGACCATTCGCCGCCGGCTTCAAAACCTTTGGACATATAGCTGCGCGGTTTGAGCAGCGACAACACATCAGAAAGAGGATCCATCAGCGACTCCGGACGATTGCAAAGATAATAAGGACATTAGCGCATAGATCGTCTTTTCTCCAGCGCCTATATTCTGTTACGTAAGGTTGAGCGGTTTCAGCTAACAACAGATTGAGCCAACAACAGAGGAATTCGAAATGCGTGTATTCGTGACAGGTGCAACAGGTTTTGTCGGTTCTGCGGTGGTGCAGGAGTTGCTGCGCGCAGGCCATAAGGTGCTCGGTTTAGCGCGTTCAGATGCCTCGGCACAGGTGCTGACGGATGTCGGTGCTGACGTGCTTCGCGGCAGTATCGAAGATCTGGACAGTCTGACATCCGGCGCGGCGCAGGCCGACGGCGTGATCCACACCGCTTTTATTCATGATTTTTCGAAGTTTCTGGAAAATTGTGAAAAAGACCGGCTGGCAATTGCTGCGTTAGGCGCGGCGCTGAAAGGCACCAATAAACCGCTGATCGTGACTTCTGGTACGGCGCTGGTGGGCGGCGGGAAGCTGGCGACAGAAAATGATTTGCCGGATCCACAGGGACATAACCCGCGCGTGGCGTCTGATCTGGCCGTGGCTACGCTGGCAGAGCAGGGTGTGCACGTTTCGCTGGTACGCCTGCCGCCGTCTGTGCATGGCGCGGGCGACCACGGATTTGTGCCACTGATTATTGCGACGGCACGTGAAAAAGGTGAATCAGCGTATCCGGGGAATGGCGGAAATCTCTGGCCAGCAGTGAACCGTTTTGATGCCGCAAAGGTGTTTGTACTGGCGCTGGAGAAGGGCGCGCCGAACGCAATTTATCATGCGAACTCAGAGGAAGGCGTGCCGTTTCGTGAGATTGCCACGCTGATTGGTAAACACCTGAACCTGCCGGTGGTCAGTAAAAGCGGAGAGGATCTGGCAGCGCATTTTGGCTGGTTTACGCATTTTGCGTCGCTGAATAATCCGACGTCCAGCCAGATCACCCGCGATATTTTGGGCTGGAAACCGGGACATCAGGATTTACTGACCGACCTAGATACCGCCGGATATTTTAATTAATTCCCGTTTTCTGACATTAAAAAACAGGTCATTCCGATGGCCTGTTTTGCTTTTTTCGCCGTGGTTTTAATGGAGTTAATTGCCTAAAAAACGCCCCGAATCACAAATCGGGAAGATAAAAACGTTACCCTATTGCCTGTCCGATGTTATGCGTTATGTTGATTTTTAGTTTCCCAAATGTAACTAGAGGTTAACAATAATGTCGAATAAATTACGTATCTCTCTGATTGCTGTGGCTGTAATGATGTCTTCCTCTGCAATGTCTGCATTACCTCAGGGCTATCCGGCCGACTATCAAAAAATCGTCGATGCCGCGACCAAAGAAGGCAAAGTCGTGGTGTATTCCACCACCGACACCAAAGACGCCGGCCCGCTGATTCAGGGGTTCGAGGCCACTTATCCGGGGATCAAAGTCGAATATAACGACATGAACAGCACTGAGCTGTACAACCGTTATATCAGTGAACAGGCGGCGGGCGGCACCAGCGGCGACGTGGTCTGGAGCTCTTCCATGGATACCGCGCTGAAACTGGCGACTGATTACGCGCAGGAATATAAATCGCCTGAACAGGGCCAGTTACCAAAATGGGCGGTGTGGAAAGACAAAGCCTACGGCACGACGTATGAACCGGTGGTGTTTATCTATAACAAGCGTTTGATCCCGGCCGGTGACGTACCAGATTCTCATGCGGCGCTGGCAAAACTGATTTCCAGCCAGACCGAAAAATTCAACAAGAAAGTCACGACCTACGATATTGAGAAATCCGGCCTCGGCTTTATGTTGTCCGTGCAGGATTTCAAAGCCGACCCGAACTATTTCAAAACGCTGGCTGACGTCGCCAAAGGCGGCTTAGCGGTGCAGTCTTCCACCGGCACCATGATGGAACGTGTTTCTTCCGGCGAAAACCTGATCGGTTTCAATATCCTCGGGTCTTACGCCGAAGCCCGCGCCAAAACGGATCCATCCCTGGGTATTTCCTATCCGAAGGATTACACCCTGGTACTTTCCCGCGTTTCCTTCATCAGTCAGGAATCGAAAAACAGCAACGCCGCCAAATTGTGGCTGGACTACGTGCTGTCAGAAAAAGGGCAGAGCATTCTGGCCAATCAGGCTGACATTCCGTCCATCCGCAACGATATCGAGGGTAAAAACGACATCGACGGCATGACCAAAATGCTCGGCAAGGCACTCAAGCCAATCCCGGTAGATGAAACTCTGCTGGAATACCTGCAACAGAAAAAACGTCTGGATTACATCAAACAGTGGCGCGCCGCTGCCCAAAAATAGCAGTTGGGGCGCGCATCAAATTTGCGCGCCTCCCTTTCTCTTGCCTGATTTTTCTGCTAACCGAAGGGAAGTAACATGAATGCATTGCGCAGAAAGTGGCAAAGCCTGCCGCGCGGCATTGTGGTGTTGATAACGGCGCTGGTTATCTACATTCCATTGTCGTTCATCGTGATACAAAGTTTCCTCTCCGCCCCGTTCTTTTCCCCGTCAAAAGAATGGAGCCTCGAATCCTTTGGATTCATCTTTACCGATCCGGATTTCTACAAGGCGCTGAAAAGCGGCTTTATTCTGGCGTTCGGCCTGGTGGTAATCGCCATCCCGCTCGGCGGTATTCTGGCGTTCCTGATGGTGCGCACGGATCTACCGGGCAGACGCGTGATTGAACCGCTGATCCTGGTGCCAATTTTCGTCTCGCCGATGGTATTAGGTTTTGGATATGTGGTGGCCGCCGGTCCGGTCGGGTTCTTCTCGCTCTGGGCGCAGGACATCATCGGATTTGTGCCGTGGAATATCTACGACATGTCGAGCATCGTGGTGATTGCCGGTCTGACGCACGTTCCGCATGCGTATCTTTATATCTCCTCAGCGCTGCGCAGCGTCGGGTCGGATGTTGAAGAAGCCGCGCGAACGGCTGGAGCCTCGCCGTTACAGGTGATGACTGCCGTCAGTTTGCCGATGGTGCGCCCGTCGATTCTCTACGCCACCGTTTTACTGTTCTTCCTCGGGCTGGAAGTGTTTGGCCTGATGCTGGTGCTCGGTGACCCTGAAGGCAACATGGTGCTGGCGACCTATCTGTATCAGCTGACCAACAAACTCGGGACGCCGTCATATCACCTGATGGCCGCCGTCGCCGTAGTACTGATTTGTATCACTATTCCGCTGGTGATGTTGCAGCGCCGCCTGATGCGCACCGCAAACCGTTTCGTGACGGTGAAAGGTAAAGCCTCGCAGGCGCGTGCCTTGCCGCTCGGCAAATGGCGCTGGGTGGCCGGTGCTGTGGTGGCATTCTGGCTGACAGTAACCATTGGCGTACCGCTGGTTGGGGTGATGCTGCGTGCGTTTATCTCTAACTGGGGCGTCGGCGTGTCCATCTGGGATGAGCTGTCCCTCAACACTTTCCGCACTATCTGGGAACAGCCGAATCTGCTGCGCGCCATCGTCAACTCTATGGCGATTGGTGTGATCGGCGGCGCGCTGGCGGTGGCCTGTTATCTGTTTATCGGCATCGCGATGCACCGTAAACCGGACGGCGTCACCCGTTTCCTCGATTACAGCGTACTGGTGCCGCGCGCGGTTCCGGGGCTGCTGGCCGGTCTGGCGTTCCTGTGGGTGTTCCTGTTCCTGCCGATGTGGCTCGATAACGCGCTCAAATCCGGCTGGCTTTCAGGTATGCCGTGGTCGCAGTGGCTGCGCGATAACCTGGTGGTCTGGCTGCGTTCGCTGCGCAGTACCATCTTCAGCGTCTGGCTGGCGTACACCGTGGTGTGGATGGCGTATGGTCTGCGGCTGATTTCCTCGACGCTGTTACAGGTCGGGCCGGAGCTGGAAGAGGCGGCGCGCAGTACCGGCGCAACCCGCGGGCAGATCACCCGTCACGTCACCATCCCATTGTCGCGTTACGGCCTGATTGGCTCATGGCTGCTGATGTTCCTGATTTTCGAGCGCGAATATTCCACCGGTGTGTATCTTCTTTCGCCGGGCACGGAAACCATCGGCTCGATGCTGGTTTCCCTGTGGGCGGCGGGCGCCATTGATATCGTGGCCGCGCTCTCCTTTATTAACATCCTGCTGGTGGTGTTAGGTCTGAGTATTGCCCTTCGTTTTGGAGTGAAATTACATGATTGAATTATCGGTCGACAATCTGCACTTAACTTACGGCGACAACCCGGTGTTAAAAGGCGTTTCGATGGATCTGAAACGTGGCGAAGTGGTGTCATTACTCGGGCCTTCCGGCAGCGGGAAAACCACCTTACTGCGTGCGGTCGCCGGGCTGGAAAAACCGGTTAAAGGCACCATCGTCATCGGCAAAAACAAAGTTTACGACGGCACCCCGCGCAGTGAAATTCCGGCTGAAGAGCGCAATCTCGGGCTGGTGTTTCAGTCTTATGCCCTGTGGCCGCACAAAACCGTTTTCGAGAACGTGGCGTATCCGCTGAAATTGCGCAAAGTCTCCGCCGGTGAAATCACTCAGCGCGTGCAGGACGTACTGAATCAGCTGGGGCTGGGGCATCTGGGCAAACGCCATCCCCATCAGCTTTCCGGTGGTCAGCAACAGCGTGTGGCGATTGGACGTGCGCTGGTTTATAACCCGCCGGTGATTCTGCTTGATGAGCCGCTGTCGAATCTCGATGCCAAACTGCGAGAAGAAGCCCGCGTGTTCCTGCGCGAGCTGATCATCAAACTCGGGCTGTCGGCGCTGATGGTGACGCACGACCAGAATGAAGCGATGGCGATTTCCGACCGCATTCTGCTGCTCAACAACGGTAAAATCGAGCAACAGGGCACGCCGCAGGAAATGTACGGCTCGCCGAAAACCTTATTTACCGCAGAATTTATGGGCAGCAACAACCGTCTGCACGGCAAAGTCACAGAAGTGCGAGACGGAAAAGCGCGCATCGAAGGCCGTGGCTGGGTGCTGTGGGGACAAGCGGGCGAAGGCGTGCAGATCGGGCAGGAAGGCACGGCGGTGATCCGCGTCGAGCGCGTGGTACTGGCCGACGGGCCAGGCGAGAATCAGCTGGAATTACCGTTGCTGACCAGCATGTATCTCGGTGATCGCTGGGAATATCTGTTCCGCACTTCCGGCGATGATTTTGTCATTCGCGCGTACGGCACCGATGTGCGCGATCCGCAGCATTGTCATCTGAAGTTACCAGAGCAGCATGTGTGGATTTTTCCTAAGCAGTAACGGATCGCAGGGAGCGGTTTCGCGCCGCTCCCTGAAATATTTCTGTCATTTCCCGCGCGTAAAATTCTGCTTCTTATTTAAATAATGCAGAATAATCATGAATTTAACCATCCGTTCACTTACTGGTAAAATGCCATTCAACAGATTGTTTCGATCTGCTTTCGTCCAACGTCCCCGGGGAATACTTTTTGGGGTAATTTGCGTTATCACCCTGTTTTCAGCTTTACAAATCTTCTCCACTGTGGTGCTCACCAACATCCTGCAGAGAGGCTGGAAAAAGCAGTCGCCCGTTTCGCCCTGACGGCGGCGTAATCGTTCAGGCTTGACAGAATGATCGTCGGCAGACAAATTGATGAGACACATCAGTGATATGGCGGCATTGGAATGGACAGTATCGGACTTGAAATTGTTTCCCTTGCAGGGCAAACCGCGCATATCCCGGCGATTTCACAACTTCTTCATGAAGAATGGTCGGCGTTTGAACACTGGGCGGAACCGGCGCGGATCAGTCAGCGGTTACAGGCGCGTATCAGCGCCGGTCACCATGAGTTCACCCTGGTGGCGCTGGCGAATAAACAAGAGATTGCGGGCACCGCCAGTGTGATCCGTTATGAACTGGCCGATCGTGCGGATCGGGAATATTGGCTGGGCGAAGTCTTTACCTGTGTGCATATGCGCGGAAAAGGCATCGGCAGCGCTCTGGTGCGTGCCTGTGTGGAAAAAGCCCGCGCCGCTGGCATTGACGCACTGTGGCTGTATACGCCGGATCAGCAGGCATTGTATGCCCGTCTGGGCTGGCAGGAAGCCGAACAACGCGAACTGGTGGGGGAGCATGTCACGGTGATGATGCTGCCGCTGTGATCGGTTTTACTCTTTATGCCACGCCAGCATGCTGCCTTCGGTGTGTCCGGTCACCGGATCCGTCGCGGGCAGCGGCACCGCATTGACGGCTTTAGTGCGTGCGGCCAGCTGCGGCAGCTCGTCATGACAGATATCAGCTTTCATCTGCGGTGGATACGCGCCGACCAGCATGAAATCCTCATCGGCGGAAATCTGTTTATGGCCGATCCCCGCCGGAAGTAAGATGACATCCCCGATTTTCACCTCGAGAATTTTGCCGTGTTCACCGCCCAGTTGAAGTTTGGCGCTACCGGCATAAACGCCCAGCACTTCAGGCGTGTTGGAGTGAAAATGCGTAAAGGTATACACCGGATAACGCCACTGAGGCGGCCAGCCGTTGGTGCGGAAAAGATGTTCAAGGTATTCAGCATTATCAGCGGTATCAGGCGGAATGACGCGGTGATATATCAGCACCGGTAATTTGTTATTCGGCACACCGCCGTCGGGTTTATCAATCAGTAAAGTATCCATAGCAACCTCTCTGGGAGTCGCGAAGGCCATACGGGGCATCGGCATCAGGGCGAGCACGCCCAGCAAAGTAACAAACCGGCGTCGATCCAAAAGCATCAGGCATGGCTCCTTATCGCGCAATCAATGGCTTACCTCTTTCATGTATAGAACAAAAAAACCTGAAAATCCTCTTTTTGGAAACATAAAAAGATTTCAGAAAGGCCTGAGCAGGACTGGTCGGCGGTTATCAGAAAAAACTTAAAATCTGTAGCAATCAACATATAAAAGTCATATTGGCTGGCGAAATCCTTTATGTCCTCTATGCTTAACAATACAAAAAGTACTCAGGAGGAGAAGTTTATGAACAAGAAAATGTTACTTGTGGTTGCTACAGCAGTTTCTGTACTGGCAGGGTGTCAGACTTACGATCGTGCGGCGAGTTACGTTAAAGAGCCGGTCGTCAGCGATGTTAAGGTCGGTATGACCAAATCTCAGGTTCGTGCGATTGCAGGGCCGCCATCGACTGAAGCCACGCTTATCCATGCTAAAGGGACTTGCCAGACTTATGCGGTTGCTCCGCGTGATGGCAAAGCTCAGACCTACTTCGTTAGCTATAACGACACCGGTCATGTCATGAACAAAGGTTATCAGACCTGTTCAGACTACGATAAAGACCCGCAGGCTGGTCAGTAATCTAAACGCCTTCCCCTCGTGAGAGGGGAAGGCGTTAAACATTAAGCCTTCTGCGTCACAATCCTCACGCCGACTTTACTCACCTGATTCCCGTCCATTTCCGCAATCGTCCACGTCAGCCCGTCCCATTCGATATGGTCACCGATAACCGGTTCGCCACCGAGCAGCCTGATCACAAAATGTCCCAGCGTTTGCGACTGATCCACCGTCTCTTCCAGATTCAGACCATACAACTGTGAAATAGCATCCAGCGGCGCATCTGCCTGCAAAATAAAGTCACCGAAGAAGCGGTCGTCCAGCACCACTTTATTGCTGTCGCTGAACAGTTTGCCGAGCTCCGGCAAATCTTTTTCCTGCCCGATCACGCACAGAATATCGCCTTCTTTCAGTCGGGTACTGCCGGTCGGATGAAGCATCTCTTTGCCACGGAACAAGGCCGCAATGCGCGTTGCCTGAGGCATTTGCAGGTCACGCAGCGCCGCACCGACGCACCATTTATCCGAACCCAGCTGATAGATAAACTGTTCCCAGTCGTTGTATACATCAATATCCAGTCCGACGCGTGAAATCGGCGTCGGCTGTGGCGGTACCAGCACTTTGGCTTTCTTCGCCGCAAAGCCAAGAGACGTGCCCTGCAACAGCAGAGAAACCAGCACGATAAAGAACGCGACGTTGAAATACAGCGTGGCGTTAGGCAGCCCGGCCATCATCGGAAATACCGCCAGAATGATCGGCACCGCACCGCGCAGGCCGACCCACGAGATAAAGAAGCGTTCCCGCAGGGTAAAGTTTTTGAACGGGATCAGGCTGACGAACACTGAAAGCGGACGCGCCAGCAGAATCATCCACAACGACAGCGCCAGCGCCGCAATGGCAATCGGCAGCAGATCGCTTGGCGTCAGCAGCAGACCGAGCACCAGGAACATACCAATCTGACTGAGCCACGCCAGTCCGTCGAAGGTTTGCAAAATCCCGTGACGGTTGCGGATTGGCATATTGCCGAGCATCAGACCGCACAGATATACCGCCAGAATGCCGCTGCCTTCCAGCGCCATAGTGGCTGCGTAAACCAGTAAACCGCCGCTGAACGCCAGCAGCGGATACAGACCGGCCGCCAGCGTAATCTTGTTAATCAGCTTGTGCAGCAGCCAGCCGCCGCCGACACCGAACACAATGCCAAGACCAAACTGTCGCACCACATCAACCACAAACATCAGGCTCAGGCCGTGCTGACCTTTAGAAATCATGTCGATCAGGGTGATGGTCAGAAATACCGCCATCGGGTCATTACTGCCCGATTCAATTTCCAGCGTGGCGCTGACTCGTTCGTTCAGGCCTTTTCCGCCAATCAGTGAGAATACGGCTGCTGCATCGGTCGAGCCAATAATCGCGCCAATCAGCAAGCCCTGCATCAGGTTGATGTTGAACAGCCACGCGGCCGCCAGACCGGTCAGACCGGCAGTAATCAGTACGCCGACGGTCGCCAGCGACAGCGCGGGCCACAAGGCCACGCGAAAAGAAGAGGCGCGGGTGCGCATCCCGCCGTCGAGCAATATGACGGCCAGCGCCAGATTACTGACCAGATATGCCGCAGGGTAATTATCGAAGGCAATACCGCCAATTCCGTCAACGCCCGCCAGCATGCCGATGGCGAGGAAAATGACCAAAATAGGGATGCCAAGCTTAGAAGAGAACGAACTGAGCAAAATGCTCGCTGCGACTAACAGGGCGCCAATAAAGAAAAGTGTATTAATCGTGCTGGCGTCCAAGAGCGTTCTCCTTGTAAGGCATGAGTGGTGCGGGGGCGTGCAGTTTCGTCATCAGTGACAATCCCTCTAATTTATCAGGAAAATGAGCGCGTTGCTGGGCTCATTTAGGATTTTTATTAGTTGCACTTAAGAATAAAAAACTATGCTTAGAGGTGAGCGATGTCTATGCGCAGTTCATATAAAAGGAAACCACAATGAGTGAATTTACCGGTGTACACCGCGAGGTGATGAAAGACGGGGCGATCAAACATGTGCTGATCCGCGATGCGGCGGGCAATGAGCAGTCGATTGCAGCAAAAGATTATATTTCGCAAGGGATCGAGCCAGATCTGAATGAGTTGCCCGAAGTGGGCACTGACAGCGAATTCCCGGTCGCGGGCAAAGGCTGACGGACTGTTTTTTGCCAGTGTAAAATCCCCGCAGAAATTCTGCGGGGATCAGAGTTTACACGCCTAAACGATCGCGCAGGGAATAGTACGCCGCGCCCAGCATGGTAAATGGCACCTGGAAATTGCGGCCACCGAAGAACGGCATATGAGGCAGGCGGGCGAACGCATCAAAACGTTCAGCGTCGCCGCGCAACATTTCGGTGATGAGTTTTCCAGCCAGATGCGTCAGCGTCACGCCATGCCCGCTGTCGCCCTGCATGTAATAGATGTTATTTTCCAGCCGCCCGAATTGCGGCAGGCGCGATAACGTCAGCAGGAAATTGCCGCCCCAGCGGTAATCGATTTTCACGCCTTTCAGCTGCGGGAAGGTGCGGTTGAGTTTGGGCAAGATCACTGAATCGATATTCGGAGGATTTTTGCCGCCATACGTCACGCCGCCGCCGTACAGCATCCGGTTATCTGCGGTCAGGCGGAAATAATCGAGCAGATAGTTGCAGTCTTCCACGCAGTAATTGTTCGGCAGCAGCGATAGCGCCATGTCGTCCGACAGCGGCTCCGTAGCGACAATCTGCGAGCCGCACGGCATGCTGAGGCGCGTCAGGCGCGGCGCAAGCTGCTGACTCAGATAGGCATTACCTGCCAGAATCACATATTTCGCTTTTACCTGACCTTTGGCGGTATGGACTAACACCGGTTCGCCGTGGTCGATGCGCGTGACCGCAGAGCCTTCGAAAATACGTCCGCCGTGACGGCGCACCGCTTCTGCTTCACCCAGCACCAGATTGAGCGGGTGAAGGTGACCGCCGTTTTTATCCAGCAGCCCGCCAACGTAACGGTCTGTGGCGATTTCACGTCGTACCGCCGTTTCATCCAGCAGACGCAGTTCGGTATGGCCGTAACGGTTCCACAGCTTTTGCTGGTCGCGCAGCTTCGCCAGCTGGCGCGCACTGAGGGCGGCAAAAATGCAGCCGGGGCGATAGTCGCAGTCAATGGCGTACTGGTCGATGCGCTGACGGATAATGCTGGCGCCTTCAAACATCATGCTGCCGAGCATGTCGGCGGTCTGACGTCCGTAGCGTTCTTCAATGACATCAATATCGCGGCTGTAGGAATTAACGACCTGTCCGCCGTTTCGCCCGCTGGCGCCCCAGCCGACGCGGGCGGCTTCAAGCACCACCACGTCGTACCCGGCTTCGCACAGATATAAAGCAGAAGAAATGCCGGTATAACCGGCACCGACAATACAGACATCGCACTCAATATTGTCAGTCAGTTCCGGCCACGGCGCGTGCTCGTTGACGGAACTGGCATAATAGCTGTCGGTGTGCGGCACACCGGCAGCGCGGGGACTTCCTGTATGAGCACTCATGGTGACATCCTTCTTTAGGGTTCCGTTGCCTCGCCCAGAATCGATGACAACTAGAAGGTATTAGGGGTATGTGCGCTAACAATCCTGCAAATCCGCGTCGAAATATTACTGAAACTGTGAGGGTTCGCGGTGTTAATGGCATAACTTTGCCCCGCACGCAGCGGGTAACTCTGACCGTTGACGGTTAAGATGATTTCTCCTTCTAACAGGGTGCCGACTTCCTCACCCTGATGTTTTATTTTGTCGCCCGTGGTGCTGCCGGGCTGGTAGGTTTCCAGCAACATGGCGACGGTGTGGTTCGGCGTGCCGTTGTGGACCATGCGCATGGACACGCCACGGCTGCCGATTTCGATTAAATCTGCCGCATTAATCACGATGCGCGGCTCGTTGCTTTTATGTTCCTCGGCGAAAAACTCTGAAAGTGACAGCCCGTAAACCCGCAATAACTTCTGCAATGTACTCACGGCGGGGCTGACTTTGTCCTGTTCGATGGTACTGATGGCGCTGTGTGTCAGGCCAGACAACTCGGCGGCTTTGCGTTGCGACATACCGAGTTGCTGGCGAATTTCAGAAAGCCGGCGACCTGGCGCCAGACTGACTTCGCTCATCCTTTTATTCCTCTCGTGCGCTCCGGGCCAGATGGCCTTTGCGACAGGCAGCGATAAAAGCGTCAAACAGCTGGCGGGATACGGGATCCGTCAGACTGTGCCATTCCGGATGCCACTGCACACCAAGGGCAAACGGATGATTGCGGACACTCACGGCTTCCACCAGATTGTCCGGTGCGCGTGCTTCCACGGTCAGTACTTCGCCCAGACGGTTGGCCCCCTGACCATGAAGGGAGTTCACCTGAAACTGCTGATAATCGGGTAACAATTCTGAAAGTAAGCCACCGGGTTCGATATGCACCGGATGCACCAGCGCGTATTGCTCGTCGTGCGGCAAAGTGGTGTCTTCGCGGTGATCCATATATCCCGGCACGTCCTGCACTTTACGGTGCAAACTGCCGCCGGTGGCAACCACCAGTTCCTGCAATCCGCGACAGGCAGCGAACAGTGGGATCTTCTTATCCAGCGTTGCGCGGATTAACTGCAAACTCAGGCGGTCGCGGCCGGGATCGGCCAGCTCCTCGACGCCTTCTTCACCGTATTGATGGGGCTCAATATTGCTGGGGCTGCCGGTGAGGAAGACGCCGTCCAGACCGCGCAGAATCTGGTCTATTGCGCCTTCGCGTGCTGCCAGTTCATGTGGCAGACAGACGGGAAGGGCATCGGCGTTAAAGATGGCGTCCAGATACTTTTCGTGGACCGTCAGGGCAGGATTTTCATCGACTGTGTTCTCACACATGACTACCCCGATGACAGGTCTGTAGCGCGTCTCTTTTCCCGCAGGTGCCGTGGAAAATATATTGCCCATAATACCGCCTCGTTGAGTAGATGAATTTGCTGACAGCACGCACCTCCCCGCACGTTACTGCTCAGAATATTGACCTTACATTGACCAATTTAGCAGCGCTCAGGTCGCTTTTCAAACGGATATGTTGCGCATATGTAGGTGTTGCAAATAATTAATGTTAAGGCTAGGGTTAATCATATGGCTGTTATTTTGAGCATAAAAGAGCTTTGAACAAGAGTGAGAGGATCCTGAGACCATGAGAGCACTGCATTGAACAGAGTAATGACCCGGTAAAGATAACCGGCTGGCATCATGGTGGTGCCTGACATGCCGGAAACCAGCAAATGGCGGAAACCCTATGCAAGCGACTGAACTGATGAATGAAATCAAAAAAGAGATTAGCGAACCCCTCGCTAAGCACGCTGAAGAGCGAAGTAGCGCGTTCCAGGATGAAGTTACTCAGTACCTGGAGCGTCACCCGCAAACCCTTCACGTCGACGTCCTGCTCACCGATCTCAATGGCTCCTTCCGCGGCAAACGCATTCCCGTCTCAGCACTCCGTAAACTCGAAAAAGGCTGTTATTTCCCAGCATCGGTATTCGCTATGGACATTCTCGGTAATGTCGTGGAAGAAGCCGGGTTAGGCCAGGAACTGGGCGAACCCGATCGCATCTGTATTCCGGTTCCCGGTACTTTAACGCCGTCAGCTTCCGACCCTGAACATATCGGTCAGCTGCTTCTGACCATGCTTGACGAAGATGGCACTCCCTTTAACGTTGAACCACGCAATGTGCTGAATCATATCTGGCAAACATTGCGCCAGCGGGGTTTGTTCCCGGTGGTAGCGGTAGAGCTGGAGTTCTATCTGCTCGACAGGCAGCGCGATGCACAAGGCTATATTCAGCCGCCGTGTACGCCTGGCACGCAGGAACGCAGCATGCATACCCAGGTTTACTCCGTCGATAATCTCGATCACTTTGCCGATGTGCTGAGTGACATTGACCGTCTGGCGCACATTCAGGGATTACCTGCGGACGGCGCGGTGGCTGAGTCTTCGCCGGGACAGTTCGAAATCAATCTGCATCACAGTGAAAACATTCTGCGTGCCTGCGATTACGCGCTGATGCTAAAACGTCTGGTGCGTCTGGTGGCAGAAAATCACGATATGGACGCCACGTTTATGGCGAAACCGTACGATGAATACGCGGGCAGCGGGATGCACATCCATCTGAGCGTGCTCGACGATAACGGCAAAAACCTGTTTGCCGGTGCCGGTGGCGAAGATTCTGAGCTGATGAAACGCTCTCTCGCCGGAATGATTGCTTTAATGCCTGCCTCGATGGCGGTGTTAGCGCCGAACATCAATGCCTTCCGCCGCTTCCAGCCAGGCATGTATGTGCCGACGCAGGCGTCGTGGGGCCACAATAACCGCACCGTTGCGCTGCGTGTTCCGTGTGGCACAACCGCCGATCACCGAGTGGAATACCGCGTGGCCGGAGCTGATGCCAACCCGTATTTAGTGGTCGCTACCGTGCTGGCGGGCATGTTGTATGGTCTGGATAACGAGCTGCCATTACCGGAACCCGTCACCGGTAACGGTCTGGAACAGGAAGGTATTCCGCTGCCTATCCGCCAGAGCGATGCGCTGTATGATTTTGATGAGCAGCCCGCGCTGAAAAAAATCCTTGGTGAACGTTTTTCCCAGGTCTATCACACCTGTAAATCTGACGAATTGTTGCAGTTTGAACGGCGTGTAACGGAGACGGAAATAGACTGGATGCTGAAAAACGCGTAGTAAATGGTTAATGCACATGCACGGATGTTTAAAACTGGAAAAGAATTCGTAACTCGACGCCTCTGAATGTTGTCATTCATGCGTGATTTGTGCAAAATACGCCGCACTGCAGATAACCGACGCTTAAAGGCGCCGGTTATTTTTTTTGTATATGCAGTACCCAAACTAATTCAACAGAGGCCGGACCCAGATCCGGATAGATAACAAGGTTCGTGTGCGATCCCAAATTAAAAACGGTCGCCACTATGAGGAAATGTAACATGGGGCAATACTTCAAACCTGTACCGGTGCCCGCCGGTGCTTCTTTCAGCTGCGGCCAAATTCGCACAGCCTTCACCTTCGCAATCAGCGACGTGAAGATCTATCCCCCGTTTACTGGTAATAACTCACGAAGTTTTCCCTGTTCGTTGCTTTCAGAGGCGTTTAAGCGCCCGGTGTCTGCAATCCAGGGAGGGCTGAGCCATGTCTGCTAATACATCTGCCGCTCCGGCCACTCAGCGCGTACAACTGCGTAAAACTCTGACACTGGTACAGGTCGTCATGATGGGGCTTGCCTATCTGCAACCGATGACCATTTTCGATACGTTCGGCATCGTTTCCGGCCTGACCGATGGTCACGTCGCCACCGCGTATATCTTCGCGCTGATCGCCGTACTGTTTACTGCCGTGAGCTACGGCAAACTGGTGCAGCGTTTCCCGTCTGCCGGTTCTGCTTATACTTACGCGCAAAAAGCCATCAGCCCGCACGTCGGCTTTATGGTCGGCTGGTCATCGCTGCTGGACTACCTGTTCATGCCGATGATCAACATTCTGCTGGCGAAAATCTATCTGGAAGCCATCTTCCCTGGCATACCGTCGTGGATATTCGTGGTGGCGCTGGTTGGTATGATGACCGCGTTCAACCTGCGTGGCATTAAGGTCGTCGCTAACCTCAACAGCATTATTGTTGTGGTACAGGTCGCGATCATGGTGGTCTTCCTGGGTCTGTTAGTCCGTGGCGTTTACATGGGCGAGGGCATGGGCACGCTGGCAACCACTAAACCATTCTTCAGTGAGAATGCGCACGTGGTGCCGATGATCACCGGCGCAACCATACTTTGCTTCTCGTTCCTGGGCTTCGACGGCATCAGCTCACTGTCTGAAGAAACCCCGAATGCAGGCAAAGTTATTCCGAAAGCGATTTTCCTGACCGCGTTGATTGGCGGCGTGATCTTTGTTGTGGTGTCTTACTTCCTGCAACTGTACTTCCCGGACATTTCGCGCTTTAAAGATCCCGATGCGTCACAGCCTGAAATCATGCTGTACGTGGCAGGTAAGTTCTTCCAGTCTGTCATCCTGTGCTTCAGTTGTGTGACCGTTCTGGCATCCGGTATGGCAGCGCACGCGGGTGTTTCCCGTCTGCTGTACGTGATGGGCCGTGACGGCGTATTCCCGGAAAAACTGTTCGGTTATGTGCATCCGAAATGGCGTACCCCGACGTTCAACGTCTTGCTGGTGGGCGTAGTGGCGATGTCAGCGGTGACGTTTGATCTGGTGACGGCAACCGCGCTGATTAACTTTGGTGCGCTGGTGGCGTTCACCTTTGTGAACCTGTCGGTAATTTCACAGTTCTACATCCGTGAAAAACGTAACCGCACGTTGAAAGATCACATCAACTATCTGGTCCTGCCGGTGATTGGTGCGCTGACTGTTGGTGCGCTGTGGCTGAATCTGGAAGCGAGCTCGATGACGCTGGGCTTAGTCTGGGGCGCGATTGGTCTCGGGTATCTGGCGTTTATCACCAATGCGTTCAGGAAGCAGCCGCCGCAGATGAGTGGTGAGATAGCGCCGGAAGCTTGATGTTTGCCCTTTAGAAAGGGCAGGAAACTTTTTTGCAGATGGCCGCTGCAATGGCGGCCTCGAAAGTCGGATTTATGAAAATTTCGGTTTTTCAATAAAGGTTGTCAAATGGCCTTTTGCGCCGAAACCGACGAGAGAGGAAAGTGCTTTTCCTCTCTCGACTCTCCTCGCTTTTTTCACTACGCGCTTCGCTTTTTACAATGTTTCAGGTGCTATTGCGACAGGCTGGAAATCTTGCCGCTGTGCGGTACCTTCTCTCGGTCTTCGAGCCATAGGTCTCGAAGCCGCTCCGTTCAGCAAGATTTTTGAATCGCCCGCACGATCTTAAATTCAACAGCAAACTGATGTTTATCTTTTAGAAAAGTGGATTGGCGTGCTCAAAAATGGCACCGAATGAACGGTTCGAGACATATGGCTCGAAACCTGAAATTCGGGAATCGCGCAGCGATGACATTTTGCGCCACTCGCTTAAGTGACAGAACTTGTCCGTCGTGCTTGCGATAGCGCGCAGTAAAAAAGCGCGGAGGTATCCAAAGGAGGGGAAGCACTTCCCTCCTTTGGGCGGTTTCGGCGCAACGAGTTAAATGATCATTGCACGTGAGAAACCGAAATTTACTCGGTCAGTTTTTAACGACGGTAACTCACTGCTTTTGAAAAACCGAAATTTGCACTATTCAAAAAGGGGCCTTTGGGGAATCCCCAAAATCACCCGAGCAGTTTCTTCCCGTATTCAAACAGCGCCTTGAGAAGCGCCATCTTCTCAACATCCCCCTCATGCAAGTTATAGAGCGACTCAAGCTCTAAAATATACGCCTGCACACGTTCGTCCGTCAGTTTGTCCTGACGATGTGCCATCCAGCGTTTTTGCTCGGCGTCAGTCAGCGTGGCAGGGTAGTTGCGCGCACGGAAACGGAACAACAGCGGCTCGATGCGCGAATCGTTAAAGGTCAGATCCAGCGCAGGAAGGTTCTCCGGGCGGGTTTCCAGAATGATGCGCATTGCGGCGCGATCGGCATCGCTGAAGAAGCCATCGTAAAGGCGGCCATCCACGTCATCAGATGCCGTAAAGGGCTCGGCCTCAGCAAACATCGTGACCACTTTCTCGCGCACCTGCGGGTTCTGGCGCAGTAGCTGCAAATTCTCAAGACAGCGCTGACGATCAATGCCCAGACGTTCGGCGTTTTCCGGCAACAGCGTTTTGGCCGGAGCCAGCACCGGACATTTATTGATATGCACCAGTTTGATCGGCAGCGGAGACTGACCTGCCTGTAACGCGTCGCGGCGGCTGTAAAGACGTTCACGCATTTCATCAGGATTAAGATCTAACAGCGTCGACATATCACCGGCAAGGTCGCACATGATCACGGCGTTCTTGTTTTCAGGATGCCACGCCAGCGGCGCGACCCAGGCGGTGTTGCCGCGCGCAGCACCAAACATACCGGAGACATGCACCAGCGGTGCCATGGCAGGGATGTCGATCAGCGTATTCAGCTTATGCTTGCTGCGGTGTTCCAGCAGGAAACCGAACAGACGCGGCTGTGCCTGTTTCACCAGCTTCGCCATCGCGATGGTGGCGTAGACGTCAGCCATCGCGTCGTGCGCATTTTCATGTTCAATGCCGTTAGCTTTGGTCAGATGTTCCAGACGGAAACTCGGGAAACCGTCATCATTTTCCGGCCAGTTGATGCCTTCAGGGCGCAGCGCATAACAGGCACGCATCACATCGAGCAAATCCCAGCGGGAATTGCCGTTCTGCCAGCTGTAGGCATAAGGGTCATAAAAGTTGCGATAAAGGATATTACGGCTGACTTCATCGTCGAAACGGATATTGTTATACCCGACAATGCAGGTGCCCGGCACGCTGAACGCTTTATGGATCTGCGCTGTAAACTCGGCTTCGATCACGCCACGTTCCAGCGCGATTTGTGGCGTAATGCCGGTGATCATCACCGCTTCAGGTTCTGGCAGATAATCGTCAGAAGGGCGGCAATAAATTACCAGAGGTTCTTCAATGATATTGAAATCTTCGTCGGTTCTTACTCCGGCAAACTGCGCCGGCCTGTCCAGCGCCGGATTCTTACCGAAGGTCTCGTAATCATGGAAATAAAAAGTTTTTTGCGGCTTGTCTGACATTACGAAAATAACCTTATCACTGCGGGAATGGGGACGAACTCCAGATAGGATACCATCCGCCACAATGATGTCATGACAAAATGCACTGAGGTGGAATCCATCGCTAAAAACGACACCTTATCCGGCATCAAACAGCCAAAACCCTGACATAACCGGGGTGAATGCCTGTGACAACTCGGCTAAACTACCGCCTAATCTGAATTCAAGCCTTACGGCAGGCCCAACGTGCGTCTCGATAAGAAAATTTCTCAGCTGGATAACGTCATTTACCGTAATTACCGCATCACTCACGCCCTGCGTATTGCGGTGGCGTTCATTTTGACATTTCTGATTGTCCGGCTGACTGAAATCCCCGAAGGTACCTGGCCGCTGATCACTCTGGTGGTGGTGATGGGGCCGATTTCGTTTTGGGGAAATGTCGTCCAGCGGGTGCTTGAGCGCATTACGGGCACCGTTCTGGGCGCAGCTTCCGGGCTGATTGCCCTATGGCTTGAGCTGTATTCGTTTCCGGTAATGCTGGTCTGGTGCGGCATAGTGATGTTTGTCTGCGGCTATCTGACGCTCGGTAAACGTCCGTATATGGCGTTGCTGATTGGTATTACGCTGGCAGTCGTCTGCGGGGCGGGGCCGGGGGATATGAAAATGGCACTCTGGCGGTCGGGCGATGTGATTTTCGGATCCCTGCTGGCGCTGTTTTTTGCCAGTATTTATCCGCAGCGCGCGTTTGTTCACTGGCGCATGCAGATGGCCGATTACCTGATGTCGCTGAACAAACTCTACAGCGCGTGGCTGTCGCCGAATATGCTCGAACGTCCGCATCTGCACGGCAAAATGAAAACGTCTATGAGCCAGATGATCAAGATGCGTTCTTTGTTCGCGCCCGCCAGTAAAGAATCACATATACCACGCGAAGTGTTTGACGCTATCCAGACGCTGAGCCGCAACCTGTTGTGTACGCTGGAACTGCTGGCCGATGCTTACTGGAGTTCGCGTGAAAGCCATTTTCTGATGCTCAATGCCCGCACGCTGCGCAGTGCGCAGTTGCTGATGCTCAGCACGCTTGAAAAACTCAGTCTTATGCTGATGAACGGCACGAAGGGTGATGAACTGACCATCAATCATCAGCTCAATGAGTCTGCGGACGAACTGAAAGCGCTTATGGTAGAAATGAATGCGGCAAATCATCTGGAAGCGCAGGTCTATGGTTATGTCTGGCTGAGCGCGCAGGTGGCGGAACAACTGAAGTCTATGGGCGACCTCATCACCATGACGATGCAGAAAGAAGACGCTCAAATAAGCAGCGGTAAAACAACGAAAGCATGAAGGGATTTTTGTCTGTGGCCTAAAACGGGTAAGATAAAGCCATTGGACGATTATCTGAGTGCGCAAACCATTCTTTGCTACGCTACTCTTTCAGGTGGCAAAACGGGATGCGACAAGTCAGTCACTGAATCTGTGTAACTTAATCGAAGGTGTTAAAATGGACAATATCAATAAGCCGAGTTTCCAGGACGTTCTGGAGTTTGTGCGCATTTTCCGTCGTAAAAACAAATTACAACGTGAAATTGCTGACAACGAAAAGAAAATCCGTGACAACCAGAAACGTGTTCTGTTGCTCGACAACCTGAGCGATTACATCAAGCAGGGTATGAGCATCGACGAAATTCAGGCGATCATTGCCAGCATGCGCGGCGACTATGAAGATCGTGTTGATGATTACATCATCCGCAATGCAGACCTGTCGAAAGAACGTCGTGAAATGTCCAAGAAGCTGAAAGCGATGGGCGAAATCAAAGCCAACGAAACCAAGTAATTTCGTCGCCGCCTGAAGCAAAAACCGGGTATGTGCCCGGTTTTTTTACGCCTGTTATTTGCTCTGTTCCAGCACACGTACTGGTTTGTCCGCCAGAAACGCCTGAATATCTTCCACGGCTTCAGTGAAATACACCTGATAGTTGCCGTCGGAAACGTAGCCCAGATGCGGCGTCGCCAGCACGTTGGGTTGCATTCTGAATGGGTGGTCAGCAGGCAAGGGTTCGACGTCAAACACATCCAGCCCGGCACCGGCAATCACACCGTTTTGTAACGCATCGAGCAGGGCCGTCTGATCGACAATCGCCGCGCGCGAGGTATTGATCAGCAGGGCGGAGGGCTTCATCTGTGCAAGATCCTGAGTGCCTAGCAAGCCGCGCGTACGTTCACCGAGCACCAGATGGATGGACACCACGTCGCTGGTTTGCAGCAATTCTTCTTTCGATGTGCAAAGTGTCACGCCATGCTCAGCAGCGCGTTCGGCGGTCAGGTTCTGGCTCCACGCACAGACGTCCATGCCAAATGCCTGGGCGATTTGCGCCATCTTCTGTCCGATTTTGCCCAGTCCCAGCAAACCTAGTCGCTTACCACTCAGGCCAAAACCGAGCGTACTTTGCCACGGACCGTTGTGGCGTAATGCATTATTTTCAGTCACCAGATGCCGCGCCAGTCCGAGGATCAGCGCCCAGGTCAGCTCCACCGGTGCGGCCTGTCCGCTGCCGGTTCCGCATACGGTCACACCGTGCTTTTTCGCTGCCGCGAGATCTACTGATGCATTGCGCATACCGGACGTGATCAGCAGTTTTAACTTTGGCAGACGGGCAAACAGCGCAGCGGTGAACGGAGTGCGCTCACGCATAATCACCAGGATCTCCGCGTCTTTCAGGGTTTCGGCCAGTACGTTTTCGTTTTCAATATGTTCGGTAAGTGCGCGGCATTCTACCTGCGGCGAAAGTACCTGCCAGTCAGCCAGCGAAAGGGAAATGTTTTGGTAATCATCAAGAATGAGGCATTGCAGTAGCATGGAAATCCCTTATCTGAAAATAATGATAAAGAGATATAGCACTGAAACTGCCGGGACGTGAAGTGTCCCGGCGGGAGGTTATTGTCAGAAACTGTAATCCACGGCGGCGAAATACCGGCGGCCATCTTCGTTATAGCTGTAATCGTCGCGGTTGAGATCTTTATCCGTCAGGTTCAGTACGCCTGCGCGAATTTTCACTGCTTTATTGACCGCATACGAACCGCCGGTGTTCCAGATGGTGTATCCGCCCGGCGTGGCGTTGTCGTCAGTGACGGTGCGGCTTTTGCCTTTGTAGTTAGCGGAAAGGTAGAAGCTCCAGGCATCCAGCGGTTTCCAGTCGAGCGTCGCGTTACTGGTGTGGAACGGCAGTTCGGACAACGGTTTGTTGCCGCCGTTACTCAGGTCGCGGGCGTCGTTGTAAGTGTAATTCAGCCTGAGGTTCAGCTGGTTGGTCAACGGTAAACCGAATTCGGTTTCCAGTCCGCGGATCCGCGCTTTGTTGACGTTGTAATACTGGAAGATCGGATTGCCGCTGGCATCGAAACCAGCAAAGTTCTGATACGTCGGTGCCAGACTGCGGTTAGCGGTGCGGATAACCGTGATCATGTCGTCGATATCGTTCTGGAATACTGTGGCGCTGGCGGTCACGTCTTCCCACATTCCTTCCTGACCGGCGTAATACAGGCCGAATTCCACGCTTTCGCTGGTTTCGGCTTTCAGATCCTTACTGCCTACCACGTTACAGCTGCCGCGGCACGAAGCGCTTTGCCAGTCAGGGCTGAGCTGTAAAAGCGACGGCGCTTTGAAGGCCGATGCCCAGCCGCCTTTCATCGTCACGGTGTCGGTGGCGTTGTAGACCAGATAGGCACGCGGGCTCCAGTTGACGCCGTAGTTTTCGTGGTCGTCCATACGCACGCCGCCAGTCAGCGCCAGACTTTCGAAGATCCGCCATTCATCTTCCAGGAACAGCGCGTACTGATTGGCCTGCGTGCTGCCGCCGTTTTTCATGTTCACGCCGTCTTCCAGTTTGTCGTTGCGGTATTCGCCGCCGAACGTCAGGAACTGGTTGTAATCGCCCAGCGGCACCACGACTTTGCCGTCGAGAGAATTGTTTTTCGAGGTGATGGTTTCGGCATTTTTATTTTCGATGTTTTCACCGTAGAAACGCAGTTCAGTATTCGCCAGTCCCCAGCGCCCATTATGGCCGACCGAGTAGTTTTCGCGTTCGATGCGGTTTTTATCCAACGTATCGGAATCGCGATCCTGGCGGTCTGCGCCGTAACCGAAAGTGATGTCCTGATCTTCATCCGGCGTCAGTGAAAATTCGACGTTGGCGTTGCGTGAGGTATAACCTTCGATACGTGGCTGACCGGTGCTGCCGCTGGCGGAACTGGCCTGATCTTTCTGCCGTTTACCCAGCGCGCCATACACTTTTACACCCAGTAAATCGTCAACCAGCGGGCCGCTGGCGAAGAAGTTGCCATTGCCGCTGTCGCCGCGATCGCGGTGTTCCTGAACGGTAGTGTCGGCGCTCAGCGTGCCGTGCCATCGGGTGCCAACTTTGCGGGTGATGATGTTGACCACGCCGCCCAGCGCGTCGGAGCCGTATAAAGATGACATCGGCCCGCGCACCACTTCGATGCGCTCGATTGATTCAGCGGGGATCCAGCTTAAATCAAAATCGTTATGGCGGAATACGGCGTTGCGGGAATTCACGCGTTTGCCGTCGACCAAAATCAGCGTATAGCCGCTGCCCAGTCCGCGGATACTCACGCCCTGACGGTTGTCGCTTTCATTGGTTATCTGCACGCCGGGAACGTCTTTCAGTACGTCTTTGAGGTTTTGTACCGGTTTCTTTTGCAGATCTTCGCGGGTGATCACGCTGATACTGGCGGGGGCATCTTTGAGATTTTGTTCGATGGAGGAAGCAGTCACCACCATCTGTTCTTCTTTTTCTTTCACTTCGCTGGCGTCTTCCGCCATCACCGGCATCGCGGCAGCAATAAGTTGCGCGAGCAGCCCGGCTTTAACCGCCGGTGTAAATTTAGCCTTAGCCATTTCTTCTCTCCGTGAGATAAAAAGCCCCGGCAGCCCGGAGCTGTGTCCCTATTACTCTGTCCAGTAAGTGCCGGTCGGTTCGACGGCGAGGAACTGTTTATAAAGTTGTTTTTGTGTTTGTTGCGGGTCGAGGTCGGCAAACTTCTGCGGATAAAACGCTTTAGCGAAGACCTGTACGGCCAGCACGTTGTACGGGGAATTGTAATAGTTGTGCCAGATGCCAAAACTGCGGCCATCTTCGACAGCTTTCAGCGTGCTGATGCCTTTACGCGCCAGCAGCGGTTTAAGGCTGGCACTCGCCTGTTCAGGCGTTGTCTGTGCACCCAGCACTAAACCGGCAGGCAACGAATCGCCCGCTTTTGGCGGTTTGGCGCCACCGCTGACCAGATACACGTCCGGCTGCGAGGCGATAACTTTTTCCAGGTTCACCTGACCGAGAGGGCCGGGCAGCAGAGGTTTGGCGATATTCACGCCACCCGCCTGGCTGATAAAATCACCCATATTGCCGTTACCGGCTGAGCGGCAGCATTCATCGGCCGTCGAGGCACGCAGCTCGATGAAGACTTTCGGTTTATCCTGCTCAGGAATGTCTTTGGTCACATCGGTGACGCGTTTGATATTGTCCTGATAGAAGCGGATATAGTCCTGCGCCTGTTTTTCGCGGTTCAGCACTTTGCCCAGCAGTTCCATACTTGGCAGGGTGTTTTTGAGCGGAGAGGTGCGGAAATCAACAAACACCACCGGTACACCGGCTTTCTGGAGTTGCTTCACCAGCTCGCTTTCTTTTCCCGGCCCGTGGCCAGATAAACCAAAGATCGCCAGTTGCGGGTTCAGCGTGAGCACTTTTTCAGGGCTGATGCTGTCGGCGCTGGTATTGCCAATCAGCGGGATTTTGTCGATTTGCGGGAATTTGGCCTGATACGTGGCATAGGTTTGCGGGTCAAGCTTACGGAAATCCCCCTGCCAGCCGACAATGCGGTCAAAAGGCTTCTGCCCTTCGAGCAGGGAAAGGGCGAAGAACAACCGGCCTTCTCCGAGCACTACGCGCTGAATTTCATCCGGCACCGTGACCGTGCGCCCGGCAATATCTGTTACGGTGACAGCCTGCGCCGTCATACTGATCAGCCCGAACGTGAGCCCTGCTAATCCGCCAGCAATTCGTTTGCCGGAGAGCGTACTGAAAGTATTCTGCTGATAATTCATCTTCTTCCGATTCCTTTACGTTTCCCTGAAGAGGCGGCAACATTAAAAGAAATGATAACGATTATCAATGCTGTTTACATTTCGTATCAGGCTGATGAATGAGACACGGCTGGAAACCGCCCGGAAAGGGCGGATCGAGTCACAGTGAAAGGGGGGTTAAATAAGATTAATGCAGATGGGAAAGGCTTGGGGCGCTGATACGCAGGCCGTCTTCGCAAAAGACCATGCAGCGTTTGGCATCGAACCAGGTGGTCAGGCTCTGATAAGGGTTGAATGCCATATCGCCCGGCAGCAGCATTTTAAAACCGTCGGTACCGTAACACTGGCCGAACAGATAAGTGCTGTTGCCCAACCGCTCGACCACTTCGCAGTTAAATTCCAGCACGTTTTCGGTTTCCTGCGAAAGCAGATGTTCAGGACGGATACCGAGCGTCACTTTATCGCCAGCCCCCAGTTCAGAGGTGCTTAGCGCTAACGTCAGGGTTTTCTCTGGTGTCAGGCGCACTTCGAGCCTTTCCGGCTGCCAGCTCAGGACTTCGGCAGGCAGGAAATTCATCTTCGGTGAACCAATAAAACCGGCCACAAACTGATTCACCGGATTGTAGTAAAGGTCCATCGGCGCGCCCATCTGCTCGACTTTGCCGTAATTCATCACCACGATTTTATCCGCCAGCGTCATGGCTTCGGTCTGATCGTGCGTCACGTAAACCATCGTAGTTTTCAGTTCCTGATGCAGCTTGGAAATGTGTAAACGCATATCCACACGCAATTCGGCATCGAGGTTAGACAGCGGTTCATCGAACATAAACACCTGCGGATTACGCACAATTGCGCGCCCGATGGCGGTGCGCTGACGCTGACCGCCGGAAAGCTGTTTCGGTTTTCTGTCCAGCAGATGAGAAAGCTGCAATGTTTTGGCGACCATCTCGACCTGATGGCGAATTTCCTCTTTCGGCACGCCGTTCACTTTCAGCCCGTAACCCATGTTTTCGGCAATCGTCATGTGCGGATACAGCGCGTAGGACTGAAACACCATCGCCACACCGCGCCGGGAAGGGTCGACGTCATTCACCCGCTGCTCGCCAATGTAAACGTCTCCTTCCGTAATATCTTCCAGTCCGGCAATCATGCGCAGCAGGGTGGATTTCCCGCATCCCGATGGCCCGACGAAAACGGTGAACTCGCCGTCCTCAATATCAATATTGATGCCATGCAACGTCACGGTTTTATCGAAACGTTTGACCACATTTTTAAGTCTGATGCTGGACATGTTTGACCTCATAAAGAATTCATACCGCTGATGTTTCGGACTATAACCACCTTGTGTAAACGTTTGCACAGGCGGGTTCGAATTTTGGAGAGAAGATCACACAATCCGCATCTTTTTGTAGTGATTTTTAGCTTGTAAGTTTAACGTATAACATAGATTTTATCCCGACATTAGCCCTCTGCAAATCAGCTTTTAAGGGTTTTTTAATGTTGCCGGTGGATTTAATGTCGTTACTAACCCTACAAAAATGTTATACCTTCACATTCAGGAGCAACAATGAAAATTACACACCTTACTGCCCTGGTAATGATGTCATTAAGTCTGAGCAGCCAGGCCGTCCGGGCAGCAGAGGGCCAGTTACTTGTCTGGGAAGATATTAAGAAATCTTCCGGTATCTCCGACGCGGTGAAAGATTTTGAAAAAGAGAACAACGTTAAAGTCGTTGTGCAGGAAACGCCTTATGCACAACAAACGGAGAAATTACGTCTGGATGGTCCGGCAGGTATCGGCCCCGACGTCGTCGTCATTCCCAATGACCAGTTAGGTACGGCGGTCGTGCAGGGTTTACTGGCGCCGCTGACGCTCGATAAAGCATTTACCGACAGCTTTACGCCGTCAGCCATCAACGCATTTCAGCTGAAAGGCCAGACTTACGGTGTGCCGAAGGCGGTTGAAACGCTGGTGCTGATTTACAACAAAGACCTGCTGCCACAGGCCCCGGCGAGCCTCGACGAGTATTACACTTTCTCCAAAGAAGAGCGGGCGAAAGGCAAATACGGCCTGCTGGCCAAGTTTGACGAAGTGTATTACGCCTACGGCGCGATGGCCTCAATGGGAGGCTACATCTTCGGGAAAGACGCCAAAGGCGAGGTAAACGTTGAGGATATCGGCCTGAATAAACCGGGCAGCGTCGAAGCCATCACTTACCTGAAAAAATTCTATGCCGGCGGATTATTCCCGGCAGGGATTGTCGGTGAAAACGGGCTTAACGCGATTGATTCACTGTTTACCGAGAAGAAAGCCGCAGCCGTCATCACCGGCCCGTGGGCTTTCCAGCCGTATGAGGCCGCGGGCATTAACTATGGCGTGAAAGCGCTGCCGCTGTTGCCAAACGGTAAACCGATGAGCTCGTTCCTTGGTGTGAAAGGGTATGCGGTATCGACCTACAGCAAGCAAAAACCGCTGGCCGAGAAATTCATCACCTTCATCAACCAGCCGAAATACGCCAAAGTGCGGTACGAAGTGACCAAAGAAATCCCGGCACTGACAGCACTGGTTAACGATCCGATGATCAAGAACGATGAGAAAGCCAACGCGGTGGCCGAACAGTCTACCCGCGCAACGGCGATGCCGGGTGTTCCGGAAATGCAGGAAGTCTGGGGCCCGGCCAACAACGGTATCCAGCTGGGTGTAACCGGCAAACAACCGGTCGAAGCTGCGCTCAACGATGCGGTGAAAAATATCCAGATGCAAATCGAGGCGGCGAAAGCCAGCAACGAGTGATCCGGTAACACACTTTGTACGTCTGACAGGAGGGCGTGAATTCACGCCCTCACCAGTGAAAGGAACATCTTTGTGTCTATGCGTCTTCATGAAGAAAATCAGGCGCCGCTCAACGCCAGTCATCATGCACCGGCTGCGCTGGGGCTGGCGCTGATCCCCGGTTTCGGGCAGTTCTATAACCGGCAATGGGCCAAGGGAGTATTGTTTTTTATCATTCTTATTTGTTTTGCCGGCGTCTTCTATGATTTCCTGCGTCAGGGATTATGGGGTTTGTATACGTTGGGCGAAGAAGTGCCGCGTGATAATTCCATATTCCTGTTAGCTAAAGGCATTATCAGCGTATTAATCGGGGCGTTTGGCGTGGGCTTTTATTACTGGAGTCTGCGCGATGCGTGGGCAAACGGTAAACGTCGTGATAAAGGCATGGAATTACCGAGTGTACGTAAGCAATATCATTTGCTTCTTCGCGAAGGCTTTCCGTATTTAATGATTACGCCGGGATTTATTTTACTGGTGTTTGTGGTGGTCTTCCCGATTATATTCGGCTTCTCGATTGCGTTTACCAATTACAATTTGTATCACACGCCACCGGCTAAATTAGTTGACTGGGTGGGCTTCAAAAATTTTATTAATATCTTCACGCTCAATATCTGGCGCTCGACTCTGCTGGATGTCCTTCAATGGACGGTAGTCTGGACGGTGCTGGCGACCACGCTGCAATGTACCGTGGGCGTGATGCTGGCAATTCTGGTGAACCAGAAAGATTTGCGCTTCAAGGCGCTGATCCGCACCGTGCTGATTTTGCCGTGGGCAGTACCGGGCTTTGTCACCATTTTGGTGTTTGCCGGAATGTTCAATGACTCTTTTGGCGTGATTAACAACGGTATTCTGGCGGCGTTAGGCATTGAGCCGAAATCCTGGCTGACGGACCCGTTCTGGACCAAAACGGCGCTTATCATGATGCAGACCTGGCTGGGTTTCCCGTTTGTATTCGCGATGACCACCGGCGTATTGCAGGCCATTCCGAACGATTTATATGAAGCGGCAACGATGGACGGTGCCAGCACGTGGAAGAAGCTTAAAACCATTACGTTGCCGCTGGTCTTATATTCCATTGCACCGATTATTATTACGCAATACACCTTCAACTTTAATAACTTCAATATTATCTATCTGTTTAATAACGGTGGTCCGGCAGTTGCCGGTTCAAATGCAGGCGGAACGGATATTCTGGTGTCGTGGATATATAAACTCACTATGTCATCTTCGCAATATGCCATTGCCGCGACCATTACGATTTTGCTGTCGATATTTGTGGTCGGTATTGCGCTGTGGCAATTCCGCTCAACCAATTCATTTAAACAAGATGATATGGCGTAACCGGGAGAAGGGTATGAGTAAGAACAGCAGTATTAAAAGAAACCGGTTTATCCGCCTGGGGTTGAGTTATTTCCTGTTGCTGATAGTGGCGGTCATTATTATTTATCCGCTGATCTGGACCGTCGGCGCGTCGCTGAATGCCGGTAACAGCCTGCTCAGTACGTCGATTATTCCTGAAAACCTGTCGTTCCAGCATTACAAAGACCTGTTTAACGGCGAAGTGAATTACGTCGGCTGGTACTGGAACTCGATGAAAATCAGTTTCCTGACCATGATCCTGACCCTGATTTGCGTCAGCTTCACCGCCTATTCGTTCTCACGTTTTCGCTTTAAAGGTCGTAAAGACGGGCTGATGCTTTTTCTGTTATTGCAGATGATCCCGCAGTTTTCGGCGCTGATCGCCATCTTTGTATTGGCGCAATTGCTCGGTCTGATTAACAGCCATCTGGCGCTGGTGCTGATTTACGTCGGCGGCATGATCCCGATGAACACTTATCTGATGAAAGGCTATCTCGATGCCATTCCAAAAGATCTGGATGAATCGGCGCGCATGGACGGCGCGGGTAATTTCCGCATTTTTATCGAAATCATCATGCCGTTATCGAAACCGATTCTGGCGGTGATCGCGCTGTTTTCCTTCACGGGGCCGCTGGGCGATTTCATTCTCTCCAGCACCATTTTGCGTACGCCGGATAAATACACCTTGCCGATTGGTTTGTACAACCTGGTCGCACAAAAGATGGGCGCGAATTACACCCTGTATGCCGCGGGCGCGGTGCTGATTGCCGTGCCGGTCGCCATTTTCTATCTCGCCTTACAAAAATACTTCGTCTCCGGCCTGACGGCTGGCAGTACAAAAGGATAATTCGATGACTTTCTTTTCTGAAAAGATTTTCAATAAAAGCGCAATGGCCTGCGTGCTGCTGGCGATGTCATTTTCTGTTGTGGCACAGGACGTGGTGATTAAAAAAGTCGCCAACGTCCCGGCGGATTTCATCAAAGGGGCCGACATCTCCACGCTGATTGATGTGGAAAAACACGGCGGCAAATTCTTTGATGAAAACCACAAACAGACCGACGCGCTGGTGATCCTCAGACAAAACGGTTTCAACTACGTGCGCCTGCGCTTGTGGGTGGATCCGAAAGACGCGCAGGGGCATCCGTACGGCGGCGGCAATAACGACCTGGCCACCACGCTGGAACTGGCGAAACGCGCCAAAGCGCAGGGTTTTAAAATCCTGCTCGATTTCCACTACAGCGATTTCTGGACCGATCCCGGCAAACAGTTCAAGCCGAAAAGCTGGGAGAAAATGGATTATCCGCAGCTGAAAACCACTCTTCATGATTACAGCCGCGAGGTCATCGCTAAGTTCCGCGAGCAGGGCACCGAGCCGGATATGGTGCAGGTCGGCAACGAAATGAACGGCGGAATTTTATGGCCGGAAGGCAAAAGCTGGGGTGCGGGCGGCGGTGAGTTTGACCGTCTGGCCGGGCTGCTGAATGCCGCAATTGCCGGTGTGCGTGCGGATGAAAAGAATCCGTCTGACATCAAAATCATGCTGCATCTGGCCGAAGGCACCAAGAACGATACCTTCCGCTGGTGGTTCGATGAAATCAATCAGCGCAAAGTGCCTTACGACGTCATCGGTCTGTCATTTTATACCTACTGGAATGGCCCGGTTTCTGCCTTACAGGCCAACATGGACGACATCAGCAAACGCTACAACAAAGACGTGATCGTCGTTGAAGTGGCGTACGGCTATACCACCAAAAACTGCGACGCGGCCGAAAACAGCTTTACGGAAAAAGAAGCCAAAGACGGCGGCTATCCGGGCACGGTGCAGGGACAGGCCGATTTCCTCAGCGACATGATCAAAAGTCTGGTCGCGGTGCCGGATCATCGTGGCAAAGGCCTGTTCTACTGGGAACCGACCTGGATCGCCGTGGACGGCGCAGGCTGGGCGACACCTGCCGGTATGACCTACATCAACGACCACTGGAAAGAGGGCAATGCCCGCGAAAATCAGGCGTTGTTCAACTGCGACGGTCAGGTTCTTCCTTCTATCAAAGTCTTCAATTAATCCCTTTTTCCCCGGCTTCATTGGCCGGGGAGTTTAACTTTCTTAAAGTTTCTAAGGACCCAACATGACGAAATTCCCTCTTCTGAGCAGTAAAATTTCCGGGCTGTTGCATGGCGCGGATTACAACCCGGAACAGTGGCTGGAAAGCCCTGATGTCCTGATCCGCGATGTCGAAATGATGAAAGAGGCACGCTGTAATGTCATGTCTGTCGGGATTTTCAGCTGGTCGGCGCTGGAACCCGAAGAAGGTCATTTTACGTTTGGCTGGATGGATCAGGTGCTGGACAGATTGCATGAAAACGGTATCTCGGTATTTCTCGCCACGCCCAGCGGCGCGCGGCCTGCATGGATGTCACAAAAATATCCGGAAGTCCTGCGTGTAGGCCGCGACCGCGTAAAAGCGCTGCACGGCGGGCGCCACAATCACTGCATGAGTTCGCCCGTGTATGCAGAAAAAGTGCAGCTGATGAACAGCGCGCTGGCGAAGCGTTACGCCCATCATCCGGCGGTGATCGGCTGGCATATTTCCAACGAATACGGCGGCGAGTGTCACTGCAACTATTGTCAGACCCGCTTCCGCGACTGGCTGAAAGCCCGTTATGTCACGCTCGATGCGCTGAACAAAGCCTGGTGGAGCACCTTCTGGAGCCACACCTATACCGACTGGGCGCAGATAGAATCGCCGTCGCCGCAGGGTGAAAGCGGCGTTCATGGCCTGAATCTTGACTGGCGCCGTTTTAACACCGATCAGGTTACGCGTTTTTGCAGCGACGAAATCCGCCCGCTGAAAGCGGAGAATCCGGCGTTGCCGGCGACCACTAATTTCATGGAATATTTCTACGATTACGATTACTGGAAACTTGCCAGCGTGCTGGATTTCATCTCGTGGGACAGCTACCCGATGTGGCACACCCGTAAAGACGATATCAGTCTGGCGGCTTACACCGCGATGTATCACGACCTGATGCGTACGCTGAAACAGGGCCAGCCATTTGTGCTGATGGAATCGACGCCGAGTTTCACCAACTGGCAACCGGTCAGCAAACTGAAGAGGCCGGGTATGCACATTCTGTCTTCCTTACAGGCAGTCGCGCACGGTTCGGATTCGGTACAGTATTTCCAGTGGCGTAAAAGTCGCGGCTCTTCAGAGAAATTCCACGGTGCGGTGGTCGATCACGTCGGGCATATTGATACCCGCGTCGGGCGTGAAGTGTCTGAACTGGGCGGGATTTTATCTGCACTTTCACCGGTGGCAGGCAGCCGAGTGGAAGCGAAAGTGGCGATTATATTTGACTGGGAAAGCCGCTGGGCGATGGACGATTCCCTTGGCCCGCGCAATCAGGGGCTGGAATATGAAAACACCGTCGCCGGTCATTACCGCGCGCTGTGGGCGCAGGGCATTGCGGTGGACGTGATCAACGCCGACTGCGATCTGACGGGTTATGACCTGGTGATAGCGCCGATGTTGTATATGGTGCGTGCAGGCGTCGGCGAGCGGATCACTGCGTTCGTACAGACCGGTGGCCGGTTTGTCGCGACGTACTGGAGCGGTATCGTTAATGAAAGCGATTTATGTTTCCTGAGCGGATTCCCCGGCCCGTTGCGCCCGGTACTCGGTATCTGGTCGGAAGAAATTGACAGTCTGACCGACGATCAGCACAACAGCGTCAGCGGTGTGGAAGGCAATGCGCTGGGGTTAAACGGCCCGTATCGCGCCTCTGCTTTGTGTGAAGTCATTCATCTGGAAGGCGCGGCTGCGCTGGCAACCTACGGCGATGATTTCTATGCCGGAATGCCTGCCGTAACCGTCAATCTGCTTGGCAAAGGGCAGGCGTATTATCTGGCTTCGCGTAACGATCACAACTTCCACACCGATTTTTATACCGCGCTGGCGAAAGAAATGCGGCTTCCACGGGCGATTGACACTGACCTGCCAGAAGGAATGACAGCAGCGCGGCGTACCGACGGTGAAAGTGAATTTATCTTCCTGCAAAACTATGCGGCGCAGAGCCAGACCCTCACCTTAACGGCGGATTACAGCGACATGGTGCATGGTGGAATATTACCTCGCAAACTGACGCTTCCGGCGTTTGGATATCAGATCCTGACACGCCGGTTATCTGCCCATTCTTAAGTTTTTATTTTAATACAGACGTGCAATCAGGTTTCCCGGTTGCACGTTTTTTTTCATTCCTGAAAGAGAGTGTTCATCATGGTAAATATTAAAGACTTTATGCATGTATTCTCTGCGAAGAATAAAACCCCTGAAAATGATATCCCGCCATCCACCGATGTGGTGTTATTAATCGAGGCACTTGGCGGACGAGATAATATTGTTAACGTTGATGCCTGCATTACCCGTCTGCGGGTGACGGTAAAGGAACTGAAACGTGTGAACTCTGGGTCTATCCAGCAGACTGGCGCGATTGGCGTGGTGATCATCGGTCAGGAAGTGCACGCCATATTTGGCAAGCAATCCGACAGCCTGAAGAAATTAATGACTGAGAAATTTGGCTTAAAAGGTCATTAAGGTTTTTTATTTAAATAACGTCAAAAATAAAGGCAGCCCGACACAAGGCTGCCTTTATTGTTTCTGCTTTGTATAAAATATAATAATGATGCTGCTGTGCGGAGAAAAAACGTAACGATCCCCTACAAGAGAAATTAAGTTTTTGTCTGTCGCTTTATAACAATGAGGATATTTCTTTTTTTACAATATTACTTCACATTTCCAAAATTATTGGAGTTGTAGCCAACGCAGCAACAGCTACAAGAATGAAGGAAATTTACCACCAGGCTTCGACTTGTACCCCAAAGTTCCACGTATCTGATTTAGTATGATCGTCGAACGTATTGCCATGCTCAGAATCATTCAGATAGGACGCAAACACACGCAGTTCAGGACGGGACATAAACTCCGGACCCGCTGCCAGACCCATCGCCAGCGTGTATTTCTGACCGCCTTGCTTGTAGTTCGAACCATTTTTGTAATCGTCTTTCTGGTAGAACGTACCGACTTCACCGATGGTACGCACATAATCTGTCCACTGGTATTGCGCACGACCCACCAGAGAAACCAGCTCAGTGGTGTCGGTGTAATCGGTGATGTTTTCGGCATGGCCATAAGTCAGAACGTGGTTGAGACTGAACTTGCTGGTGATCGGAATAAGGCCGGTGATGATGCCGCGATAACCGGTGGCGTCATTGGTGTAGTTCCACATATCGTACCAGCCGCCGCCCTGCGAAATCATGTTCTGTGCCAGGCCCTTGTTGGCGTACTGCAACACCAGTTTGTTGTAACCGCCCCACATATCCTGACTGATTTCGCCGGTCAGCATCACGCCGTTATCCGCGTCGTACAGGCCGCCGTACTCTTTCTGGTCATGCGACAGGTTTGGCATGGCGTAGTCGGCACCGATTTCCATCCACGCGCCGCTCCACGGTTTGATACCGGCATAACGCACGTCGATGTAGTTGATGTTCACGTCGTTATTGCCATCCACGCGGTAATCCACGTCATTAGCATCGCCACGGATCCACGCCAGAGACAACGCACCTTCGCCCATTTTCAGGTTTTCAATACCCGCACCAGCACCGGAAATGTTCCAGTATTTGGTATCGATGATGTGTAAGTCGTGGCGCTGGTAATAACGCTTACCGCCCCAGATGACCGCATCTTTATCCCACGGTACCAGCCCTTTAATTTGCAGATTCAGCTGACGCAGGCCAAATTGCGCGTCGTCATTGACGGTACTTTCGTCATCATTTGAACCGTCTGAAACCATGCTGACCATCGAATCGACATAAAAACTGACGTCGTCCTTTTTATAAACTTCGCTACCCAGTTCCACTTCGCCGTAAGTGTCGTTTTCGTTGCCCAGACGACCGACTTTGTTTTTCTGGAATTGCTCCAGACTGCCGCCACCGGAAACGCCAAGTCCGGAACGGAGATACCCGTGAAAATCAATATCGTTTGCCACTGCAGGAGCTGCCGTGAGGGCGAGGGAAACCGCCACAGCCAGAGTGCGTAAATCGTGTTTCATTTGTTTTCCTTATAATTGTATGACGTTCACATTAACGGAATCTATAAGATACCCAGAAACAATAATGATCAATTTTGCACATTCTGAATTGTGAGTTAGATCCATAACTTGTGTGTTTAAAATAAACGCTTGGTGATTTAAATCACGAATATGCATTATGTTAACGTATAACTTATGGGTGAGGCGTTGCCTCAGATTGAACTTTTAAATGAGATCCCGTACTTTGGCTGGATTATCATGAGATTGGGCTACATCACGGGTTGCACGCTGGGGAAAGAATGAAATCAAAAAGTTCGACATTAGAAGATGTTGCCCGCTATGCCGGTGTTTCGTATCAGACGGTTTCGCGGGTATTAAACAAGTCGGCCAACGTCTCAGACGCCACGCGCCATAAGGTCGAGCAGGCGATTGAAGTCCTGCGATATGTGCCAAACCGGCTGGCTCAGCAACTGGTGGGAAAACAAAGCTTTACGCTCGGGCTGGTGACCACGTCTCTGGCGCTGCACGCGCCTTCTCAGATTGCTGCGTCGGTCAAAAAATATGCCCATCAGGCCGGATACCAGGTGCTGATTTCCATGATTGATGAGGATGTGAATCAGAGCATTCAGGATTCCATTAATGAGCTGAAATCGCAGCGCGTCGAAAAGGTCATCATCAACATTCCGCTGGAAAGCGCCGAAGCTGAACGCATCTTCGAAAACAATCGCGACATTCTTTGCCTGTTTCTGGATGTCGATCCGACCAGTCCGGTATTCAATGTCTGTTTCAATCCAGCCGACGGTTCACGTGCCAGCGTGGAATATCTGCTCGGTCTCGGTCATCGGGATTTTGCTTTACTGGCGGGGCCGGATGATTCGGTTTCTTCACGTTTGCGCCTGCAAAGCTGGCAGGAAACGCTGGCAGAGAAGGGCATTGTGCCGGTGACGGTTATCCATGGCGACTGGAGCGCAAAAAGTGGGTACTACAGTGCATTGCAGATGCTGCGCGAAACGCCGCAATTTACCGCCATTCTTGTCGGGAACGACCAGATGGCGCTGGGCGTGATCAGCGCTCTGCATCAGCACAATGTCGCTATCCCGCAGCAGGTTTCAATCGTGGGCTACGATGACACCTACGACAGCGCGTTCTTCCATCCGGCACTGACCACCGTTTCGCTGGATCTCGATTTGCAAAGCAAAGAAGCGGTTGAGCATTTGCTGGCTGAGGAGAAAGAAGATATGCCTTCGAAAGTGCTGCCTGCCCGACTGGTGGTTCGCAACTCCACAAGTGCGCCGGGTGTGCAGGATAAAGATCTCAATCAGATAGCCGATCAGCTCGATAGTCTGGCGCGGCAGTTACGCGGTCAGTGAAACAGACACGGGCAAATAATGATTTCAGAATGTTATTAATTACGTTTAAGATATGAAAGATTTCGAATGATAAACAAAAGGATATGAGCTGATGTCTGTATGGCAGTGTTTTGTACAGGGCTGGAAAGGCTACGTAAAATTTGAAGGGCGGGCGACCCGCAAAGAGTTCTGGGTATTCACCTTAGTTAATATTCTGCTGATGATTTTGCTGACCGGGACAGTGGCGACCGTTCTGGCGCTGGCAGGCAATCCGTACGGTGTCATGTATGCCGGTATGGCTTATACCCTTTACGCGCTGGCGCTGGCATTGCCGATTCTGGCCGTCGGCATCCGCCGTATGCATGATATTAACCGCTCAGGCTGGTGGTTTGGCGGCGTTTATCTGGCGGGGATCGTGTCCCGTTTACTCAATATGATCCTGCAACAATATGCCAGCCCTGAAACCTATGCGAATGGCACCATCGTGCTGGGTATTCTTCTCGGCTGGGTTCCGCTGCTGGTCATGATTTACCTCTGCTGCCAGAAGTCCCGGCCGCCGGAGGAAGTACAGTCCCGGATTGTGGAGTAACGTCAGCCCTTTTACGTCATACCAGGTTTGCCGCCAGCCGCGCGGCAAACTCTTCCCGTTTTTCAGTCCCGCAATTATTCAGTTCTTTTCGTTTTCGGGTATTTCCACAGCCAGCGACCACTCGCCATGCGCCAGTAAAAGAATATCCCGCGCACGATCCAGTCGAGGAACATCCCCAGCCAGATGCCGACCACGCCAAAGCCGAGAACAATTCCGAGGAAATAGCCGACCACAATACGGCAACCCCACATGCCGAGCATCGATACGTACATTGTGAAGCGCGCATCACGGGCGCCTTTCAGTCCGGCAGGTAATACCCAGGAAGCCGCCCAGAACGGCATAAAGGCGGCGTTAAGCCAGACGAGAATTTTTACGACGTCGATGACATCTTGTTCGTTGGTGTAAAAACGTGCGAGCAAACCGGCAAACGGCACGGAAAGGAACGCCAGCACGCACAGCCCGAAAGTTGATAACCAGAAAATATGGCGCAGCTGGCGCTCGGATTGTGCAATCTGCCCTTTACCCAGACGCGTGCCGACAATGATGGTAGACGCGGAACCCAGCGCATTTCCCGGCAGGTTAATCAATGCGGCAATCGAGAAGGCTATAAAGTTACCGGCAATAACATTGGTGCCCATACCGGCGACAAAAACCTGCGTCAGCAGTTTACCGCCGTTAAACAGCACCGATTCAATACTGGCCGGAATACCGATGCCCAGCACTTCTCGCAAAATATTGGTGTTAAGCGGCAGAAAATAACTTTTCAGCGAGATTTTCAGCGATGGATTGAATCCGACCATCAGCACGAAAATGACCGCAATCGCCCCGATGTAACGGGCAATCGTCAGCCCGAGACCGGCACCGATAAAGCCAAGACCGTGCCAGCCGAAACAGCCATAAATCAGCACGCTGCTGATCACCAGATTAAGAATGTTCATCCCGCCATTCAGCAACATCGGGATTTTGGTGTTCCCGGCACCCCGCAAAGCACCGGAACCGATCAGCGCGATGGCCGCCGCCGGATAACTCCAGCTACTCATTTGCAGATAAGAAAGCGCCAGTTCTTTGACTTCCGGCTCCGCATTGCCTGCAATCATGTCGATAATCACATGCCCGGAAAACTGCAGAAGTATGGCGAGAAGTACGGCGAAAACCGTCATGATGGCCAGCGACTGACGTGCAGCTGCGCGGGCGCGTTCGTGATCAAGTTTTCCCAGACTGAAGGCCACGACCACCGTAGTCCCGAGATCAACCGCGGCGAAGAACGAAATCACCACCATGTTAAAGCTGTCAGCGAGGCCAACACCTGCCATTGCTTCCTTGCCCAGCCAGCTGACCAGAAAAGTACTCAGCACGCCCATCAGCAGGACGCAGGCATTCTCAAAAAAGATAGGCACAGCGAGGGGCGTGATTTCGCGCCAGAACAAAGTACGGTAAGAACGCCTTTTCGGATACCAGGGCGTGCGCTCGATGGCTTTGCGCAAAGAGACGATGACGTTTTGCAAGAGAGTTCCAGTGTGGAAGAAAGTAGAACAGCGTTTTAATTTATGATGGTAAAAGACTTCGCAATATGCAAAGTCTTTTTTGGGAAATCCTTAATTCCCCGTCATATTTCGTGCCGCAGATGCGTTGGCTACATTTAATAACCCGAATCACTTACTGAATGTAAGTTCATCGGGATTATCAAACTTGCCGCCTTCCTGCAACCCGAACTATTTAGGGGAATTCGGAGCAGTTTTCAGCGGAACGGCGGCTCATTAAACGTGCGCAATTTGCGTGAATGCAGATGATCGCCCTCGGCGCGCAGCAGATCGATGGCACAGATACCAATTTGCAGGTGTTCTGAGATGGCGCCTTCGTAGAATTTGTTCGCCTGGCCGGGCAGTTTGATTTCACCGTGTAATGGCTTATCCGATACGCACAACAACGTGCCATAAGGTACGCGGAACCGGTAACCCTGCGCGGCAATTGTCGCACTTTCCATATCGACAGCGACGGCGCGGCTGAGATTAAAGCGCAGTGCCGAAGCGGCGTAGCGCAATTCCCAGTTGCGGTCGTCAGTCGTTACAACGGTACCGGTGCGCAGTCGCTGCTTCACTTCCTCACCTGGCATTCCGCTCATCTTTTTGGTTGCGTCGTACAGCGCGCGCTGCACTTCGGCAATACTTGGGATCGGGATATCCGGTGGCAAAACGGCGTCCAGAACGTGATCATCGCGCAGATAAGCGTGCGCCAGAACGTAATCCCCAATCGACTGCGTTTCACGTAATCCGCCGCAGTGACCAATCATCAGCCAGACGTGCGGACGTAAAACGGCAAGGTGATCGCAAATGGTTTTGGCATTCGCCGGACCGACGCCGATATTGACCAGCGTAATGCCTGCGCCGTCGCGGGCAATCAGGTGATAAGCCGGCATCTGATGCTTTTTCCAGGCCAGATCAGACACAGCCTGTTCCGGATTCTGCGTCTCAGCGGTAATGAATACGCTGCCCGCGCACGCCAGCGCCTCATAAGGACTGTCAGGATCGGCAATCTGCGCGCATGCCCAGCTTACAAATTCATCGACGTAACGGGTGTAGTTGGTGAAAAGCACATACGGCTGGAAGTGTTCAATCAGCGTGCCGGTGTAATGACGCAGGCGCGCCAGCGAGAAATCAGCGCGCAGGGCATTAAAATGCGACAGCGGGAAGATATCGCCGGGATAACTGAGGCCGTCTGCGGTTTCATCGCCGATTTGCGAGAGTTCAGTGGTTGGAAAATGCTTCGCCAGTCCGGCACTCATTGAACGGTCGAGCATCAGGTCTGAGCCGTCAATGACGTAGGAATACGGAATTTCCTGTTGGGAAGGGACGACTTCTATCACCGCGTCATATTCATCTTCCAGCAGGGAAAGCTGCTCCAGCAGATAATGACGGAACAATTCAGGGTGTGTGATGGTATTGGCATAACGGCCGGGATGGGAAAAACGACCATAGGCGCGTGTCGGGTTTTTAGCAGGCGTTACGCCGTCCCAGGTAACGCGCAGTTCCGGGTAAACAAACAGTCCGGCGGCACGCGCATTACTTTCAGGCAGCGTCCCCTCAACGATGAAGTCTTTAATCGCCACCCGTAATGCGGCCACAGAGCAGTTGTACATCTCTTCGAGCTTCTCAATCGCCTGCGAAGCGGTGAGGGACTTGTTATCCATGCGTTTTCCTTTGTGCTTCGTTCATCATCAGTCACTTTAAATATGGCTTGTCCGGCCCGTGCCGCCAATGTTTTATTCGGTCAGATGAGCCGGATGATGCTTTTTTAACAGGTTCGCGGTTCAGTGCGGCTGAGACGTTTTCATAAACATCGCCGTGAGGGCCGAGAGTACGCAACCGGCCATCAGATAGATGGCGACAGAATGCCATGCGCCCCCTGAGAAATTCAGTAACGCGGCGGCAATAAAGGGCGTAAACCCGCCACCCACCACGCTGGCCACCTGATAACCTACACCCGCGCCACTGTAGCGATAACCCGCCCCAAACATTTCCGTAAACATCGGCTGTTGCACGCAAACCACCATATCGTGGGCGATATTTGCCAGCAGCAGCGAGAAGATCACCACGCCGACAATTGACCGGGCTTCCAGCGCCATAAAGAACGGGAAAGCGCTCAGTGCGCCGACTAATGCGCCGGTGATGTAGATGCGACGACGTCCGAAGCGGTCTGCCAGCCAGGCGAACAGCGGGATGGTCAGGCAACTGATACCGCCGACCAGCAGTCCGATATTCAGAAACAGTTCACGCGACATCCCCAGATTGTGCGTCGAGTAGTTGAGTGCGAACGCAGTAACAATGTACATCGTCAGCAATTCGCACAGGCGCAGGAGGATTATTTTCAAAAAGGCGCCAGGGTGGCGAAACAGCGCTTCGAATACCGGTAAGCTTTTATTGGCTTCTTTGGGCTGTTCTTCCCGAGCGCGTTCGAACTCGACTGATTCTTCCATGCCATTACGCACCCACAGTGCGCCCAGCACCAGCACAACGCTGAACAGAAACGGCAAACGCCATCCCCAGCTCATGAACTGGGCATCCGTTGTCAGGCTGCTTATCAGAGATACCAGGCCGGTCGCGAGTAACAAGCCGACACCATAACCCATCTGGATACCGCTGCTGTAGAAGGCTTTTTTACCGGATGGCGCACTTTCAACGGCCAGCAGCGCTGCGCCGCCCCATTCACCACCGACTGCAAACCCCTGAATAGCACGCAGGCTGACCAGCAGCGCCGGAGCCCACCAGCCAATTGTCGCGAATGAGGGGAGAATACCAATACACGCGGTAGCGATCCCCATGATCCACACGGTCATCATCAGCATTTTTTTACGGCCCAGACGATCCCCGAAATGGCCGAAGACAATGCCACCGAGCGGTCGAAACAGAAAACCAACGCCGAAGGTGGCAAACGCCGCGAGCGTGCCCATTGCTGGATCGATTTGCGGGAAGAACTCGCTGTTAAACACCAGCGCTGCGGTGATGCCGTAAAGTAAAAAATCGAACCAGTCAACGACTGCTCCGACGAAGCTTCCCCAGGCAGCGCGGCGGGCACGGTTATAGGAAGGTGTCTCCTCATCGGGGCGGGGGGCAGTGAGCATGGAGTCCATAATTGTCCTGTCTGTTCCTCAGATTTCTAAACTTTTTAGTTATTAAAATAGGTAAAGGGGGTTTATCTGGCGGTTGCTAAATAAAACCGCTACTGAGACTACAGCGTCAATCGCCAGGTTAAAAACGCTTTTGCAGGAAGAAGGGGAATTTAACGCTGGGGGGAGTGCGGATCAGGGGCATTACAGAGGCTTAGATTTTCAGAACGGACTGATATTGCTGGCTGCGACCCGCTCCTGGCTAACGGGATGAACAAAGTGCAGTTCACTGGCGTGCAGCATCAGTCTAGGAGTCTGTTCCGTGCCGGGCTGCAAAAGGCCGCCATACAGATCACAACCTAAAATAGGGTGACCCAGATGCTGGCAATGGAGGCGAAGCTGATGAGTGCGCCCGGTTTCCGGCATCAGCTGGACCCGCGTTAAAGGCAGTGATGAGCCATTTTCCCGCTCATGATAAAACCGCTCAACCACCCGGTAACCTGAGCGGGCCGGCTTGCCGTTGACGGCACATATCGACATCAGCGGGAACAGCGCCGGGTCTTTGGCAATCGGTGCGTCTATCGTCCCTTCGTCTTGCTCGAGATGACCGCAGAGCAGTGCGCTGTAAACTTTGGTCACTGCACGCTGGCTGAACTGCTGGCACAGGGCGGCATTAATCGCTTTGTTGCGTGCGAGCACCATCAGGCCGGAGGTGCCAAAATCCAGACGGTGTATCAGGGTGCAGCCGGGGAATAGCTTTACCAGCCGGTGATGAACAGAATCCAGATTTTGTGGGTTTTTCCCCGAAAGACTGAGTAATCCGGAGGGTTTATTGATAAGCACCAGATGCTCGTCCTGAAAGAGGATCTCGATCGTTTCATGGCAGGGCGGGGCAATAAAGGTATCAATAATCGCAGACATCAGGCTAACCGGAGAAAGAGTGGGAGCGGATGATAACGAATTTTAAAGCAGGTGGCGACGTTAACCGGACAGATGCAAAAAACACAAAAGCAAAACGCCCGCTTAAGTTTCCTTAAGCGGGCGTTTCTAATATGGCTCCTCTGACTGGACTCGAACCAGTGACATACGGATTAACAGTCCGCCGTTCTACCGACTGAACTACAGAGGAATCGTTGGAACGGGGCGAATAATAGCGACTGCCCCGTGGCATGTCAAAGGGGAAACTCTATAAATGTGTTCGTTTGCTGATACTTTGGTCAAGTTGTTGACAATAGAGTCAAAAGGGTCCGTTTTTGTGCTCAGTCATACCTTTTGAAAATCAGCGTAATTCGTCGCATGCGCGGGTTATACGGTCGCAGGCTTCCTGTAAACGCTTGTCATCGATGGCATACGCGATGCGCAAATATCCTGGAGCGCCAAAAGCTGAACCCTGAAGTGTCGCCACGTGAGCGGACGTTAGCAGATAGGCGGCGAAATCCTCATCCGTGCTCAGAACCTCACCGGAAGGCATCGTCTTACCCAGCATTCCCTGGCAATTGGCAAACACGTAAAAAGCACCAGGCGGAATGTCAGCACTCAGACCATCAATGGCGCTAACACAGTTCATAATCAGGGCACGGCGGCGTGCCAGAATTTCAATCCACTGTGTAATGAATTCGCTGCCCTGTTCAAGAGCGACAACGGTCGCAGCCTGAGATATTGAGCTTGGATTTGACGTGCTTTGCGACTGCAAAATTTGCATCGCAGAAATCAGCCAGGCGGGGCCTCCGGCATAACCCAGCCGCCAGCCGGTCATCGAATAGCCTTTAGAAACGCCATTGACCGTGAGGATGCGATCCTTCAGGCGCGGCTCGACCTGTGCCAGCGTGGCGAATTCACCGGAGGTAAAACAAATTTGTTCATAGATATCATCCGCCATAATTAGCACATGCGGATGATCCAGCAGAACGGCGGCCAGCGCTTTTAATTCTTTCGCGCAATACACTGCGCCCGTTGGGTTATTTGGCGAGTTGAGGATAACCCAGCGGGTTTGCGGAGTAATTGCTGTCGCAAGATCTTCCGGCTGCAACTTCCAGCCATGACTTTCCAGACAAGGGACGATCTTTGGCTCACCTTCTGCCAGTGCCACCATATCAGGGTAAGAAACCCAATAGGGCGCAGGAATAATGACTTGATCACCGGAAGAAACGGTGGCTAAAAGTGCATTGAAGATCAATTGCTTGGCTCCGCTGCCTGCAATCACTTCGTCCGCACGGTAGCTGATCCCATTTTCGCGATTAAACTTAGTAATGATGGACTGTTTTAATGCGGCGGTACCGGCAACGGCGGTGTATTTTGTGTCACCTTGTACAATCGCGTCGATGCCTGCCTGCTTAATATGTGGGGGTGTATCAAAATCGAGTTCACCTTCACCGAGGTTGATCACATCAAAACCAGAAGCAGTAAATGCGCGAACCTGGTCGGAAATCGCCGCTGTCGGCGAAGGGCGCACCCGACGTAAACGTGGTGCAAGAAATTCAGCAGACATTGTTTCCCCTGTTTGAACAATAACAAAATTGTATTATGTGAATCATTAAAACCAATTTAAACTTACCATTCTTCTTTTTGCTTTGCTCATAATTTCTTCGCGCTGAGCAGCATTTTACCGGTGGAAATGGCAGGGCACCTCATATGGCTGGATCCGAAGCCTGCGAAGTGCCGTCACTTTCCTTTTATATTTCAAGGTTGTCTTATGTCTTTTATATTTGTCGCACATGACACACCTGAGCCATCGTTGTACGGGGCGATGGCGGCAATACTGGCAGCACAAAAACATTTACCGTTAGCCCACCTGCCGGTGAGTTGGGATATCGCACGTTATCCGGATGCCTGTCAGCACGTCATCGGTGAAGGACAACTGATGACCAGTGGATTGCTGTGGACTGAGCGGATGAATCCACAAAGCGCCGGAAAAGTCATGGAGCTGGAAGGCCTGCTTAATACATACGGCACGCAGGATGTGGTTGTTCCGCTCGGGCCGATGCAGATTATCCAGTTCACGCAAATCGCCAGACAGGTGCGGGATAACTTGTTGGATTATGAGCTGGTGACGGTTGAGCGCGCCAATCAGGGCTATGTATTCAGCCGCCACGGACAGACCGATGAAACGTCGGGATGCTGGTGGCGTGACCGCTACGGGCGCTGGATAAATCAGAACATGCCGCCACAGACCGGACCGTCATTGCGCATTGCGCTGGTCGGCACTCAGTCAGACCAATGCAGCATTTATCCTGCCACACTGGCTGCTCTGGGTGACGCTGCAGATGCGTTGTCTTTATCTCTGGACATGGTGTACGCCGCACCGCAGGCGCTGGAAGATCATATGCATGAGGTAATGGAAAACGTCGATGGCATATTGCTGCCGGGAGGCTCGGCCATGTGCAATGTGACCGGGCAAACCTGCGCGGCGCATTATGCGCTGAACCGTAATATTCCTGTTCTCGGGCTTTGTCTGGGCATGCAAACCATGACCACGGCCATCGTGCAGAAAATGTTGGGTTCGATGAAAGCGAATCTGACAGAAGCCGATCCGGATGCCGAAATTAAAACGTTTGTACCGTTGACGGATACGCCGACATTTCCGGTTCACCGCCTTGGGGATTATCAGATGCATTGTCGCCCTGGCAGCAGGCTAAATGACATCCTCGGCGATGAATTTACCGTGCGTTATAACCACCGCTTTCATCTTAAACCTGAACTCAAACCCGATCTGGAGAAGTATGGACTGCGCATCAGCGGGACGGACTCCACCGGGAAAATTGCCGATGGTATTGAGTTCATGCATCACCCGTTTTATATCGGGGTACAAGGGCATCCGGAGCTGTCGTCATTGCGCGTGAAACCGCATCCGTTGCTGATAGCGTTTTTAAAAGCGGCAGGTTTAAAGCGCAGTTAAGGAGGGGCCAACCCAGTTCTCCGTCAGGAGTCCGTCAACGCGTGTGAACTCATTCATATTGTTGGTGACCATTACCATGCCCGCGCTACGGGCCTGTGCGGCAATATGGATATCGTTCACCCCAATCAGACTGCCACATTTTTCAAGGCAGGCGCGGATATGTCCGTAATGTGCGGCCGCCTTCTGGTCGTAATCAACAATACGTAAATGAGAGACGAATTCCTCCACCGCCACTTTGTTTTTGGTCGGGCTGCTGCTTTTTGCAATGCCGTGCAGTAATTCAGCATAAGTGATCATCGAAATCGCCAGCTGGTCGGCGTGCTGGTTGAATTTAGCCAGCACGCTCATCGGCCTGCGTTTGAGTATGTAAATGACAATATTGGTATCCAGCAGATAGGTCAGCATTAAAATGTATCCCGTTCAGACTGCTCTTGTGATGCGCGCTCTTCCATAAAATCGTCTGTCACGCGCAATTCGCTGAAGAAAAAATTATCCCATGTGTTATCAGCTGGCGTTAAAACCAGTGAATTCCCTACTTTTCTTATCGTCACGATTTTTACCTCGTCAGGAAAACGGCACTCTGCCGGAATACGTACGCTCTGCGTTCTGTTGTTCAAAAATACCGTGCCTTTAGGCATGTCGTTATCCCTCAGTAAGTTGCTTAAGCCGAAAACCTGCTTAAATAGTACTCGCCTGAAAAATATAGTGCAAAGGTATATACGTCGAAAGGTGATGGCAAGGACATAAATAATGTCATTGCCAGATTTGCGGGATGTACCGGAAAAACGGAGGTAATGAGAGAAAATGCCCGCCTGCTCAGACGGGATTTTTACCGATGCGCATTACTTGAGGGTGACGCCGGAACGCGGATCCGCAGCCAGTCGCAGCAGTTCCTGCTCCACCAGCCCGACGATTTCAGGATCAAGATCAATCAGCGGGGCGCGCACATGGTGGCCGTCAAAACCGCGCAGGTTCATGGCTGCTTTCACCAGTTGCGGCTGACCATAGCGGCGTGCGAGGGCACGGTATGGATACCAAAGACCGTGCAGTTCGCGTGCGGTATTCGCATCGCCGTTTTCCAGTGCGCGGTAGGTAGCCAGAATGATTTCCGGTAGCGCGCCACTGTTGGTAGTGCTGATGCCGTCAAAACCGCACATCATCGGCCCTAAAAATGCCAGATCGGAAGCGCAGAACAGGCGCAGCCGTCCGCCGAGCCGGTTGGCAATCTGATCAATAGCCGTCGGATTCAGGTCGCCTTGTTTTATGCCCACCACACCATCGATATCGGCCAGCTGTTCCAGTACCACAGGCGGTAAAGTAATGCCGATGCCCGGCGCGTTGTACACCAGAATACCGGTGCGTGATAACGGCGCCATCTGTTTGAAGAAGCTGATGATTTGCGCATCTGTCACTTCTGACACAAACGGCGGAGTCACCATTGGCAGACCGCCGAGATCACCTGCCAGTTGGGTTAAATCGCGTACTACACGGGCGTCGGAACCGGCGCTGCATAGCATGACCGGGACGCGATCACCGACGACTTCCATGACATGACGAAATAGCATGGCGCGTTCGTCTGCGGTCATTGCCGGGAATTCACCGTAAGTGCCGCCGATTAAAACCCCGTCATAGCCCATGCTGATTACGCGTTCGATATTGCGCGACAGCCCCGCGAAATCAAACTCGCCGCTGGCGGTAAAAGGCGTCACGGTAATATTAAAAATACCTTTCAGGCGCGCCTGACTTTCACTGATGTCTTTCATTTATTCAGTTCCCGTAATCTTGTTAAAAGCTAAATCAAAGTAAGGTCAGCGGACGATCCACCGTGCCGAGGGCGCGGTAGCCGGTTTCGGTTACCACAATAGTTTCACTGACACCGACGGTGAATTCTCCGTAGATACGCAGTGCAGGCGGAATGTGGAAGGTCATGCCTGGCTGTAATTGCGTGGTGATACCGCTGTAAAGGCTGAGGATTGCGCCTTCGCCCCAGTCCGGTGCAAATGAAATACCGATGGAATAACCGGTGCGTTTTTTGAAATTGTCGGTATAACCGGCGCGGTCGATAACGGCCTGACACGCCAGATGCGGCGCTTCACAGGTGGCTCCGGGGCGAATTGCATCCAGCGCGGCCTGCAATGCTTCCTGACAGACTTTTTCCATTTCCAATGCCACGGCGGGTGGTTTACCCAACCAGGCGGAGCGCATCAGGGCAGCGTGATAACGGTCGTGAGTGGCGGCCATTTCGAGGAAAATCGGGTCGCCTTCGAGAATCTTACGGCGACGCCACGTACCGTGCGGCACGCCGGTGCGCGGACCGGTAGAAACCAGTGGTTCCATGCCCATATATTCGGAACCCGCGGCAATGGCCGCGCCCATCATGGCGGAAACCAGATCGTTCTCGGTGGCACCGGCGGCAATCGCCGCGCGGCCTGCCAGCATACCGGCATCCACATAACGGGCAGCGTGCGCCATTTTTTCCAGTTCGGCGGCAGATTTCACCGCACGTAATTGTTCGATAACACCGGCTGCATCGTGAATAGTGCCGATTTCAGCCTGCAATGCTTCATACACTGCAACTGGCAGGAACCAGCCGCGCTTGTCGATACCTATCCGGCTTTTCATCCAGCCACGCGCTTTCAGCACATCGAGCAGGAAATTCACCGGATTATCCCCATCGGTATAAATGGCGGCGTCGCGGATGAAGGTGTTGGAGATAAAGTTGAAATATTCCAGCTGGCGGATAACAAAAACCGGATCGCCTTCTACCGGCAGCACCAGCGTCTGAAAGGTGTAATAGCCCGGCGTTTGCTGGCCGGTCAGGTAAAAGATGTTTTCCGGCCCGGTGATGACCATCACGTCCAGACCGGCTTTCACCAGTAACTGACGCGCTTTCGCAATGCGCTGCACATATTCTTCTTCACGAAAGGCGGATTCTGCGCCAGGAACGACGCGGCCCAGATCGGGCAATGATGCTGCTGTCATTGTTCAAACTCCTGAATAAATTCTGCCTGGGAAGGGGTAAAGCGGACGCCAAGTCCCGCGCCCGGCTGGCTGCTGACTACCCCCTGATGATAGGAAAGGCCTTGAACCGGGTCGTTGCCCAGCCCGTCGGCACCGTAAAGTTCGGCATAAGCCGGCTGGGTGGCGCGGGCAACATGCAGCGCGGCGGCGGTGGCGGCACTGCCTTCGTTCATCTGACCAATCATAAACGGCACTCCGGCAGCGTTCAGACGCCTTGCAGCTGCCACCGTTGGCGCGATGCCGCCCATTTTGACCAGCTTGAGATGGGCCATAATTTTGCCCTTCAGCTGCAAAATGCGTTCTAAATCTGCCTCGCTGCTCATGCTTTCATCCAGCATCAGCGGCATCGGACTGATATCTGCCAGCGCCGGATAATGGTGCGCATGAGCGTCGGAAACCGGCTGTTCGAGATAGCTCATTTCGAATTTCGCCAGCGCCAGTAAATGACTGTGCGCTTCTTCCGGTTGCCACTGGCCGTTAGCATCGGCGGACAAACTGATTTCATACCCGAAGCGACGGCGCAGGGCGCTGAGCCGTGCTTCGTCTTGTGCAAAGGTTGCCACGCCCACCCGCAATTTGAGCTGGGTAAAACCGCGCTCAACATAGGCTGTCGCCTGTTGCAGCATCTGATCCATCGGCGTCCAGAACAGCGTCTGGTTGGTGTGATAGCTTACCGTTTCGCTGTTTACCGCGCCGGCAAGTTGCGCCACGCTGATGCCTTCCTGGCGGGCGATAAGATCATGCAAAGCGATATCAATCAGCATCCGGGTGGGTGCCAGAAAATCTGCCAGTGATTGCGGCAGATTCATTAAAAGCGTGCTGGCTGTCTGACTGAGATCCAGCTGGCGCAGCGCACGGACAACATCGCGCAGCACCTCTTCTGCGCTGTAGCCGTTGAGATACGCAATGTTGATACGCACTTCGCCGAGCCCGTTAAAGTTTTTGTCTTCAAGCAGCAGATACAGCTGATCCAGCCCCGGCACACTGCCCGATGAGGCGGTATAAAGTTGCAGATGCGGATACCGCAGTTCGGCGCGATACAACGTAGCTTTCACCGTTTTCCCCTCAGCACCTGAGCATTTTCAGTGCGACATCGCAGTAAATTCTGCTGCCTGCGACGAATTCGTCGATCGGGATAAATTCATCAGGCTTATGCGCGACCGCCAGCGAACCGGGGCCGATGATGATGCCTTTGGTGCCAAGGCTGCGAAAATGCACCAGGTCACATCCGCCCTGAAAACCGAACGGTCCGGGTTCCGGATTGCCTTGTGCGGCGCAGGCCTCGACGCCTGCCAGCACAATCGGATCGTCAGAGTCGGTTTCTGTCGCGCCGCCGGTGGTCGGTTTGTAGGTGATGATTTCACTGCGAACACCGAATTTGTCTTGTGCCAGTTGCAGTAAATCCTGAATTTCCTTTTTCACGGCGTCTTCGTCTTCGCCCGGCACCATGCGGCGGTCGAGCAGTAATTCGCAGGCACCCGGCAGAACGTTGTCGGCATGGCCGCCGTTAATGCGGGTCACGGTCAGACTGGCGTTGCCGACCAGCGGATGGCAGCGGCAGCGAACGGTGTGTTCGTGCGTTTCTTCCACCAGACCGAGCAGTTGCGCGGCGCGGAAAATGGCGTTTTCGCCCAGTTCCGGTGTGCCGGAATGCGCGGTGACACCATGAACGCGAACTAACGGACGCAAACTGCCTTTATGCGCCGAATAGGTGGTGTTGGACGTCGGTTCGCCGATCACTACGTAATCGATATGCGCGGGAGCTTCACGGACGTAAAACTTCGCGCCTTCGCTGGCGACTTCTTCGTCGGCAACAAATATCGCCATCAGCGTGCCGCTCCAGTCATTACGGTTGGCGGCGAGCCAGCGCATGGCTTCAATCATGGCGATCAGGGGCCCTTTGGCATCGCAGGCTCCGCGACCATACAACCGGCCATCGCGCTCCGTGAGGGTGAACGGATCCTGCTGCCAGCCTTCACCGGCAGGGACGACGTCGATGTGCGTATTGAAGGCAAAGCACGGGCCCGCCCCATTTTCCAGACGACCAATCACGTTGGTACGCCCCGGTGCGTATTCGCTGAGCGTCATGTCGAAACCGATGTCGCTGAGCATGGCGCTGATAAGTTCCGCTGCTTCGCGTTCGCGTCCCGGCGGGTTTTCGGTGTTAATCGCGACCAGTGCGGCAAGGTCACGTTTCATTCTGCTGATATCGGGCGATGAAAGGCTCATCGGTGTCTCCTGAAATACAGTTTTTGTGGCAAAAACCGGGCCCCTGGTGAGAGCGCAGTGAGGGATTCAGTGGTGCTAAAAGTGATCAATGTAAAATTTGATCTAAGAAACGTTGCGCCCGCAGGCTAACGTCGCCGCCGAAGAACTTTTCGCCGGTCGCGTTTTCGATGATTTCGCCGTTTTCCATAAAGACGATTTGGTTGGCTGCGCGTTTCGCGAAGCCCATTTCATGGGTGACCACAATGCTGGTCATGCCCTCTGCACTAAGGTCGGCCATCACGTCGAGGACTTCGCGGATCATTTCCGGATCCAGCGCTGACGTCGGCTCATCAAACAGCATTAGTTTGGGCTTCATCGCCAGTGCGCGGGCAATGGCAACGCGCTGTTGCTGGCCACCGGAAAGCTCATCGGGGAAGGAATCAGCTTTATCAGGAATACGCACTTTGCCGAGCAGTTCCAGCGCCTGCGCTTCGGCCTCACTGCGGCTGACGCCCAGCACGGTCATCGGCGCAAGCATGATGTTTTCGGCGGCGGTCAGATGTGAAAACAGTTCGTAGTTCTGGAATACCATGCCGATGTCCTGGCGTAATTTATGCGGTTCCATACTGGCGTGGGTGATGTCCTGGTTACGGAAGAAAATCGATCCGCCCTGAATCGGTTCCAGTAAATTAATGCACCGCAGCAGGGTGGATTTGCCTGATCCTGAAGGGCCGATCAGCACCACGGTTTCGCCCTGAACCACATTCAGGGAGCAGTTTTTCAGAACATGTTGTGCGCCAAAATGTTTATCGACGCCGATGATTTCCAGAACTGGTTTGGATTTATTCACGGGCTTCTCCTCAGTTTGGCGTGCTGCTGCGCAGCAGGCGTTCAGTCAGCGACAGTGCAGGTTTCTTACGCTTTTTCGGATCCAGCGAACGTTCCAGCCATGCCTGACCGACCATAAAGATCGAGGTCAGCACCAGGTAGTAAATCCCGGCGGCGCACAGCGCTTCAAAATAACGGAAGCTGGCGCTGGCAGTCTGGTTGGCGATAAGCAGCAGTTCCTGCACGGCAATCACCGACACCAGTGCGCTGGATTTCAGCATGCTGATCATCTGATTGCCCATCGGCGGCAACACAATCCGCGCGGCCTGTGGCAGAACAATCTTGCGCATGATCTGACTCTGGGTCATGCCGAGCGCCATCCCGGCGGTACGCTGGCCGCTGCGCACGGCCTGGAGACCGGAGCGCAAAATCTCTGCCATATACGCGCCTTCATTTAATGACAGCGCCATCACCGCACAGGTAAACGCCGAGAAGCGCAGACCGAAAGTCGGCAGAACGTTGTAAACGAAAATAATCTGGAACAGCACCGGGGTGCCGCGGAACAGCCAGAGATAAAAGAAGGCCAGAACGGAGCCCGCCCGGAAGCGGGACTCCTGAAGCAGGGCCAGGATCAACCCTGCAATAATGCCGAAGAACAACGAGCACACCGTTAACAACAAGGTCATTAATGCGCCCTGAAAGAACGCCGGTGAGAACAGGTATTGCCAAACAAGATCAAGCGACATGAACTTTCCTCAACGTCAGGGCAACGTTTTTCTTAACATCACGGATTCAGAAAATGGACACTGAAGCCGGGAACTGCCATTTACTGATGATTTTCTGATAAGTGCCGTCTTTCACGACGTCCTGAAGGCCTTTTTCCAGCAGTAACTTCGTTTCGGTATCACCTTTACGTACGGCAAAACCGATGTGCGTGTCTGCTTCAAATTCAGCGCCGACGGCTTCGAAGGTGTCGCCTTTTTCGCTCAGCAGCGCCACCGCGCCCGGCGTTGAAAGAAATTCAGCATCAGCACGTTTTTGTGCCACTGCGACCGCGGAATCCGTTGCAGCCGGGAAAGTCAGCACGGTGAGCGCCGGTTTATTGGCATCCAGACATTTCTTGTTATCTGCCCGCGCCTGACTTTCTTCGATACCGCCCAGCGTCACGGCGATGTTTTTGCCGCAGAGGGACAAATCACGGCCGGTAATTTTTTCCGGATTGCCTTTTGCCACAATGACGCGGCTGCCGATTTTAAGGTATGGAACAAAATCCACCTGCTCAGAACGGGTCGGATTGATGTACATCGCAGAGTTAATGATATCGAGGCGTTTGCCCTGTAATGCCGGGATCAATCCTTTGAATTCCATCGACATTGGCGCGGGTTTCAAACCCAGCTTTTCAGACAGGGCGGTGATCAGGTCGATATCGAAACCGGTAAGTTTGCCGTCTTTGGTAAATTCAAAAGGCATGAACGTGGCGGCAGTGCCGTACGTCAGCTGACCTTTGCTGACCAGAACAGGCGCGGCGGCCTGACTGAACAGCGGAGCACTCAGGCAAATAGCGGCCAGAGAGATGGCGGCATATCGACGCAATAAAGCTTTTTTTGACATGACAGACTCCCGTTTCCCATGAGCAGGATTGCTCTTTGTGTCTCATTAAATACAATTAAATTTGTGAGTCAAGGCTCTTTTTTGGTGCATTAATTGCACGATTTGGGGGCTTTACAACCAAGCTTCACCATCCTCAAGGCTTGTGATATTGTACAAACCTAAACAATAAATACTTTCAGGTGCTGCTATTCCATGACCCAAACTACGACAGCCAGCGGAAGGCGTCTGGCAAACCAAATCCTTGACCTGATACGTGAAGCAAAATTTGAGCCAGGTCATCATCTCAGGGAGCAACAGTTAGCCGATATGCTCGGCGTTTCACGTACTCCGGTGCGTACTGCACTGAAATTATTGTGTGAATTAGGGATTATCGAGGCGAGGCGGAATCAGGGATTTTTCCTGCTAAAGGCGTTTGACGAACTCCAGCGCATCAGCATTGATATCCCCGCCAGCAGCGATCAGGATTTATACGAGCAACTGGTGAAAGACCGCATTGGTGGCAAATTACCGGATTCCCTGACGCAGACGGAAATCGCCCAGCGTTATGACGTCGATCGTGGTGTGCTGGCGCGGACTTTGTTGCGTCTGGCGGAGGACGGGTTGATCGCCCGCAACAAAGGGCACGGTTGGTCGTTTTTACCGACGCTGAATACCGATGTGGCGCTGAGCAACGGCTACGGTTTTCGTCTGATGATCGAACCGGGCGCGATGCTGGCGACCGGTTTCCACGCCGATAAAAGCGCGCTGAGGCGTTTGCGGATGCAGCATATTTATCTGATCACGCATCCGGATATTCTGGCCGTTGATGGCCGCCAGATTTTCGAAACTGATGCCACTTTCCACGAGATGCTGGCGGAATTCAGCGGAAATATTTTTGTGTTACAGGCGATTCAGCAGCAAAACAGGCTGCGACGTTTGCTTGAGTTCGGCAGTTACACCAATAAACAACGCGTGCGCGAATGGTGCGAGGAACATGTCGCGATCATCGACGCCGTGATGGAAGGACGAATGGAGGCGGCGGCAGAAATGATGCGCAGCCACCTGCAGTCGGCTTATCAAATGGTGCTCAACAAGGTCAGTAAGGTTGGGTAACCCATTGATGAAAAATTAGTTAATTTTTGTCATACGTAAACCAGAGGAAAATGTGATGGATTTTGGTATTCAGGGCCGCGTGGCGCTGGTCAGTGGTGCAGGCGGCGGATTAGGCCGGGCAATGGCCATTGCTCTGGCGGGTGAAGGTGTGCAGGTGGCGGTTTGCGGGCGAACGCTGAGCGCATTGCAGGAAACCGTCAGCCTGATCGAAAAGCAGGGCGGAACCGCGCAGGCCTGGGTGTTAGATCTCACGGCTTCGGAAAGTTTCGATGATGTTCTGATGCAAATCCGCCGCACTTTCGGAGCTGTCGGTATTCTGGTTAACAATTCCGGTGGGCCGCCGCCAACAAAAGCGTCAGGTGTGGCGCCGGATGCCTGGCAGACACAGTTTTCGACCATGGTCAGCTCGCTTATCCAGCTCACCGATAAAGTGCTACCGGACATGCGCAATGCGGGCTGGGGACGAATTATTACCAGTACCTCATCGGGCGTGATCGCGCCGATTGCTAATCTCGGGATGTCGAATACGCTGCGTATGGCACTGGTTGGCTGGTCTAAAACGCTGGCATCCGAAGTTGCAGGTGAAGGCATCACAGTGAATGTCATGGTGCCGGGGCGCATTTCTACTCAGCGTCTGGGGCAGCTTGACGCTGCACGCGCCGGTCGGGAAGGCACTTCAGTGGAAGATGTCGCGGCGAAAAGTGCCGCCAGTATTCCGGCGAAACGCTACGGAAAACCGGAAGAGTACGGCGCGGTGGCGGCTTTTCTCGCCAGCCAGCAGGCGTCTTACATGACCGGGTCGGTCATCCGCGTAGATGGTGGCATGATCCCATCCGTCTGATTTTTAGATCGCGGCCCGGGCTGTGGCCGCCTCTGTTATTAACCCTGCTAATTTATAAGCGTGACCTATAAGAATGCATGATATTGGTGCATCCCTCTTTTGAAGCGCATTTAATTCCTTTCATTTTTGGCATCCCCGGTTGTTTCACACCCATTCTGCGTAATCGTTTTTTCTTATATTTTGAGAGGTTAGCCTCTTGTACCGACGTTTTTACACGGCGCGCCGGAGATTGGCGTAAATCTTGCTTTTATCAGTCCAGCTTATTATTTACATCAATCACGTCAGCCCGGGGTTACCCCTTTCGCGCAAGATGGAGACAGAGATGAATCTCAGACGTCTGAAGTACTTTGTGAAAATCGTCGATATTGGCAGCCTGACGCAGGCCGCTGATGTTCTGCACATCGCCCAACCGGCACTTAGCCAGCAACTGGCGACCCTGGAAGGGGAATTGCAGCAACAATTGCTGATTCGCACCAAGCGCGGCGTCACTCCCACTGAAGCCGGTAATATTCTGTATTCCCACGCGCAGGCGATTTTGCGCCAGTGCGACCAGATCCACAGTGCAGTTAACAATGCTGGTCAGTCGCTGAACGGGCAGGTTTCCGTAGGCCTTGCGCCGGGCACAGCGGCTTCTCAGCTGGCGGTGCCGTTGTTGCAGGCGGTACGTAAACAGCATCCGGGTATTTTGTTGTATCTGAATGAAAATTTTGGCACGGCGCTGGGCGACCTGGTTCTCAACGGTCGTATGGATATGGCGGTTTTTTACGGCACCAATATGGTCGCCGGACTGAGCAGTCAGCCGCTGATGAAAGAGGATTTGTATCTCGTCGGGGCGCACTCTGTGCTGAATCCGGGGAAATATGTCGAACTGAGCGACGTGGCAAAAATGAATTTGTTCATGCCGCGTTCGCATAACGTAACCCGCCGCCTGGTGGATGACGCTATGTCTCTGCGTCGCCTGAGCGCGAATATCATCGGGGAAATTGAATCTTCCGCCACACTGACGGCGGCTGTTGCCAGTGGTCTGGGCGTCACCATTTTGCCCGAATCGGCAGCCCGCGCTATGACCGGCCCTGCCAAAGCCTGGATGTCATGCATCAGCAGCCCTGCGATTCAGGTTCCGCTTTCACTTTGTGTTTCTGAAACGCTGGCGTTATCGCAGGAAGCGATGGCAGTGAAGAAAATTCTGTTGTCGTTGGTCTTTGAGCAAACCGCACCGGTGCTGGAGCCGATGCTGGTCGCGAGCTGAAATCTGACATTGCCCTCATCCCGCAGGAGAGGGCAATACTTTAACTTTCCATTCTTCCCATCACCGATGCACCCACCAGACCACCGTCGGTCAGGAATTTCCCCGGCACCAGCAGCGTGTGTTCATAAGTGTGCAGAACCCCGCCGCGTACTTTTACATCCAGGGCGGCGATCAGTTCTGTGGCAGAAGCCAGCCCGCCACCGGCGACAATCCGCGAAGGCCCGAGAATATTAACCAGCAATGCCAGCGGTTCGGCGACGAGTTCCAGCCAGGCGTTGACGGTGAGAGACGCGTCGGTATCGTCATTCAGCCAGCCGGTGACGATCTCCAAACTTGTTTTTTTCTGACGATGAAAATGGTGATGCAAACGCTCCATGCCGCGTGCGCCGCCGAGCATGTCGAGACAACCTATCTGGCCGCAACCGCATTTCAGACGCGGAACGGAGTAGTTTTCGCCATTAATCATCAGTTCCGTGCGCGTGATCGCGCCATGCCCCCATTCACCGGTGACACCGCCGTGCCCGCGAACCAGATGGCCGTTGATCACTAATCCGCCACCGACGCCGGTGCCCAGAATAATGGCGACCACCACCGGCTGATGTTGCGCGTTACCGGCATGGGCTTCGGCAAGGGCAAAACAATCGGCGTCATTTGCCGCCGTGACCGGACGTGCAAGCGCAACGCTGAGATCTCTTGCCAGCGAATGGCCGGTAAATGCAGGAATATTGGTCGCCAGCATTTCGCCGGTTTGTGGCGAAACCAGTCCGGCAGTGGAAATCGCCAGCGGTGTTCCGGCAGGTAAGTCCACGCCAAATTTGTCGATCAGATCTTGCATCGCCTGCACAAAATCGTCCCAGGAAGAAACCGGCGTCGGGACTTTGCCGCATTCTTCCATTTCGCCCGGATGGCGCGAAACACCAAACTTAATAAATGAACCGCCGATATCGGCGCAAAAAACAGCAGAAGTCATGAGCGTGTGTCCAGTAAATCCCGCAGCCCGTCGCCCAGTACGTTAAAACCAAGCACGGTCAGCATAATGGCCAGACCCGGGAACAGCGAAAGGTAGATATTAATGCCAAGGAAGTTGCGGCCATCGCTCATCATGGTACCCCATTCCGGCATCGGCGGCTGCACACCCAGGCCGAGAAACGACAGGCTGGCGGCGGCGAGAATAACAGTGCCGGCGGTCAGCGTCGATTGCACGATAATCGGCCCGATGGCATTGCGCAGAATGTAATGCACGATAATGCGGTAATTCGACAACCCGAGCGCCTGCGCCGCTTCAACATATTCCATCTGCTTTAAACCGAGCGTCAGGTTACGGCTCAGACGCGCGTACACAGGTATGGCGAACAGCGAAATGGCGATCAGCAGATTCACCAGGCCGCCACCAAGAATGCTGACCACCAAAATTGCCAGCACGATGCCCGGAAACGCGAACAGCATATCCATAAACCACATAATGATCATGTCGGTATAACGACCGGTCATACCGGCAATAATGCCCAGCGGAATACCGATAATCATTGCCAGACCGACGCTCAGCACCACTTCAATAATCGAAATACGCGCCCCGTAAATGACGCGGGCAAAAATATCGCGGCCGTAATCGTCAGTGCCAAACCAGTGATCGGCACCAGGGGAAAGCAGGGTATCAATCAGATCTTGTGCGTAGGGGTCGTGACGGGCAATCAGCGGAGCGAACAGGCCCATCAGCACAATCAGACTGACGATAAATCCGCCGATGGAGACTGCCGGATGTCGCCACAACCAGCGGAAAAACCGCAGCGTGCGCGGTTTGCGACGGGGTAATTGCGTGATAATGGCAGACATTAATCGAACCTTATTTTTGGATTCAGGAAAGCGATCAGTAATTCACCGAGTAGATTCATCACCACCACACCGCAGACAGCCACCAGCGCGACGCCCTGAATAACCGGATAATCGCGATACCGCACGGAATCCACCAACAGGCGGCCAATGCCCGGCCAGTTAAAGACGGATTCGGTGACCACCGCGCCGCCAATCAGACTGCCGAAGTTAAGTGCCACAATAGTGACAATTGGGATCAGCGCGTTACGAAACGCGTGACTGCAATATACGGTCGTTGCCGACAATCCTTTGGCCCGGGCTGTCCGGATATAATCTTCCGAGAGCACATCCAGCATGCTGGAACGCGTCATGCGCGCCATCACCGCCATCGGTAAAACGGCAAGCGTCACAGAAGGCAGAATGTAGCTTTTCCACGACGTCGCGCCGAGTAACGGCAGCCATCCGAGATTGACTGAGAAGGTGTTCATCGCCATCAGCCCCAGCCAGAAGTTGGCGATGGAGGCACCGGCAATTGCCAGCAACATCACGCCAAAATCCGGCCAGCGATTACGGTATACCGCGCCTATCATGCCCGCCGGAACGCCCACCGCCACTGCCAGAAAATATGACAGCACCGCCAGCATCAGCGTGTAAGGCATGCGTTCTCCGATTTCCTGCGTCACAGGCTGCTGCGACTGCAACGAGACGCCGAGATTGCCGTGCAGAACGTCACCGGCGAAATGCAGATACTGCGTCACCAGCGGCTGATCCAACCCGAGGCGCACACGCATGGCATCGACGGCTTCCTGCGTGGCTTCAGGCCCGGCCATCAGACGCGCCGGATCGCCCGGCAGCGCGCGGATGGACACAAAAATCAGCATCGAAACCCCGATCAGAATGATCGGGAAGGCGATGAGTTTTTTGGCAAGATAGGCTTTCATGGCTATTTTCCACTGTAAATGCTGCGGTTATTTTTTCTGTGCATCTTTCACCACAATTTGCCCGCCCGGGATCATCGTGACGCCTGAAATGTTTTTGCCGGTGGCATACAAATCATTCTGGTAATACAACAGCACCTGCGGCGCCTGCTGGTTGATTTCTTTTTGTGCATCAACATAAATCGCGTTGCGGGTATTTTCATCCAGTGTCGACGCGGCTTTGTCTAACATTTCATCCAGTTTCGGATCATTAAAGAAACCGAGATTCGCGCCACCCGGAGCAAAACTTTTGCTGTAGTACAGCGGACGAAGTTGCAGGTCTGCGCCGTTCGCGCCGGAAGACCAGGAAGCCAGAATCGCACCGGTGTTATCGGCTTTTTTGCCGGCCTGATCGGCGAATGCCGCTTTGGTCCACACGCCGCTTTCCATGATTTTCACGTCAAGTTTCACGCCGATTTTAGCCCACATGCTTTGCAGCACCTGACCGATACGCGCGTCCTGACCTTGCACGGCAATCGACATAGTAAATCCGTCAGCGACACCGGCTTCTTTGAGCAGGGCTTTGGCTTTTGCCAGATCCAATGGATAGGGGTTCAGGGTTTTGTCATAACCGGCAGTGACCGGTGCCAGCGGAGAGTTCGCCGGTTGGGCGAAGCCGGACATGATGGCGCGCACCAGACCGTCACGGTCAGTGGCGTAGTTCAGAGCCTGACGCACACGGACGTCGCTGAGCGGTTTGAGATCGGTATTCAGTGCCACCCAGAATACGGATGCACCCGGGCTTTCATGCAGGTCGAACTTCGGATTGTTTTTCAGCACGCGGGCAAACTGCGGCGGCACCGGGTTAATCACATCAGTTTCGCCCGCCTGCAACGCCATATTCATCACTGAAGGTTCAGCGCTCCACGTCCATTTGATGTCATCCGGCCCGGCGGCTTTGTCCCCCCAGTAACCCGGATATTTTTCTTCCAGAACGAATTCACCGGTTTTGTATTGCACCATTTTGTACGGCCCGGTACCGACGGCTTTGCTGTCGAGTGTCCCGGTTTTATCGGCAGCCGGGCTGACCATCAGGCAGGCGCCGGTGGTCAGTAAATTCAGGAATGCCGGATAAGGTTTTTTCAGTTTGAAGACGACGGTGGAGTCGTCGGTTTTGGTCACGCTGTCGAGGAAGGTGCGCAGACGTCCGCTGGCCGCCAGACCGCGTTTGGTGTCGAGATGGCGGGCAAAGTTAGCGACTACCGCATCGGCATTGAACGGCGTGCCGTCATGGAACGTGACGCCGCTGCGCAGTTTGAATGTCCACACCAGTCCGCTTTCATCGCTGCTCCACGAGGTCGCAAGCGCGGCTTCGGGTTTCAGCTGCGGCGACATGCGCAACAGGCCTTCATACATCGGATCCAGCACGGTGCCGGTGAAGGTCGCGGTCTGGTTGCCCGGATCCATACTGCGCGGCGCTTCGTTTTGCATCACGTTCAGTGTGGCGGCGAAAACCGGAAGCGAAAACGCCGCCAGAAGTGCACTGCTCAGCAGCGTTAACTGCACGGGACGCCGGATGTAACGGGTAATCTTCATGTTCTGCCCTCTGCGTGAAAAATCGGATTAAGTGGCTCTGGCTACGTCTGCCGGTTCGCTGAAACAGCGGTTTTAATGACAGTTTGTTTTAACAAAGAGATTTAACAAATAGTTCATATGAAATACTTATATACCAACATTTAGTTTATTTTGTGAACTAATTGGCATTGATATATCCATTTCTACCGTTTAATGTCAATGCAGATGACCGAAAACTGAGAGCGCCGAAACGAATATGCTAACAACTTTGCAACGTCAGATATTGGGTGCGGTTAATGCATCCGGCGGTCTGAGCCGTACCGAACTGGCGCAGCTTTCAGGAATGAGCAAAGCGGCAATTGGCGGCGTGGTGCGTGAAATGATCGACGCCGGTTTCCTGCACGAAGCGGAAACCGTGCCGGGAAACGGACAGGGAAGACCGTCGGTACGGCTGGTGGTTCATCCGGATGGCGCATGGTTTGCGGGCGTTTCTTTGCTGCAAAATCCGGCGCAGATGGCGCTGATCAATCTGCATGGCGAAATCCTTTCGCGGGTATCTTTCATTGCAGATGCCAGTCCGCAGCGTCTGGCAGAAAACATCGCCAGCGCGTTACCGGCACTGCTGGAGCCCCATCCGGAAGCGGCGAAAAAGCTGGTCGGTCTGGGCGTGACGTTATCCGGCCTTATCGATGAACATCAGTCCACCTGCGTGCAGTCGGCGCTGCTTGGCTGGCGCGATGTGCCGCTGGCCAGCCTGATTTCGCAGGCAACCTGCATGGACGTGGCTATCGAAAATGACGCCAAAGCGCTGGCGGTGAGTGAGAAAAATTTCGGACAGGCGCGGGATCTGAGCAGCTTTACGCTGGTCAGCCACGGCGCCGGCATCGGCAGCGCGCACTTTGTTGCCGGTCAGCTGCATCGCGGACTGCACGGTGGCGCAGGGGAAATCGCCCACTGCACGCTGGAACTGAATGGTTTGCCGTGTCGCTGCGGCAAGCGCGGCTGTCTGGATACGCTGGCGTCTCTGAATGCCATTGCGGAAATGGCCAGAGACGGCGGGCTGGAAACGACCACCATCGGCGGCCTGGAAAAACTGGCGATGCAGGGCGTCAGCGAAGCGGTGCGTATTCTGCACCGTGCCGGTTCGGCGCTCGGTTTAGCGATATCCCATCTGATTCAAATTAATGACCCGGACCTGATCCTGATTGCACATCAGGATGCCGATTTTTCCGGGCTGTTTGGTACGGTTGTTCATCAGTCTATCGAAGCTAACGTTTTGCCGGGAAATGCCGGAAAAACGCCGGTTCGTACTTTTACCCTAAACGACGACACCTGGGCGCGCGCGGCGGCGAGTATTGCTGCACATCGCTTTCTGGTCGGTCTGAAGCCTGTCTGAGGAATCATCAACATGCGTATAGCTGTCAGCGGTATCCACATTGAATGCAGCACTTATAACCCGGTGCTGAATGAGGAGAAGGATTTCACCGTCGTGCGTGACGCCCAGTTACTGGCGTCCCCGCGTTTTCGTTTTTTGCAGGATTATCCGGCGACGTTTTTACCGACGATCCATGCCCGCGCCATTGCCGGGGGGCCGGTAGCCCGCGCGACGTACGATAAATTCAAAGCGGAAATGTTGGCTGGACTGGAAGCGCAAAAACCGTTTGATGGCGTATATCTGGCTATGCACGGGGCGATGTATGTCGAAGGGCTGGAAGATGCTGAAGGTGACTGGATTGCTGCCGCGCGTAAAGCCGTCGGGCCTGATTGTCCGATCAGCGTCAGTTACGATCTGCACGGTAATGTTTCGCAGCGGATCATCGACGCCATTGATATGTTTTCGACTTACCGCACCGCGCCGCACATCGATGTGGAGGAAACCATGCGCCGTTCGGTCGCCATGCTGGTGAAACATCTGCAAACCGGCATAAAACCGACGCTGCTGTGGGTGCCGGTGCCAGTGGTATTACCCGGCGAACGCACCAGCACGGAAGATGAACCGGCGAAAAGTTTGTATGCCCGTTTACCACAAATGGATGAAGTTGAGGGCGTGTGGGACAGCTCGCTGATGGTCGGTTATGTGTGGGCGGATGAACCACGGGCGACGGCGGCGGTTATCATGACCGGCACCGACCGTTCTGCGCTGGAACAGCAGGGCACGCAACTGGCACAGGCTTACTGGGACGTACGCGAAGATTTCGTGTTTGGCTGCGAAACAGACACCGTAGAAGCCTGCGTGAAAAAAGCGATTGCCTGTGAAACACGTCCGGTGGTGCTGGCAGATTCCGGCGATAACCCGACGGGTGGCGGTGTGGGTGACCGCGCGGATGTGTTGCAGGAGCTTATCAGACAGTACGCGCAAAATACGATTGTGGCAGGTATTGCCGATGCGCCTGCAACCGATGCAGCATTCAATGCTGGCGTGGGTTCAGTACTGACGCTGACACTCGGTGCTTCGCTGGACTCTTCCAGCCCGCAGGTGAAAGGCGAGTTTGAAGTGGTTTTCCTGCTCGATGCACTGACACCGGCTGACCGTCAGGCAGTATTGCGCACCGGCGGAATTGATGTGGTGGTGTCGGCGCGTCGTCGTCCGTATCACAACATCAGTGATTTCACCGTGCTGGAACGGGATCCGCATACTGCCGATATCGTGGTGGTGAAATCCGGTTATCTGTCGCCGGAACTGGCACCGATTGCCAGTCCCAATCTGATGGCACTGTCTAACGGCGTGGTGGATCAGTTTGTAGAGCGTTTGCCGCGTCACCGCAAAGCGCGCAAAACGTTCCCGTTTGACAGGGATTTCAGCTATACGCCGCAGGTGCAGCTTTCCGCGCGCAGTAAATAATTCAGGAGCCAAAAAGATGAATCAGACTGCCGGACAGCAGGAAAAACGTCAGCCCGTGCTGAGCGTGAAGCATCTGACCACTTCATTTCTCGGCGAAGACGACTGGCTGCCGGTGGTGCGCGATTTGTCGTTTGACGTCTGTGCTGGAGAAACGCTGGCGATTGTCGGTGAATCCGGTTCCGGCAAGAGCGTGACGTCGCTGTCAGTGATGCGTTTACTCAAAGCGCAAAGCAGCCGGATTGAGGGCGAGGTCTGGCTCAATCAGCGCAATCTGTTGCGTCTGTCGGACAAGCAAATGCGTGATATCCGCGGCAATGAAATGGCGATGATTTTTCAGGAACCCATGACGTCGCTCAATCCGACTTTCAGTATTGGCCGTCAGATTGCCGAAAGCCTGAAGCGGCATCGCGGAATGTCATCTGCACAAGCACGAGCTGAAACCCTGCGGTTGCTGGAGAAGGTGCGTATCCCGAATGCCAAAGCGCGGTTTGACGAGTATCCCCATCAGTTTTCCGGCGGTATGCGCCAGCGCGTAATGATTGCGATGGCACTGGCGCTGAAACCTAAATTGCTGATTGCAGATGAACCTACGACCGCGCTGGATGTGACGATTCAGGGGCAAATACTGGATTTGATCAAGACGTTGCAGGAAGAAGAAGGAATGGCGGTGCTGTTCATCACCCACGATATGGGCGTGGTGGCGGAGATTGCCGACCGGACGCTGGTGATGTATCGCGGGGAAGCGGTGGAAAGCGGCGCAACGGAAGATATTTTCCATCGTCCGCAGCATCCGTATACCCGCGCATTACTGGCGGCGGTGCCGAAATTAGGGTCGATGCAGGGGCGCGACTGGCCGCTTCGCTTTCCGCAAATCAATCTGCAAACCGGCGAAGCCAGTGTGCCGCAGGAAGTCGCAGGAACGATAGATTCCGGACTGACACCGTTGTTATCGGTGAAAAATCTCAGCGCGCGTTTTCCGGTATATGGCGGCATTTTCAGCCGTCAGGTTGGTGCAGTTCATGCAGTGGAAAACATCAGCTTTGATTTATTTCAGGGGGAAACGCTTTCGCTGGTCGGCGAATCTGGCTGCGGAAAGTCCACCACCGGCCGCGCGGTAACCAGACTGCTGAAACCACACAGCGGCGCGATTGATTTCGACGGCTTTGATGTGACCAATCTGGGAAAACGCGACATTCTGCAAATGCGTCAGCGCATTCAGATGATATTCCAGGATCCGTTCGCCAGCCTGAATCCGCGTATGCGCATTGGTGACGCGCTGATCGAGCCGATGTTGCAACACAAACTGCATAACCGCAGCGATGCGAAAGAGAAGGCGGCGTCGCTGCTGCAAAAGGTCGGATTATCACCGGATATGTTGCGCCGTTTTCCGCATGAATTTTCCGGCGGTCAGCGTCAGCGAATTTGCATTGCGCGCGCCCTGACACTGGATCCCAAAGTGATTGTCGCCGATGAGTCGGTTTCCGCGCTGGATGTGTCAGTGAAAGCGCAGGTGGTGAATTTACTGCTCGATTTGCAGGAGAGCATGAACCTGTCGTATCTGTTTATTTCGCATGATATGGCGGTGGTCGAGCGGGTGAGTCATCGCGTGGCGGTAATGTATCTGGGCGAAATCGTGGAAATTGGCCCGCGCGGGGCGATATTTGATAACCCGCAGCATCCGTATACCAAAAAACTGATGGCGTCAGTCCCGGTGCCGGATCCGTCACGCAGAATGTTGAAGCGGCAAATGCAGGTGGATGAACTGAAAAGCCCGGTGCGTGATAACGGTTATGTTCCACCGCAAAGGCACTTTCAGGAAGTATCAGCAGGACATTTTGTTCAGGTTTGATTGGGAATACAGAGAAGGTGTTTCTGGGAAGTGACTCAGGGATGAGTCTGGAACATGGTGGTGGGGGAAGGATTCGAACCTTCGAAGTCGATGACGGCAGATTTACAGTCTGCTCCCTTTGGCCGCTCGGGAACCCCACCACAATTTTTCGTGGTATTTACTACGTACTTCTTAGCCATAAATCATCATGCGCTACATGGATGATTTCTCGTTACAGCGGTTAGCTGCGAACGGGGCGCATAATACCAAATGATTCGAAGGTGTAAAGCGCTGAAAGCGATAATAAAGTTCGTTTGCGGTTTTTTTGTTCTTAACGGTGCTTCTCTGAACGAAAAGCACCGTCAGAATGCGGTTTACAGAATTACCGTGCGGTTTCCGTAAACAAATACGCGCTGTGCCAGCACGCGGTATAACGCCCGGCTGAGGACGTTTTTCTCAACGTCACGCCCTGCGCGCATCATATCTTCAGCTGTGTAAGTGTGATCCACGTTGATAACGTCCTGCATGATGATCGGCCCTTCATCGAGATTGTCATTGACGTAGTGCGCCGTGGCACCAATCAGCTTTACACCACGCTCATACGCCTGATGATACGGGCGCGCGCCAATAAATGCCGGCAGGAAAGAGTGGTGAATGTTGATCACCTGATGCGGATAATGCTGCACAAAGCCTGGTGTGAGCACGCGCATGTATTTCGCGAGAACCACATAGTCCGGCTGATACTGGTCAATTTGCGCAATCATCGCGCTGTCGTGCTGTTCGCGGGTCAGGCCGTCGTGACTCACCAGATGGAATGGAATATCGAATCGCTCAACCAGCGTCTGCAGGGTGTCGTGGTTACCGATTACCGCAGCAATCTCAACATCCAGACCACCGTAAGCGGCTTTCATCAGCAGGTCACCCAGGCAATGCGCCTCTTTGGTGACCAGAATGACAATGCGGCGACGTCCGGTGCTGTTCAGTTCACGGACTGACCCGGCTGGCAGTGCGCTGTCCAGGTCGGCCAGCAGGGTGTTGTCATTGAAAATCCCCTCCAGCTCTGTGCGCATAAAGAAGCGGCCGGTGCGGTGATCCACAAATTCATTGTTCTGCACGATATTGAGTTCGTGCTTGTAGCAAATGTTAGTAATTTTGGCGATCAGACCTTTTGCGTCAGGGCAAATGGTGCGTAATACCTTGGTTTGTACGTTCTGTTGCGGCATGAGGGTGTGGATCCTGTCCAAGACTTATAAATATTACGGGTGAATTATTTACCGCAGCACTTCTTATATTTTTTGCCGGAACCGCACGGGCAGGCGTCGTTGCGGCCTGTCTGCGGTTTAATTCCGTCGATATAGTACCAGCGTTCTTTTAAACGAAGAAATCTGGAGCGTTCATGAATGAGGTGAATATGTTCATCACCGGCTTCAGTGAAGCGCGCTGCAAACTCGACAAAGCCTTCCTTATTGTCACGCCCGTCAGTTTCGCTGATCACCTGAAGTCCTCGCCAGTGCGTGCTGGCAAAGCCTTCCTGTAAACTGTCACGCCATCTTTCTGGTTGACAGTCAGGGTGCCAGCTGGCGATCAGATAACTCGCATTTTTCAAAACGTAGGCTGTGTAGCGTGAGCGCATCAAAGCTGCCGGAGAAAGCGCCAGTTTGTTCTCAGTGATGTAGGGCTGGCAGCATTCTTCATAAGCAAGGCTGCTGCCGCAAGGGCAAAGTTCTGACACAGAAACTCCTGAATAGTCCGGGCATCGACATCCGATGCGCAGGCTGCGCTATTGAATGCACCAAAGTGATATGTTACCTAACAAACTCGCCGGGTGACAACGCGCTTCCCGGTCCATTCTTAAGATATGCGTAATATTAAGGTCATAAGATGAGCAGAAAAGTCACCATCGGTCTTGCCCTGGGATCGGGAGCGGCAAAAGGGTGGGCGCACATTGGCGTGATCAATGCCCTGAAGGAAATGGATATCGAAGTCGATGTAGTGGCAGGTTGTTCGGTCGGGGCGCTGGTCGGTGCCGCTTATGTGAGCAACAGATTACCGGCGATTGAAAGCTGGGTGCGCTCGTTCAGCTACTGGGATGTGTTGCGGCTGATGGATTTTTCATGGCGACGCGGAGGTTTGCTGCGCGGGGAGCGAGTTTTTAATGCGGTCGGTCAGCTGATCCGCATCGATGAATTTGAAAAATGTTCGAAGAAGTTTGGTGCCGTGGCGACCAATCTGAGTACCGGTCGCGAACTGTGGCTGACCGAAGGCGACCTGCATCTGGCTATTCGCGCCTCGTGCAGTATGCCGGGTCTGCTGGCGCCGGTCTGGCATAACGGTTACTGGCTGGTTGACGGTGCAGTTGTGAATCCGGTTCCGGTGTCACTGACCCGCGCTCTGGGGGCGGATATCGTGATTGCTGTCGATCTCCAGCATGACGCACATCTGATGCAGCAAGATTTGCTTACCGTTCAGCCGACCGGAGAAGCACTAAATACTGAGAAAGAAGTCAGCTGGCGTGACAGAATCCGCCAGCGCTTAACCCGCCCGAACGCCAGAAAGCCGAATGTCAGCCCTTCGGCGATGGAGATTATGTCTACCTCTATTCAGGTGCTGGAGAACCGGCTTAAGCGTAACCGCATGGCAGGCGATCCGCCGGATGTGTTGATCCAGCCGTATTGCCCGCAGATTTCGACGCTGGATTTTCATCGCGCAGAAGAAGCGATTGAAGCGGGCCGTCTTGCGGTTGAAAAGCAAAGAGAGCAGTTGCTGCCCCTGATAAAAAATAGACAATTCTGAATGGCTTAAAACGTCTTTGGTTGAATCTGACAATTCTGCCAAGCAAAAACAGGCTTTATGAGCCACTATTAGAATAAGAAATTCTGGGGGACCCTGATGGACAAGCCACTTACAAGCAAGCATATTCTCATCGTTGAAGACGAAGCCGTTTTCCGATCAATTCTTGCTGGCTATGTAAGTTCACTGGGTGCCACTTTTACTGAAGCTGAGAATGGTCTTGAAGCGTTATCCCTGCTTGAAGACTACCCGCCTGACCTGATCCTCTGTGACTTAGCAATGCCAGAAATGGGCGGGATGGAGTTTGTTGAAAACCTGCGGTTGCAGGGCAATAAAATCCCGGTGCTGGTGATTTCTGCCACAGACAAAATGACCGATGTCGCATCTATGTTGCGACTCGGCGTCGAAGATGTGTTGCTCAAACCCATTAACGATTTGCAGCGTTTACGTGAGGCGTTGCTTTCGTCACTGTACCCAAAGCTGTTTTCCTCGCAGGCAATGGAAGAAAGTTCGCTGGTTCAGGACTGGGAAGCGCTGTGCCGTAATCCCAATGAAGCACAACGGTTATTGCAGGAACTGCAACCGCCGGTTCAGCAAACGCTGGCGAATTGTCGCATTAATTACCGACAACTGACGACGGCGGAGCATCCGGGGCTGGTGCTCGATATTGCTGCGCTGTCATCCAAAGATCTCGGGTTTTATTGTCTGGATGTCACCCGCGCGAATGAGAACGGCGTTCTGGCGGCATTATTATTGCGGGCAATTTTTAACAGCTTATTACGTGAGCATTTGAGTAATCAGCAACAGCGGCTGCCGCAGATGTCAACATTGCTTAAGCAAGTTAATCATCTTTTCAGGCAGGCTAATCTTGAAGGGCAATTCCCTTTGTTGCTCGGCTATTATCACGCAGGGTTTAAGAATCTCATTCTGGTTTCTGCCGGATTACATGCCAACGTCAATACCGGAACAAATATGATCCAGCTCAGTAACGGTGTTCCGCTGGGCACGACGGGCGCGACATATTCTAATCAAATCAGTCAGAAATGTGATGCGTGGCAGTGTCAGGTATGGGGCTCGGGTGGGCGTCTGAGATTAATGCTGTCCGTAGAGTGAGCAAAGTTATTGTCTTTGATAATAATGTCTTAAAAACATTGAGCATTTTTTCCGCGTGTTATTACGTATCTCCGTTTTATTTCATTCTTCTAAGACCTATCTTATGCAAAATATGCCTTTGCAGGCGAACTTGCGGCTGAAACTGGTATAATGCGTTCCGGAATTTTGGCTGTCTATTTCACGTTGTTAAAAAATAACAAATAGGAATTCGCTGATGAAAGTAACAGTTTTTGGTATCGGTTACGTCGGACTTGTTCAGGCGGCGGTTCTTGCTGAAGTCGGGCATGAAGTTTTGTGCATCGATGTCGACGCAAAAAAAGTGGAAAACCTGAAGAACGGGCTGATCCCAATTTTTGAACCAGGCTTGACTCCTCTGGTACAACGCAATTACGAAGCAGGGCGTTTACTGTTCAGCACCAATGCGGCTGAAGGTGTTGCTCATGCGACCGTACAGTTTATCGCTGTCGGTACTCCGCCGGATGAAGATGGTTCTGCGGATCTTAAATATGTGACTGCTGTGGCGCGTACGATTGCCGAGCACATGACCGAACCTAAAGTGGTCATTGATAAATCTACCGTGCCGGTGGGTACCGCCGATAAAGTGCGCGCAGTAATGAGTGAAAAACTCAAAGAGCGCGGCGTGGATATCAGTTTCGATGTCGTCTCCAACCCTGAATTCCTGAAAGAGGGGGCCGCGGTCGCTGACTGTATGCGTCCTGAGCGTATCGTCATCGGCACCGATAATCCTGATGCCATCGATCCTATCCGTGAGCTTTACGAGCCATTTAACCGTAACCACGATCGTATGATCCTGATGGATATCCGCAGTGCAGAACTGACCAAATATGCAGCCAACTGTATGCTGGCGACGAAAATCAGTTTCATGAATGAAATGTCGAATCTGGCAGAAATGCTGGGTGCAGATATCGAAAAAGTGCGTCAGGGTATTGGGTCTGATTCTCGTATCGGATACCACTTTATCTACCCAGGCTGCGGTTATGGCGGTTCCTGTTTCCCGAAAGACGTACAGGCATTGATCCGCACCGCAGAGCACATCGGTTATCAGCCGAAACTTCTGCAAGCGGTGGAACAGGTCAATTATCAGCAAAAATATAAATTACCTGCTTTCATTCAGCGCCACTTTGGTGAAGACCTGAAAGGCAAAACCTTTGCGCTTTGGGGACTTTCATTCAAACCGAATACCGATGACATGCGTGAAGCCTCCAGCCGTGTATTAATGGAGCAACTCTGGGCAGCCGGTGCGAAAATCAAAGCTTACGATCCGGAAGCTATGAATGAAACGCAGCGTATTTATGGTCATCGTGAAGATTTAGAATTAATGGGAACCAAAGAATCTGCATTGCACAATGCCGATGCGTTGATTATTTGTACTGAATGGCAGAACTTCCGTGCCCCTGATTTTGATGTGATTAAAAAAGCATTAAAAGAGCCGGTTATTTTTGATGGTCGAAATTTATTCGATCCTGAACGTTTGGAGAAACGCGGGTTTACTTACTACGGCATTGGCCGCGGTGCTTCAATCAATCCGGTTCTGTAAGGAGTTTTTATGAAATATCTGGTTACCGGCGCAGCGGGCTTTATTGGGTTCTATGTGTCGCAGCGTTTGTTAGCAGCGGGTCATTCAGTTGTCGGGATCGATAATCTGAATGATTATTATGACGTCAGCCTGAAACTTGCGCGGCTTGCTCAGCTGGAGAATAAAGACGGCTTCGAGTTTATTAAGCTGGATTTAGCCGATCGCGAAGGTATGGCCTCATTGTTTGCCGGGCAACGTTTCGAACGTGTGATCCATTTGGCCGCACAGGCCGGTGTCCGATATTCAATTCAAAACCCTCTGGCTTATGCTGATTCTAACCTGGTAGGGTTTGTAAACATTCTTGAAGGTTGTCGTCATAATAAAGTAGGGCATTTGCTCTATGCTTCTTCCAGCTCAGTTTATGGCCTGAACAAAAAGCAGCCTTTCTCAACCGATGATTCTGTTGACCATCCGGTTTCATTGTACGCGGCAACGAAAAAAGCCAATGAATTAATGGCTCACACCTATTCACATCTTTATGGATTACCGACGACCGGATTACGTTTCTTTACCGTATATGGTCCGTGGGGACGTCCTGATATGGCATTGTTTAAGTTTACCAAAGCAATGCTCGCAGGTGAGAGTATCGATGTTTATAACCGTGGCGAAATGCGTCGTGACTTTACTTATATCGATGATATTGCAGAAGCGATTGTTCGTTTACAAGATGTCATTCCGCAAACTGATCCGAACTGGACTGTGGAACAGGGTTCTCCGGCCAGCAGTTCAGCGCCGTATTGTGTTTATAATATCGGCAATAACAATCCGGTAAAACTGATGACATATATCAGCGCGCTGGAGCAGGCCTTAGGAATGGTGGCAGATAAGAATATGTTGCCAATGCAACCGGGCGATGTGCACGAGACCAGCGCGGATACAGGGCCGTTGTCGCAAGCTATAGGCTTTGCGCCTGAAACCAGTGTGGAGCAGGGCGTGCAGAAGTTTGTTGACTGGTATCGCGACTTTTATCAGGTCTGAGTTCAGGTTTTAAATTATGTTGGCGAAAGGCTGCTCAGGCAGCCTTTTTTATGGAATCAGTTAAGTCCTATAGCAGTCTGAATGTAATGCATTACCGAGATGTTCTGGTTTGATTTGTTATTAGTGGCAGGAGGCATTCATCGGCGGCATTAGAAAACGAAAAGCCCATCATAAAAGATGGGCTTTTTTGTATTAACATTTAAGTTAATAAGGGCAATTACAGCAGGAAATCGTCCAGTGATTTACCTTGCTCTTCGATTGCTTTCTTGATTACAGCTGGTGTACGGCCCTGGCCAGTCCAGGTTTTGTTTTCGCCGTTTTCATCGATGTATTTGTATTTAGCAGGACGCGCTGCACGTTTTGCTTTACCGGTTGCTTTAGTAGCAGCCATAGTTTGCAGCAATTCGTTAGGGTCAATACCGTCAGCAATCAGCATTTCACGGTATTGTTGCAGTTTGCGAGTGCGCTCTTCAATCTCAGCAGCTGCCTGAGAATCTTCTTCGCGACGCTCGTTCACAACAACTTCTAATTTTTCCAGCATCTCTTCCAGAGTTTCCAGAGTGCATTCTCTTGCTTGCGCACGCAGAGTACGGATGTTGTTCAGAATCTTTAATGCTTCGCTCATTATACTAGTCTCAAATTATATTGGTGGGGGGCGTTTGGCTAATAATAGAATGCTCTTCTGTATTCTGCAATAGCCAATTTGTTTGCCTGACCTTAATTTACGCATTTAAACCAAATGGTGAATGTTTGCTAAAAAATATAGACAGGACAATTCACACTATTTATCTGAGGGCTATAACCCTAATTTCAATACACGCTTATGCGCTATTGTTGCAATGCGTAAGTAGTTTTATAAGCATGCGGTTGTTCACAAAATTAAAGAAGAAGTGAAGATAACTAATGTAAGGATAGGAAAAATTTGGGGATGCTGTACTGGATCTACATACTAAGATTCTTTACTTTCCATCGTTTTCATCCTGTCAGATATTGTATAGACAAACCAGTAACGCGGACGCGCAGGTATATAAGATACGCATTGTCGGTGGAGTATTGGCGTCTGACATTACAGATAATCCTGTATTGCATTTATAATTTTTGATTGTAAGTTTCTGTGATTTTTTCAACTGTAATGATTCTTTGAACTGTATCAGCTAGCTGCGCCGGTGAGGCGTTGTTATAGATTGTCGGGCTTGTGGTACAATCGACGCCGAAAATTTATGCCATCCATTTACATTATGGGGTCACTCCTTCATGGCTCAGCTTTATTTCTATTACTCGGCAATGAATGCCGGTAAGTCTACTTCGCTGTTGCAATCTTCATATAATTATCAAGAACGTGGTATGCGCACGCTGGTGTTAACAGCAGAATTAGATCATCGTTTCGGCGTCGGCAAGGTCAGTTCCCGAATCGGTTTGTCGTCACCCGCAGAGCTTTACAATAAGGACACTGAGCTTTTCAATCTGATAGCCCAGGAGAACCGCTCACAGCGCCTGAGTTGCGTTCTGATAGATGAATGTCAATTCCTCACTAAGGCGCAGGTGTCACAGCTTACGGACGTCGTGGATGACCTTGACGTGCCGGTGCTTTGTTATGGTTTGCGCACAGATTTTCGTGGCGAGCTTTTTGAGGGCAGTGAATATCTGCTGGCATGGGCTGATAAGCTTGTGGAGCTTAAAACTATCTGTCACTGCGGGCGCAAGGCTAACCGCAACCTGAGACTGGATGAGAAGGGTAATGCCCTGCACGATGGCGCACAGGTCGTCATTGGCGGCGACGAAAGCTATGTTTCTGTCTGCCGTAAACATTACAAAGAAGCTATGGCAGGATTTGACACCTCCGGCGAAGATAAACCAGAGTAAGACCGGCTATTTACTGCGGATTTGTCGCGTTAGTTGCCGACGGCATCAACAGATATTCCATCGATTATCCTTGGCTCATAAAAAAACCCGCCTTTCAGCGGGTTTTTTACTTTCTGATTTTAACTATCACAAATTCATCAGATTACTTTTTGCTGGTTTTCTTTTCAGCTTTAGGTGCAGCAACTACAACTTCTGCAGCTTCTTCTTCGCTGAATTCGCGGCCGTAGAAAGTATCCATCAGAATCTGTTTCAGTTCAGAGATCAGCGGGTAACGTGGGTTAGCACCGGTACACTGGTCATCGAACGCATCTTCAGACAGTTTGTCTACTTTCGCCAGGAAGTCAGCTTCCTGAACACCAGCTTCACGGATTGAGGTTGGGATACCGAGTTCCGCTTTGATTTCATCCAACCAGGTCAGCAGTTTCTGGATTTTCTGTGCAGTACGGTCACCGGCAGCGCTCAGACCTAAATGATCTGCGACTTCTGCGTAGCGACGACGCGCTTGCGGGCGGTCATACTGACTGAAAGCAGTCTGTTTAGTTGGGTTGTCATTGGCGTTGTAGCGGATTACGTTAGAAATCAGCATTGCGTTAGCCAGACCGTGTGGAATGTGGAACTCTGAACCCAGTTTGTGGGCCATTGAGTGACAAACCCCAAGGAAGGCGTTAGCGAACGCGATACCCGCGATAGTTGCCGCATTGTGAACACGCTCACGTGCTACCGGATTTTTAGCCCCTTCGTTGTAGCTGGCTGGCAGGTTTTCTTTCAGCAGTTTCAAAGCCTGCAGAGCCTGACCATCTGAGTATTCGTTCGCCAGTACAGAAACGTAAGCTTCCAGTGCGTGAGTCACAGCATCCAGACCACCGAAAGCACACAGTGATTTAGGCATGTTCATAACCAGATTGGCATCAACGATAGCCATATCAGGTGTCAGCGCATAGTCAGCCAGTGGATATTTCTGACCTGTTGCATCATCGGTAACCACCGCAAATGGAGTGACTTCAGAACCGGTACCGGAAGTAGTGGTGACGGCGATCATTTTCGCTTTCACGCCCATTTTCGGGAATTTGTAGATACGTTTACGGATATCCATAAAGCGCAGCGCCAAATCTTCGAACTGAGTATCCGGATGCTCGTACAGAACCCACATGATTTTCGCGGCGTCCATCGGTGAACCACCACCCAGTGCGATAATCACATCTGGTTTGAAGGAGTTCATCTGCTCAGCACCTTTACGAACGATGCTCAGTGTTGGATCAGCTTCTACTTCAAAGAACACTTCTGTTTCAATGCCATGGCTTTTCAGAACGCTGGTGATCTGGTCTGCATAGCCATTATTGAAGAGGAAACGGTCAGTGACGATGAATGCGCGTTTTGCTCCATCAGTAGCCACTTCTTCCAGTGCGATTGGCAGTGAGCCACGACGGAAGTAAATAGATTTTGGAAGTTTATGCCACAACATGTTTTCTGCTCGCTTCGCTACAGTTTTCTTGTTGATCAAGTGTTTAGGGCCAACGTTTTCAGAGATGGAGTTACCACCCCATGAACCGCAACCCAGCGTCAGAGAAGGAGCAAGTTTGAAGTTGTACAGGTCACCGATACCACCCTGAGAAGCCGGGGTGTTAATAAGAATACGCGCGGTTTTCATTTTGTTGCCAAAATAGTTCACACGTTCTGGTTGGTTGTCCTGGTCTGTATACAGGCAAGAGGTATGGCCGATACCGCCCATCTCTACCAGTTTCTCAGCTTTAGCGACCGCGTCTTCGAAGTTCTTAGCACGGTACATCGCGAGGGTAGGGGACAGTTTTTCGTGTGCAAAGGGTTCTGATTCGTCAACAACGCTGACTTCACCAATTAACACTTTAGTATGAGCTGGCACTTTGATGCCGGCCATTTCAGCAATTTTGGTGGCTGGCTGGCCTACGATAGCCGCGTTCAGGCCACCATTTTTCAGAATGATATCTGAAACAGCTTTCAACTCTTTGCCTTGCAGCATGTAGCCGCCGTGCGATGCGAAACGTTCGCGAACCGCGTTATAAGCAGACTCAACTACGATGATGGACTGTTCTGACGCACAGATTACGCCATTATCGAAGGTTTTTGACATCAGAACGGAAGCAACTACACGTTTGATATCAGCAGTTTCATCAACAACAACTGGGGTATTACCTGCACCCACGCCGATTGCTGGTTTACCTGAGCTGTATGCGGCTTTAACCATGCCCGGACCACCGGTTGCCAGAATCAGGTTCAGGTCAGGGTGGTGCATCAGTTGGTTAGAAAGTTCTACACTTGGTTCATCAATCCAGCCGATAATGTCTTTCGGCGCACCGGCAGCGATAGCAGCTTGCAGAACGATATCTGCCGCTTTGTTGGTCGCATTTTTAGCACGTGGATGTGGAGAGAAAATAATACCGTTACGAGTTTTCAGGCTGATAAGTGCTTTGAAAATCGCGGTAGAAGTTGGGTTGGTGGTTGGGACGATACCGCAAATCAGGCCGATTGGCTCAGCGATAGTGATGGTACCGAAAGTATCATCCTGACCAAGAATTCCACAGGTTTTTTCGTCTTTGTATGCGTTGTAGATATATTCAGAGGCGAAGTGGTTTTTGATCACTTTGTCTTCGACGATACCCATTCCGGATTCTTCAACAGCCAGTTTGGCGAGCAGAATTCGAGAATCGGCAGCAGCCAGGGCGGCGGCAGCGAAAATCTTATCTACTTGTTCCTGACTGAAGTTGGCATATTCGCGCTGTGCCTTTTTGACTCGCGCAACGAGTGCGTTTAGTTCAGCGACATTTGTTACAGCCATAATGCTCTCCTGATAAAGTTAAACTCTTTTAGTAAATAACCTGCCAAAGACTAGTATAGACCTGCTATCAGTCACCGTGAGAAACTAATTAACTCTATGATTCTCAATGTGTTGTCTTTGTCTCTTTATTTGCTTAAAGAGCTTCCAGTAGTGAAGCACGTAAGGTAGTAGATAAATCCTCATTCAACGTAGCTTGACGAATATTTGTTCTGCAAACTACCGTTGAGTGACTATGCACAAAGCTTACCTATTTGTAGGCAGGCGTAATTTGATCTGGATCACTAAATACCGTAGCTGACACCTTTCAGCAGTGATTTGTTGAGAATGATTATCAAATTAGCCACTGGATAATACAGTTTTGTATCTAAAGTTATCAATAAAAAAACTGATTTTTAACAAAAGTCTTATTCACTGCCTTTATTTGGAAATCTGGTGATAAAAACTATGAAACGGCGTGGCGCCTTTACTGCGATTCCAGTACATTAGCGGCCATCAAAACCTTCATCTACCGGCGTAACTGTGCGGAGTTCTGCGTGAGCCAATCTTTATTAGATTTTTCTGGTTATATCAAATTCTTTGTCGGGCTGTTTGCACTGGTTAACCCTGTGGGGATCTTGCCGGTGTTTATCAGCATGACCAGCTATCAGGCGGCGGCAGGGCGTAACAAAACCAATATGACGGCTAACCTGTCGGTCGCCATTATATTGTCGACCGCACTTTTCCTCGGCGATGCGATTCTGCACCTGTTTGGTATTTCGATTGATTCGTTCCGTATTGCCGGTGGCATCCTGGTGGTGACCATCGCGATGTCGATGATCAGCGGAAAGCTCGGGGAAGATAAACAGAACAAGCAGGAAAAGTCAGAAACGGCAATTCGCGAAAATGTCGGTGTGGTTCCGCTGGCTTTGCCTTTAATGGCGGGGCCCGGTGCTATCAGTTCGACCATCGTCTGGAGTTCGCGTTATCACAGCTGGCCAAATCTGCTGGGCCTGACGGTGGCTATCATCTTCTTCGCGTTCTGCTGCTGGCTTTTGTTCAGGGCAGCACCTTTACTGGTGCGTCTGCTTGGGCAAACCGGCATTAACGTGATTACCCGTATTATGGGATTGCTGCTGATGTCACTGGGCATTGAATTTATTGTGACGGGCATAAAAGCGATTTTCCCCGGCCTGCTTTAATCTATTAGCGACCAAATTATCACGGAAATATTCGGATGTTTTCGTGATAATTATTACCTCATCTTATAATCCAATGCCTTATTATAGTGCAGCTAATGACTTAATTCGGAGCGATTGCACCCTAATGTGGCGTAAACTCTCATCTCGTTCCTCTTTTCAACTCAAGTCCTCATTTCTTTAAATAAACTTAGCTAAATTTTCGCTAATTACTGTCGTTTATTGCCCGTATTGACGCTAATTTATCCACATCATTCTGTAAGGCTTGTGCATGCTGTATCGAGATGTTATTAGTGTTAACACAGCAGTTAACAGGTGTTTATTCTTATAAATCTTACAATGTTAACTGATTGTGTCAGGCGAGTTCTTGAACAGTCTCCGACAGGGCTTTGATGTGAAAATCCGCCATAAAGATTTTATAAATCAATAGATTAACTGTGTTTTCTGCTCTGTCCCGGAATGACCTGTTCTAAAGACTGTTACGAGTAAAAGAGAATTGCGTAACAAATTTGCAAAATTTATTGGCGCGCGTAACAGGCTTCTGATAATTTTCAAATCGCCTTCAAAAATGGATTTTTGTTCAGAGCAATGCTCCTGGCGGGTATGGATCTTGCCAGACGTAAAAAGATTGAAGCCATTTTATTTGTTTTTGGAGAGTGTCGTGTCTCAAGTCTTACTGCAAATTTATCCTCATGTGTTTTCTGCAAAAAGAAAACCGGGCATTACGCTGACGACAACAGACTGCCTTATGCCGAATCTTCATGATCAGCAAAACAAATCTTCAGATCTTCTTCTTAATAATTTGATGGCTCGCATTTAACTGCGAAGGATTTTCTATCGCCTTAAGTCGGGTGAATAAGAAAATAATATTGTTAAGTGCAGAAATAACAGTATGTGATTGCCTGGTTCGCCGCAGAACATTTTTTGTCGCGAACGGGGTGAGTCAAATGGAGGGAGGTCATCCTTAACGATCTCAGAAACCACAAGGCGATTAACAGCCAGAGGTTTAACGGACTTACCAAGTAACACATGCAGTAGTAGGGGACAGCCATCTGCGGGTGGTAACTACATGGGGCTTTTCCTGAGCAATTCGTTCCTGCTCTTGAAATCCGTTGACCCAGCAAGGGTTTATCTTGCACCTGCGCGTGCAAGTTCATAATAAAAACTGGAGTTGAATAAAAATGACCAACATCACAAAAAAAAATCTGCTGGCTGCCTGCATTATGGCTGCGGTCGGCGCGGTGTCAGTGAACAATGCCTTTGCAGCCAATGTGCCTGCTGGCGTAACTCTGGCAGACAAACAAGAACTGGTTCGTAACAATGGTTCAGAAGTTCAGTCTCTCGACCCGCACAAAGTTGAAGGCGTGCCAGAATCGAACGTTATCCGTGACCTGCTGGAAGGCCTGGTAAATACCGACAGTAAAGACGGTAGCGTTATTCCTGGCGTAGCAACCAGCTGGGAAAACAAAGATTTTAAAGTCTGGACCTTCCACCTGCGTCCGGAAGCAAAATGGTCTAACGGCGATCCTGTCACAGCTGAAGATTTCGTTTACAGCTGGCAGCGTCTGGCAGATCCTAAAACCGCATCTCCTTACGAAAGCTACCTGCAATATGGTCATATCGAAAATATCGATGACATCATCACCGGCAAGAAAAGCCCTGATACTCTGGGTGTAAAAGCGATTGATGATCACACCCTGCAAGTGACCCTGACCGAACCTGTTCCATACTTCGTAAAAATGCTGTCTCACACCGCGATGAAGCCGGTAAACAAAAAAACAGTTGAGAAATTTGGCGACAAATGGACCCAACCAGAAAACTATGTGAGCAATGGCGCATACAAACTGAAAACCTGGACCGTCAACGAACGTATCGTTCTGGAACGTAGCCCGACTTACTGGGATAACGCCAAAACTGTGATCAACCAGGTCACTTACCTGCCAATTTCTTCTGAAGTGACAGACGTTAACCGCTACCGCAGCGGCGAAATCGACATGACTTACAACAACATGCCGATCGAACTGTTCCAGAAACTGAAAAAAGAAATCCCTTCCGAAGTTCACGTTGACCCGTACCTGTGTACTTATTACTACGAAATCAACAACCAGAAAGCGCCATTCACCGATTCACGCGTTCGTGAAGCTCTGAAGCTGGGCCTGGATCGCGACATCATCGTGAACAAAGTAAAAGCACAGGGCGACCTGCCAGCTTACGGTTATACCCCTCCTTATACCGATGGCGCGAAACTGACTCCGCCAGCCTGGTTCAAAGAGACTCAGGAACAACGTAACGAGCAGGCTAAAAAACTGCTGGCAGAAGCGGGTTATACCTCTGCTAAGCCTCTGACTTTCGATCTGCTGTACAACACTTCAGACTTGCACAAGAAACTGGCAATCGCTGCTGCCGCTATCTGGAAGAAAAACCTGGGCGTTGACGTGAAACTCGTTAACCAGGAATGGAAAACCTTCCTGGACAGTCGTCATCAGGGCAACTTCGATGTGGCACGTGCGGGCTGGTGTTCTGACTATAACGAACCTTCTTCCTTCCTGAACACCATGCTGTCTGACAGCAGCAACAACACCGCTCACTATAAGAGCCCTGCGTTTGATAAAGACATCGCGGATACTCTGACAGCGAAAACTGACGACGAGCGTGCGGCGCTGTATCAGAAAGCAGAAACCCAGCTGGATAAAGACTCTGCCATTGTTCCTGTTTATTACTACGTGAATGCGCGTCTGGTGAAACCATTCGTTGGCGGTTACACCGGTAAAGATCCGCAGGATAACGTGTACGTGAAAGACTTGTACATCATCAAACACTAAGTCACGGATATCAGAGCAAGGCATCCCCGAGCTGCCTTGCTCATCCTTTTTTGATGAAGGTAATGTTTTTTGTTCCGGATTTCGTGACAAAAACAAAGAGCCACCACGGCGACGATCACCCGATGGTTGTCGTGACCAAGCCAAAACTATAAAGCTGTAGTGACAGGCTTAGAAACAGGTACGGGCAATGTTAAAGTTTATTTTACGCCGCTGTCTGGAAGCGATTCCGACGCTATTCATTCTGATCACCATTTCATTTTTTATGATGCGTCTCGCACCGGGCAGTCCTTTTACGGGTGAGCGTAATCTCCCGCCAGAAGTGATGGCAAACATTGAGGCCAAATATCACCTCAATGACCCTATGTATAAGCAGTACTTCCACTATTTAGAACAACTGGCGAAAGGCGATTTCGGTCCGTCGTTCAAATATAAAGATTACACCGTTAATGATCTGGTTGCGGCCTCGTTCCCGGTTTCAGCGAAACTCGGTCTGGCGGCATTTATCATGGCGATTGTGTTTGGTGTGAGTGCGGGCGTTGTTGCTGCCCTGAACCAAAATACCAAATGGGATTACACGGTAATGGGCATAGCGATGACCGGGGTAGTCATACCCAGTTTCGTGGTAGCGCCGTTACTGGTGCTGATATTTGCGATCACGCTGAAATGGCTGCCTGGCGGTGGCTGGAACGGCGGTGGTGCGAAATATATGATCTTGCCAATGGTGGCGCTCTCTCTGGCTTATATCGCCAGTATCGCGCGTATTACCCGTGGTTCGATGATCGAAATTCTGCATTCCAACTTTATCCGTACAGCTCGTGCGAAAGGTTTGCCACTGCGTCGCATCATTTTGCGTCACGCACTGAAACCCGCGCTGCTGCCGGTATTGTCATACATGGGACCGGCCTTCGTGGGCATTATCACCGGTTCGATGGTCATCGAGAGCATTTTCGGATTGCCAGGTATTGGCCAGCTGTTTGTTAACGGTGCATTAAACCGTGACTATTCACTGGTACTGAGCCTGACCATTTTAGTGGGCGCATTGACCATTTTATTCAATGCGATCGTCGACGTGCTTTACGCCGTCATCGACCCGAAAATCCGTTATTAATGCCGGAGTACGTCAATGATGTTAAGTAAGAAAAATAGCGACGTCGTCGAAAACTTCAGCGAGAAACTGGAAGTTGAAGGCCGCAGTCTGTGGCAGGATGCACGACGCCGCTTTATGCATAACCGCGCTGCGGTAACCAGCCTGATCATCCTGGTGTTTATCGCTTTATTTGTGACGTTCGCGCCGATGCTGTCGCAGTTTGCCTACGATGATACCGACTGGAATATGATGTCAGCCGCACCTGATATGGCGTCCCATCACTTTTTTGGTACTGATTCCTCTGGCCGTGATTTGCTCGTGCGTGTTGCCATTGGCGGGCGTATTTCCCTGATGGTTGGCGTGGCGGCTGCACTGGTTGCTGTGATCCTCGGTACGCTTTACGGGTCATTGTCCGGTTATCTGGGCGGTAAAATTGACTCCGCCATGATGCGTCTGCTGGAAATCCTCAACTCCTTCCCGTTCATGTTCTTCGTTATCCTGCTGGTGACCTTCTTCGGACAAAACATCCTGCTGATTTTCGTGGCAATCGGGATGGTGTCCTGGCTGGATATGGCGCGTATCGTGCGTGGTCAGACCCTCAGCCTGAAACGTAAAGAATTCATCGAAGCGGCGCTGGTGAGCGGTGTGAATACGCGCAATATCGTGTTGCGTCACATTGTTCCGAACGTGCTGGGTGTCGTAGTGGTGTATGCATCGCTGCTGGTACCAAGCATGATCCTGTTTGAATCCTTCCTGAGCTTCCTCGGGTTAGGGACGCAGGAACCGCTGAGCAGTTGGGGTGCGTTGTTAAGCGATGGCGCCAACTCGATGGAAGTTTCACCTTGGTTACTGCTGTTCCCGGCAGGCTTCCTGGTTGTAACTCTGTTTTGTTTCAATTTTATCGGCGATGGCTTGCGTGATGCCCTCGACCCGAAAGATCGTTAAGGAGTGCAACCATGAGCACCATTGAACATTCCACTTTTGCATCGCCCGCTTCGGTTGACGGCAAAGCACCTCCGATCCTGCTGGATGTGCAAGACCTGCGCGTCACTTTCGAGACACCGGACGGTGACGTTACTGCGGTAAATGACCTGAACTTTGACTTACGTGCTGGTGAAACACTGGGCATCGTGGGTGAATCCGGTTCCGGTAAATCGCAGACTGCTTTTGCCCTGATGGGGCTGCTGGCCAGCAATGGTCGCATCGGCGGTTCGGCGAAATTTAACGGTCGCGAAATTCTGAACCTGCCGCAACAGCAGCTTAACAAGCTGCGTGCAGAACAGATTTCGATGATCTTCCAGGATCCGATGACTTCCCTCAACCCGTATATGCGTGTGGGCGAGCAGCTGATGGAAGTCCTGATCCTGCATAAGAAAATGAGCAGTCGTGAAGCATTTGAAGAGTCTGTACGCATGCTGGATGCAGTAAAAATGCCGGAAGCCCGCAAGCGAATGAAAATGTTCCCGCACGAATTTTCCGGCGGTATGCGCCAGCGCGTAATGATCGCGATGGCCTTGCTGTGTCGTCCGAAATTGCTGATTGCCGATGAACCAACGACTGCGCTGGACGTGACCGTTCAGGCGCAGATCATGACGTTACTGAATGAACTGAAAGCTGAGTTCAACACCGCCATCATCATGATTACCCATGATCTGGGCGTTGTGGCTGGTATTTGCGACAAAGTGCTGGTGATGTATGCCGGACGCACTATGGAATATGGTCGTGCGCGCGATGTGTTCTACGAACCGTGTCATCCATATTCCATCGGTCTGCTGAACGCGGTTCCGCGTCTGGATGCTGAGGGCGGCGCAATGCTCACCATTCCCGGCAATCCACCAAACTTATTGCGTCTGCCAAAAGGTTGTCCTTTCCAGCCTCGTTGTCCGTATGCAATGGATATCTGCTCTTCGGCACCGCCGCTTGAGCGCTTCGGTGATGGTCGCCTGCGTGCCTGCTATAAGCCGCTGGAGGAACTGGTATGACTGACAACACAATCATGAACAGTGCAGCGATGAACACCAACGCGCCTGAGAAAAAAGTCCTGCTGGAAGTGGCGGATCTGAAAGTCCATTTCGATATCAAAGACGGCAAACAGTGGTTCTGGCAGCCATCAAAAACCCTGAAAGCGGTTGATGGTGTGACGCTGCGCCTGTATGAAGGTGAAACACTGGGCGTTGTAGGGGAATCCGGTTGCGGTAAATCGACCTTTGCGCGTGCGCTGATTGGTCTGGTGAAAGCGACCGATGGCCGCGTGGCCTGGTTAGGTAAAGACCTGCTCAATATGTCTGATAATGAGTGGCGCCAGACCCGCAGCGATATTCAGATGATTTTCCAGGATCCGCTGGCGTCGCTGAACCCGCGTATGACCATTGGCGAAATCATTGCCGAGCCGCTGAAAACGTATAATCCGAAAATGCCTCGTACTGAGGTCAAAGAGAAAGTGAAGGCAATGATGTTAAAGGTCGGGCTGCTGCCTAACCTGATTAACCGTTACCCACATGAATTCTCCGGCGGTCAGTGTCAGCGTATCGGTATTGCCCGTGCCCTGATCCTTGAACCGAAACTGATTATCTGTGATGAACCGGTTTCCGCTCTGGATGTGTCGATTCAGGCGCAGGTGGTTAACCTGTTGCAGCAGTTGCAGCGTGAAATGGGCTTGTCGCTGATTTTCATCGCGCACGATCTGGCGGTAGTGAAGCATATCTCCGACCGTGTTCTGGTGATGTATCTTGGTCATGCGGTAGAGCTCGGAACCTATGATGAGGTTTACAACAATCCTCAGCATCCGTATACCCGTGCGCTGATGTCAGCGGTGCCGGTGCCTGATCCGGATAAAGAGCGCAACAAGACCATTCAGTTGCTGGAAGGGGAGTTACCTTCGCCGATCAATCCGCCATCAGGCTGCGTGTTCCGTACCCGCTGCCCGATTGCCGGACCTGAATGTGCGATAACCCGTCCGTTGCTGGAAGGCAGCTTCCGCCACGCGGTGTCCTGCCTGAAAGTCGATCCTCTCTGAGAAATCGCCCCAGACGGGAAGCATAAAAAAACCTGCCAATTGGCAGGTTTTTCTTTGTTGCTGACCGTTTATCCTAAGTCACTCTTTCCACAAAATATGGCATAGCTTGTGATCTTTCTCGCGGCACAGCAGGACGCGGGCAAAAATATCATTAATCGGCTGATCTTCAGCGTCAGCAAGACCAATCACCACTTCCGCGAAGAAGTCAGGATTCAGATCGTAATCCACATGTTCAACCCAGTCTTCTGCCGGATCATATAATTCAGCGCCGCCGCGTTCTTCAAATTGCAGATTGAAGATCAGGATATCCGCCGGATCCAGGTTGTCTCCGGCCAGTTCCAGAAAGATGTCGTAGGCTTGTTCAAGCGTTTCGTCTTCGGTCAGGCGATTATTCAGATCCATATCATTCTCGTATACATTTAAGTGTGTTCAGGCTGAAACAGCCGGTACTGAGCCTATTACATCATGCCAGACGCGGCTTTTACAGCAGCGGACTGAAAAAGTAGAACAAACGTTCGACGATGCGATGCCAGAACGGGCGCTTAAGCCAGGCTTCAACATCCAGCAAATGTGAACGGGCAATGTAATCTTCCTGCACACGGCCCAGATCGTCACCGAATCCGGCGTCATCAATGACCAGTGTTATCTCAAAATTCAGCCACAGGCTGCGCATATCGAGATTCACCGTGCCGACCAGACTCAGCTGGCCGTCAACCAGAATGCTTTTCGTATGCAGCAGTCCGTCTTCAAACTGATAAATTTTTACACCGGCTTCCAGCAACTCGCCAAAGAAGGCCTTGCTGGCCCAGTCGACCATCATTGAATCGTTCTTCATTGGCAGAATAATACTGACATCGACCCCACGCTGAGCCGCCGTACAAATGGCGTGCAACAGGTCATCGCTTGGCACCAGATACGGCGTCGTCATCACCAGCTGTTCACGGGCAGAATAGGTAGCGGTCAGTAATGCCTGGTGGATCATATCTTCAGGAAAACCCGGACCTGAGGCAATTACCTGAATGGTATGACCACTTTCCTGCTCGAACGGCATCTGATTCAGGTCAGGTTCCGGCGGCAGAATACGTTTGCCGGTTTCAATTTCCCAGTCACAGGAATACACAATGCCCATCGTGGTGGCGACCGGACCTTCCATACGCGCCATCAGATCCACCCACTGACCGACGCCAGCATCCTGTTTGAAGAAACGAGGATCGACCATATTCATACTGCCGGTATACGCGACATAGTTGTCAATCAGCACCACTTTACGGTGCTGGCGCAAATCCATGCGACGCAGGAATACACGGAACAAATTGACCTGTAAGGCTTCAACCACTTCGATACCCGCGTTACGCATCATGGCCGGATAAGGGCTGCGGAAAAAGGCCACACTGCCAGCAGAATCCAACATCAGGCGGCAATGAATACCACGGCGTGAAGCGGCCATCAGCGATTCGGCGACCTGATCAACCAGTCCTCCGGGCTGCCAGATATAGAACACCATTTCGATGTTGCTGCGGGCCAGCTCAATATCGCGCATCATGGCTTTCAGCACGTCGTCACTGGTGGTCAGCAGTTGCAGCTGATTCCCTTTTACGCCAGCGATCCCCTGACGGCGTTCACAAAGCTGGAAAAGTGAAGCCGCAATTTCGCTGTTTTCTGTAGCAAATATACGTTTGCAGTCTTTGAGGTCGTTCAGCCAGCGCGCCGTGGAAGGCCACATGGCTTTTGCACGCTCAGCGCGACGTTTGCCTAAATGCAGTTCACCAAACGAAAGATAGGCAATGATGCCGACCAGAGGAATGATGTAGATAATCAACAACCATGCCATTGCGGAAGGAACGGCCCGGCGTTTCATCAGAATACGCAGGGTGACGCCGGCAATCAGTAACCAGTAACCGAAAACCAGAAGTCCGCTGATTACCGTATAAAATGTTGTCATAAAGGCGAAAAATCCTGTTCGCAAGCCATCGGCGTGAGTGTACGTGAAAGGGGCATTCTTTTAACTAACTTTATCCCAGCAATCAATCAGCTACCTCTTAATTCTGCATTCGTTTAATAAAATTGTCACTCCTCTGACATCAAGGTTAGACGATAACGGGGAAGAAGGAAAAACAAGACTTGGATCACAACGTCATCGGCCTATAATGACCCCGCAGTTTTTTCCGCTAAAGACACTTTCTGTAAAAGAAACTCTTCCGTTAAAGAAGCAGCGACGGGCATCACGGGACACAAGTGAATGAAACGCAGTAAAAATGAAGTTGGCCGTTGGCGTATGCTACGCCAGACTCAGCGCCGCAGAAGCCGCTGGCTGGAAGGTCAGTCAAGACGTTATCGTCACATCTACCGCATTCGCCAGATCCACCATCAGCAGCACCAGCGTTTGTCATTATATGCCGTAAATTACGAATGGAATTCCTGATTAGCGGGATTTAGGCTGAAACAGCGCGCCACATTTTTTGCAAACCAGCGTCGAGTTTTTGCGTACTTTTGCGGTCATCTGTTCTGAAACGTAACCACATTCAGGGCATGTGACCTTCGTGGTCGTACTGGTTAGAAACTTCAATCCGTCGAAGAATGACATAGGAGGTACCTCGTGGGCAGGGGTAGGCATCCTAACACAGAAGCGATGAAAGCAATGTGACGACATTCGGGGAAATCGCGCCATGACGCAGTCATCATGACGCGTAAGTTTTTGGCAGGGAGAAATCAGTCGAACAGCTCAGAAAGAAAACTCTTTTTCTTATACGGCTTATGCGATGAGTAATGACCCCGGTTATCGTAATTCCCGTGGTGACGGTTGTCGTCGCGGCGGTCTCGCTCGTCATAGCGGGCAGGCTGTGGCCGTTGTTCCGGAGGAGCCTGTACCTGAGAGACTTGCTGAAGCGCAGCCGACTTCTCGATGATTTTGTCCAGCTCACCACGATCTAACCAGACACCACGGCAGTCCGGGCAATAATCAATTTCGATCCCCTGACGTTCTGACATCACCAGCTGGCTTTCTTTGCATACGGGACATTGCATATCCGGTTCTCCGTTCGCTTATTGATAAAATAATTACGCAGGTAAAATATTGGCTATCCGGATAATTAGACAATCAACTGGCGTAAGCAAAAGTAAAGTTGATTAAAGCAGGCGAAGGGCAGTGCATAAGGCAGGAGGGACAGCCCGGAGACTGCCCGCCTGATATCAGAATACGCGTTTGAAAGGTTTGACGGTGACCGCTTTGTAAACGCCACCGGCGACGTAAGGGTCTGCATCAGCCCACACTTTGGCATCTTCGAGCGTTTCAAACTCGACAATCAGAACGGAACCGGTCATCCCCGCTGTGCCCGGATCTTCACTATCGATCGCCGGCGTTGGGCCGCCGATTAAAACACGACCTTGTTCCTGCAATTTTTTCAGGCGTTCGATATGCGCAGGGCGGGCAGCTGCACGTTTTTCCAGGGAGTCCGAAACATCTTCAGAATAAATAACGTAAAGCATGAGTCACCTTTAATTGGGTTTTATAGAGCGATTTGCAGCATTCAGATGCTGTCAGAGTGTTTTGCAGCATTAACATAGCTAAACCTGAAGCCGGGGGAAAGTGCTTTGCGTAGGATCAAAGCAAAGGTTATTTGAGAATAGTTGTCATCTCGGTGTTGAATATGATTGCTATTTACATTTAAACTTGCGGCTTCACGGGGAAAATGAATCATTATGCCGCTAAAAAAGTTTAGATTTATCCGCAAGGTTACGATTCCGGTTGCGCTTGCTGTCAGTTTGCATGTCGCTGTTATCGCCGGCGTTTTGTATATGACAGTCGGTGAGTCGATCAAATTGCCGACGCAGGAACAAAAAGTGATGAGCGTGACCATGGTCAATCCCGCTGACTTCGCGCCACCTCCGCCGCCGCCTCAGCCTGAACCGATGCCGCCTGAACCCGAGCCTGAGCCGGAAGTGGTGCCAGAGCCGCCACCTCCGCCAGAGGCGGTGGTTATTCCTGAACCACCGAAACCTAAACCGAAGCCGGTTAAAAAACCCGTGGTGAAGCCGAAAGTTAAGCCCGTTGAGCGACCGGTAGAAAAACCGACGCAAACCGTGCAAACCGCGCCAGTCACCAGCAATAAGCCGGTAAACAAACCGTTCAGCCAGCCGCCAGCGTCTTCGAATGCGAAAAGTGATACCGGCCCGCGTCCGCTGCAACGCGGGCAGCCAGGTTATCCGGCACGTGCGCTGGCATTACGTATCGAGGGCCGTGTACGCGTGCAGTTTGATGTGGATAGCGATGGCCGTGTGCAGAACATCCGGGTGTTGTCAGCCGAACCACGCAACATGTTTGAGCGTGAAGTGAAGCAGGCAATGAACAAATGGCGCTATGAGCCGAAAGCCGCCAGCAATCTGGTAGTGAATCTGGTGTTCAAAATTAAAGGTGGCAGCAGCGTAGAATAACTTTCGCCTCAGTGTTTACCACCAGAAAACCGCAATAAAAAAGGTCGCCTTCAGGGCGACCTTTTGTTTATCAGGATTTCAGGAAACAGCTCAGTCCTGAGAAACACCGTCAGAATCCACGCTGAAATTACTGCGTCCGTCCGGCAGCTGACGCGATTTGCCTTCATCATCCACGGCAACATAGGTAAAGACCGCTTCAGTCGCTCTGTAACGCTGTCCGATAGGTTCAGAAGAGACTTTCTTCACCCAGACTTCAACATTGATAGTAATCGAGCTGTTGCCGGTACGGATGCAACGGGCATAACAGCACACGACATCCCCCACGGCGACCGGCTTGAGGAACGTCATGCCATCTACGCGCACGGTTACAACGCGACCTTTAGCGATTTCCTTTGCCTGGATAGCACCGCCCATGTCCATCTGCGACATCAGCCATCCACCGAAGATATCACCGTTTGCATTGGTGTCAGCGGGCATAGCCAGCGTACGCAACACCATTTCACCATTGGGTAAGCTATGTTTTTCGTTCATAAGGTTGCTTCACAAAAAACCCGTCATGCTTCAAACCGCAGATGCGTTGGCTGCCTTCCCGCGGCCTGAATTATTCAGGGCTTAATAATAGGAAGGCCTTTCAAAGAAAGGCCCGTGCAGAAGAATGCTTATTTTTTTTCATCATCCGGCATATGCCGGTAAATATAGATACCGCTTAACAGCGTAAATACCAGCGTCAGGACTGTCAGGCCAAAGACCTTAAAGTTGACCCAAATATTCTGTGGTAACCAGAAGGCGACATAGATATTCGCCAGGCCGCACAGCAGGAAAAAGATCGCCCAGCTGACATTTAGCTTATTCCAGACATGATCCGGCAATGTCAGCTCTTTACCCAACATACGCTGGATTAACGGCTTTTTCAGCACCAGCTGACTGATCAGCAATGCGCCGGAGAACAGGACGTAAATCACGGTCACTTTCCATTTAATGAATTCATCATTATGGAATACCAGTGTCAGGGTGCCGAAAACGGCCACCATCGCAAAAGTGATTAACGTCATCTTCTCGATTTTGCGGTACAGAACCCAGGTAATGACTAACGCTAACGCGGTGGCAGCGATTAACGCGCCTGATGCGACAAAAATGTCGTAAAGCTTATAAACCACAAAAAAGACAACCAGGGGAAGAAAATCGAGGAGCTGCTTCATACTTCATTCCATGTTTTATGTATGGGATGACTATACCGGAATCATTTCACGGACAAAAGAAAAGGGCGCCGGAGCGCCCCTTAAAAACGTATGTCTATATTATGCATGTAATTTCATGTAAAGACGGAACAGATAAATCAGCATAAATGCGCTGATCAGATTGCTCACCGCACCGAGAATTACCGCACCGATCATCGGATTAAGTGCGCTGAGCGCGCCGACAAACAGCATCAGAACCACCTGCGCCACAATCCACAACATAATCGCCGGGGCAAACAAACGAATGTTGGAGAACGCCAGCCGGGTACTCATACGCATCGCTTTGAAGACACCCACGTTCTCTTTGCACGCAATAATCGGGGACATCGCCCACGCAATCGCAATCAGGAAAGCCGGAACAAACAGCAGTGCCAGCCCGATACGAAACATTACGCTGTAGATAAAGAGCAAAATAGCCAGACGCGGCAGAACCGGCAGGGAAGCCGTCAGCACCTGAACCAGACTGGCGCGAACGCCCTTAGAAACCAGCTGAATAAGCGTTAACACGCCACCGACCAGAATAACGTTACCTGCCAGAGTGGAAAACAGTGCCGCCAGGCTGTAGCGGAAAATAGCGCTTTGCTGCTCCGGAGTAATCTGCTGTTCGATATAACCCATCATATCGCCGACGCTCATGCCGGTCATGTTGCTCATCAGTTGTCCGATAGCATCAACCTGCTCAGCGGAAGGACTTAAAACCCAGCTCAATATGACGGTAATTAATGCGGCCAGAACTGAGAGCGCCACAACGCTACTCATCTGATTACGCATAAAATTATAACTGTCACGGTACAATGTACTGGCCGTGATAGACATGGACGCTCCTTGGCAAAAAAAGCAAAAATCAATAAGGCGGGGATTGTACCCTTTAAATACACTCCGCCGATAGTTTTGCGCTGATTTCCTGTCAATCTGACTGATGAATCTCTGCCTGTACGCGGCTGAGGTGGCTGAGATTAATCGGTGGTAATTCTTCGGTGAGTGGAGGCAGACCATAACCAGCGCGTGCGCGATCACAAGCCGTATTGCCGACCCCATTCAGACCAGACTGAACAAACTCGCGGCAGGGTGTCGGGCGGTTTAGGTAAATCGAGCAGGAAACCGATTGTCCCACTTCACCCTTCAGGGCGATGCATCGCGGCGATTTGTTGTTCGTGCCTTGCATGCAGCTAAGAAAAGGCGTGGCTTGTTCAGTCAGAGCCTGAGGAACAATACCTCCAGCCTCTTCAGATTCAGCCCAATAAAATGAAACACGGAAATAGGCGCAGCATGCGCCACAGGTCATACAAGGATTGTTAATTTCGCTCATCTTGGGAAGCTACCGACTCCTTACGGCACCAAACCAAAACCAACATGTGTATGCAAATTACGCAGCGTCATTTTTTTTAGCAACTGAAATTACACCTCTTAACATATCAACAAAATCTCCTCATTTTTGATGCAGATCAATTCCTTTGTTTTTATAGATTTAGATCGCTTTGCGGAAGATGCATTTTCTTACTTTTTGTTTTAAAGATGTGATCCCGCATTGATCAAGCCATACCAAAGAGTAGGTATCATTCGCGCGGTCGATAAATAATCCACACAAAGGGAAGGGACAATGAGAGCAGCATATTGGGCATTAGTGGCGGCAGCGGCATTTCCGGCAGTTGCGAGCGCACATCAGGCAGGGGATGTGATTTTTCGCGTAGGCACAGCCACAGTTCGTCCGACAGAAGGTTCGGATAACGTGCTGGGTTTGGGTTCATTTAATATCAATAACAACACTCAGATGGGTTTAACTCTGGGCTATATGTTTACCGACAATATCGGGATGGAGTTGCTGGCAGCCACGCCGTTCCAGCACAAAGTCGGATTGAAAAGTACCGGGACAATCGCAGAAGTGAAGCAGTTGCCGCCGTCTCTGATGGCTCAGTACTACTTTGGCGACAAGCAGGACAAACTTCGTCCCTACCTCGGTATAGGTATCAACTACACCACATTCTATGACACCAATTTCAATCAGACCGGGCGCGATGCCGGGCTGTCAGATTTAAGCGTCAAAGATTCATGGGGCGTGGCAACGCAGGCGGGTCTGGATTACAACCTGGATGACAACTGGTTGATCAACATGTCTGTGTGGTGGATGGATATTGATACGGAAGTTAAATTCAAAGCCGGCGGTGAGCAGCAAAACATCAACACCCGGATCGACCCGTGGGTCTTTATGTTTGGCGTCGGCTATCGCTTCTGATCTTAAGACAAAAACATAAAAAAAGAGGCGCTTCGGCGCCTCTTCGTTTTTCAGTTTGTAGCATTCGCAGACTATTTCACCCGCATGTCATTCTCGATAGAACGAACACCTGCAACGCCACGCGTCACTTCTACCGCACGGTTTGCATCCGCTGTTGACGTCACGAAACCACTTAACTGCACGCGGCCTTTAAAGGTCTCGACGCTGATTTCCGTTGATTTAATCGTTTTATCGGCCAGCAGGGCTGATTTTACTTTTGTCGTGACGACAGTGTCGTCAATGTAACCACCGGTTCCTTCTGATTTTTTAGTCGGTGCACACGCTGCAACGGCCATGACCACAACGGCTGCCATGCAGAATGCGGACAATGTTTTGAATAGCTTCATAAAATAACTCTCCATGAATTGTTATAAAACCAAAAGAAACAACCTGTTACCTGAGCAGATGATATCTCTCTCGCATACAGTATCATTGATCTGCAGAGTAATTTTAGTTTGGATTATTGAAATGAGTAATACAAATTAAGTGGGGTAAAAAAAAGTAAGAAATTAAAAGAAACAGAACCTTAGTCACTTTTTGACTGAGGTTCTGTTTGAGGCTGGGTTAAGCGCGGGTTGCGGCTTTCATTTCACTGACAAAGCGGGAAAGCTGAGCCAGCATTTCAGAAGGCTGATGCTGATTGTTTTCGATGATACGCACTGTCGCTGAACCGGAAATAGCACCGGCAGCGCCTGCGGCCAGCGTTTCTTTCACCTGTGAAGGCTCGGAAATACCAAAGCCCTGCAACGGTGGAGCAGCATTATATTCACGCAGCTTATCAACCAGATGATTCAGCGGCGTCAGCGCGCGCTTCTCGGTGCCGGTAACGCCTGCGCGGGACAGCAGATAAGTGTAGCCGCGTCCATGAGAAGAAATCTCACGCAGCAAATCATCAGATGCATTTGGCGGACAGATGAAAATTGGCGCAATACCGTGGCGCAATGCAGCGGCGCGGAACGGCGCGGATTCTTCAAACGGCACATCAGCAACCAGTACGGAATCGACGCCCACTTCGGCGCAGCGCTGATAGAAAGTCTCGATACCGTTATGGAACACCAGATTGGCGTACATCAGCAGGCCAATCGGAATGTCCGGATGCTTTTCGCGGATGCGGGCCAGCATATTGAAACATTGCGTCGGCGTCACGCCCGCGGCGAAAGCGCGCAGGTTAGCGTTCTGAATTGTCGGGCCGTCTGCCAGCGGGTCAGAGAACGGGATACCCAGCTCCAGCGCATCCGCACCGGCTTCAATCAGCGTATCGATGATGGACAATGAAAGCTCAACGCCCGGATCGCCCAGCGTAACGAAAGGAACAAATGCGCCTTCTTTTTTGCTTTCCAGACGTTTGAATAATTGCTGATAACGTTCCATTAAATCTCTCCCCGGGCAGTCAGGATGTCATGTACGGTGAAAATATCTTTGTCGCCGCGACCTGACAAATTCACGACCAGAATCTGTTCTTTCTCTGGCGTTTCCTTGATCAGTTTCAGTGCGTATGCCAGCGCATGTGAAGATTCCAGCGCAGGAATAATCCCTTCGTGGCGGGACAATTCTTTGAAAGCATCCAGCGCTTCGTCATCGGTAATCGACACATATTCTGCACGACCGATGCTGTTGAGGAAGGCGTGCTGCGGGCCGACAGACGGGAAATCCAGACCGGCAGAAATCGAGTAAGATTCTTCAATCTGACCTTCGGACGTCTGCATCATCGGCGCTTTCATACCGAAATAAATGCCGACGTGACCATGTTTGAGCGGCGCGCCGTGTTGTCCTGTTTCGATACCCAGACCACCCGGTTCAACACCAATCAGTTTCACGCTGGTATCATCGATGAAATCAGCAAACATGCCGATCGCATTGGAACCACCGCCAACACAGGCAATCACCGCATCTGGCAGACAGCCTTCGCGTTCCTGCATCTGGACTTTGGTTTCTTCACCAATCATGCGCTGGAATTCACGCACAATAGTCGGATACGGATGAGGGCCTGCCGCTGTACCCAGCATGTAGTGGGCCGTTTCGTAGCTGCCAGACCAGTCGCGCAGCGCCTCATTACAGGCATCTTTCAGCGTGGAAGAACCGCTGTGTACCGGGATCACTTCTGCGCCCATCAGGCGCATACGGAACACGTTAGGTGACTGACGCTCAATGTCTTTGGCGCCCATATAAATGCGGCATTTCAGGCCGAGCAGGGCACACGCCAGTGCAGAAGCCACGCCGTGCTGACCGGCACCGGTTTCAGCAATAATTTCTGTTTTGCCCATGCGTTTTGCCAGCAATGCCTGACCCAATACCTGGTTAGTTTTATGCGCGCCGCCGTGCAGCAAATCTTCACGCTTCAGATACAGTTTGGTTTTTGTACCTGCAGTCAGGTTTTTGCACAGTGTCAGCGCCGTCGGGCGACCTGCGTAGTTTTTCAGTAAATCGATAAACTCAGCCTGAAACTCAGGGTCGCGCTGTGCGCTGACAAAGGCTTCTTCCAGCTGGACCAGCGCAGGCATCAGAATTTGCGGAACATACTGGCCGCCAAATTCGCCGAAGTAGGGATTAAGTAAAGTCATGTTATTCCGTCCTGTCTGTCAATTTTTGCGGCATTGCGGGCTGCTTAATACGCCCGCAATGTCTGGAATACGGCGGTAATTTTTTCGGCATCTTTGATGCCCGGCTCGCTTTCAACACCGGAGTTGAAATCCAGCCCTGCGCAACCGAGCTGTGCGGCCTCGACGCAGTTATCTGCGCTCAGACCACCAGCAAGTAGCGTATTACTCAGATCCTGACCGGCCAGTTTGCTCCAGTCGAAACGATAGCCTGTGCCACCTTTGCCGTTGTCCAGCACGTAGCGATCCACGTGATTCAGGTCGCGCGCTGGCATTGTGTCTTTGACGCTCAGCGCTTTCCAGATCTGAACCGTTTCCGGCAACGCTGTACGCAGCTCATCGATATAGGCCTGGCTTTCATCGCCATGAAGTTGCACGGCAGTCAGGTTCAGCGTCTGTGCCGTTTCGGTCACGATGCTGATGGTTTCATCGCGGAACACGCCGACATATTTCAGCGGCGCGCCGTTCTGTACTTCTTTCGCCAGTGTGTGTGTCACAAAACGCGGTGAGGCCTCGACAAAAATCAGTCCGCCATAAATGGCACCGGCTTCGTACGCCGCTTTGGCGTCCTGAGCGCGGGTGAGTCCGCACACTTTATTTTCGCCGAGCAGAACCCGACGAACGGCAGCCGAAAGGTCTTGTTCTGACATCAGCGCACTGCCAATCAGGAAACCATTGGCGAAGCGGCTGAGTTCACGGATTTGCCCGTAAGTATTAATGCCTGATTCACTGATGACGATGACGCCGTGCGGAACGCGCGGTGCCAGTTCACGGGTGCGGTTCAGGTCGATGGACAAATCGCGCAGGTCGCGGTTGTTGATACCCACCACTTTGGCTTTCAGCTTAACGGCGCGATCCAGTTCTTCTTCATTACTCGCTTCGGTCAGCACGCCCATATTCAGGCTATGAGCGACGGCGGCGAGCTGAACGTACTGATCGTCATCCAGCACCGACAGCATCAGTAAAATTGCATCGGCCTGATAGAACCGCGCCAGATGGATCTGATACGGGTCGATAATAAAATCTTTGCACAGCACCGGCTGCGTGACGGTTTTGCTCACCAGCGGCAGGAAATCAAAACTACCCTGGAAGTATTTCTCGTCGGTTAATACTGAAATGGCGGAAGCGTAATCTTTATAAACGCTGGCGATTTCTACCGGATCAAAGTTTTCACGGATCTTCCCTTTCGACGGAGATGCTTGTTTACACTCCAGAATAAAGGCCGTTCTTGCGCCTTGCAGGGCATGGTAGAAACTGCGCTGGCTCTGAGTTATTTCGTTCTGAAAGCTGGCCAGCGGTTGTTGTTCTTTGCGTGCCGCGACCCAAATTTCCTTGTCGCGAACAATTTTGTGGAGCACGGTTTCCTGCTGCATCACTTATCCTCTTGCTGCCAATGCCAGCACGCGCTGGTAAGGTTCACCGCTGCGCATGACGGCCAAAGCCTGTTGTGCGTTTTGCTTTAAGTCTTCCTGACCGAACAGACGCAGTAACATCGCCACATTGACGGCTACCGCGGCTTCGTGGGCCGGATCTCCTTTACCTTGTAATAAGCGTGCCAGAATGTCACGGTTTTCTTCCGGCTCGCCGCCCAGCAAGGCTTCAATCGGATAATTATCCAGACCGAAGTCCTGTGGAGTCACTTCATAAGTGGTGATTTTACCGTCTTTCAGCTCGGCAACTTGTGTCGCCGCGTGAATGGCGACTTCATCCATTCCGCCACCGTGAACCACCGCCGCACGTTCATAACCCAGTGCGCGCAATGTTTCTGCAATCGGCTGCACCAGCTCCGGGCTGTAAACACCAATCAGCGCCAGCGGCGGACGGGCAGGGTTAATCAGCGGCCCCAGCACGTTAAACAGCGTGCGGGTCTTCAGTGCTTTGCGTACCGGCATCGCATGGCGGAAACCGGTGTGGTATTGCGGAGCAAACAGGAAACACACGTTCAGGTCATCAAGCGCCGCGCGGGAATCTTCTGCTGGCATATCCAGACGAATACCAAACGCCGCCAGTAAATCCGACGAACCCGAACGGCTGGATACGCTGCGATTGCCGTGTTTGGCGACACGCGCGCCACAGGCCGCTGCCACAAAGGCGCTGGCGGTAGAAATATTGATGCTGTTGGTGCCGTCGCCGCCGGTGCCGACGATGTCCGCAAACTGATAATCAGGGCGCGGGAACGGTTCGGCGTGTGCCAGTAATGCTTTGGCAGCGCCGGCGATTTCAGCCGGTTGCTCGCCACGTACTTTCATGCTGATTAAGGCACCGGCCAGCTGCGCCGGCTCCAGTTCGCCATTCACGATGGCGGTAAATAACTGCTGGCTTTCTTCCTGCGTCATCGTCTGAGCGCGAAACAGGTTTTCGAGAATGCCGGGAATAGTTTGCGTTTTCATGACAGTTCTCCTTACGCCAAAGCCCAGGCCAGGGTCTGCTCAAGCAGACGGGCGCCTTGTGAAGTTAAAATGGATTCCGGATGGAACTGGAAACCGCAAACGCGATCTTCTTCGTGACGTACCGCCATCACCATGTCGCCGAAACGGGCGTTAACGGTCAGACCGTCGGGGATCTGGCTGCCGACCAGCGAGTGATAACGGGCAACCGGCAGCGGGTTATTCATACCGGCAAACATCGCTTCGTTGTCATGCGTAATAGAAGAGGCTTTACCGTGCAGGATTTCACCCGCCTGACCGACGAACCCGCCGTAGGTTTCGACAATCGCCTGATGACCCAGACAGATACCGATAATCGGCAACTGACCGCGCAGACGTTTCAGCAGTTCTGGCATGCAGCCTGCTTCGGAAGGTGTTCCCGGACCCGGAGAAAGTACCAGCACCGGTTTTTCCAGCTGGCTGAGCTTTTCGATAATCACGTCAGCGGGGATTTGATTGCGGTAAATCACTACGTTGTGACCGCTTGAGCGCAGCTGATCGACGAGGTTGTAAGTAAAGGAATCGACGTTATCAATAAGTAAGATATCGGCCATCTTAAAATACCTCTTTCGCATTGTGGGCGGTGGCGATGGCGCGCAGCACGGCACGGGCTTTATTACGGGTTTCGTCGGCTTCGGCTTGTGGTACGGAATCGAGCACCACGCCGCCACCTGCCTGCACGGTAGCGATGCCGTCTTCGACATACGCCGAGCGGATAACGATGCAGGTGTCTAAATCACCGTGAGCGGTGAAGTAACCCACCGCGCCGCCGTAACTGCCGCGACGGGTCTGCTCGGAGGCTGAAATCAGCTGCATGGCGCGAACTTTTGGTGCGCCGGTCAGCGTGCCCATGTTCATGACCGCCTGATATGCATGCAGCACGTCGAGGTCATGACGCAGGGTGCCAACGACGCGCGATACCAGATGCATCACGAAAGAGTAACGGTCAACTTTGGTCAGGTCAGCAACGTATCGGCTGCCCGGCTCGCAGATACGCGCCAGATCGTTACGCGCTAAATCCACCAGCATCAGATGCTCAGCCAGTTCTTTATGGTCGGTGCGCATTTCCAGTTCGATGCGGCTGTCGAGATCTAAATCCAGCGAACCGTCAGCACGGCGACCGCGCGGACGAGTTCCGGCAATCGGATAGATTTCAATCTGGCGGTTAGTCGCGTCATATTTCAGTGCGCTTTCCGGCGATGCGCCGAACAACGTGAAATCGTTGTCCTGCATGAAGAACATATACGGGCTCGGGTTATTGTTCTTCAGCGTTTCATAAGCGGCCAGCGGAGCAGGGCACGGCAGTGAGAAACGGCGTGAAGGCACCACCTGGAAAATTTCACCGGCGCGGATCGCTACTTTCATTTTCTCAACAACCGCCCCGAACACTTCGTCGCTCTGGTTCACGCTCAGTTGCATTTCCGGCACGCTCTGATGCGGAATGGCGTGCGCCGGTAATTGCAACTGATATTGCAACTGCTCCAGGCGTTCGTGCAGACGCTGTTTCTCTTCAGAAGAAGGCGTGAAAAGACTGGCCTGCAAACGGCAGGTGCGGTTCTGATGGTCAAGCACCAGCAGGGTTTCTGCCAGATAGAAGCAGAAATCCGGGCAACGTTGATCAGAAGCCAGTTGCGGCAAATCTTCGAAACCGGCAACCAGGTCGTAAGCAAACAGACCGCCGAGGAACATCGCCTCGCGCTCGTCGGCCGGCGCTTCAACAGAGGTCAGAATGCTGCGCAGTGCGTCAAACACGGAACGCGAACGCAGACGGGCATCTTCGTCCTGCATCTGATCGATAGACGGGAAAGTCAGTTCGCGACCATTCGGGCGAACGTCATTGCGAATTTCAGCCGGTAACGCGGCGTCAATCAGCGACAGTAAAGAAGCGCCGTTCGGTGTGAGTGCCTGAATCGAAACCCGGGAACCCAGCGCGGTGATGCGCAGGGCGCTGTCAACAATCAACAGGCTCTTCAGATTTTCTTTGCTGGTCACTTCGGAGGATTCGAGCAGCAGCGTGGCCGGGCGAGCGCCGCACAACTGATGGAAAATGGCCGTCGGGTCGCCGCGGTAACATCCTTCTGCGGTCAGCAATTCTAATCGTGGTTTCTGAATAGTCATTTTGCTTCCTGAAATTTTTTTATCGTTTCTGTAAAACAGATTTCAAAGAGACGGCCACAAAAAAGCCCGCATTATGCGGGCTTCGGAAATCTTGCAGCGTCTGATGACAGCTATGCGTGATTATTCCGCCCGCCAAAGGGAAGTACGCCACCCGCTGAGAACCGCCATCATGTGAGTTTTCATCATCAGACACTCTTGTTTGTTTATGAAGCTAACGTCTTTAAAACGTAAGCTTTCTGAATCGGTTTGTCACGCTGTTCATTTCTGAACTGTTCCGTGAACTTGCGTACTAGTAAACTAGTTCAGCGATCTAAAGTCAACCCCCTTTTTCATACACTTCCCCCTTTTAGTGCGGCTTCATTGTGCAAAAAGTGTTATCGCCCCGTTGCAGTGCATCGTGTCCGGGTAAAATCATCCCTAACGTGAAAAGCGCTAACGCGTTATGATGGGTACTGCATTCAGAAACAGGTTAATTCCCCACGTGACGACGACTTTACCCGTAAACACTTCATCTTCAGCAGACGATCAGACTACCAGCACTGCATTCACTATTTACGACCTCCATAGCCATACCACGGCTTCAGACGGCTATTTAACGCCGGAAGCGCTGGTTGCGCGTGCGGTGGAAATGCGGGTGGGCGTGCTGGCGATCACCGATCATGACAGCACGGAAGGTCTGGCGCGGGCGGCGCGGGCCATTGCTGAAAATCAGCTGCCGCTGCAACTGGTGAACGGTGTCGAAATTTCTACATTGTGGGAAAACCATGAAATCCACATTGTCGGGCTGGGCATTGATCCTTCGCATCCGGCAATGATCGAATTGCTGAAAGTGCAGGCGGATTTGCGTCAGCAGCGTGCGCAGGAAATGGGCCGTCGTCTGGCGAAAGCACGTATCGAGGGTGCATGGGAAGGCGCGCTGCGTCTGGCCGATGGCGGTGCCGTAACACGTGCGCATTTTGCCCGTTATCTGGTGGAATTTGGCGCGGCTGACAATATCGCCCAGGTGTTCAAAAAGTTCCTCGCCAAAGGCAAGACCGGCTACGTTCCGCCACAGTGGTGTACAATAGAACAAGCGATTGATGCGATTCATCAGTCTGGCGGACAGGCCGTTGTCGCCCATCCGGGACGTTATGACTTGTCCACCAAATGGCTGAAACGTCTGCTGGCGTTCTTTGCAGAGCAGGGCGGTGATGCGATGGAAGTCGCGCAATGTCAGCAGGCGCCGAATGAACGCGCTCAGCTGGCGGCTTTTGCCCGTGACTACAATTTACTCGCTTCGCAGGGTTCTGATTTCCATCAGCCTTGTTCGTGGATCGAGCTGGGGCGTAAACTTTGGCTTCCCGCAGGCGCAGAACCGGTATGGCAACACTGGCCGGTCGCCGGGAAACAGCCTGAAATTGAACCGGTCTGAAGCCCGACCGCAGAAGAAGAATTAAGAGGGAACAATGAGTCAATATTTCTATATTCACCCCGAAAATCCGCAGCCACGTCTGATTAACCAGGCGGTTGAATTGCTGCGCAAGGGGAATGTGATTGTTTACCCGACCGACTCAGGCTATGCGCTGGGTTGTCGTCTGGAAGAAAAGAACGCGATGGAGCGCATTTGCCGCATCCGTCAGTTAGACGGAAACCACAACTTTACCCTGATGTGCCGTGACCTCTCTGAGTTGTCGACTTACGCTTACGTGGATAACTCGGCATTTCGTCTGATCAAAAATAACACGCCGGGCAACTACACGTTCATTCTGAAAGCGACCAAAGAAGTGCCGCGTCGCCTGATGAGTGAGAAACGTAAGACCATTGGTTTGCGTGTGCCATCGAATCCGATTGCTGTCGCATTGCTGGACGTACTGGGCGAACCGCTGATGTCCACCACGCTGATGCTGCCGGGCAATGACTTTGCGGAATCTGATCCGGAAGACATCAAAGATAATTTAGGCAAGCTGGTTGATCTGGTGATTGACGGGGGTTCTATCGGGCAACAACCGACGACGGTGATTGATCTGACCGAAGCGTCACCGGAAGTCGTCCGCGAAGGCGCAGGCGATCCGGCACCTTTCCGCTGATCTTCGTATGTGTCCCTCTGTGCAGGTTGTTTGAAAAATAATCAGCCCGTAAAGTCCTTAGCAGGATACAAATTGCCGATAAATGTGTATAATGGCGGGCTGACTTTTTTGTAAGTCGTTGTATCACTACGTAATAACTGAATTTTGGCGGGCAGATGGCGATTCGCGTCATGCTGCCGGCTCCCCCCGACGCCTGTGAAGGCGACAAATGAGGCTGCTCAATGAGCGAGAAGTATAATTCCCAGAAGCACACCAGCGATAAAGCCAAACCGGCACGTCCATCTGGTGACAAGCCAAAAAGTGGCAGAAATTCCGGCGCAGCAAAAAGCCGCCCGGAACCGTCACGGGCTGAGAAGCGCGGCGAAAAGCCACGTACTGACAAACCACGTACAGATAAACCACGCAGCGATAAGCCGCGTTCAGACAAACCTCGTTCTGACGCAGGCCGCGGCGATTCACGCATAGAAAATTCACGTATTGAAAAACCACGGACAGGCAAACCGGGTCGTCCCGAAAACGCCCGCGGTGAAAAACCTCGCGCGCCGCTGAAACCCCGTGGTACCAAACCTAAAGCTGAAGCACTGTTTGATGAAAACGGTGAAGAAGAAGAAGTAAAATACCAGAAGCCGAAAAACGCGCTGGACAGCACCGAAGGACAAAGCGAAAAGCTGCAAAAAGTCCTCGCACGTGCAGGTCATGGTTCACGCCGTGAAGTCGAAGCAATGATTCAGGCTGGCCGTGTCAGCGTTGACGGTAAAATCTCTACGCTGGGCGACCGTGTGGAAGTCACCGGCGGCACGAAAATTCGTCTTGATGGCCACGTGCTGTCAGTGATGGAATCGCAGGACACCGTCTGCCGCGTGCTGGCGTACTACAAGCCGGAAGGCGAGTTGTGTACGCGCAGTGATCCGGAAGGCCGTCCGACCGTCTTTGACCGTCTGCCAAAAATGCGCGGTTCCCGCTGGATTGCGGTAGGTCGTCTGGACGTTAACACCTCCGGCCTGCTGTTATTCACCACCGACGGTGAACTGGCTAACCGCCTGATGCACCCGAGCCGTGAAGTTGAACGCGAATATGCCGTGCGTGTCTTCGGTCAGGTTGATGATGAAAAAATCAAACAGCTGAGCCGCGGCGTGCAGCTGGAAGACGGTCCTGCGGCATTCCGCTCGATCAAATTCCAGGGCGGCGAAGGTCTGAATCAGTGGTACAACGTGACCCTGACAGAAGGGCGTAACCGCGAAGTTCGTCGTCTGTGGGAAGCCGTTGGCGTGCAGGTCAGCCGTCTGATCCGCGTACGTTATGGTGACCTGAACCTGCCTAAAGGCCTGCCTCGTGGCGGCTATAAAGAGCTGGATCTGCCGGACATCAACTATCTGCGCACACTGGTCGATATGACCGAAGAAACTGTCAGCAAACTGCCGGTTGAGCGCGATCGTCGTCGTGTGAAAGCTAACCAGATCCGTCGTGCTGTTAAGCGCCATACTCAGGTTGCACCGGCACGTCGTACTACCGGGCCTGCCAAACGGAGTTAATCGCTGACAAGCGACCCACTTCCGGCTATGCCCATAACCGCAGTTTAAGACTGCGGTTTTTTTTGCGTTAAATTCAGGACAGCCGCTATTTATCTCACCGTACTTAACTAAAATGACTTACCTTAAATCTGCAAAAAAAAACATGCCTTACCGGGATTTCTGGCTCTGAGACAAAGGACAACATCATGAAATTATATCTGATACGACACGGACAAACTCAGGCTAACGTTAACGGCGTTTTTTGCGGGAGCAGCGATATTGCGCTGACGGCAGAGGGCGAACGACAGGCGCAGCATGTAGCCCGTCAGCTGGAAGCGACGCCGCTGGATGCCATTATCCACACCGATATGCGCCGCAGCCGCGATACTGCCGGAATTATCGGGCAGGGACGTGACATCCCGATGGAGTCACAGCCTCTGTTGCGCGAGATGGCCTTTGGTGAGTGGGAAATGCGTCACCACAACGAACTGCAAGCCTCACAGGCTGAAGGATTTCAGGAATGGTGTCAGGACTGGCAAAAAGCGGATGTACCGCAAGGGGAATCATTCACAGACTTTACGGTGCGCATCCGTCAGGCTTTGCAGCAGTTGCATTTACGCCCGCAGGAAAGCAGGCTGGCCATTGTCGCGCATCAGGGGTCGCTCAGCCTGCTACTGGCGATGATGCTCAAACTGGCGCCTGCCGATATGTGGCGCTTCCCGTTTAAACAAGGCTGCCTGTGTGAAATCGATCTTCGTCCCGGTGCCTGCGTAATTCAGCGTTTCAACGACAGTGGTTTATGATGGGGCAGGACATTACCAGTCGATGCCCTGTTGCGCCATAATCCCGGCATCAAAGGCGTGCTTTACCGGCCGCAGTTCACTGACGGTGTCGGCCATTTCCAGCAGATCACGATGGCAGCCGCGACCGGTAATAATTACCGTCTGGTGAGCAGGACGGGCGTTCAGCGCGTCAATCACTTCCTGCAAATCCAGATAGCCGAAACTGACCATGTAAGTCAGTTCATCGAGCACCACGAGATCTAATGAGGCATCGGCCAGCATGCGTTTTCCGTGCTGCCAGACGGCCTGACAGGCCTCGGTATCGGTTTCTTTATTCTGCGTTTCCCAGGTAAAACCGGTCGCCATTACCTGAAATTCAACGCCGTGCGGCTCGAGTAGATTCTTCTCCCCGTTCGGCCATTCACCTTTAATGAATTGGATCACTGCCGCCCGCATACCATGTCCGACAGCGCGGGTGACGGTGCCAAAGGCCGCCGTGGTTTTGCCTTTACCATTGCCGGTAAACACAATCAAAATTCCGCGCTGCTCTTTGGCTGCATCAATACGCGCATCAACCTGTTCTTTCAGTTTTTGCTGGCGCTGCTTGTGGCGATCTTCGGTCATCGGTGACTCCGTGATTATTCTGCCGGACCGGCTTTGCGGCCTGGCTGGGCATCAAAACTGATGCCGGTTTTACGGCGGCTGTCATCGCCCATAAGGTACAGATACAACGGCATGATATCTGCCGGTGTTTTAAGTTTATCTTTGTTTTCATCGGGGAACGCCGAGGCGCGCATGCTGGTGCGTGTGCCGCCGGGGTTGATACAGTTCACGCGCAAACCCGTGTGCTTGTGCTCTTCGGCCAGCACCTGCATCATGCCTTCGGTAGCGAATTTCGATACGGCATAAGCGCCCCAACCACTGCGGCCTTCGCGACCCACGCTGGATGTCGTAAAGACCAGCGAAGAACTCACGGATTTGTGCATCAGCGGCAATAACGCCTGCGTCAGCATAAAGGTTGCATTCACGTTGACCTGCATCACATTCATCCAGTCTTGCAACTGAATATCCGCCATTGGCGTGATGTCAGTCAGCAAACCGGCGTTGTGTAATACACCGTCGAGATGCGGCACCCATTGCGCAATCTGACTGGCCACCTGCTGGCAATCCTGCTGGCTGGCGGCCAGTAAATCGAGTGTATAAATGAAAGCAGGTCGCAGGTTTCTCGCAGCTATTTCCTGCTGTACGCTGGCCAGTTTGCTCTCGGTGCGGCCCAGCAAAATAACCTGCGCGCCAAAGTGGGCGTAGGTAAGGGCGGCTTCGCGACCAATGCCGTCGCCAGCGCCGGTAATGAGAATAATGCGGTTTTTGAGCAAATCAGATTTAGGATGGTAATGCACGGTCAGTCCTCTTAAAGGGGGCGCGATGTGGCGGCAAATGGCCGTCATCACATCTGGCGATCTTGATATAAAAATGCCGGAAATGGGAGAAATTGCGCTCAACCGGAGTCCGACATTTTGGCGATAATTTGGGGTATTTCGGCAGTGATCTCCGCTTATATGCCTCAAATGGGCATGAGTTTCAATGATTAACCGAAAAACGGACAGCTCTTTTGTAACAAAATTGGAACACGGGCGCACTCAGTTTTACGTACGATTGACAATGTCATATTCAAACAAGACGCCACGACGGCGATTGTCTAGAATGTTCAACATCTTTCTGACCACGGTTTTATGACCACATAGATAAGGCGGTTTTGTGGATTTACTTTCTCTTTATGGGCTCTTTTTGGCCAAAGTTGTGACCGTAGTGATCGCCATCGGCGCGCTGGTAATTCTGGTTGTCGGCCTTCGTCACCGTAAATCTCACAGCAAAGGTGAGTTACAGCTGATCGACTTAGGCGAACAGTACCGCGAAATGCAACGTGAAATGCGCAGCGCACGTATGAATCCCGCTGAGCTAAAAATTCGCAGTAAGGAATTGAAGAAAAAAGATAAAGCCGAAGCTAAACAGAAAAAATTGCAGGCGAAAACCGGTGGCTCTAAAAGCAAACCTTGCCTGTATGTGCTCGACTTTAAAGGCAGTATGGACGCCCACGAAGTGACGTCGCTGCGTGAAGAGATTTCGGCGGTGCTGGCGGTAGCGACACCGGAAGACGAAGTGCTGCTGCGCCTCGAAAGTCCGGGCGGGGTGGTACACGGTTATGGTCTTGCGGCTTCTCAGCTGGTTCGCCTGCGCCAGAGCGGGATCCGCCTGACCGTGGCCGTGGATAAAGTAGCCGCCAGCGGCGGTTATATGATGGCCTGCGTGGCAGACAGGATTGTCGCAGCACCGTTTGCCATTATTGGTTCCATCGGCGTTGTGGCGCAAATTCCTAACTTCAACCGTCTGCTTAAAAAGAACGACATCGATATTGAGCTGCACACGGCGGGCGAGTTTAAACGTACGCTGACGTTGCTGGGTGAAAACACCGATGAAGGGCGCGAGAAATTCCGTGAAGACCTGAATGAAACGCATGTGCTGTTCAAGGAATTTGTGCATCAGAATCGTCCGTCACTGGACATTAATGCAGTGGCGACTGGCGAACACTGGTTCGGTACCCAGGCACGTGAAAATGGCCTGATTGATGCCATTGGCACCAGTGATGATCTACTGATCGCAGAGATGAAAAACCATGAAGTGATTGCGGTACGTTACAGCCGCCGTAAACGCATGATGGACCGGTTTACTGGCAGCGTAGCAGAAAGCGCTGATCGTTTGTTCCTGCGCTGGTTGCAGCGTAGCCAGAAGCCGTTACTGTAACGCCTTAGTCTGGCGGGCATTAATCGTTTCTGTGAAACATTAAGAGTTAAAAGGGACTTTTGTCCCTTTTTTATTGCCCCGATTTACTGCAACAGTTTATCGGTTGCGTTTACCTTTATTACTCTTTTTTATTGCTCAGTTTTCGAGATGGTATTTTTCTGAAAAAAGATGAGCCAGATGTTTAAACATATTAAATACCGCCGTGGTTTTTCTGGTCGGTAAACCCTCTTCATCCATGAAAAACTCTCCGCGGAAAACCAGCACATTGCCGTTTTGCTCAACCTCTGTCGCGAGCATTCCGTGCATGTAATCTTCGTGCTCACGGATAACCTTATTCGCTTCGACCAGTAAAGCTTCGCGACTAATTGCCGATGTATTTTCGTGCATGATATTTACTCCCCACTATAATTGCTGACGTTATTGTAATCCCGTCACGGAGAAAACCGCAAATCCGCTGGGGGTAATCAGTCTGAACCGTTGTTTATAATTTAAGCGAAACAGTAAAAGGTTTACGCAGATTGGCGAAAAGAGCGTTTACGTGTTAATTAGTTTGCGTGACGATTTTTATCAGGTAGAGTGTGGGATTTTGTGGCTTCAGGTGGAATGTTTTGTTTACGCTTGGTCATTATTTGACATAAAAACGGGCGCATTCTGCTGAGCCCTGTCTGGTTAATCCCTCGCAGAATCAGTGTATTGAACCTCTGGAAGTCAGTTCTCGCCTTATTTGGAAGAAATAGGTTGACGTTCTGACTCACTGCCGCAATATAAAAAAAGACGTGATATTGTGCCGCGGCATAACAAGACAAAATCTTCTTCAGATGATGAAGAATCATTCAGGTAAAGGTAATTATGGGCAAAGCTCTCGTAATAGTTGAGTCCCCGGCAAAAGCCAAAACGATTAATAAATATTTAGGAAATGACTACGTGGTTAAGTCCAGCGTCGGTCATATCCGTGATTTACCGACCAGTGGATCCGCTGCTAAAAAGACCGCCGCCTCAACCGAAGAAAAAACAAAGAAAAAAGTAAAAAAGGATGAGAAAACTGCGCTGGTTAATCGTATGGGTGTCGATCCGTTTCATGGCTGGGCTGCCCAATACGAAATACTTCCCGGTAAAGAAAAAGTTGTTGCTGAGTTAAAAGCGTTAGCGGAAAAAGCTGACCACATCTATCTCGCAACCGACCTTGACCGCGAAGGAGAGGCGATTGCCTGGCATTTGCGGGAAGTGATTGGCGGTGATGACAAACGTTTCAGCCGCGTGGTATTTAACGAAATTACCAAAAACGCGATTCAGAATGCTTTCAAAGAACCGGGCGAACTGAATATTGACCGTGTTAACGCTCAGCAGGCGCGTCGTTTTATGGACCGTGTGGTGGGTTACATGGTATCCCCGCTGTTGTGGAAGAAAATTGCCCGTGGTTTATCCGCTGGTCGCGTTCAGTCCGTGGCAGTACGTCTGGTGGTGGAACGCGAGAAAGAAATCAAAGCGTTTGTGCCGGAAGAATACTGGGAATTGCATGCAGATTTGCTGGCGAAGAAAGAAACCGCCCTGCAAATGGAAGTGACGCATCATCTGGAAAAACCATTTAAACCGGTGAATAAAGAACAGACTCACGCAGCCGTTTCGCTGCTTGAGAAAGCGCGCTATACCGTTGTTGATCGTGAAGATAAACCGACCAGCAGCAAACCGGGGGCGCCATTCATTACTTCTACGTTGCAACAGGCGGCCAGTACGCGTCTGAGCTTCGGCGTGAAGAAAACCATGATGATGGCCCAGCGTCTGTACGAAGCCGGTCACATTACCTATATGCGTACTGACTCCACCAACCTGAGCCAGGATGCGGTGGAAATGGTGCGTGGCTATATTGGCACGAATTTCGGTGATAAATACCTGCCGAAAGCACCGTTGCAATACAGCAATAAAGAGAACTCACAGGAAGCGCACGAAGCGATTCGTCCTTCTGATGTGGCGGTCGTTTCTGAACAGCTGAAAGATATGGAAGCAGATGCACAGCGTCTGTATCAGCTGATATGGCGCCAGTTTGTGGCATGTCAGATGACACCAGCCCAGTACGATTCCACCACGCTGACGGTTAAAGCCGGTGATTATTCCCTGCGTGCTAAAGGCCGTACCCTGCGTTTTGATGGCTGGACCAAGGTGATGCCTGCGCTGCGTAAAGGCGACGAAGACCGAACTTTACCGGCGATTGAAGTGGGCACAGATCTCGAACTGCAACAACTGCTGCCGACTCAGCACTTCACCAAGCCGCCTGCGCGTTTTAGCGAAGCGTCACTGGTCAAAGAGCTGGAAAAACGTGGCATTGGCCGTCCGTCTACCTATGCGTCGATCATTTCGACCATTCAGGACCGCGGTTATGTTCACGTTGAAAACCGTCGTTTCTATGCCGAAAAAATGGGCGAAATCGTCACCGATCGTCTGGAAGAAAACTTCCGCGAACTGATGAACTACGATTTCACCGCACGTATGGAAGACGGGCTGGATCAGGTCGCCAACAACAAGGCGGAATGGAAAGCGGTTCTCGACGAATTCTTCAGTGAATTCAGCAAGCAATTAGAAACAGCCGAGAAAGATCCTGAAGAAGGCGGTATGCGCCCGAATCAGATGGTACTGACCAGCATCGAATGCCCGACCTGTGGACGTCCGATGGGGATCCGTACCGCCAGCACCGGCGTGTTCCTGGGTTGTTCCGGTTATGCGTTGCCGCCGAAAGAGCGCTGCAAAACCACCATCAACCTGATTGCTGATGCTGAAGTTCTGAACGTGCTGGAAGGCGACGAAGCCGAAGCAAACGCACTGCGTGCAAAACGCCGCTGCGGGAAATGCGGCACGGCGATGGACAGCTACCTCATCGATAATCAGCGTAAATTACATGTCTGCGGTAATAACCCGGAATGTGATGGCTATGAAATCGAGCAGGGCGAGTTCCGCATCAAGGGCTACGACGGTCCGATTGTTGAGTGCGAGAAATGTGGTTCTGAAATGCACCTGAAAATGGGGCGTTTCGGTAAGTACATGGGCTGTACCAACGACGAGTGCAAAAACACCCGTAAGATTTTACGTAACGGTGACGTTGCGCCGCCGAAAGAAGATCCGGTTCCGTTGCCAGAATTGCCGTGTGAGAAATCAGACGCCTATTTCGTTCTTCGCGATGGTGCAGCGGGTGTCTTCCTGGCGGCCAATACTTTCCCTAAATCGCGCGAAACCCGTGCGCCGCTGGTGGAAGAACTGAAACGCTTTAAAGATCGTCTGCCGGAAAAACTGAGCTATCTGGCCGATGCGCCAGTCGCTGACCCGGAAGGCAATAAATCGATGGTGCGTTTTAGCCGTAAAACCAAGCAGCAGTATGTTTCCTCCGAGAAAGACGGCAAAGCCACTGGCTGGACCGCGTTCTTTGTCGACGGGAAATGGGTTGAAGGCAAAAAGTAATTATCGCCGTCATACTTTAAGCTGTTAAGCAGTTGTAAAAAACCAGTCCTCCGGGCTGGTTTTTTTATTGCATTAAGATCTATCATCGCTGAGTTCTGCGTGTTTTTATTATCAGGATGAGACTGACGACGATTGTCGTTATGTTATCCGGCTATACATGACGTTAATAATTGATATAATTGTTATATAAAATTTATTCTTATGCATTTAAGTAATAAGTTAATGCGTCTGGGGCATAAAACGATGCGTTCACAGACTTCCGGTATTCGATAAAAATCATTTCCTGACTGTTCAGCCAACGCATGAACAGGGATGGCGACAGGGTTTGAAACCAGGGTGGTATGAGATATGAAATTGCAGCAACTGCGCTACATCGTAGAGGTTGTTAATCACAATCTGAACGTCAGTTCGACGGCAGAAGGCCTGTACACGTCGCAGCCGGGTATCAGCAAACAAGTTCGTATGCTGGAAGATGAACTGGGGATCCAGATTTTTTCGCGCAGTGGCAAACATCTCACGCAGGTGACTCCCGCCGGGCAGGAAATTATCCGTATCGCCCGCGAAGTCTTGTCTAAAGTCGATGCTATCAAAGCCGTGGCCGGCGAGCATACCTATCCTGACAAAGGCTCCCTGTATGTGGCGACGACGCACACGCAGGCGCGTTATGCCTTACCGAATGTGATTAAAGGCTTTATCGAACGCTACCCGCGCGTTTCACTGCATATGCATCAGGGTTCACCAACTCAGATTGCTGAAGCTGTTTCCAAGGGGAATGCCGATTTTGCCATCGCGACTGAAGCCCTGCATCTTTACGATGACCTGGTGATGCTGCCTTGCTATCACTGGAACCGTGCCGTCGTGGTTCAGCCAGATCATCCGCTGGCAGGCAAAGAGAAAGTCACCATTGAAGAACTGGCCGCTTACCCGATCGTCACTTATACCTTTGGTTTTACCGGCCGCTCAGAACTTGATACCGCGTTCAACCGCGCAGGTCTGACGCCGCGTATTGTCTTTACCGCCACCGATGCCGACGTGATTAAAACCTATGTGCGTCTGGGCCTGGGGGTAGGGGTTATCGCCAGTATGGCGGTCGATCCGGTTCAGGATCCGGATCTGGTTACCGTGGATGCGCGTGATATCTTCACCTACAGCACCACTAAAATCGGTTTCCGCCGCAGCACTTTCCTGCGCAGTTACATGTACGATTTTATCCAGCGCTTTGCGCCGCATCTCACGCGTGATGTGGTGGATACCGCCATTTCACTGCGCTCCAACGAAGACATCGAAGAGATGTTTAAAGACATCAAATTACCGGTGAAATAAACCGCAACATTTTCTTTGCTGACCGCCAGTCCCGCCGCCTCTGATGATGCTGCGGGATTTTTTTTGCCTGTTGAACACTTTGAGCTGTTATCGGAATGTTAACAATTATTTGTGTTATCTTTAACTATGCACTTATAAGCCAGCGGGTTATTCCTTAAGGCCACGCTGAGCGCTAAAGGAGAAGCTATGTCGTCTATTCGCAAGAACAGTCTGGATAAGCTGGCGGTCCAGAACAAGGAGTTCCACTACTACAGCCTGCCACTCGCAGCCAAAACGCTGGGTGATATCCAGCGCCTGCCCAAATCCCTCAAAGTATTATTTGAAAATCTGCTGCGCCATGTCGATGGCGACACCGTCACGGAAAGTGATTTGCAGGAACTGGTCAGCTGGCAGAAAACCGGCCATGCGGACCGGGAAATTGCTTACCGGCCTGCGCGTGTTCTGATGCAGGATTTCACCGGCGTACCGGCGGTGGTCGATCTGGCGGCGATGCGTCAGGCGGTCAAGCGGCTTGGCGGCAATGTCGAACAGGTAAACCCGTTATCGCCCGTTGATCTGGTTATCGACCACTCCGTCACGGTTGATGAGTTCGGTGATGATCAGGCTTTTGATGAAAACGTCCGCCTCGAAATGGAGCGTAACAACGAGCGCTATCAGTTCCTGCGCTGGGGACAAAAAGCCTTCAACCGTTTTCGCGTGGTCCCGCCCGGCACCGGTATCTGTCACCAGGTTAACCTCGAGTATCTCGGGCAAACCGTCTGGTATGAAGAACAGGACGGCAAAACGGTCGCCTATCCCGACACTCTGGTCGGCACCGATTCCCACACCACCATGATTAACGGCCTGGGCATTTTAGGCTGGGGCTGCGGCGGTATCGAAGCCGAAGCGGCGATGCTAGGACAGCCTGTTTCCATGCTGATCCCGGATGTCGTCGGGTTTAAACTGACCGGCAAATTACGCGAAGGCATCACCGCAACAGACCTGGTGTTAACGGTCACGCAGATGCTGCGCAAACACGGCGTGGTCGGTAAATTCGTCGAGTTTTACGGTGACGGGCTGGCTGACTTACCGCTGGCCGACCGCGCGACCATTGCCAATATGTCGCCGGAATTCGGTGCCACCTGCGGATTCTTCCCGGTCGATGACGTGACGCTGAGTTACATGAAACTCAGTGGCCGCAGCGACGATCAAATCGAACTGGTGAAAGCCTATTCTCAGGCGCAGGGCTTATGGCGTAATGCCTGTGATGAGCCGGTCTTTACCAGCACGCTGGCGCTGGATATGGGCGACGTTGAGCCAAGTCTGGCCGGGCCGAAACGCCCGCAGGATCGCGTGGCGCTGCCTAATGTTCCTAAAGCTTTTAAAGCAGCGACGGAACTGGAGCTGGGTAACAGTAAAGCGGGTCGCAGCGATAAAGAAACCTTCACGCTGGACGGTCAGCATTATGCCCTGACCACCGGCGCGGTGGTGATTGCTGCCATCACTTCCTGTACTAACACTTCTAACCCGAGCGTGCTGATGGCGGCCGGTTTGCTGGCAAAAAATGCTGCAGAAAAAGGTCTCACCAGTAAACCCTGGGTGAAAACTTCGCTGGCGCCAGGTTCTAAAGTGGTGACCGATTATCTTAATGCCGCCGGTCTGATGCCCTATCTGGAAGAACTCGGTTTTAATCTGGTGGGTTACGGCTGTACGACCTGTATCGGTAACTCCGGGCCGCTGCCGGAACCGATTGAATCAGCCATCAAAGCCGGTGATCTCACCGTCGGTGCGGTGCTTTCCGGTAACCGTAATTTCGAGGGACGTATTCATCCGCTGATTAAAACTAACTGGCTTGCCTCACCGCCGCTGGTGGTGGCTTACGCGCTGGCGGGGAATATGAATGTCGATCTGACGACTGATCCGCTGGGAGAGGACAAAGAGGGCAAGCCGGTGTATCTGAAAGATATCTGGCCTTCCGCCAACGATATTGCCAATGCGGTCGGGCAGGTGACGACGGACATGTTCCACAAAGAATATGCCGAAGTCTTCAACGGTGATGCCAGCTGGCAGGCGATTCAGGTAGACGGTACGCCGACCTATACCTGGCAGGAGGATTCCACTTACATCCGCCATCCGCCGTTCTTCAGTGATATGAAAGCCGAACCGGATGCACTGGAAGATATCAAGGACGCTCGTATTCTGGCGATCCTGGCGGACACTGTGACCACCGACCACATCTCACCTGCCGGTAATATCAAAGCTGAAAGTCCTGCGGGGCTGTATCTGACGCAGCATGGTGTTGAGCCGAAAGCGTTTAACTCTTACGGTTCACGTCGTGGTAACCATGAAGTGATGATGCGCGGGACGTTCGCCAATATCCGTATCAAAAATGAAATGGTACCGGGCGTGGAGGGCGGTTATACCCGCCATATTCCGTCTCAGGATCAGCTGGCGATATATGATGCCGCGATGCGCTATCAGCATGAAAGTGTGCCGACGGCGGTCATTGCCGGTAAAGAGTACGGATCAGGTTCAAGCCGTGACTGGGCGGCGAAAGGGCCGCGTCTTCTGGGCGTGCGCGTGGTTATCGCCGAATCCTTCGAACGTATTCACCGCTCGAATCTTATCGGTATGGGGATATTACCCCTCGAATTCCCGCTGGGTGTCACCCGAAAAACGCTGAAACTGACCGGTGACGAACAGATTAGCGTCAGCGGATTACAAACGCTGACGCCGGGGCAGGACGTCGCAGTGCATATCGTTTACGCTGACGGGCATAAAGAAACCGTCAATGCCCGCTGCCGTATCGATACCGGTAACGAGCTGACGTACTTCCAGAACGGCGGCATTCTGCATTACGTGATCCGCAAGATGCTGTAAACCCTGTTCTTCTGCTAATAAAAAAGGGCACCTTCTTAAGGTGCCCTTAATATTTACATCGGACTATAGAACTCTTACTTCTCGAGCAGGTGACCCATTTTGGCCGCTTTGGTCGACAGGTAGCGTTCGTTTTCCGGGTTGCGTCCTACGATCAGCGGAACGCGTTCGGTGATGTTTATTCCGGCTTCTGTCAGGATTTCGACTTTCTTCGGATTATTGGTCAGCAGGCGAACCGAATCGACGCCGAGCAGTTTGAACATGTCCGCACACAGCGTGAAATCACGTTCGTCAGCGGCAAACCCGAGCTGGTGGTTGGCTTCAACGGTATCATAGCCTTTGTCCTGCAGCGCGTAAGCACGGATTTTATTGAGCAAGCCGATGTTACGGCCTTCCTGACGGTGATACATCAGGATACCGCGGCCTTCCTCTGCAATGTGATTCAGTGCCGCTTCGAGCTGGAAACCGCAGTCACAGCGCAGGCTGAACAAAGCATCACCGGTCAGACATTCAGAGTGAACTCGCGCAAGAACGGGTGTTTCACCGCTGATGTCACCAAAAACTAACGCCAGGTGGTCGTGCCCGGTGGCCAATTCTTCAAAACCCACCATCAGGAAATCGCCCCAAGGTGTTGGCAGATTGGCTTCTGCCACCCGTTTCAGCTGCATTTTACGCTCCAAAAAAACCACAAATAGTCTTGATTCACAGTGAGTATTGTACTTATTGATGCGCATCCTACGTTCAGATGCGGCCTGTGGATAGGGAATCGGTGCCTTTCCATCATGACAGGGCACCATTTTGCCATAGTTTGCTGTTCATTTTAGCGGGAATATTTGAACGATTAGTTCATAAGATATGAATTATAACTGCATCCTCAACAATCGAAGCGTTGAGAATGTGATGAAGAGACAACGTTGGTACACTCCAACTCTTTTTTACGAATGACGGAAGGGATGACTATGTTTGATATCGCCAAACGCACCGCACTCGGGGCTGTAATTTTAATGCTGATGCCCGCAGCGGTATGGATAAGCGGCTGGCTTTGGGTGCCGGGAGAAAATCCTTCCGTTTTGCGCCCGCTGTACTGGGTGACCGAAACGGTGAGCGAACCGTGGGGTATTCTCACGACTGTCATTCTTTGTGGCTGGTTCCTGTGGTGTTTGCGTTTTCGCCTTAAACCCGCCATCGGGCTGGGCGTGATCATCGTCGCCGCTCTGCTGGTCGGGCAATACGCGAAAGATTTCATCAAAGGCGAAGTGCGGGAGCCGCGGCCTTATGTGGCGTGGCTGGGTACCGATCACCAGATGAACGTCGGCGAGTTTTATGCGCAGAAAAGTAAATTACGCGGCAAGCAGGTGAAAGAAATCCTCGGTGATGACGTACAAATCCCGCACTGGCTGAACAAAAGCTGGCAGAACGATACCGGTTATGCGTTTCCCTCCGGGCATACCATGTTCGCCGCGACCTGGGCTTTGTTAGCCATCGGCCTGTTATGGCGCCGTAAGCACTTCAAAACGGTCACCGTGCTGATGGTGTGGGCGGTGGTAGTGATGGGTAGCCGCCTGATGCTGGGAATGCACTGGCCGCGTGACCTGCTGGCTTCCGTTGGGATCAGCTGGATACTGGTGACGCTGGCCTGCTGGCTGACCGAACGTTATGTCGGACCGCTGACACCGCCGCCCGCTGAAAAGCAGGAAATCAGAGAGCGGGACTAGCCGGTGAGTGTTCGGAAAATCCGTTAAGTGTTTGTCATTAAAAGGAGCCGCTCACCGCGCCCCTTTAATTTTTCGCTATTCATCCCCATATACTTCTTATTGGCCCGATTGCAGTGATGCACGCAATTTCTGAAACCACCTTCAAAATTGGTCGAAGTTGATACAGACTGCATGTTAAGCCACTGCAATATTTCCCAGCTTTGTTTGGAAATGCTAACTTATTAGGTCGGGACGAGAGTTTTTGGCATAATTCAACCGGTACATCCGGCATTACAGGAATGAATGTGAAATATCTGCTGATTTTTTTATTTTTGCTGGTCATCGTTGTGATTTCTATCACTCTGGGTGCTCATAACGATCAGACTGTGACCTTCAACTATTTGCTGGCGCAGGGTGACTATCGTGTTTCCACACTGCTTGCCGTGTTGTTTGCCACCGGTTTTATTCTCGGCTGGGTCATTTGCGGGCTGTTCTACCTCCGCGTCCGTATGTCACTGGGACGTGCACAACGTAAAATTAAACGTCTTGAACAACAAATTGAGCCTGTGGCCGTCGTTACGCCACCAGCAGCATCTTATGATGTCAGCAAGGAATAATCTTCTATGTTAGAACTGCTGTTTCTGTTGTTGCCCGTTGCTGCCGCCTATGGCTGGTACATGGGGCGCAGAAGTTCTCAGCAGGATAAACAGGAAAATGCTAACCGCCTGTCGCGTGAATACGTAGCGGGGGTTAACTTCCTGCTTTCCAATCAGCAGGACAAAGCGGTCGACCTGTTCCTCGAAATGTTGAAAGAGGACAGCAGCACAGTCGAAGCGCACCTGACTCTGGGTAACCTGTTCCGCTCCCGTGGCGAAGTGGATCGTGCAATCCGTATCCACCAGTCGCTGATGGAAAGCGCCTCACTGACCTTCGAACAACGCCTGCTTGCCGTCCAGCAACTGGGTCGTGACTACATGGCCGCTGGTTTTTATGACCGCGCCGAAGACATGTTCAATCAGCTGGTCAAAGAGCAGGATTTCCAGCTGTTCGCACTCGAGCAACTGTTGATCATCCATCAGGCCACCAGCGACTGGCAAAATGCCATTGATGTGGCTGAACGTCTGGTCAAACTGGGCAAAGAAAACCGCCGTAAAGAAATTGCGCATTTCTGGTGTGAACTGGCTTTGCAGGCGATGGTTGCCGATGATTTTGACAAAGCCACGGGGCTGCTGAAAAAAGCGGCGGCTGCGGATAAACTTTGCGCCCGTGTTTCCATCATGCAGGGGCGGATTTTTCTGGCGCAGGGTGAATACCGCAAAGCGACGGAAGCCTTGCAACGCGTTCTTGAGCAGGATAAAGAACTGGTCAGCGAAGCGCTGCCAATGCTCCAGGAATGCTATCAAAACCTGAAAGATACCCTTAGCTGGGCGGAGTTCCTCAAACGTTGTGTGGATGAAAATACCGGTGCAGCCGCTGAGCTGATGCTGGCAGAAATCATTCATGATGAGGAAGGGCGCGAGACGGCGCAGAACTACATTAACCGCCAGCTTCAGCGGCATCCGACTATGCGCGTGTTCCATCATCTGATGGATTACCATCTGGCGGATGCGGAAGAGGGCCGTGCGAAGGAAAGTCTGGTCTTATTGCGCGACATGGTAGGCGAGCAAATTCGCACCAAACCGCGTTACCGTTGCCACAAATGCGGCTTTACCGCGCATTCATTGTACTGGCACTGCCCGTCATGCCGCGGTTGGGCAACGATCAAGCCTATACGAGGGCTGGACGGACAGTGATCATTTGACTCTCTGTCCCTCCGGCTGTCTCGTTCTGATTGTCCGTGTTACTTCTTTTTACTGCTCGTCTTGCGGATACTCAGCAAACTCCGCAGTTTCTTAATTTCTTTGGCGGTCAGGGCGGGCTCGCTTTCTTCCGCCAGATGCTGATTATCAATCTCGTGTTCGGTCGCTTTGGCGGCCTTTTTGCCTTTTGGCGCGGAGGGATTAAAACTCTGTTCCAGGCGTGCTGCCACTTCTGCACTTAATGAATGTTCCGCTTCTGCGGCGGCGTTCTTGATCAGTTCTTTTAATTCAACCGGAATTTTCACGGTCAGGGTGGTTATCTCACTCATTTTTCAGCCTTTCCTTAGAGTAAAAGTAACAAGCTATGCCAGCCATGTTGCATCGTCTAGTGATTCACAAAAATTTAATAAATCTGTCACATTATGTGTAGCTGTGAATTCAGCGTCTTGCCATGTAAAATGCGGGCGGCAAAAAAACTATTTCTCCTTCCTGATTTGAATTCACACAAGAGGCTGACGATATGAAGTCTGAAAATAACATTAACAACAACGACTTAAATACATCACCTATTGTTGTTGCACTGGACTATGCCGACAAATCTTCCGCGCTGGCGTTTGCCGATAAGATTGATCCCCGCGATTGTCGCCTGAAAGTGGGCAAAGAAATGTTCACGCATTTTGGTCCGCAGATGGTCAAAGACTTGCAAAGCCGTGGTTTTGACGTTTTTCTGGATTTGAAATTCCATGACATTCCAAATACCACTGCGCGTGCCGTAGCTGCGGCGGCGGATCTGGGCGTGTGGATGGTCAACGTACACGCCAGCGGCGGTGCGCGCATGATGACCGCAGCCAAAGAAGCGCTGGCACCATTGGGTAAAGATGCACCGCTACTGATTGCGGTGACCGTGCTGACCAGCATGGAAAGCAGTGATCTGGCAGATTTAGGTATTACCCTTTCGCCTGCCGATTATGCCGAACGTCTGGCGCGCCTGACCCGCGACTGTGGCCTTGATGGCGTGGTGTGTTCCGCTCAGGAAGCGACGCGCTTTAAATCTGCGCTGGGCCAGGCATTCCAGCTGGTGACGCCAGGCATTCGTCCTGCGGGCAGCAAAGCTGACGACCAGCGTCGTGTGATGACACCGCAGGAAGCGCTGGTCGCCGGTGTCGATTACATGGTGATTGGCCGTCCGATTACGCAGTCAGCCGATCCGGCGCAGACCCTGCGTGATATCCGCGCCTCACTGCGTTAAGAGGGAGAACGTATGAGCAATGACAACAACAGCCGTCTGGTCTATTCAACCGACAGCGGAAGGATTGATGAGCCGAAAGCCGTCGTCGCGCGCCCGAAGGGGGACGGAATTGTGCGTATTCAGCGCCAGACCAGCGGCCGTAAAGGCAAAGGTGTGTGTCTGATCAGCGGCGTTGACCTTGATGATGCAGCACTGGAAAAACTCGCGGCAGAACTGAAGAAGAAGTGCGGTTGCGGCGGTGCGGTTAAAGAGGGCGTGATTGAGATCCAGGGCGATAAACGCGACCTGCTGAAACAGTTGCTCGAAGCTAAAGGGATGAAAGTGAAACTGGCGGGCGGCTGAAACGGATAAACTATAAGATGCTGCATCCTTAACGGTGCAGCATCTTGCGTTACTTTAGAGATATCACACGCCGGAAGCGTTGTTTGTCATCAAAAAAGATGACAAGAAAGGTGACCTGAAAAACTGCCAAATCCTATTTTTAGCTTTATTCGTTGCTTAACGCTTACGTTTTTGATGCCAGTGAAATAGAACTTATTCTCCGGCAGTTTTATTTACTGACCTGGTGCCCGACAATACCCCCTACCGCCGCGCCACCGAGTGTCCCTAACGTACTGCCGTCAGTCAGAACTGCACCGCCCAGCGCACCGGCACCCGCACCGATTGCGGTGTTACGGTCACGTTTAGACCAGTTACCACAAGCACTGACAGACATCGCCAGAGTAAGAACCAGTGCAATACTGGCAACACGTTTATTTACGAGCATCATAATATTTCTCCTTTCGAGACGCAGTTGTGCATCCGTTAATTAAAAATAGTGAAATTGATATCCATTCACTAGGTGAATAATCTTAAATCACCATGAACCCGTCTTCTCACCACACAAAAAACTAAAACAGCGAACAGGCATGACTCAATTTCCGGCGCAAACAGCCACTTTTACGTTTGTAGCAGAACTGTACGCACTCTTTAGCGATTTGCCCCATACCTGCTCACCCGCGCCGACCAGACAATAAAGCATTGCAATAAGAGGGAACCATGATGCTTAAACAACTGAAAGAGCAGGTATTAGAGGCCAATCTGGCACTGCCGCGCCACAATCTGGTGACCTTTACCTGGGGAAATGTCAGCGCCGTTGACCGCGCAGAAGGGCTGATAGTGATTAAACCGTCGGGAGTAGAATACGACCACATGGGCGTGGACGACATGGTGGTGGTGGAACTGGAAACTGGCAAAATCGTCGAGGGCAGTAAAAAGCCGTCTTCGGATACCGATACCCATCGGGTACTGTACCTCAATTTCCTGCAGGCGGGCGGTATTGTTCACACGCATTCGCGCCACGCAACCATCTGGTCGCAGGCCGGTTTGGACATTCCGGCCTGGGGCACCACTCATGCGGATTATTTCTATGGCAATATTCCCTGCACGCGCCGGATGACGGAAGAAGAAATCGCCGGGCGTTACGAATGGGAAACCGGCGAAGTGATAGTTAAAACCTTTGCGGAAAGAAACCTGTCACCAGCCGATATTCCGGCAGTGCTGGTGCATTCACACGGGCCGTTTACCTGGGGAACCGATGCAGACAACGCCGTGCATAACGCCGTCGTGCTGGAAGAAATCGCGTATATGGGGATTTTCTCACGCCAGTTAACGCCGCAGCTGCCGGACATGCAGCCGCAACTGTTAGATAAGCACTACCTGAGAAAACACGGTAAGAACGCTTACTACGGTCAATGATCCTGGTTATGCCAAAGGTCAGCCCACCAGGCTGACCTGAACACCCGCCGCAGAAAGTTGCTGCTGGTATTCTTCGGCAAGTTTGTCGTCAGTAATGACGCGGCTGAACGCGCTGACAGGGCCGAGCGGATTGAGATTAATTTGCCCGAATTTAGAAGAGTCTGTCAGGACGATATTTTCCGCACCTTTTTCGACTACTGCATTCACTACATCGGCACGCAGCATGTCGCGACCGGTAAAACCTGTCGCCTGCGTGAACCCATCAATGCCCATAAATGCCTTGCTGAAATTCATCTGCTGCAGGCACATTCTGGTCAGCGGACCGACCACGGTCTGACTGGTTTTCTGATACATCCCGCCCAGCAGAACCACTTCACACGGCATACTTTTCAATAATGACGCCACGTAACTGCTGACGGTAATCACGGTCAGATTCTTTTTGTCGGCAAGATATTGAGCCAGCAGGGCAATACTGCTGCCGCTTTCGAAAAATACGGTTTCTCCGTCCTGAATCAGTGATGCGGCAAATTTCGCCAGCTTCTGCTTTTGCGCAAAATTCGACATCATGCGGGTGTCGACGTCATCGGTCTGGATTGCGACGGCAAAACCGTGGGCACGGCGCAAATAATGGCGCTGTTCCAGCCGGGTCAGATCATGGCGGATCGTGACTTCTGAAACCTGACAAATCTGTGACAGCTCAGTGACGCTGATGCGCTGTTTGTCGTTTACCCATTGCAGAATAATTTGTTGTCTGTCGTTCATAATTGCCCAAAAGTCAGGGCGGCCGGAACCGCCCAAAAAAAGAAATATCACTTGAGAACGTTAGAGAGTGTGTTCAGTACGGGCGATAATATCATCCTGAGCCTCCGGCGATAAGGCCGTAAAGAACGCGGAATAACCGGCCACGCGTACCACCAGATCACGATAGTTTTGCGGTTCCTCACGGGCTTTCAGCAATGTCTCTCGGGAAACAATATTGTACTGAACATGCCAGCCGTGATGCTCCTCGAAGAACGTCCGCAGCATCAGCATTAGCGTCTGGCGGTCATTTTCGTTCTCAAGCGACGCCGGATTCAGCTTCTGGTTCAGTAATACGCCGCCGAGGATCGCTTCGGTCGGCAGTTTACCCAGCGAGTTAAATACCGCGGTCGGGCCAAGATGATCGGTACCCGATGCCGGACTTGCGCCTTCAGCCAGTGGTGTAAAGGCTTTGCGACCATCCGGCGTCGCCGTGGTAGCGGCACCGAAAGGCACGTTAGCAGAAATCGACGACGTACCGGCATAATACGTGCCGCCCACCGGACCGCGCCCGAAACGTGTATTGTGATAATTCGACAGTTCATCGATATAACACTGATACGCGCGCACCAGCAGATTATCTACGCCGTCGTGATCGTTGCCGTATTTCTCTGCGCCGTTTAACAGGCGCTGGCGCAGACGTTCGCCGTCCAGCCCTGCATAATCCGACACCAGCGCTTTGGCCAGTTCCTGCTGACCGATCGTCCCTTGATCAAAGACCAGCTTCTTCACCGCTGCCAGGCTGTTACCCAGATTGGCGATCCCGACCTGCAAACCGGAAACCCAGTCATATTTCGCGCCGCCTTGTTTAATGGTTTTACCGCGTTCAATGCAGTCATCGACCAGTGCGGAACATAAAATATCCCGCGCGTTTTCTTCCAGAACCGTATCAACCACGCATTCGATCTCGATAGATTTACGGGTGTAATAACGGATTTGTTCATCCCACTGTGCAAAAACCTGTTCGAAGTTGTCAAAATTACCCTGCGATAACCCGCGCTCCTGCGCCAGGAAACGCGTCTGGCTTTTCGCGTCCTTACCCTGTTCCAGTGCAGCCAGCATGACACGGGCAAAGTTGATGAAGCTCATGCCGGTGCAGCGGTATCCCCATTTGCCACCGACCGCCGTTTCGATACAACCAATAGCCGCATAGTCATAAGCATCCTGCTTTTCGACACCCAGCCTGATGAATTCAGGAATGACGATTTCATCGTTGTTGAACGCGGGCATCCCAAAGCCGCAGCGGATCACCTGCACGCAGGCGTGGAGGAAATCATTACTCATCCCGGCGTGATAACGCACGCTGAGATTCGGCTGGGTGGAGCGCAGCTGCCCGCAAGATTCCAGCACAGCGTAAGACAGAGGATTGACCGCATCTGAAGCCACGCCATTGCGCAATGTCTGACCACCGATGGTGACGTTCTGATACAGCGGGCTTCCGGCAGACGCTTTAGAATGAGTGCCGGAGCGGATTTTGTTCACTTCCAGCAGTTTCAGCCAGCAGCTTTGCAGTAACTCAATCGCCTGACCGCGCTCCAGTGTTTGCTCCAGTTCCACATCGCGACGGTAGAATGGATACAGATACTGATCCATACGCCCTAACGAAACGGAGTGGCCGTTAGATTCAATCTGCAAAATCAGCTGAATGAAATAGCATAACTGCAACGCCTGCCAGAAATTCTCCGGTGGCCGGTGAGAAATCAATTCGCAGTTTGCGGCCATCGTCAGCAGTTCCTCCCGGCGGTTTTCACGGGTTTCAGAAACGGCCATTTCACGCGCCAGTTCTGCAAATCGCAGGACATGATTGCTGACGGCATTCAGCGTAATATCAATGGCTTTAAGCAACTGTTCCTTGTGCAGGTCTTCCCAGTCAGTCAGCTGAATGCGGCTGCGGCGTTCATCCACTTTATGGCGCTAACCGTCAAGACCGAGTTCAAGCAGCAGCGGGAAATTCACCGCCAGATGCGCGTCACCGGAAGTCATATTCCCTTCGGCCTTCACAATCCCGCTTTCGAGCAGCGCTTTCTGTTCGTCGGTAAACATCCCATAGCAGCGATCCTGAACCGTCTGACCGCGCCACCACGGGCAGATTTCATGCAGGATTTTTTTATTAACTTCGCTGACGGCAAAACCCGCGCCCGGTCTGTCTGCCAGCGCATCAATTTCACTTTCAATCCAGCCGACGGTGTATTCCGGGAAAATCGGCGCGGCACGCACTTCACTGGCCTGATTACCGACGATCAGCTCATCATGTTTGATCCAGATAGTGCGTTTGCTGAGATGTTCTGCCAGCGCCAGTGCGCGACGCACCGCCAGCGGTTTATCAGCATGGTGCTGATAAATCTGCGTGTAATGCTGCGCGCGTTCAGTACAAACCGGCGGTTTCACGATATGGATCAGGGCTTCTTTGTGTGCGCGGATCCGGGCGGTAAGGGTATTCAGATTCAGCTGGGTCATTATTCTTATCCTCTTAACTGTGAACATAGCCCTTTTTGTGCGGCGTATTCTTCAGCAAACGTCAGCAGGTCAGGGTCATTTAACGGCTGGCGCGCAGCCAGATAAGGTTGCCCGAGCAGGGCGTATTTATTGATGCCAAGCGTGTGATAAGGCAAAAAGTGAATCGCTTCGCAGCCGGTTTCTTCCGCCGCGAAATCCACAATCTGGCGGACAGAAGTACGATCAGCGTTGAAATCGGGGATTAACGGAACACGCACGATAAGCTTTTGTCCGGCAGCAGAAAGACGGCGGAAATTATCCATAACGCGTGTTACCGAGCCGCCGGTCAGGCGTTTAAAGGGTTCAGCGGCGACATGTTTTAAATCTGCCAGCACGAGATCGAGTGCGCAGAGAGAGGGTTCAATGTACTTCCACGGCACATGCAGACAGCTTTCCACCGCCGTGTGCAAACCTTCCTGTTTGCATCGTTGCAGTAACGTCCGTGCCGTTTGCGGCTGCATAAAAGGCTCGCCACCGGAAAGCGTCACGCCGCCGCCGGTCCGCTGATAAAAAGGCTTATCGCGCAGAATTTGCTGCATCAGGGCGCCGATATCTACTTCATCACCGCACACGCTCAGTGCGCCGGAAGGGCAGGTTTGTTCAATCTGGCATAAATCCGATGCTGTAAAATTTTGCTGCCGGACGCTGATCCTGCCGTTCTCCACCGTGACCGCATGCGGGAAAACCTGTGTGCAATAGTCACAGCCTGCGCTGCACAAACGGGTATCGAACAAAATATCCGGGCTGGCAGAGCGACTTTCCGGGTTCTGGCACCAGGTACATCCCAGTGAACAACCTTTGAGAAACACCACCGTGCGGATGCCGGGACCGTCATGCGTGGAATAACGCTGCACATTGAAAATCATCTCGACACTCCTTTGTGTCTTTTCTTCTTTCGTAATTTACATGCTTTCATTCGAAAGTGATTTTGATGATGATCAACAAACCTTCTGCTTGCAGGCGTACACTCTCTGAACTTTGCATTTGCTCACAGGTTTTAAGGAGGGGGTTATGGAGTTGTATCTCGATACTGCTGATGTGGCTGCGGTTAAACGTCTTTCACGCATATTGCCGCTGCAGGGGGTGACGACCAATCCCAGCATAGTGGCGAAAGAGGGCAAACTTCTTTGGGAAGTGTTGCCTGCATTGCGCGATGCGCTTGGGGGCAATGGCAAATTATTCGCACAGGTGATGGCATCTGATGCCGAACAGATGGTGGCTGAAGCCCTGTTAATGACGCAGCGCGTATCGGGTTTAGTGGTCAAGATCCCCGTCACACGTGAAGGTCTGGCCGCGATCAAGAAACTGAAAGGCATGAATATCCCGACGCTTGGCACCGCTGTTTACGGAGCCGGTCAGGGGTTGTTGTCGGCGCTGGCCGGGGCTGAATATGTCGCACCCTACGTCAACCGCCTGGATGCGCAGGGCGGTGATGGTATCGCGATGGTGAAAGAGTTGCAGGCCCTGCTGAATCTTCATGCGCCGCATTCAAAAGTGCTGGCCGCCAGTTTCAGAACGCCGCGTCAGGCAATGGATTGTCTGCTGGCCGGTTGCCAGTCAATCACTCTACCGGTGGATGTCGCCGAGCAACTGCTCGATACCCCGGCGGTGCAGGCGGCTGTTGAAAAATTCGATGCCGACTGGCGTCAGGCTTTCGGAACCACTTCAATCAGCTGAACTCATTCCTGCAATACCCAACCTGCACAGGCGACTGCTGCGGGTTTTTTGTTTTTTCACGGGTGCCGTCCGGATAATAAAAATCCTAAAATGTGATTGCGCTCAGAAATTAAATATTGACGTAATAAATTAATAAAACTACCGATCTAAAAAATAGAAACATCGTTTCATTTTATGAAGTGAATCACTTTTATACCCCTGATAAATGGATAACGTAGCGGCATTCAGTGGCCCGTTACTTTAAATCAGGTGAAAAACATGCACATTAAACGAGCGATAGAAAAAATCCCTGGCGGAATGATGTTAGTGCCTCTTTTCCTTGGTGCGCTGTGCCATACCTTCGCGCCTGATTCGGGCAAGTATTTTGGTTCTTTCACCAACGGACTGATGACCGGTACCGTACCGATTCTTGCCGTGTGGTTCTTCTGTATGGGCGCGTCGATCAAACTGAGTGCGACCGGCACCGTGTTACGTAAATCCGGCACGCTGGTGGTCACAAAAATCGCGGTTGCCTGGATTGTTGCGGCGGTGGCTTCGCGCTTCATGCCTGAAAATGGTGTGGAATTTGGCTTTTTTGCCGGGCTTTCGGTGCTGGCGCTGGTCGCTTCAATGGACATGACCAACGGCGGTTTGTATGCGTCAGTGATGCAGCAGTACGGCACCAAAGAAGAGGCGGGGGCATTTGTGCTGATGTCTCTGGAATCCGGACCGCTGATGACGATGGTTATCCTCGGTACAGCGGGTATTGCGTCCTTTGAGCCGCATGTTTTCGTCGGCGCAGTATTACCCTTCCTGATCGGTTTCGGCTTAGGTAATCTGGATCCTGAACTGCGCGAGTTCTTCAGCAAAGCGGTACAAATGCTGATCCCGTTCTTCGCCTTCGCGCTCGGTAACACCATCAACCTGACCGTGATTGCACAAACCGGTCTGTTAGGTGTGCTGCTGGGTGTGGCCGTTATTGTCATCACCGGTATCCCGCTTATCCTCGCCGACAAATTCATCGGCGGCGGCGATGGTACAGCCGGGATTGCCGCCTCCAGCTCCGCCGGTGCCGCCGTAGCAACGCCAGTTCTGATTGCAGAAATGGTCCCGCAGTTTAAACCTATCGCCCCGGCCGCCACGGCGCTGGTCGCCACCTCGGTTATCGTCACCTCCATACTGGTGCCGATCCTGACCGCGATGTGGTCAAGAAGAGTGAAAAACAAAGCGGTGAAGGGCAAAGTGGCGATGGACCCTCCGATGGCGAGTGTCAAATAACTGGGCGTAATAGCCTCTAAGTTATGGACTGAGATAGTTTCGGTTTTTTAGCAAGGCTTATCATAAGGCTTTTCGCGCCGAAACTGACCAAGAGGGGCCATGACGGTCCCCTCTTGGATATCCCATGTCTCTTCACTGCGCGCTATCGCAGGCACAACGGACATGTTCTGGTGTAGTAGTAGGTGGCGCAAATCCAGGTGCTTCGCACTGCCTTCTCTCGGTCTTCGAGCCAATGGTCTCGAAGCCGCTCCGTTCAGCTGAATTTTGAGCACGCCAATAATCTCTTTTAAATGATAAAAGATAATCTGCCGGAGATTCTTAAGAGGCGCGGCGATAGGCGCCTCTTAAGGCCAGTTTGGGTGGCAGCCCAAGGTGTTGACCTTAAAGCGAGTGTGGGCGGCGAGCCCACGACCTTGACCTCAGGCAGCCAGTTAGGGTGGCTAACCCTCACAATCCTGGCGCTTTCCACATCGACGTCGTCAGTTGCCTGTCCACCAGTCCCAGCTGATCCGCATACACTTCCTGCCAGTTAGCTTTTTGCACCAGATATTTCGTATGATTGGCCACATCCGGCTGATATTCCCGCTCCCAGCGCACCAGCGCTTCACCGGTATCGGCAAGTGACGAATACACGCCCGCCGCTACACCCGCGGCAATTGCACAACCGAGCGCGGTGGCTTCTTTTACTACCGGCACATTCACCGGAACGCCGGTTACATCACTTAAAATCTGACACCACAATTTACCCTTCGAACCGCCACCGGAGAACACCAGCGATTTGGCTCGTACACTCGAAAATGCGGCGATCATATCCAGATTACAGGCCGAAACGATGGCGGCGTTTTCCTCCAGCGCGCGGAAAAGCACTGGTTTGTTGCACTTTTCCGGATCGATAGAAAGATTAATAAAAGACGGCGCGGCGTGATACCAGTTCTTGAAATGCATCGCATCAGAAAATACCGGCGTGACGCCCCAGGCGCCGACCGGAACCCGTGCCGCCATGTCTTCCAGCAAACTGTAGGCATCCACGCCGAGGCGATGCGCCATGGTTTTTTCTTCGGTACAAAACGCATCGCGGAACCAGCGCATGGTCAGGCCGGTGAAGAAACTGATTGATTCGGCCTGCGCCATTCCGGGAATGACGTGCGGATTGACGCGGATATTCATCTCAGGATCGGTGATCGCCTGCGGCAGATTGACGATTTGCTGCCAGAACGTTCCGCCGAGAACTGCCGTCTGACCCGGACGCACCAGCCCGAGGCCGAGCGTACCGAGTTGCGCATCGCCGCCGCCCATACCGACCGGTGTCCCGGCTTTCAGCCCGCATGCGTCAGCCGCAGCGGCAGTCACATACCCGAGTCGTGTACCGGTTTCCGCCACCGGTGAAAGCATATCTGCGCGCAAACCCGCCATATCCAGCAGCTCAGGGCGCCAGTTGCGGGTGGCTAAATCCAGCATGCCGGTAGTGCCTGCATTTGAAGGATCCACCGCCAGCTCGCCGCTGAGCATATACGCCAGCCAGTCGCTGATCATGGTGACCGTGGCCGCCTGACGGTAAATGTCCGGGCGATGATGTGCCAGCCACAGCAGACGTGGCATGGCGCTGAGCGCCAGCGTCTGGCCGGAACATTCGTACACTTCGCGTTCAAATTCGAAATCGTGGATTTCTTTTAATTCTGAGACTTCACGGCTGGCGCGGGCATCCACGTTCGCGCACGCCCAGATAGGTTCACCGGCTTTGTTGTAGAGCACGATGCCTTCGCGCATGGAACAGGCGGCAACGGCACGGATAGCGGAAGCAGGGAGATGCGCCTCATGCAGTGCCTGACGGATACACTGACAGGCCAGCTGCCAGTTTTTTTGCAGATCAAACTCCATCGAACCGGGGACATCCGGCACCGCCAGATGGATCCACTCAGCTTGTCCGGCGGCAATCTGCTCACCTTCAAGATTGAAAATTACCGCCCGGACGCTGCCGGTACCGGCATCCAGCGCCATTAAATAGCTACGATCGTCGTCAGAGTTCAGGGTAGAGGTCATCGCTACGTTCTCTCGTGCCAGTTTATCGGGCACCGTTTACCTGACCGCCACGCCCCTCACTCCCTGCGTGTCAACCGAGCAGCGCCAGCATGGCTCTTGCTGTGCTCTCTTCAGTAACCAGTGCGTTTATTCGTTTGCCTTTCAGAGCGGCGACAATCGCTTCGGCCTTCTCGATGCCACCCGCAACGCCTAATACGGTCGGAATGCTGGCCAGTTCGTCCGGCGCGACGGCAATCAGTTCGTCGTGGATCGCCATGTTTTCCGCCAGCTCGCCGTTACGCTGCATAAAGAAACCGAGAATGTCGCCGACCGCGCCTTTACGGCCAAACAGCAGCTGCTCGCCTTCGCTGATATAACCGGAGCGCAAAATGGTCGCTTCCTGTTTCTGGTTGAGCGAACCGATACCGACAACGGCGATATCTGCCGCACAGGCCGCCAGCATCACGTCATGCACGTTGCGCTCCCGGCGAAATATTGCCGCCACGCTGGCCGATGAAGCGCGCAGCGGAGCCGGAATAATGCTGACGCCACAGGCTGCATCAAGCTGTCCGATGCCGGTCATATAAGGGCCAACACCGCCGGAAAGCGTCACCATGCGGATCTGCTGAGAGGCGATAAATCCGCTCAGATGCTGCAATGTGCTCATGGCAGTTTCGCCAAATCCGACGGCCAGCAATTGCTCCGGTTTCAACATTGTCATCAGCATATGTGCCGCGCCGACGCCCAGCCGTGCGCTCAGCGAGCCATCGGCAAGCTGGGGCAGCACACGAACCTGCTGCAAACCAAAGCGCTCAAGCAGCGTGTTTTCCAGCGACAAACATCCCTCAAAACGCGAGTTGATTTGTACGCGGATCACCCCGGATTGCCGGCCTTTTTCCAGCAGACGCGACACCTTCAGCCGTGTCAGCCCGAGCCGTTCACCAATCTCATTCTGGGTCAGGCCGTCGTGGTAATAGAACCACGCGGTGCGTGCCAGCAGTTCCTCTTCACCCATGCTGAATTCCGGATGGTTAGTCAAATCGGAAAGCGTTGTTTTGTCATTCATAGTGAACACTTATCAAAATGTAGATCAATTGTTCGTTAACGAAATGTTGTTAACTGTGATGTGTTTGGCAAATTTCAAATGATTACTGCCTGAATCATAACGCAGAGTATATGAGTTGAACAAACTGTGATCAGGGCAAAAGTTTTCCGTGTCACCACGGACTAGCTTTATGAACATTATTAAACAATAAATACATTTGTTCATTTAATGTATCCCATCCGAGGTCAGCGTATGCAGTCAGACGATCACTCATCAGCAGACGCGCATTCCCCGGACCTGCTTTTGCAGGTCAGCGGTGTCAGTAAAAGTTTTTCCGGTGTCGCGGTACTCAAAGACATCGATTTCAGCCTGCAACGCGGTGAGGTGCATGCCCTGCTTGGCGGAAATGGCGCGGGTAAATCGACGCTGATGAAAATTATCGCCGGTGTCGAGATTGCCGACCGTGGCGAAATGCTGCTCGGCGGCGCGCCGCTGGTGGCGCTCACGCCTGCGAAAGCGCATCAGGCGGGGATCTATCTGGTGCCGCAGGAACCGATGCTTTTTCCGAGCCTCAGCGTGCGCGAAAACATTCTGTTTCGTTTGCCTGCGCATCAGGCCAGCGAGAAAAAGCTGCAACAGTCGCTGACTGAACTGGGCTGCAATCTGCCGCTTGCTTCACTGGCCGGAACGCTGGAAGTGGCCGATCAGCAGCTGGTCGAAATCCTGCGCGGTCTGATGCGGGATGCCCGGTTGCTGATCCTCGACGAACCGACGGCCTCGCTGACACCCGCGGAATCCACGCGCCTGTTTACGCAGGTACGCCATCTGACGGCGCAGGGCGTCGGCGTGGTGTTTATCTCGCACAAACTGCCGGAAATCCGTGCCATTGCCGACCGGGTGAGCGTAATGCGCGACGGCAAAATTGCGCTCAGCGGCGCGCTTTCTGAACTGGATAACGATGCGCTGATTGCCGCCATCACGCCGCAAACGCAGGCGGCAGCGCTGCCTGCTGAACAAAAGCTGTGGCTGGATTTGCCGGGAGCACGGCGCAATTCCTCCAGTAACGAACCGGTATTGCAGGTGCAAAACCTGACCGGTGAAGGGTTTATCAATATTTCATTTAGCGCCCGCGCCGGGGAAATCGTCGGGCTGGCAGGCGTTGTCGGGGCAGGGCGAACCGAACTTGCGGAAACCCTGTATGGCCTGCGGGATGCGCAAAGCGGGCAGGTTTTCCTGATGCAGCAAGACATCAGCAGACTTGGCACCTTACAACGCCTGAAAAAAGGGTTGGTGTATTTGCCGGAAGACCGGCAGGCGTCCGGCCTCTATCTGGATGCACCACTGAGCTGGAACACCACATCGCTCACGTTTAACCGTCAGAGCTGGTGGCTGAATATCAAACGCGAGGCGGCGGTGCTTGAACGTTATCACCGTGCGCTGGGAATCAAATACCGGGACGGGTCGCAAACTGCCCGCACGCTATCCGGCGGGAATCAGCAGAAATTACTGATCGCAAAATGTCTGGAAGCCCAGCCCGCAGTGCTGATTGTCGATGAACCTACGCGTGGCGTGGATGTGTCGGCGCGTGCGGATATCTATCAGCTGCTGCGCAATGTTGTTGAACAGAATGTGGCGGTTGTCCTGATTTCTTCTGATCTGGACGAAATAGAAGGGCTGGCCGACCGGGTATTTGTCATGCATCAGGGCGAAATGAGCGGCGAGTTGCAGGGCAGCGAGATCAACGTCAGCAACATTATGCACATTGCGTTTGGCAATCACGCCCGGACCGCGGCAACCGGAGGTTCCTCATGCTGAAGCAGATACAAAACAACCGTGAACTGACCGCGCTGTTGGCGATTATCGCGCTGTTTGCCTTACTTGGTGCGATGGACAGCCAGTCGTTCAGCTTTCAGACGCTGGGGATGATTTTCGGCAGCGCACAAATTCTGATGTTGCTGGCAATGGGCGCGACGGTGGTGATGCTGACCCGCAACATCGATGTTTCCGTCGGCTCCATTACCGGTCTGTGCGCCGTCACGCTGGGCGTTTTACTTAACAGCGGAGTGAGTCTGCCGCTGGCCTGTCTGCTGGCTCTCGGCACCGGTTTACTGGCGGGATTGTTCAACGGCGTCCTGGTGGCCTGGCTGCGTATTCCAGCGATTGTCGCCACCCTCGGCACGCTGGGTTTATACCGCGGCCTGATGTTGCTGATGACCGGCGGTAAATGGATTGAAGGTTTACCCGCCGGACTGAAATCGCTATCTGAACCAGTGTTCCTGAGCGTTTCATCACTGGGCTGGCTGGTGATTATTTTACTGGTGGCGATGTTCTGGATGCTCAGCCGTACCAAATTTGGCCGCAGCTTTTACGCGGTGGGCGATAACTTACAGGGGGCGCGGCAACTCGGCGTCGCCGTTAACCGCGTACGCATTCTGGCGTTCGGCATCAACGGCATGATGGCGGCTATCGCAGGGATCGTATTCGCATCGCAAATCGGTTTTGTACCTAACCAGACCGGCAGCGGGCTGGAAATGAAAGCCATCGCCGCCTGCGTACTGGGCGGGATCAGTTTGCTTGGCGGCACCGGCTCCATACTCGGCGCAGTGCTTGGCGCGTATTTCCTGACTCAAATCGACAGCGTGCTGGTGCTGTTACGCCTTCCGGCCTGGTGGAACGATTTTATCGCCGGACTGGTGCTGCTGGCGGTGCTGGTATTTGACGGCAGATTGCGGCAGGCGCTGGAGAAAAACCTGCGGCGTCAGAAGTATTCACGCTTCCTGACAGCCAGTCCGCCGCCTCAGAAAAAATCCACGGAACGCAAGTCTCAGCAACCGAAAAATGTCAGTCGCCGGTTAAGTACCGGCAAAAAGAGCGGGGTGGTGTGATGAACAAATTTCAACAATATGGCTGGGAAATCGCACTGCTGGCGCTGCTGGTCATCGAAATCTTGCTGTTCGGTTTCGCTAATCCGCGCATGCTGGATGCCAATACGCTGCTGTTCAGCACCAGCGATTTCATCACCATCGGGATTGTGGCGTTACCGCTGACGCTGGTGATTGTCAGCGGCGGCATCGACATTTCCTTCGGTTCCACTATCGGCCTGTGCGCTATCGCGCTCGGTGTACTTTGTCAGGCCGGTGTGCCGCTGGCGATGGCGATTATCCTCACGCTGGCGCTGGGTGCAGCCTGTGGTTTGCTCAATGCCGCACTGATCCTGTACACCGGCGTCAATCCGCTGGTCATTACGCTCGGAACCCTCTACCTGTTCGGCGGCAGCGCTTTGCTGCTTTCCGGGCTGGCGGGCGCGACGGGTTTCGAGGGCATCGGTAACTTCCCTGATACGTTTACCAATTTCGCCAACCTGGTGGTGATGGGCCTGCCAATGCCGCTGGTGATTTTCCTGCTGGCGACACTGTTTTTCTGGCTGCTGATGCACCGCAGTCGCACCGGTCGCAACGTCTTTCTCATCGGTCAGAACGCCCGTGTGGCACGCTATGGCGCGTTGCCGGTCAGCCGCACGGTGTTTGCGCTTTACGGTATGACCGGCCTGGCCTCAGCGGTTGCCGCTATCCTGATGACTTCCTATTTCGGCTCAGCACGTTCTGATCTTGGCAACGCGTTGCTGATGCCCGCTATCACGGCGGTGGTGCTCGGGGGCGCCAATATCTACGGCGGTTCAGGTTCTATTCTCGGTACTGCGCTGGCGACGCTGCTGATCGGGTATCTCCAGCAGGGTTTGCAGATGGTTGGCGTCTCCAGTCAGGTTTCCAGTGCGCTGTCCGGTGCGCTGCTGATCCTGGTGGTCATTGGCCGTTCCGCCAGCCTCAATCGTGGTCTTATCCGCAGTGTTTTCCAGCGCTATCGCCAGCGCTGGTCTGCGCCTTCTCCTTCCTTGACGTCTTCTAAATAAGCCGGGGTTAATGATGAAAGCCAACACAATGAAAACCTTACTGATTGCCAGTGCTGTCAGCCTCGCCTGCCTGAGTGCACAGGCGGCCGAACGAATCGCGTTTATCCCCAAACTGGTGGGCGTCGGCTATTTCACCAGCGGCGGCAATGGCGCGACAGCGGCGGGTAAAGAACTGGGTGTGGATGTGACGTATGACGGCCCGACCGAGCCGAGCGTTTCCGGTCAGGTGCAGATGATCAACAACTTCGTCAATCAGGGATACAACGCGATTGTGGTCGCGGCGGTATCGCCCGATGGTCTGTGTCCGGCACTGAAGCGTGCCATGCAACGCGGTGTAAAAGTGCTGACCTGGGATTCCGATACCAAACCAGAATGCCGCTCAATCTATATCAATCAGGGCACGCCGCAACAGCTCGGATCGATGCTGGTGGAGATGACATCCAGCCAGGTGAAGAAAGAAAAAGCCAAAGTGGCATTTTTCTATTCCAGCCCGACGGTGACAGACCAGAACCAATGGGTGAAAGAGGCGAAAGCCAAAATCGCCAAAGAGCATCCGGGCTGGGAAATCGTGACCACGCAATATGGCTATAACGATGCGACCAAATCCCTGCAAACCGCCGAAGGGATCCTCAAATCCTACGGTGATCTCGATGCGATTATTGCGCCAGATGCCAATGCATTACCGGCTGCTGCGCAGGCGGCGGAGAACCTCAAACGCACCAACGTGACCATTGTCGGTTTCAGTACGCCAAACGTGATGCGTCCGTATGTTGAGCGCGGCACGGTGAAACAGTTCGGCCTGTGGGATGTGGTCAGTCAGGGCAAAATTTCGGTTTACGTCGCCGATCAGTTACTGAAAAAAGGCGAACTCAACGTGGGTGACAAACTGGATGTACCAAACGTCGGATCGGTAGAAGTGGTGCCGAACAGCGTGCAGGGCTACCAGTATGAGGCCAAAGGCAACGGTATTGTGTTACTGCCGGAACGCGTGGTCTTCACCAAAGACAACATTGGCAAATACGATTTCTGACGATTAAGGAGAAAGGAAAATGGCAGATCTGGACGATATCAGAGACGGCAAGAATTTCGGCATCGGCACGGCGCAGGACAATCATGCGTTTTTCCTCAAAGGCAGCGGTCAGCTGGACTGGGGAATGCAGTCGCGGCTGGCGCGTATTTTCAATCCGGAGTCCGGCAGAACGGTGATGCTGGCGTTTGACCACGGCTATTTTCAGGGCCCGACAACCGGCCTTGAGCGTATCGACATCAACATTGCGCCACTGTTTGCACACACCGATGTGCTGATGTGTACGCGTGGCGTATTGCGCAGTGTGGTACCGGCGGCGGTCAATAAGCCGGTGGTGATGCGTGCCTCGGGGGGTAACTCTATTCTGACTGAGCTTTCCAATGAAACCGTCGCTGTCGCGATAGAAGACGCGCTGCGCCTGAACGTCGCAGCAATGGCGGCGCAGGTGTATATCGGCAGCGAATATGAACATCAGTCGATTAAAAACATTATCCAGCTGGTGGATCAGGGGATGCGGTACGGGATGCCAACCATGGCGGTCACCGGTGTCGGCAAAGACATGGCGCGTGACCAGCGTTACTTCTCGCTGGCGACCCGTATCGCCGCTGAAATGGGTGCGAACATCATCAAAACCTACTTCGTCGATGAAGGTTTTGAGCGCGTCGCGGCGGGCTGTCCGGTACCGATTGTGATTGCAGGTGGTAAAAAACTGCCGGAACGCGAGGCGCTTGAAATGTGCTTCAAAGCTATCGATCAGGGGGCTTCGGGTGTGGACATGGGGCGTAATATTTTCCAGTCCGAATCACCGGTTGCCATGCTGAAAGCCGTAAAAGCGGTGGTGCATGAAAACGCCAGCGTGGCGCACGCATACGAACTGTTCCTGAGTGAAAAGGAGTGAATCATGGAAGTGACGCTGGTCGAAATTAACGTGCAGCCGGAAAAGGTGGATGAGTTTCTGGAGGTGTTCCACGCCAACCATCTCGGCGCTGTGAAAGAACCCGGAAACCTGCGGTTTGACGTGTTGCAGGACGAGACTGTCCCGACACGGTTTTTTATCTACGAAGCCTATCAGGATAACGATGCTGTGCTGGCGCACAAGAAAACCCCACATTATCTCAAATGCGTGGAGGCGCTGGAGGGGATCATGTCGGAGCCGAGGAAGAAAACGTCTTTTAAAGGGATATATCCGTAAGGTACATACTGGTTTGGAACAAGGTCAACACCAACACCTTGGGTTGCCACCCAAACTGGCCTTAAGAGGCGCCTATCGCCGCGCCTCTTTAGTTTTCCAAAAGATAAAAACAGTCTGCCTTTGAATTTAAGATCTTGCGGGCGATTCAGAAAGCTTGCTGAGTGAGAGTTTCGAGACCATAGGCTCGAAGACCGGGAGAGGGACCGCGCAGCGGCAAGATTTCCAGCCTGTCGCTGCGATACCTGAAACATAGCCAGCGCGCGGATCACGTGTTTGAAAAAGCGAGGGGAGTTCAGAGGGGAAAAGCCTTTCCCCTCTGGTCGGTTTTGGCACTGTGCATCAGGTGACCGCTGCACTTGAGAAACCGAAATCTTCTCAATCAGGCCTTCATTGACATTGCCCTGATGGCCAATCCGCCATTACATTAAGCCTTCCAGCCTCAAATATAACTCCCGGAAGACTTTCCTCCGCTCCGCATACGCGGTATGCAGTCCCGTATCCGGCTGGTGCACTTGCTCAAGTGCCAGCTCCGGCAGGAACTGTTCCAGTGGCTCGCCGGGGTTCATGGCAATTTGTGCCAGACGCGCTGCGCCAAGCGCCGGGCCGACATCGCCGCCGGTGCGGTATTCCAGCGTTTTACCACTGATATCTGCCAGCATTTGCCGCCAGTAAGGACTGCGGGCGCCGCCGCCAATCAGGGTGATGCTGTGCGGTTTCAGACCGGTTGCGTGCAGAACGTCCATTCCGTCTGCCAGGGCGAATCCGACCCCTTCGAGTACGGCACGTGCAATATCGGCAGGACCGTGCTGATGTGTCAGGCCAAACAATGTCCCTTTGGCATTCGGATTATTGTGAGGGGTGCGTTCACCGGAAAGGTATGGCAAAAACCAGACCGGTGAGTCGGCGGGTTTGGTTTTCTGCGCCAGATTAATGAGTTCACCGACTGATGCGGTGCCGGTCAGATTTGCGGCCCAGTCCAGACAGGATGCTGCGCTGAGCATGACGGACATCAAATGCCAGGTGTCCGGCAGCGCATGGCAGAAACTGTGAACCGCCTGCTGCGGATTACTCAAAAATCCGTCGCTGACCGCGAAATACACCCCGGAGGTGCCAAGGGAAAGCATCGCCTGGCCGGTTTTGTATAACCCGACACCGACCGCGCCTGCGGCATTATCACCACCACCGGCAATCACCGGTACACAGTCCATTCCCCAACGGGAGGCGAGTTCCGGCAGTAACTGACCGGTAATCTGATTGCCTTCAAAAAGCGCTGGCATGTGCTCACGCGTCAGGCCGGTTGCGATGAGCATTTTGTCACTCCAGTCGCGTTTCGCCACGTCGAGCCACATTGTGCCTGCGGCGTCAGACATGTCGGAGGCAAATACGCCGGTCATCAGCCAGCGCAGATAATCTTTGGGCAGCAATACCTTGTCTATTTTCGCGAATAATTCGGCTTCGTTTTCGCGCAGCCAGAGCAGCTTCGGTGCCGTAAAACCGGGCATCATCAGATTGCCGGTTATCTGACGGGAATCAGGAACATCCGCTTCCAGTTTCTGGCACTGGCTGAAACTACGGCCATCGTTCCATAAAATTGCGGGACGCAGAACCTGATGCTGTGCATCAAGAACAGTTGCGCCATGCATCTGACCTGTCAGGCCGATGGCTTTTACGTCTTGCAATGCATTTTGCTTAGCCAGTGCACCAACAGCGCGGTCCGTTGCCTTCCACCAAGCTGCCGAATCCTGCTCAGACCACAAAGGATGGGGACGGGAAAGGGTTAACGCCTCACTGTGGCTGGCGACCACCCGACCTTCTTCGCTAAGCAAAATGGCTTTGACGCCAGAAGTGCCAAGATCTATTCCGAGATACATGCTTTTCCCTTATCGGTTAACCCGTTTCCAGAACGATTTACGCCCTGCGATTCCGCACCAGGCGGGCAGGGCGTGAGCTTATTTTATAAGATTAACCAAACAGATAACGGTTAACCAGATTCTCCAGACGTTCCTGCTGGCCGCTCTGGTGCTGAGGCGCCAGTGCGTTTTGTTGCGCATAGCTGCTCAGGGATTCCAGGGACATTTTGCCTTGCAGGATCTGCTGGCCCAGTTCTGTGTTCCAGCCCGCGTAACGCTGCGCAACGTGTTTATCCAGTTCACGACTTTCAATCATGCGTGCCGCCACTTTCAGGGCCAGCGCCATCGTATCCATGCCGCCGATATGGCCGTAGAACAGGTCATATTTGTCGGTGCTCTGACGACGTACTTTAGAGTCGAAGTTCAGACCGCCGGTGGTGAAACCGCCCGCTTTGATAATTTCATACATCACCAGGGCATTTTCTTCCACGCTGTTCGGGAACTGGTCAGTGTCCCAGCCGCACTGCGGATCGCCGCGGTTTGCATCGACGGAACCGAAGATCCCGAGCGCAATCGCGTTAGCAATTTCATGATGGAATGAGTGACCGGCCAGCGTCGCGTGGTTAGCCTCGATATTCACTTTGATCTCTTTTTCCAGGCCAAACTGTTTGAGGAATCCGTAAACCGAAGCCACGTCATAATCGTACTGATGCTTGGTCGGCTCCTGAGGTTTTGGCTCAATCAGCAGGGTACCCTGGAAACCAATTTTGTGTTTATGCTCAACAACCATCTGCATGAAACGACCCAGTTGTTCGCGTTCCTGACGCAGGTCGGTGTTGAGCAGGGTTTCGTAGCCTTCACGACCGCCCCACAACACATAGTTTTCGCCGCCAAGCTGTTTGGTGGCATTCATCGCATGAACCACCTGCGTCGCAGCCCAGCTGTAAATTTCAGGATTTGGATTAGTTGCCGCACCTGCACCGTAACGCGGGTTGGTGAAACAGTTCGCGGTACCCCACAGTAATTTTACGCCGCTGGCTTCTTGTTTTTGCGCCAATACATCGGTCATCACGGCAAAATTGTTCACGTATTCTTTAATCGTCGCGCCTTCCGGCGAGACGTCAACATCATGGAAGCAGTAGTAAGGAACATTCAGTTTCTGGAAGAACTCGAAAGCCACATCCGCTTTGCGTTTCGCCAGTTCCAGCGCATCGCCGGGTTGCTGCCACGGGCGGTCAAATGCGCCCACGCCAAACATGTCATTGCCATTCCAGCAGAATGTGTGCCAGTAGCAGGCTGCGAAACGCAGATGCTCAGCCATCGTTTTGCCGAGGATCACTTCTTCAGGATTGTAATGACAGAATGCCAGCGGGTTTGTGCTGTTAGCACCTTCGTAGCGAACGGCGTCAAGCTTGTCGAAATATGCGTGCATTGAAAACTCCTTGAAAACGGGCCCAGCGGGACTGGGAGGCTGAGGCCCTATCTTCGGAGGAGATGTTTCATTCCACAATTACGTTATTTCACACTCAATTTAATAGAATTATTAAGTGTGCGGTAGATCGCATAAATAAGCGGTTTTCTTCTTACTTTTTATTCAGCTTCCACGATGTCTCGATAATAAAAAGTCTTATTGTGCGCATATTACAGGCAAACCATGATCGCCATCATAATTCCTGAAATAAACAAAAAAACGTAATGCTGTGATTAAAATCTGCAATTGCCGATTAATTACACAGCGTCAACAATCCCTCTGTCATTGCTGTACGCACTCTTCTGTATCTGCCTCTACTTATTCTTATAAAAGGTCTGACATGATGAAAATGAATAAAATAATTCTTTCTGCCTGTGCCGCATTAGTGCTTTTTAGCCAGTCAGGTTTTGCGAAAGAAATTAAAATAGGTATGGCTATTGATGACTTACGCTTAGAACGCTGGCAAAAAGACCGTGATATTTTTGTGGCTAAAGCCAAAACTCTCGGCGCAGATGTTTTTGTTCAGTCTGCTAACGGTAATGAAGAAACTCAAATGGCGCAGATTGAAAATATGATCAACCGGGGTGTCGATGTTCTTGTGATCATTCCCTATAACGGGCAAGTGCTGAGTAACGTTATTGCCGAAGCAAAGCAAGAAGGCATTAAAGTGCTGGCGTATGACCGCATGATTAACAACGCCGACATTGATTTTTATATCTCTTTTGATAATGAAAAGGTCGGCGAACTTCAGGCGCAAAGCCTGGTTGAACGTGTGCCGCAAGGCAATTATTTCCTGATGGGCGGCTCGCCGGTAGATAACAATGCCAAACTTTTCCGTGCCGGTCAGATGAAAGTGCTCAATCCGTTAATTAAAGACGGCAAGATAAAAGTGGTGGGGGATCAATGGGCTGATGGCTGGTTGCCTGAAAATGCTCTGAAGATCATGGAAAACGCGCTCACTGCCAATAACAACAAAATCGACGCTGTGGTGGCCTCCAACGATGCGACCGCCGGTGGTGCTGTTCAGGCTTTATCGGCTCAGGGTCTTGCGGGGAAAGTAGCGATCTCAGGTCAGGATGCCGATCTCGCGGCGATCAAACGCATTGAAGCGGGTACGCAAACCATGACGGTCTATAAACCGATCACCAAACTGGCCAATGATGCCGCCGAAATTGCCGTACAGTTAGGCAAAGGTGAAACACCGAAATCTAATGCGACATTAAATAACGGCAAAAAAGAAGTGCCTTCTTATTTATTAACGCCGATTCAGGTGGATAAAAATAATATTGATAGCACTGTGGTGGCTGACGGTTTCCATAAGAAATCAGATCTCTAATTTTTCAGTATTTTTCTACACCCCCCCCTGCGGGGGGGTGTTTTTGGTGGAGGTAAAAATGCCAGAACAATATGAAAAATTTCCCCTGCTGGATATGCGAAATATCACCAAAAAATTTGGCGCGGTAAAAGCCGTTGATAATATTAGTCTGACACTGGCTGCGGGCGAAGTGTTATCATTGTGCGGAGAAAATGGATCCGGAAAATCGACATTAATGAAGGTGTTGTGCGCAATATATCCGCACGGAACATTTGACGGGGAAATTTATTTTTCAGGGGAAAGACTTAATGCAAAAGGTATTCGCGATACCGAACAAAAAGGGATCGCGATAATTCATCAGGAACTGGCGCTGGTGAAACAACTTAGCGTACTGGAGAACATGTTTCTGGGTAACGAGTGGGGCAGTTTTGGCATGCTCGATACCGATAAAATGTATCTGCGTTGTCAGCGTATGCTGGCGCAGGTAAAACTCGATATTGACCCCCATACGCTGGTGGGCGAGCTGGGATTAGGGCAGCGTCAACTGGTTGAAATTGCCAAAGCCCTTAACAAGCAGGTGCGTTTGCTGGTTCTTGATGAACCCACGGCGTCGCTGACTGAAAGCGAAACCGCAATTTTGCTCGATATCATCCGTGATTTACGCCATCACGATATCGCCTGTATTTACATTTCTCACAAACTCAACGAAGTGAAAGCCATCTCCGACAAACTGTGTGTCATTCGCGATGGTCGTCATATCGCTACCTGCAACGCTGACGGCACGTCGGAAAAAGAAATTATCGCCATGATGGTGGGTCGTGAACTCACTGAGCTGTTTCCGCCGCGCGAGCGGCAGATTGGCCAGGAAGTCCTGCGCATTGAAAACCTGACGGCATGGCATCCGGTTAACCGTCATATCAAACGGGTCGATAACGCCGGTTTTACGCTGCGCCAGGGAGAAGTGCTGGGTGTCGCAGGGCTGGTCGGTGCTGGCAGAACAGAAATGATGGAGTGTCTGTTTGGGGTCTATCCGGGGCGCTGGTCAGGAGACGTCTGGCTGGAAGGCCAGAAAGTGCAGATTACCGGTTGCCGTGATGCCATGCGACGCGGGCTGGCGATGGTACCGGAGGATCGTAAACGTGACGGTATCGTGCCGGTGATGGCGGTGGGCAGCAATATCACACTGGCTGCGTTAAGTCATTTCAGCAGTGGCGGCATTCTGCGGGAAGCGCAGGAACAGCACACCATCAGCGAGTCGGTGAAACAACTCAAAATCAAAACATCTTCTCCCGAACTGGCGATCGGCAGGCTGAGCGGCGGGAATCAGCAAAAAGCCATTCTGGCGCGTTGTCTGCTGCTTAAACCCAAAATTCTTATTCTTGATGAACCCACTCGCGGAATCGATGTGGGAGCAAAACATGAAATCTATAAGCTCATCGGCCAGCTCGCGTCACAGGGAATGGCAATTATCGTTATCTCATCAGAGTTACCCGAAGTGCTCGGGCTTAGTGACCGCGTTGTGGTGATGCATCTCGGGCAGGTGAAAGCCTGTCTGGACAATAACAATTTAAGTCAGGAACAGGTCATGGAAGCCGCATTGAGGAGTGAAGCTTATGTCTAAATTTCCCCAACCAGGAACCTCTTCCGCCGCGGTGAATGAGAGCGGTTCAGAGGCCTTATTGTCGGTCAAGAAACTGAAAAGCATCAACCTTCAGGTTTTTGTCATGCTGGCGGCCATTGCGGTGATTATCGTGTTTTTCAGCGTGACCACCGACGGTGCGTATATCAGCGCGCGTAACGTGTCTAACTTGCTGCGCCAGACCGCCATTACCGGCATTCTGGCCGTCGGTATGGTGTTCGTGATCATCTCTGCGGAAATCGACTTGTCCGTTGGTTCTATGATGGGTTTGCTCGGCGGCGTGGCGGCGATATTTGACGTCTGGCTGGGCTGGCCGTTGCCGCTGACCATTGTGGTGACGCTGGCGCTGGGGTTATTGCTTGGCGCATGGAACGGCTGGTGGGTGGCGTACCGTAAGGTGCCATCATTTATCGTGACACTGGCAGGAATGCTGGCGTTTCGCGGCATTCTGATTGGCATCACCAGCGGTACCACGGTGTCACCGACGACGCCCGCGATGTCGCTGATTGGCCAAAGTTACCTGCCCGATACCTTTGGTTTTGGTATTGGTGCGGTGGCTCTGGCAGTATTTATCGGCTGGCAATGGCGGCGGCGCAAACAGCGTGCGGCTCTCGGGCTGCCGGTGACGGCGGCCAAAAATGATGTCACGCGTCAGGCACTGACGGCCATCATCGCGCTCGGCGCAATATATCTGCTTAACGATTATCGCGGTGTCCCTACGCCGGTGCTGATTTTAGTGGCGCTCATGCTCGGTGGGATGTTTATGGCGTCCCGCACCGCTTTTGGTCGCCGTATTTATGCCATTGGTGGCAACATCGAAGCGGCGCGGTTATCCGGGGTTAACGTGGAGCGCAGTAAATTGGCGGTATTTGCGATTAACGGCCTGATGGTGGCTATCGCCGGTCTGATCCTCAGTTCACGTCTGGGCGCGGGTTCGCCATCGGCGGGGAACATTGCCGAGCTGGATGCTATTGCCGCCTGTGTCATTGGCGGAACCAGCCTGGCGGGTGGTGTCGGGAGTGTTGCGGGTGCCGTAATGGGCGCGTTTATTATGGCGTCTCTGGATAACGGCATGAGTATGCTGGATGTGCCGACATTCTGGCAATACATCGTCAAAGGGGCGATTCTGCTGCTGGCGGTCTGGATGGATTCGGCCACCAAAAGGCGCGCATAAATCCGCCACAGTGGCAGTGATTCCGGGTGGTAACGCAGGAAAACCTGAGGAGCCTCACAAAATCACTATGCCAAATCAACCTAAGCCATTGCGCTGTGCTATTGACCAACGCAATCAGCCTCATTCAGTTAGCGTAATGAATGAGGCTTAGTCTATTAGAAACCGGTGAGAGACAGGCATGTTTGAGAAACGTTATCGCATCACTCTGTTATTTAACGCTAACAAAGTCTACGACCGACAGGTAGTAGAAGGCGTGGGTGAGTATTTGCAGGCCTCACAAAGCGACTGGGATATCTTCATTGAAGAAGATTTTCGCTGCCGCATAGACAATATTAAAGACTGGCTCGGCGACGGTGTCATTGCTGATTTTGACGATCGGGAAATCGAGACGTTGCTCAAGGATCTTAACGTACCGATAGTCGGCGTCGGCGGGTCTTATCATCAGGAAGAGGATTATCCGTCGGTGCATTACATTGCTACCGACAACTACGCGCTGGTTGAAGCGGCCTTTATGCACCTCAAGGAGAAAGGTATCAACCGCTTCGCATTTTATGGTTTGCCTGATGCGGGCGGAAAACGCTGGGCGCAGGAGCGCGAACATGCTTTCAGAAAACTGGTATCAGCCGAGCAGTATCAGGGCGTGGTGTATCAGGGGATGGAAACCGCGCCGGAAAACTGGCAGCACGCGCAAAACCGGCTGGCGGACTGGATACAAACGCTGCCGCAACAAACCGGCATTATCGCGGTGACCGATGCGCGTGCGCGGCATCTGTTGCAGGTCTGCGAGCATCTGAATATTCCGGTGCCGGAAAAGCTCAGCGTAATTGGTATTGATAACGAAGAGCTGACGCGGTATTTATCTCGGGTAGCGTTGTCTTCCGTGGTGCAGGGTACCCGGCAGATGGGATATCGCGCGGCAAAACTCCTGCATCAGCTGCTGGATCAGCGCGATTTGCCATTGCAGCGCATTCTGGTGCCGCCGGTGAAAGTGGTTGAGCGCCGTTCAACGGATTTCCGTTCCTTACGCGATCCGGCTGTTATCCAGGCCATGCATTACATCCGATATCACGCCTGCAAAGGCATTAAGGTGGAACAGGTTCTCGATGCCATCGGGATGTCGCGCTCGAATCTGGAAAAACGCTTTAAAGATGAAACCGGGCAGACGATCCACGGTGTGATACATGAGGAGAAACTCGACCGCGCGCGTAATCTGCTGGCGGCGACGTCGATTTCCATTAATGAAATTTCGCAGATGTGCGGCTATCCGTCGCTGCAATATTTCTATTCGGTATTCAAGAAAGGCTATGAAATGACCCCGAAAGAGTACCGGAGCATTCATGGCGAAAGCGTTTATCAGGACGCATGATTTGCTATAAACCCTTTGTCATAAAAAATGCCCCATTCATCACTGAGCGGGGCATTTATATTTGTGGCAGGAAGTTGCCTTATTACAGGGTAATTACCAGTGATTTAGCTCCGTCAGCCGGTGTCAGCACCAAACCCTGTGAACCGGTTTCCTGGCGTGCGCCGCTGATTTCACGAACATCGCTCAGGTTACGCAGGCACAGTGTCCAGCCTGAAGCCTGACCTTCATGAGTCACAGTAATCACGCCGTCCAGCCGTTCGGCTTTCAGGTTGAACACTGTTTTCCCGCTCAGATCCGTGATCTTGCTTTCCGCTATTGCACCGTCTTCCAGCTCAAAAAGATGGAATTCGGTTTGCTGGCTGTAATCGTAATCCGGCTTCTGATTATTACTGCCCAGCGCCAGCAATGTGTTCGGGCGGACATACAGCGGCAGGCTGTCAAAACCGTGCTGCTGACGATGCCAGCGTGAACCTTGTGCCACTTCGTTATTCAGAAGATGCGTCCAGCGGCCCTGCGGTAGATAGAAATCAACGTCGCCTTCTTCGCTGAAGACTGGCGCAACCAGTAAATCATCCCCCAGCATGTACTGGCGATCGAGATAATCGCAGGCTGGATCTTCCGGGAATTCCAGCATCATGGCGCGCATGACCGGCGTTCCGTGGCTGGCCGCCTGTGATGACGCAGGATACAGATACGGCATCAGGCGGCATTTAAGCTGCGTGAACTGGCGTACTACATCACAGGCTTCATCATCATAAACCCAGGGTACACGATAGGATTTGCTGCCATGCAGGCGGCTGTGGCTGGAGAGCAAACCGAACGCGCACCAGCGTTTGTAGATGTGCGCCGGGGCGGTATTTTCGAATCCGCCGATATCGTGGCTCCAGAATCCAAAGCCAGACAATCCGATGGATAATCCGCCGCGCAGGCTTTCAGCCATTGATTCGTACGTGGCGTAGCAGTCACCGCCCCAGTGAACCGGGAATTGCTGGGCACCGACCGACGCGGAGCGGGCGAACAGCACGGCTTCAGAAGCGCCGAGTTTGTCCTGCAATGTTTCGTAAACCAGTTTGTTGTACACGAACGCGTAATGGTTGTGCATTTTCTGCGGATCACAGCCATCGTGCCATACAACGTCGGTCGGGATGCGTTCGCCGAAATCGGTTTTAAAGCAGTCCACGCCCATATCTACCAGACGTTTCAGGTGGCCAGCATACCATTCGCAGGCCTGTGGATTAGTGAAATCGACAATGCCCATTCCGGCCTGCCATTTGTCCCATTGCCACACGCGACCGTCCGGACGTTTTAGCAGATAGCCTTTTTCTTTGCCCTCGTGGAACAGGGGAGATTTCTGGCCGATATACGGGTTGATCCACACGCAGATTTTCAGGCCACGCGCTTTGAGGCGCTGCAACATGCCCTGCGGATCAGGGAAAGTTTGCGGATCCCACTCGAAATCACACCACTGGAAGGCTTTCATCCAGAAACAGTCGAAGTGGAAAACGTGCAACGGCAGCTGACGTTCTGCCATGCCATCAATAAAGCTGTTCACCGTGTCTTCATCGTAATTAGTGGTGAACGACGTGGTCAGCCACAGGCCAAATGACCAGGCAGGCGGCAGCGCAGGACGGCCGGTCAGACGGGTATAACGGTCGAGCACTTTTTTCGGCGTCGGGCCATCAATGACGAAATATTCCAGATATTCGCCTTCCACACTGAACTGCACTTTTGAAACTTTCTCAGACCCGACTTCAAATGACACACATTCAGGATGATTCACCAGCACGCCGTAGCCGCGGTTGGTCAGATAGAACGGAATGTTTTTGTAGGACTGCTCAGTGCTGGTGCCGCCGTCGCGGTTCCAGGTTTCCACCGTCTGGCCATTTTTAACCAGTGCGGTGAAGCGCTCACCCAGACCGTAAACCGTTTCGCCGACGCCCAGATCCAGACGTTCCATCATGTAGGTTTTTTGCGAGTGGGTATCCTGCACATAGCCGTTAGATTTAGCCACGCTGCCGGTTATCCGGCGACCGTTGCGCAGGAAATCCAGCGTCCAGTTATTGCCCTTGGTGACGCGCACGCAGAGATCACCGCTGTGCAAAGCCGCGAATTCTTCGTTATCTTCAAACCGCAATTCCGGTGTGTCGGATTGCAGTAATGGATAGTGCGGACCTTTGTCAGTTTCGCCGTCAAAGTGAGTAATACGCACGCCAATAACGCCGGTTTGCGGCGAGAAAAAACGCAGCGTAAACAGCGGCGAATCCAGCTGACTGGCGCGTTCCGACGCATCTTTCGGTGCGGCGTAAATCACCATTTCATTGCCTGAGCGTTGTACTTCAAACACCTGAAGAGGGTGCGTCAGTGTCAGACCGTCCTGAATCAACCAGTTACCATCACTGATCTTCATAATGAATTCCTCCTTTAGCCCTTCATTCAATTCATTTCATAAAATCTTGCTGATTACGGCGGATACCCTGCGCGACTTCATCGAGAATGCGGCGCAGCAGAGGGCTGCGCAGAATGTAATAGCGTTTACAGATGATGGCGCTCAGCAGATAGCAGGCCGCCGGAACCAGGGTGAATAACGCGACAATGCTGGTCATGGTGGCGGCATTTTGCGTGGCGGCTCCGGACTGATAACCGGAACCTGCCAGCATCCAGCCGATCATCGCGCCAGCCAGTGCCAGACCTAGTTTCAGCACAAACAGGGTGCCGGCGAAGCTGATACCGGTCAGGCGCTTGCCGTCATTCCATTCGCCGTAATCCACGGTGTCGGACATCATGACCCACTGAATCGGGGTGACGAGCTGGTGCAGAACACCGATGACGAAGATAAAGATAAACATCAGTACGCTGCCGTTCATTGGCAGGAAGAACATGCCGATGCTCAGCCCGGCCAGAATGGCGTTAGTCCACCAGAACACGCTGACTTTGCATTTCCAGTCGGTGAGCGGTTTTGCGAGCGCGCTGCCAAACAGGTTGCCGACGGAATACACGCCGAGGAACCAGGCGAACAGCACCGGATTGCCGAGAATATAGGTGACGTAATACATCATGGCGCCGCCGCGAACCGCGACTGCCATAATATTGAGGATGGTCAGCAGGCCGACGATGCGCCATTGGTCGTTGTGCCAGATATCACGCAAATCTTCGCGCATGGTGCCGGTCGGTTTACCCGGATCGATACGCTCTTTGGTGGTCGCAAAACAAATCGCCAGCAAAATAGCGGCGACAATCGCCAGTACCGCGATCCCGCCCTGATAACCGAGTGCTTTATCTTCACCACCGATATAGTTCACCAGCGGCATCATCAGCACCGTACTGAGCATCCCGCCAGCCGTCGCCAGCACGAAGCGGTACGATTGCAGTGAAATACGCTGTGTCGGGTTGGACGTTATCACGCCACCCAGCGCGCAATAAGGAATATTCACAACGGTGTACATCAGCGTGAGCAGCGTATAGGTGATGGCGGCGTAGATCATTTTGCCGGTCATGCTGAGTTCAGGCGTGGTGTAAGTGAAAACGCAGACGATACCGAATGGAATCGCACCAAACAGAACGTACGGACGGAATTTCCCCCAGCGGGTGCGTGTGCGGTCGGCCAGTAATCCCATGCAGGGATCAGAAATGGCATCCAGCGCGCGGGCGAGCAGGAACATGGTGCCGACATATCCCGCCGGAATGCCGAAGATATCGGTATAAAAGAACATCATGTACAACATGACGTTATCGAAAATTATATGACTGGCCGCATCGCCTAATCCATATCCAATCTTTTCCTTGACCGAAAGGATCTCAGTACTCATTGCTTCAATGTCCGTATGAAATGGGTGAGTACGGTTTTAACGTTTACAACGCGTTGAGGCTATTGAGATTTTTGTTTCTGAAATTATGTTTCTTTATTTTTGTGACAACGCGGGGTAAACGGGGAAAAGTTGAGCGGAACAAACGGGGGATGTGCTGAACGGCTGATGAAAAACCTCCCGTTTCCGGGAGGTCTGAGGCGATTACTTTTTGTATTTTGCTTCCAGCGTCGCAAACCACGGCGCGGTGAAATCTTCCGATTTCCCCCAGCCCGGAATGATTTTGCTCAGGCCGGTCACGTTGACACCTTCCGGCTGGCTGAGCAGCAGGGACTGCGGAATGGTTTGTGCCGGGAATTCGTAAGTGGCAGGCGTTTTCTCACCGGCAATTTTCAGTGCCACAATACGCAGGTTCACGGCGCCAATCAGCTGTGTATCGACAGCGGCGGTCATCTGCCACGGGCTGCCTTTTTCACGCATCAGCTGCAGATCCTGATTCGATACGTCAATGCTGTAGAGTTTGATTTCGGTACGACCATTCTCTTTCAGGGCTTTATACGCGCCCTGACTGTACGCGTCCCATGCGCCCCAGATTGCATCAATCTGACCTTTAGGGTATTTCGCCAGAATCGCACCGACTTTGTTCGCCGTATCTCCCTGAACATCAGAAGACACCGCGCCGATAGATTCAAGCTGATGAATGCCCGGGTTTTCTTTCAGAATGGCCTCGTAGGTTTTCTGACGGCGTTCCATTGGCGGGAAACCGGCCACCCACAGTTTGACGATATTGGCTTTACCGTTGAAATCTTTCACCAGCTGACCGACGGATGCTTTTGCCAGCGAGGCATCGTCCTGACGGGTAACGGTGACGCCCGGAATATCTTCCGGTACTTCTGTATCGAAGGCGGACACTGCAATACCGGCAGCGGCGATGCGTTTGACCAGCGCTTCAGAGTAAGGTCCGCGACCCTGAGAAAGGATGATGCCGTCGTATTTCTGACTGATGGCCTGATTGACGAAATCCTGGAATTTGGCGTCATCGCCGTTACTCAGGAAGGTATCGACTTTAAAACCGAGCGCACGACCTTGTTTGATTGCACCGGCCAGAAACTGGGTGGTGTTGTCGTCTGAACCCAGATTACGCACGATAGCGATGCGAACCGGGCCATTGTGCTGGGCAATCGCCGCCGGAACCGGGGCGGGTGTGCCATCGGCTGCGAACGCCGGTAGGGCAGAAAACAGGCTCAGTGCCAGCAGGGATGCAGATATTTTTCTCATTATTAAACGGCTCCGTAGGACGCGATTTTCTGGCGTGATGATTTCTGGTATGTCAGGGAACGCAATTCGGCGTTCCAGATTGAGGATGTACAGAAGTCTGTCTGTCCAGACGTCTATTCTGTGAAGGCAGTCTACCGGCATGTTAAGAAAGAGGGAATGCTTTGTTGTTATTATATTTCGGCAAGCCGTTATTCCTGTTGGTTATATCCAACCAGCTGCTGCGCTGCAAAATCAGTCACATGGCCTAAACTAAAACTTCACCTCTGAATTTCGCTCTCAACAATGCCTCCGGGAGAAGCCTTATGTCCTTTTCTTTCCGCGACACATTATTGCCTGTTGTTACCCTTGCCCTGCTGACCAGCCAGGCTAATGCTGCACCGAAATCACCGGTTCCGCCGCCCTCAGCTGGCGCAAAAGTAACTGAACTGGCGAAAGGGTTGGATCATCCCTGGTCGCTGGCCTTTTTGCCCGATAATCAGGGGGCGCTTATCACCGAACGCAGCGGACAGTTGCGTCAGTGGAAACCGGACGGCGGGCTTTCTGCGCCGTTAAAAGGCGTGCCTCGCGTCTGGGTCAGCGGACAGGCCGGTTTGTGGGATGTGCGTTTATCGCCGGATTTTGCCAGCAATCGTCGGGTGTATCTGACCTTCGCGCATCCGGGTGAAAAGGGCGAACCGCACGCAGCGCTCGGATATGGCACTTTGTCGGCTGATAATAAAACCCTGAACAATTTTAAAGTGGTCTTTATTCAGAAACTGGCCTTGCAAAGCGGTATCAATCTCGGCGGTCGTATGGCGTTTGATGAGAAGGGCAATATTTTTCTGTCCACCGGCGATAATAACCAGCGCATCAACGCCCAGCATATGAATCAGTTACAAGGCAAGATTTTGCGCCTGACGCCCGAAGGTGGTGTGCCGCAGGATAATCCGTTTGTGCATGACAAGAATGCTAAACCGCAAATCTGGACTTACGGCAACCGCAATCCGCAGGGGCTGGCCATCAATCCGTGGAGCGGCAAGCTGTGGGAAACCGAGCACGGGCCGCGCGGAGGTGATGAAGTGAATTTACCGCAGGCGGGTAAAAACTACGGCTGGCCGCTGGCGACCTTTGGCATCAACTATTCGGGGCAACCGATCCCCGAAGCGAAAGGGACGACACTGGCGGGCGCTGAAGATCCGATTTACTACTGGGAGATTTCACCGGCGCTCAGCGGAATGGCGTTCTATAACGCGCAGAAATTCCCGCAATGGAAAAACTCGCTGTTTGTTGGCGCGCTGGCAGGGAAGTCCCTGATCCGCCTGACGCTCGACGGCGATAAAGTTACCCATGAGGAACGGCTGCTTGGCGACCGCAAAGAACGTATTCGCGAAGTGCAGGTTGGCGGCGACGGGTTTGTTTATGTACTGACGGATGAAAGCGACGGGAAATTGCTGAAGGTTGCGCCACAAAGCTGATGTTAATGAATGAAAAAGGCGGTCAGACATGGCCGCCTTTTGCTGGATAAACCGACGTGAAGACCGGTCAGCTCAGGGGCAGCATCACGCGTTTACAGAATGCCGGACGCTGCTGAAGTTGCTGATACCAGCGTTCAAGATTCGGATGCGACTGACGCTCAATATCCAGACGAAACCAGGTATCGGCATAGCAGGCGATGGCAATATCACCGATCCCGAACTGTTCGCCTGAGAACCATTTTTGCTTCGCCAGCACGGCGTCGGCAATCGCCCAGTATTTTTCAAATGCCGCCATACCCGCTGCAACCACCGACATATCGCGTTCTGCTTCGGGGGTGCGCACCAGCGTCAGAAACACCTGCCGGAACGGCACGGTCAGCGAGTTACTGCACCAGTCCAGCCATTTATCCGCCGCCGCGCGTTGTTGCAGATTGTCCGGCCAGAACGCTTCTTCGCCCGAACGTTCTGCCAGATAACGCAGAATGGCGTTGGATTCCCAAAGCACGAAATCGTCGTCCTGCAGACAAGGCACCAGCCCGTTCGGGTTCAGCGACAGATAAAGCGGCTCATGGTTTTTGCCATACACGCCGCCTGCATTGATGTGCTGAAAGGTCAGGTTCAGTTCATCGAGCAGCCACAGCACTTTTTTGACGTTGCTTGAATTTTCGCGGCCCCATAAGGTGAGCATCCGGAACTCCTTGTTTTGAATAGAGGAAAACAGAAGGTGTACAGCTTTCTGCCTAAGACTATAGGCCAGGGCTAATGATTAAGCTAAGTGAAAAAAGTAACACTCAGCAACAGGAAGTTCCGCCGCTGAGTGTCGCAGAACAGAACTCAGCGATGATTTTTTTGTGCTTTAAACACAGCCCAGACGCTGAGCATGGCGACGATCATCAGATAATAACCCGGTGCCAGACTGCTGCCGGTAGCGGAAATCAGCAGCGTACAGATTAACGGCGCGAAGCCACCGAAAACGGTCACGGCAACGTTGTAGCTGATCGCCATACCACTGGCGCGGGTGGTTATCGGGAATAAATCCGCCATCATCGAAGGTACGGTGGAGAAATACACCGATTTCAGCAGCGCCAGCCAGCTTATCAGTAGCAGCAGTGACGTCGCCGAGGTGTATTGCAGCATCAGCCAGAATGCCGGATAAATGGTCACAAGCATCAGGATAAGTGATCCCCACATCAGTGGCAGCCGGCCAATTTTCTCCGCCCAGAGTCCCATAAGGGGCGTCACTACCGTCAGGATAATCCCGGCTGCCAGCGTGGCGCTGAATCCGGCGGAAGCATGCAGATGCAGCGTTTTGGTTGCATAAGTCGGCACGTAATTCAGCATGTAGTTAATGGCGGTAGACACCACCATCAGACCGATAGCGGTAAAGAACAGACCTTTTTGCGAACGCACGATTTCTTTCAACGGAGAGGGCGTTTTTTCCGCTTTAGTGAAACTTTCTGACTCTTTGATATGGCGTCGGATATACAACCCGACCGGGCCAATCAGCAGACCGAAAATAAACGGGATTCGCCATCCCCAGTTCTGTAACTGCGTCTCGCTCAGAGCAGCGGATAATCCCAGTCCGAAAGCCGAGGCCAGCAGCGTACTGGCACCCTGCGTGGCGAACTGCCAGCTGGAGATAAAGGCTTTACGCTCCGGAAAATGTTCTACCAGAAACGCTGTCGAACTGCCGAATTCTCCGCCCGCGGAAAATCCCTGAATCAGCCTGGCCGCCAGGATCAGCAGCGGAGCCGCCATGCCGATAGTGGCGTAAGAAGGCGTGATGACGATAATCAGCCCGCCAATCATCATCAGGCTGATGGACATCAGCAGTGAAGCTTTACGCCCGTGTTTATCGGCGTAAGCCCCCAGCACAATGGCCCCCAGCGGTCGGATCAAAAATGACACGCCAAAGCTGCCAAATGTCAGCAGCAGGGAAACGGTTGGGTCGGATGTCGGGAAATAAGCGTGGGCGATATAACTGGCGAAAAAGCCGTAAATCGCGATATCAAACCATTCCAGCGCGTTACCGATACAGGTCGCGAAGAGGGTTTTCATCAGACTGGGCTTTTCTGCCGTCGTGTCTGTGTGTTGAGATGCGGCGCTTAACTGGCTCATCGGGCACCTCCGGCATGGGCAAGATGTTGTTCCAGCAGGCCGCGACCCTGTTCACCGAGATCCCACAAAAGATGGGTCATGATAGCCAGCCCTTCGCGGGCAACAGAGATCAACATATGTTCGTTGACGCCATGCTGGCCGCAGGCCGGATAAGAGTGGGGAACCCAAAGTGTCGGTAAACCGAGAATGTCGGCAAAGACATCATTGGGCAACGAACCGCCCAGATTAGGCAGCAGTGCGGTTTTTTTACCGGTAGTACGCTGCATGATATCCAGCGCCCAGCCGACCAGTGGATCGGTCGGATCAAAGCGGGTGGCCGGTGATCCGCGCATAAACTCAACATCAACCTGCTCAAAACCGTGAGCATCAAGATGCGCACGCACATGCTCCGCCAGATTCTGCCAGTCGGTACCGACCACAAACCGCAGCTGACAGACCGCCGTTGCGTGGCCGGGAATTGCATTCATCGGACGCTGCGGATTACCGGTCAGGAATGACAGCACTTCCAGCGTGTTCCACGCGTAAAGGCGTTCCGAAGGCGTCAGACCTGCTTCGCCCCAGTTCGGGTCGATCTGCGGATCGTTCGCACCGTCTCCCACATCGACATCACTGAGAATTTCACGGATAGCGTCGCTGACCGCAGGCGGTTTTAGCGCGGCGACCTGTAACTGACCGTGCTGATTCACCAGACACGCCAGCGCATTTGCCAGCTGCGTACCCGGATTGGTCAGCAGACCGCCCCAGTTTCCGGAATGGTAGGCGTTATCGCGCGCGTTGATCGTCAGACGGAAATTTACCGCGCCGCGTGAGCCGAGGAATAAAGTCGGGCGATCTGCGCTCAGACGCGGACCGTCCGAGGCCAGAAAGATATCGGCGCTCAGTTCTTCGTGATAATCACGGCAAAGTTCGGCCAGTCCCGGCGAGCTGATTTCTTCGCCCATTTCAAACAGCAGTTTGCAGTTGAACCCTAGGCGGCCACCGCGTGCTTTGAAAATCTGCTCCAGCGCGGCAATGTTAACGGTGTGCTGGCCTTTGTTGTCGGCGCTGCCGCGTCCGTACCAGCGGTCGCCTTCTTCTTTCAGCTCCCACGGTGAGAGATCGCTGCGCCAGTTTTCATCGTCGCCAAACACCACATCACCGTGGCCGTAACTCAGTACGGTCGGCAATGTGCTGTCTTCAATGCGCGTGGCAATCAGAAAAGGACGGTGTACGGCATGAGGATTTTCCACGCTGAGCAGGCTGAAACCCATCGCGGAAAGTGCCGGTTTGATCTCCTCATCGAGATAACGCGTCAGTTCTTCGTCGCGCTGATTACTTTGGCTTTCTGTCGCAATGGCCACCCTGCGTGCCAGAGTTCGTTTGTATTCACCCTGATCGAACCAGGCTAACGTCTGTTCAACGATATTTTCCGCTGTCATATGAAACCTGCTTGTAATTGTTTTGAGGATTTATTGTTGGTTTTTTTAGCAGTTTCACTCTAAGCGTTGCACAAACGTTGCCACAATTATAATAATTGCAACTTAGCGTTGCTTTTATTGTAATGCTCATCTGCACAGATATGAGGCTATACCTTCATGCAAAGTTCGGAGATCCGCTATTTTCTGGCAGTAGCCAATACCGGTTCACTCAGCGGGGCGAGTAAGCAATTATTTGTCGCTGTTTCGGCCATCAGCCGTCAAATCCAACGGCTGGAAGAGCGCATCGGCGCCCAGCTGTTTGAACGTCATGCGCGCGGGATGGTGCTAAATGATGCCGGGCAAATACTGGAAAACCACGTGCGTAAAAGCATGATGGATATGGAATATGCGGTAGCGGAAATTCAGGGGCTTAAGGCGGTAAGCCGTACGGTTATCCGCATGGCCAGTACCGACGGACTGGCGTTTGATCTGTTGCCGCAGCTGTTTTCACAGTTCCGGCGTGATAATCCCGGCGTGATGTTTTATCTCAATGTCGGTACCGTGACGCAGGTATCAGAAATGATCCGTAACGGCGAAGCGGATGTGGCCCTGCAGTTAAGTCTGGTGGCGGAACGCGGCGTGGATATTCTGGCCTCGTTTTCCGCGCCGGTACGTATGGTGATGCGCTGCGATCATCCGCTGGCGGAAAAAGAGCTGCAACTGATGGATTTGCATCCCTATCCGCTGGCAATGAACGAGCAGGGGAGCACCATCCGGCAGCTGTTTGATTTATCCTGTCGAATGAGCGGTATATTCCTGGAACCCACGGTGAGCTGTAACAGATTCTCGACGTTGTACGATTTTATGGTGCAAACGCCGGGCGCAATTGCAGCGTGCAGTCATTTTTCGATTATGTATAAAGCGCGGCGCGACAATCTGCGGGTCAAGCCGGTCAATATTGAGCAACTCAACCAGCGTTATTTGCAGCTACAGTCTCCGGCAGGTAAAAGACGTGCCCCTGCACTCAGTCAGTTTATCGATTTTGTTCGTGATGAAATCGCGCGGGAAAGCGAGTTATTTGTCCGCGATTTTGGCCTGTAGTTTTCAAACTAACAGGCCGCCTGTTGCAGATGGGGATAACGCGACCAGTAGTGAGAATGCCAGCCCCTTGCGGTAGCGAGATGTTGCAGCGCTTCGCTGGCATTGATAACCGTTGAAACGTCCGCGAATTCCAGCAAAGGCTGGTCGTATAATGTGTGACTGTAGGCAAATATTTGCTCATAGGCATGGGGCTTGCGGGTTTCCAGCCAGAGTTTCAACCGGTCGAGTCGGCCCTGATGAAACATCAGATTGCCCTCTACTGCACCGCTGAAGCGCTGGTTACTGACGCCGGCCTGCAACCCGATACCGGCATGCGCGCCAAGACGTCTGGCCACCGGTTTCACCAGATGTTCGCCACACGATGATACGATCAGGATTTCATCCCCGCGTGCGCGGTGCCATTCCAGCCTTTCACGTGCCTGCGGATATACGCGTGGCATGATATCCCGGTGAATAAATCGCTGAACCCAATTCGCCACAGTCGGACAACTCAGGCCGCTCATCGGAACAAACGCACGGGCTAAATAGTCACTATATTGCGCGGCATATTGCGGTGAGAACTGCTCAGGCAGGGCATGCAGACGGTAACGGCTGAGCTCCTCCGAAGAGGCATAGCCCTGAGAAATAAGCCAGTGCAGCCACAGGTTGTGGCTGTCATCGCAAATCAGGGTATGGTCGAGCTCAAAAATTGCGATATCCATAGCGCGGATCCCCTCAGCTGACAGTCATCATTGAGCGTAGCGCAATTTTGGCGATTGAGTGTTTTGTGAACGCTTTTGCCACACAATCTTCATACGGCGATTCATGCGGCGTGAAAGTGACTCCACAGACTGATCAGCGCCCAGGCAGCCAGCGACCAGCAGGCCACGGCGGCAATCAGTGCGTAAGGTAATTTCATGGAACCGATGAAAAAATATAATGAAAGCAGATACACCATGTAAGGGATAACCGCCCAAAGGCCAAAAATGATTGTCGTGCGCAGTGCTTCAATGTTGCGTTCGGTGCCGACAATATAATGGGCAATCAGGGCGAAAGTGGGGAACAGTGGCACCAGCCCGGCAATGTAATAGTTGCGTGTTTTCGAGAGTATTCCGATCAGGATCACGACCAGCGCACCAATCAGCGCTTTAAAGACCAAACCTGCCATTTCTGCCCCTGTCTTCAGTTAACCAACGTTGACGTCCCGTTGTGAATAACCCGTTTATTGTTATAGATATTTTATATGTGTGCGTGTGCCAAATTGCCGCACAAGAATAAAATGGTCAAGCACTGACTGCCGTTTTTATCGCCAGTTGAATCTGCGCAAGCAGCGGAAAACTCTACTATTCTTAAGATCTTTACACTATTTAGGTTTATTCCCGACCCGGAAAGAAGTAGGTTTTACACCTGACAGAGTTGCACAATCTGATTGAAAGATAAGATAAATTTCAGTTACCCGGACAAAAGCGCTGATACCTATGACAATTTCTTCCCAATTCAAACGGACTTTCATTTACGCGCTGGGCAGTGGAATATTCCTGCTGGCGCTTCCTGCCGCTCAGGCGGACAACGGCCCCGTCGCTCCTCAGATTAACGCCAAATCCTGGGTGTTAATGGATTACAACAGCGGGAAAATCATCACTGAATCTAATCCTGATGCCCGTCTTGACCCGGCCAGTCTGAGTAAAATCATGGTCAGCTATGTGGTCGGGCAGGCGATCAAGTCCGGCAAAATCAAATCCGAAGATCTGGTTTCTGTCGGGAACGATGCCTGGGCAACCGGCAACCCGGTGCTGCGTGGCTCGTCACTGATGTTCCTCAAACCCGGTGACCGCGTGCCGGTATCTGAACTCAATAAAGGCATCGTCATTCAGTCGGGTAACGACGCCAGTATCGCGCTGGCCGATTATGTTGCGGGCAGTCAGGATTCATTCGTGAATCTGATGAACCGTTACGCTGAACAGCTGAAACTGCAAAATACGCATTTCAAAACCGTTCACGGACTCGATGCGGATGGTCAGTATACGTCCGCCACCGATATGGCGCTGCTTTCGCAGGCACTGATCCGTGATACGCCGGACGAATATGCGCTGCATAAAGAGAAAGAATTTACCTTTAACCACATCAAGCAGATCAACCGCAACCGCCTGTTGTGGAGCTCAAACCTGAACGTTGACGGTATCAAAACCGGCTACACCTCAGGCGCGGGTTATAACTTAGTGTCCTCTGCCAGCGATTCCACCGGCATGCGCCTGATTGCCGTAGTGATGGGCGCGCCAAGTGACCGCATCCGTTTCAGTGAAAGCGAAAGTCTGCTGACCTGGGGTTTCCGTTTTTACGAAACGCTGACGCCGATTAAAGCCGGTGATGCGTTTACCAGCCAGCGCGTCTGGTTTGGCGACGAAAAAATGGTGCCACTGGGTGTCGCAGAAAATGCGTCGCTGACCATGCCGAAAGGCCAGCTGAAGAATCTGAAAGCCAGCTTTAATCTGACCAATAAGCAGCTTGAAGCGCCGCTGGCGAAAAATCAGGTGGTGGGTACGGTAGATTTCAGTCTGGACGGTAAAGTCATTGAACAGCGTCCGCTGGTGGCATTGCAGGAAGTGAAAGAAACCGGCTTCATTGGTCGTATCTGGGACTTCGTGATGATGAAGATCAGCGGCTTGTGGGCCAGTATTTTTGGAAAGTGATCTTTTCGGACATAAAAAGCTGACCTAAAACTGAAATTAAAAACGAGGCCATCTCTGAGCCTCGTTTTTTGTGATTAATGCTTTTTGAAAAGACTTAGTTCTGCACCCAGCCTTTCTTAATCGGGAAGGCAAATCCGAAGCGGTAAGCTTTGCACATCAGCGCATTAATCTGCTCACCGAACAGGTTCCACACGAGTTGTGCGAACAGACAACCGAGCATTCCCACCAGCAATCCGCCAACCATATCCAGCGGCCAGTGAACGCCCAGATAGACCCGTGACCACGCGATCGCCACGGCGGTCACCATCAGTAATGCGCCGGACCACAGGCGGTGCCAGAACATGAACGACAGGGCGAAGGTGAAGATGGCCGTACCGTGATCGCTCGGGAAGGAGTCATCAGGTGAATGATGCAGGAAGTTATATCCGAAGCCTTCGACAAAAGGGCGAGCATGCGGGAAAAGTTCCGACAGGGCTTTGGCGGTGGCCATCGCGAACAACAGCGCAATGGCGGTTTTGCTGACCAGCTCGCGTTGCTGAACGATGTTCTCGCGCTGACCCCAAAGCCACAGTCCGACTATCAGCAAAGGGACAATGATGATCAGATCATTTGCCAGAAATGAGGCAAATTTGATCAGCGCCTCCGGCGAGGCCGGCGTCGCGTTAATCCAGAGAAAAACCAGATGGTTCAGCTGTTCCATTAAACTACCCTCGAATAAACAGGCCAAAATAGCCTTCAAAAAATTCTGATCAATCAGTAACAAAACCTTCATAAACGCTGGCTACGTTAAATTGCACTGTCACTGAGGTAAAGGGGGCATCGTCTGAATTTCCCGAGTCATTGAGTATCGGTATAGTTTCGCGATGAAATAGAGTGTAAAGATAAGAACTTAAGGAAGCCTTAAGCAGGCGGGAGGACGAGCCTCCCGGCAGTAATGCCTGACTGGAAATATGAAAGAAAAGATTTCAGAACGGGGGAGCTTAGGGTAAACAGTTAGCGTGGTTTTTGCACTGACATCAGGAACAGCATTGGCCGTTCGGCTTCTTCAGCCAGATCCGGATACGCCGCAATCTGCTCAGCAGAAGGGCCCCATTCATCAAAATGACGAATAATGAATCCAGCTTCAACCAATAAGTTGATATAAGTGCCGAGCTTTCTATGCTGCTTTATAACGCCTTGTGCAAACCAGTCGGTGATGCGCTGGCCTTCACGCTGATAGCCCTCCACCGGCCAGGTTTTATGACCTTGTCCGTTGAGCTCCCAGCCTGGCTCAGAGGGCGCGGTATACACCGGATGCTCGGCGGAAAAGACAAAATGCCCACCGGCTTCCAGCGCCTGAAAAATGGTGCGGAACAATGCGGGCAGGGCATCGATGTAATGCAAAGTCAGTGAACTGTAGATAAGGCTGAACGACGCATCGGGTAAAGTCAGCGTTTCCAGGTCACGTTTTTCATAACGGATTGCCATATCCGTAGTCATGGCACCGGCCTTTTCCAGCATTTTATCCGAAACATCCAGCCCGAGAACGTCACCCGCGCCCATTTCACGGGCAGCGCGGCAGAACCAGCCGTAGCCACAACCGAGATCGGCCACCCGCGCGCCGTTCATATCCGGCAGCATGGCCTTCAGCGATGGCCATTCCGGTGCGCCGTCGAGGCCGAACTGCGAACGTACGAGCCGGGCATAGCCATCAAAGAAGGCCTGATCATCGTAAATATTTTGCGTCATGAGAATGACTCCTATAAAAATACTCTTAATTGCCAATTCATTTTGGCCTGCACAGTGTAGTGAATCATTTTATGAGAGAGCAATGAAATGGAGATTCGTGAGGCCGTTTATGCCGATTTAAGCGTATTGCAGCGTCTCGGTTGCGAGACCTATCGCCATTATTTTGGTAGCTTGTGGCAAAATATTGATGAGCTGGATGCTTTTCTGGCCGATGATTTTGGTGATGAGGCGATGCGTCTCAGCCTGAACAGCCCGGAAAGCCGCTGGCTGGTGGTCGAGGAAAACGGCGGAGCAGTTGGATTTGCGCGGCTCGATTTTAATGTGCAGCCAGACACCGGTGTGACGACAGCATCTGGCGCTAAACTATGCAAACTGTACTTTCTGCCGGAAAGCCGCGCGCGTGGGATGGGGGCGAAACTTTTCGCAGCAGCGGAACGCGTGGCGCGCGACCACCAGCAACCCGTTCTCTGGCTGGATGTATTGCAGAGCAATCTGCCCGCTATCGGATTTTATCAGCGACAGGGCATGCATCAGCTGGCTGAAACTGCCTATGTCACAGCCACGCAGACGACAAAATTATGGATTATGAAAAAGGATATCAATGATTAAAATACGCCTGGGCGGCCTGTTTATTACACTGGAAGCGGGAGAAGATATTCCCTACGCGCCGGAATATTGTGAACATTACACTTATCTTTTCCATCCGGTGGAAGGCGGCTATGAAATCTTGCGTTACGACGCATATTCCGGCTGGCATAAACGCCCGGACCAGTTATTTGAAGACGGCCATCAGGCATTTGTATTTGCTTACCAGGCGTACGAAAGGGAATGGAATCAGACCGACGGGCGTTTAGGCGGTAAAGATCAGCATCTCGAACGGATTATGTAATAAATATTTGTACAAATAAATTCCTCAGCCTCCAATTTGGAGGCTTTTTTATGAGCGAAATTGCAACCCTGTTTTGGCAGGTATACAAAACATTACAATAAGAATTTTCGACGCCTGAGATTATGTTTTCATGCCATAGTCCCGCACCGAAATTATTATTATGCACATGAGATACTGTAAATATAATACTAATCTCAGACTTGATGTTGGTTATCTAATCTTTTGTTTTAACGCACTTTATTATTAGAAGTTGATGTTTTTTTAAACTTAAACAAATACCAAACGAAAACTATTTCAAATTTTTTCCAGTTGCAACGGAACTTATCATGGATTATTTTGACGCCCATCAGTTCCAGGCCTTAAGAAGAAAATATAACTTCACGGTGGACTGGTAATAAACTTGCCGGACGGCAATTTAGATAGCTTCCAAATAATCAAGGATATTGATGATGAAATTACGCGCGCTTTCTCTGGTAATTCCTGCTCTGATGATGGCCGGCACTGCTGGCGCTGCCGAAATCTATAATAAAGACGGCAACAAACTTGATCTGTTCGGTAAAGTCGACGGTCTGCATTATTTCTCCAATGATGACAGCACGGATGGCGACCAGTCATATATGCGTTTTGGCTTTCGCGGTGAAACTCAAATTAATAGCGAACTGACCGGTTACGGTGAGTGGGAATATCAGGCAGCCCTGAATTCCGCTGAAAGCGCTGATAATAACAATTTCACCCGTGTCGGCTTTGCTGGTCTGAAATTCGGCCAGTGGGGTTCACTGGATTACGGCCGTAACTATGGCGTGATGTACGACGTCGCTGCATGGACTGACGTATTGCCGGAGTTCGGCGGCGACACCTACGGTGCAGATAACTTCATGTTCCAGCGTGCCAACGGCGTGCTGACCTACCGTAACAAAGATTTCTTCGGTGTTGTTGATGGCCTGGACGTTGCTGTTCAGTATCAGGGCAAAAACGGCAGCGCGACCGAATCTAACAATGGCCGTGACGTTCTGGCTCAAAACGGTGACGGCTACGGCATGTCCCTGTCTTATGACTTGGGCGAAGGCTTCAGCGCCGCAGCAGCTATGATGGCTTCTGACCGCACCAATGAGCAAAATGGTCGCAATAATCCGGCAATCATCGGTAACGGCGATAAAGCGACTGCTTACAGCGGTGGCCTGAAATACGATGCCAACAACATCTATCTGGCCGCGATGTACACCCAGAGCTACAACGCAAACCGCTTCGGTAAAGCAGGCAGCACCGCTTACGGTTACGCAGATAAAGCACAGAACTTTGAAGCGGTAGCGCAATACCAGTTCGACTTCGGTCTGCGTCCGTCTATCGCGTATGTTCATTCCCACGCACGTGATATCCCTGGTTACAGCAATCAGAACCTGACTAAATATGTTGATGTTGGTGCGTCTTACTTCTTCAACAAAAATATGCTGACTTACGTTGATTACAAAATCAACCTGATGGACGACACCCGTCTGACCCGCGATGCCGGCATCAATACCGATGACGTTTTTGCTGTGGGTCTGGTTTATCAGTTCTGATAAACCGACGCTGCCCTTACTGAAGGCGCCTGCGTCTCATGTGTCTGAATCCCCTGCCGAAAGGTGGGGGATTTTCGTTTAACTTCTTCCTTTCTTCACTTTGATGGCTCAGGCATGATGGCGTGAACGTTCAACGACACCCTCAGAGATAAGAGAGCCGCTATGACCGATTTCGCCACACCTAATCTCCCTTCCCGAAACTTCAGCGCGACACAAGATTTCTATGCCAGTTTTGGCTTCCATACGACATATGTCGATGATGGCTGGCTGATCATGGTCCGTGGAGAAATTACGTTAGAATTTTTCCTGCACACCGAACTTGATCCACAGACCAGCTGGTTCAGTTGCTGTCTACGCGTCGATGACGCCGATGCCATGTTTGCTCACTTTAAAGCCGCAGGTATCGGCGAGGACCCTCATTCACGACCGTGCGTTCATCTGCCCCAAACCCAGTCAGGGATGAAAATGGGTGTCATGATTGATATTGATGGGACACTGGTGCGGGTGATTGAGAATGACAGGGAGTAACGAGGGATAAGCGATTGTTCTACAGCCAGAAAAGAAAAAACCCAACAATCTTGAACCTAACGAGGCGGGATTGCTGGGCTCTCCAAATTTGGGGACTTCAAAGAAAAGCAGTGGCATTAATTAAGACTGCGGCAGACTTTAAAAGTTCGTTCTATGTGGCAAAATTTTAAAAAAATTATTGATTTTTTTTTGCCACATTACAGTTCAATGAGTTACGTCATGCCCCTGGCCAGATGATGACGATCAACGTACCGGCAAGTGTCAGTAATACGTTAGCAATCGCGTAGGTTCCTGCATAACCGAGTGCCGGAATGTTGCTGCGTGCAGTATCACTGATGATTTCCATTGCCGGGGCACAAGTTCGTGCGCCCATGATGGCGCCGAAAAGCAACGCGCGGTTCATACGCAGAACATATGCCCCGAAGATAAAGCAGATCACCACCGGTACCAGACTGACAATCAGGCCGGAAACCAACATCTGGCCGCCAACCGCACCGAGGCCGTTATTGATGCCTGCACCGGCACTCAGCCCGACACCCGCCATAAACACCATCAGACCAAACTCTTTCACCATGTTCAGCGCACCCTGCGGGATATAGCCGAAAGTAGGGTGGTTGGCCCGCAGGAAGCCCAGCATGATCCCGGCGAACAGCAAGCCAGCCGCGTTCCCGATACCAAAACTGAAGTTTTTAAACTGGAAAGTGATAAGACCAATCATCAGCCCGACGATAAAGAAGGCGCAGAAGGCCAGCAAATCGGTGAGCTGGCTGTGTACGGAGATAAACCCGATACGTTCCGCCACGCTTTTCACGCGCTTTGCATCGCCGCTGACCTGCAACACATCGCCTTTATTGAGCACGATACTGTCGTCGATCGGCATTTCAATCTGGCTGCGTATCACGCGGTTCAGGAAGCAACCCTGATCGGTCAGATTCAGCTGGCTCAGACGTTTGCCGACGGCGTGATTATTTTTGACCACCACTTCTTCGGTCACGATGCGCATGTCGAGCAGGTCGCGGTCGAACACTTCCTTTCCGTTTCTAAAACTCGGATCAAGACGCGAATGCGCATCCGGATAACCCACCAGCGAGATTTCGTCGCCGACTTGTAATACAGCGTCACCGTCCGGCGTCGCCAGAATGCCATTGCGACGGATGCGTTCGATATAGCATCCGGTCTGGCGGTAAATCCCCAGTTCGCGCAGATTTTTGCCGTCCGCCCAAGCTACCAGCTCCTGTCCGACACGGTAGGCGCGGATCACCGGAAGATAGACTTTTCGTTTGCTGTCGGTATCCAGACCGCGTTCGCGTGCAATTTGCTGGGCGCTGGTCGGTAAATCCTGATGTTGTAGTTTTGGCAGATAACGCGCGCCGAAAATCAGGCTGACCAGCCCGATAAGATAGGTCAGGGCGTAGCCGAGACTCAGATTATCCAGCTCAGAACCGAGAAGATTATTGCCGCCCATGGTATTGCGCAGCGTATCCCCCGCACCGACCAGTACCGGAGTCGACGTCATGGAACCGGCGAGCATACCGGCGGTAAGGCCGATGTCCCAGCCGAAGAAACGTCCGAGTCCGAGGGCGAGTAACATGGCGCTGCCGACCATCACCAGCGCCAGCATGAAATAATTTTTGCCATCGCGGAAGAATATTGAAAAAAAGTTCGGTCCGGCTTCAACACCGACACAGAAAATAAACAGCATAAAGCCAAGGTTCAGTGCTTCGGTATTAATGCTGAAATGCTGCTGACCTAAAAGAAGCGAAACCACTAATACGCCAATAGAATTTCCGAGCTGGACAGAGCCCAGACGAATTTTCCCCAGGCACAAACCGAGTGCCAGAACCACAAATAATAACAGGATGTAATTCCCGTTTAACAAACTAGCGACGTTTATATTCACAAGGATAACTTATTGTTTACCAACAAATTCTTGATATAGGAGAATGTAAAGGATAAATTCAGAAACAGAAAATTCCTACTCACGCTGCCATCGCCTGATTAAGGCCGGTGTCAGGGCAAGGCGGCTTTCGGGCGTCATTTTAGTCATAGAAAGACCGTTCAGCCAGAGAAAAGGCCGTATAAATATTCTGAAAGCTTTTTTTGTGTTTCGCGGGAGTGCGTGACACCTCAGGGAAATGAGCCAGAAGGCTCTGACAGGTAATAAAGAACGCATTTTGTGCAGAGAACCTGTGAAAACTCGCCAGCTTTAAGGAGGAAGTAAAATGGCAATTTGGCGAAAGATAAAAGCACCCGCTACATGTTGCATATTATTTGTAATTGCTTTTATTTTTTTAAAAAATGGTTGGATAATTGTTAGCGATCAATTTCCGGGGCCTGAATACGGGCTGTTATTATTTCTTTTTCCTGGTGTAATGACTGCCTTATTATTTCGCGATACGGCGATATTTTCGACTTTGCTCGGAGCTTTTGCGGCAGTGCCTTTTTGCTTCACCCTGCGCTGGATTTACTACGTTCGCGTAAGACCTCCTGTCCAGGAAGTGGCCTATGCCGCCAGTGCGATTTTCTGGTGCGTGCTGGGTGCCATGTTTGTGGTGCTCGCCACAACCGCTTACCGGCACTATCTGACCAATAAAAAAGGCGCTCATTGAGCGCCTTTTTGCTGTGTGTATGTCTTTATTCTTTGCGGATCAGTTGCTGAACAGTGCCAGATTCTCTTTGGCATACGCTTCAAAATCAGTGCAACCGCCGATGTGTTTCTGATCCAGGAAAATCTGTGGAACCGTTTCAACAGGTTTGCCCACGGTTTTTTCCAGGTCGGCTTTAGTGATGCCTTCCGCGTGGATATCAATGTAACGGAAGTTGAAATCATCACGTTCTTCAGTCAGTTTTTCAGCCAACTCTTTAGCGCGCACGCAATAAGGACAGCCAGGACGCCCGAAAATTACTGCAAACATGGAGACTCCTTTGTTAATACCAGCAAGATAAATGAAAGGGGAGTGACTATTTTTGTTATCCACATCACCTTTTTGATGTCGCTACTATGCCTGTTGCAAACCATAAACAAAAGCAGGAATTACCTGTCAGTCCGATACCTTTGACCTATCCAAATGAACCTGCAGCTGTTTTTGGCTGCCACACATTGTTGCACCAATTGATGCCGCAAACCTTGCAAACGGTGCTCACAGCATGAATGATTGAGACAGTTTTCTCTTTACGTACATCGTTACTTACATCATTCAGGAATATTCAATGACGCCGACTATCGACCTTTTGCGCTCTCACCGTTCAATTCGTGCATTTACCGACCAGCCGGTTACCGAAGAACAACGCGAAGCCATTATTGGCGCTGCGCAATCCGCATCGACTTCCAGTTTCCTGCAATGCTCTTCTATTATTCGTGTCACCGATCCTGCACTGCGCGAAACGCTGGTGCAGTACACCGGCGGCCAAAAATATGTCGCCAGTGCGGCTGAATTTTGGGTCTTCTGCGCCGATTTCAACCGTAACTTGCAGATCAATCCCGAAGCGGAACTTGGTCTTGCCGAGCAGTTGCTGCTGGGCTGCGTGGATACTGCGCTTATGGCGCAAAATGCGATGATCGCGGCAGAATCGCTTGGTCTGGGCGGTGTATTTATCGGCGGGATCCGTAATCAGGTGGAAGATGTTGTGACGCTGCTGAAATTGCCAAAATTCGTCATGCCATTGTTTGGTTTTTGCATCGGTACTCCGGCGCAGGACCACCAGGTGAAACCACGTATGCCGCAGTCCATGCTGGTTCACGAAAACAGCTATCAGCCAGTGGATAAAGCGGTGCTGGCAGAATATGACGAAGCGTTGAGTGAATATTACTTACAGCGGGACAGCAATGCGCGTCGTGATACCTGGAGCGACCTGATTATGCGCACACTGAAAAAGGAACAGCGTCCGTTCATGCTGGACGCACTGCACAAGCAAGGTTGGGCAACACGCTAAAACGGCGACGGAGTGTCGGATGAAAATTGCAATTCTTTCCCGTGACGGGTCTTTGTATTCGTGTAAACGCCTGAAGGAAGCAGCAGAGTCCCGCGGGCATGAGATAGACATTATCGACCCGCTTTCCTGCTACATGAATATCAATCCTGCCGCGCCAAGTGTGCATTATCGCGGTCGTCAGCTTGATATTTATCAGGCGGTTATTCCTCGTATCGGCTCTGCGATCACTTTTTACGGCACCGCGGTGTTGCGCCAGTTTGAAATGCTGGGCAGTTTTCCGCTCAATGAATCGGTCGCTATCACCCGTGCGCGGGACAAATTGCGTTCTATGCAGATACTGGCCCGCGAATGCATTGATTTGCCGATCACTGGTTTTGCCAATGCGCCGGATGATACGTCGGATTTGATTGCGCTGGTCGGTGGCGCGCCGCTGGTGGTTAAACTGGTAGAGGGCACACAAGGCATCGGTGTGGTGCTGGCGGAAACCCGTCAGGCAGCGGAAAGCGTGATCGACGCGTTTCGGGGCCTGAACGCGCATATTCTGGTGCAGGAATATATTCGTGAAGCGCAGGGGCGCGATATTCGTTGTCTGGTCGTGGGCAAGAAAGTGGTGGCGGCGATTGAGCGTCAGGCCAAACCGGGCGATTTTCGCTCCAATCTCCATCGCGGCGGCACGGCGACGAAGGTCAAAATCACGCCACAAGAGAAAGACATTGCAGTGAAAGCCGCGCTGACGCTCGGGCTGGACGTTGCCGGTGTGGATATTTTGCGGGCAAACCGCGGCCCGCTGGTGATGGAAGTTAATGCGTCGCCGGGACTCGAAGGGATCGAAACGACCACCGGGCTGGATATCGCTGGCATGATGATTGACTACATTGAGCAAAGGGCGCGACCGGGATTTCGTCTTAAATCCGGCGGCTAATTCTTATTTCGCCGCGCTAATGTCCATCAATCCGGTATTGATCATAGCGCTGACCGGCAATATTCCGTAAGCTATGACCCCTTCGTAATGCCGTTCGCGTTACGAAGGGCTAGTTTTTTTCGTTGTGTTGAACTTGTGAGGCATTCTATGGATTCGCTCATCGTCCCTGATTTAGCGCTGCTGCGGCGCTGGCTGGATCAGCTGGGCATCTCTTTTTTCGAGTGTGATTCCTGTCAGGCTCTCCATTTGCCGCATATGCAGAATTTTGATGGCATTTTTGATGCCAAACTCGATATCGTAGACAACGTGATTTTGTTCTCTGCGCTGGCTGAAGTAAAACCGACGGCGCTGATCCCGCTGGTCGCTGACCTGAGCTCGATCAATGCCAGCTCACTGACTATTAAAGCGTTTGTTGATATTCAGGACGATAATCTGCCGAAACTGATTGTTTGCCAGTCGCTGACGATTGCGGTGGGCGTGACTGAAGAGCAATTTGCTTTCTTCCTGCAACAGGCAGAAGAGCAGATGTCGATGATTATTCTCGAAGCGCACGCCAATGACCTGCTGTTCCTGGGTGATGAAGAAGAAGGTGCGCCGGTCACTTCCGTGAATTTACCTTTGCTGCATTGATTTTGCGTCATCTGCCATTTCCCTGATGGCGGTTATTTCTGTAAAGACATTTTCCCCTTTGAAGATCCTTTTCTGCGAGCCGTGTTTATTGCGGCTCCGCTGCCTTTATTCGCTTTCGCCATAAGTTATGCTGGTATTGTGCCATTGTTGCCGGATATTTCACTTTGTTAAAAGGCAAAATGCCAGACGGTATAGACTAAATCTGCATAATTAATCGATAAACGCCGGTTTTGCTTCAGGAGGCTGGTACACGAGGGTTGCAGGCGCTATGCTTCTGACTCTGCATCAAGCGTGATTACGTCGTAAAACCAAACGGTTAATTCGCAGGCAGCGTATGCGTCAACGTTGAATGCCTATGCACATTCGTGGACGACAGTTGGCCTTAGTGTGAAAGGTTTTGTATCCATTCCCGTGATACAAATTCAATTTTATATTCCCCTGTCTTGGAGGTAGTAACGGATGTTCACCCTGCGTAAAAAGTGGTTATCGGGTGTTGTCGCCGGCCTGGTTATGGCTGCGTCCGTCACAGCGTCTGCGGAAGAAAAAACGCTGCACATCTATAACTGGTCTGATTATATCGCACCAAACACCGTGCCTGATTTCCAGAAGGAAACCGGCATTAAAGTAGTTTACGACGTGTTTGACTCCAACGAAGTGCTGGAAGGCAAACTGATGGCGGGCAGCACCGGTTTCGATCTGGTGGTGCCATCGGCCAGTTTCCTTGAGCGTCAGCTGGCGGCGGGCGTTTTCCAGCCTCTGGACAAGAGCAAACTGCCTAACTACAAAAATATGGATCCTGATCTGCTGAAGATGGTCGCACAGCACGATCCGGGTAACAAATACGCCATCCCTTATCTGTGGGCGACCACCGGTATTGGCTATAACGTCGATAAAGTGAAAGCGGTTCTGGGTAAAGATGCGCCAGTCGACAGCTGGGATTTAGTTCTCAAGCCTGAAAACTTAGAGAAACTGAAAAGCTGCGGCGTTTCCTTCCTTGATGCCCCGGCAGAAATTTACGCCACCGTGCTCAATTATCTGCATCTGGATCCGAACAGTACTAAAGCGTCCGATTACACCGGTGCGGCCAACGATCTGCTGCTGAAACTGCGTCCGAACATCCGTTACTTCCACTCTTCCCAGTACATCAACGATCTTGCGAATGGTGATATCTGTGTGGCGATTGGCTGGGCAGGGGATGTGATGCAGGCGTCTAACCGCGCGAAAGAAGCGAAGAATGGCGTGAACGTGGCGTACAGCATTCCCAAAGAAGGGGCTCTGGCCTTCTTCGACGTGTTTGCTATTCCAGCGGATGCCAAAAACCTCGATGAGGCTTATCAGTTCCTGAACTACCTGATGGAACCGAAAGTTATCGCGCAAATCAGTAACACCGTTTACTACGCCAGCGGCAACAAAGCCGCGACGCCACTGGTCAACGAAGATGTGCGTAACAACCCTGGCATTTATCCACCGGCAGACGTTCAGGCAAAACTTTTCACCCTGAAAGTTCAGGATCCGAAAATCGACCGCGTGATCACACGTTCGTGGACCAAGGTTAAAACCGGTAAATAAACCCGTCATACTTCAAGCTACAGATGCGTTGGCTGCGTTCGTTCCCCCGAATCACTTACTTGTGTAAGCCCATCGGGATTCGCTCACTTGCCGCCTTCCTGTAACTCGAATTATTTAGGGTTCAATCGTAAGCGGCTCCGCAGAATCCTGGCGGGGCCGCTGACGTTTTACTTCCGGCCGTATTTTGGGCATACAGATCAGGCACTTTTCCCCCTGACTGTTATGCTTATTTGAACCGCTTTATTCTGATACCGGAGATTTCTCTGAGTGAACGACGCTATCCCCCGCCCGCAGCCTAAGTCCCAGAAGGGTTTCACGCCTTTGCTGGAAATCCGCAATCTGACCAAATCTTTTGATGGTCAGGCCGCCGTTGATGACGTGAGCCTGACTATTTATAAAGGCGAGATTTTCGCACTACTCGGCGCGTCCGGCTGTGGGAAATCGACCCTGTTGCGCATGCTGGCCGGTTTCGAGCAGCCAACGCAGGGCCAGATCGTGCTCGATGGTGTCGATCTTTCGCAAGTGCCGCCGTATCAGCGCCCGATCAATATGATGTTCCAATCGTACGCCTTATTCCCGCACATGACGGTCGAGCAAAATATCGCCTTCGGCCTTAAGCAGGACAAACTGCCGTCGGCGGAAATCAAAAGCCGCGTGGCGGAAATGCTGACGCTGGTTCACATGCAGGAATTCGCCAAGCGTAAGCCGCATCAGCTTTCCGGCGGTCAGCGTCAGCGAGTGGCGTTAGCGCGCAGTCTGGCGAAACGACCAAAATTATTGCTGCTCGATGAACCCATGGGTGCGCTGGATAAAAAGCTGCGTGACCGTATGCAGCTGGAAGTCGTGGACATTCTTGAGCGCGTTGGCGCGACCTGCGTCATGGTCACACACGATCAGGAAGAAGCGATGACGATGGCCGGGCGTATCGCCATCATGAATCGTGGCAAATTCGTGCAAATCGGCGAGCCGGAAGAAATCTACGAGCATCCGACCAGCCGTTTCAGCGCCGAATTTATCGGCTCAGTGAATGTCTTCGAAGGTGTGCTGAAAGAGCGTCTGGATGATGCGCTGGTGCTGACCTCGCCGGGTCTGGTTCATCCGCTGAAAGTGGATCCGGATGTCTCGGTGGTCGACGGCGTGCCGGTGTTTGTCGCGCTGCGCCCGGAAAAAATCATGCTCTGCGAGCAGGTGCCGGAAGACGGCTGCAACTTTGCCGTCGGTGAAGTGGTGAACATCGCTTATCTCGGCGACCTGTCGATTTATCACGTCCGGCTGCACAGCGGTCAGATGATTACCGCGCAACTCCAAAACGGCCACCGTTTTCGTAAAGGAATGCCGACCTGGGGCGACGAAGTGCGCCTGTGCTGGGAAGCCGACAGCTGCGTCGTGCTGACTGTTTAAGGGGGATGAAAATGTCTGTAATCTCCGAAGTTCCGGCCAGTAAACCTCCGGGCGGTTTCAAAGCGTTCACCGGTCGTTTGCAACAACGTCATGGCCGCAAACTGGTTATCCTGCTGCCGCTGGTGTGGTTCCTGCTGCTGTTTTTACTGCCATTTCTGATTGTATTCAAAATCAGTTTTGCCGAAATGGCGCGCGCTATTCCGCCATATACTGATCTGGTCACCTGGTCAGACGGCATGTTGGACATTGCGCTGAACATCGCTAACTACATCGGCCTGACGCAGGATCCGCTGTATATCGATGCGTATCTGCAATCGCTGGAAGTGGCGGCAATTTCTACCGTGCTGTGCCTGCTGATTGGTTATCCGCTGGCGTGGGCGGTGGCGCACAGCCGGACCTCGACGCGCAATATCCTTTTGCTGCTGGTGATTTTACCTTCCTGGACGTCATTCCTGATCCGCGTTTATGCCTGGATTGGCATCCTCAAAGATAACGGCGTACTCAATAACGTACTGCTCTGGTTGCATGTTATCGATCAGCCTCTGGTGATTTTACACACCAATCTGGCGGTCTATATCGGGATTGTGTATTCGTATCTGCCGTTTATGATTCTGCCGATTTATACCGCGCTGACCCGAATGGATTACTCGCTGGTGGAAGCGGCGCAGGATCTGGGGGCGCGTCCGATGAAAACCTTCTTCAAAGTGATTATGCCGCTGACCAAAGGCGGGATTATTGCCGGTTCGATGCTGGTGTTTATTCCGGCGGTGGGGGAATACGTCATTCCGGAACTGCTCGGCGGGCCGGACAGCAATATGATTGGTCGTGTTCTGTGGCAGGAATTCTTCAATAACCGCGACTGGCCGGTGGCTTCAGCGGTGGCAGTGGTCATGTTGATACTGCTGATCATGCCCATCCTGTGGTTCCAGAAATACCAAAACAAAGAGCTGGGAGACAAAGAATGAATCAGTTACCGGTTGTCCGTTCGCCGTGGCGAATTCTTATTCTGGTGCTCGGCTTTACGTTTCTGTACGCCCCGATGCTGATGCTGGTTATTTACTCGTTTAACAGCTCGAAGCTCGTAACTGTCTGGGCTGGGTGGTCTACCCGCTGGTATACTCAGCTTTTTCACGATTCCGCGATGATAAGCGCGGTGGGTACCAGTCTGACCATTGCCACTGCCGCCGCCACGATGGCGGTGATTGTCGGCACACTGGCGGCAGTCGTGATGGTACGTTTTCAGCGTTTCCGGGGTTCAACCGGTTTTGCCTTTATGCTGACCGCGCCGCTGGTGATGCCCGATGTCATCACCGGTCTGGCGCTGTTGTTGCTGTTTGTGGCGATGGGGCACGCCTTTGGCTGGCCAGCGGAACGCGGCATGTTCACCATCTGGCTGGCACACGTGACGTTTTGTAGCGCTTATGTGGCTGTGGTTGTCTCTGCGCGATTACGTGAACTGGACCGGTCGATTGAAGAAGCGGCAATGGATTTAGGTGCAGCGCCGCTGAAAGTGTTCTTTATCATCACGCTGCCGATGATTTTACCAGCGCTGATTTCAGGCTGGCTGCTGGCGTTTACGCTGTCGCTCGACGATCTGGTGATTGCCAGTTTCGTCGCCGGACCGGGCTCGACTACTTTACCGATGCTGGTGTTTGCCAGCGTGCGTATGGGAGTTAATCCGGAAATCAACGCGCTGGCGACGCTCATCTTGCTGGTGGTCGGTATCATTGGCATGATTGCCTGGTGGTTTATGGCCAGAGCCGAGAAACAGAGACGAAAAGAAATACAGCGCGCCCAACAAGCGTGAATATTCAGAGAGTTTTCAGGGCGGATATTTCCGCCCTGAATGTAAATGGAGAGCCCAAAAGGATTTATGAAACTGGCCTTTATCCCTGTTCCTGTCATGATCGGTGCGTCGGCGATTGTCGCGACGCGTTTACTCGAATTCGTTTTATTGTTCGATGCCATGGGATTTTCAGGGCTGATAAGTTTTATCGAAGTCAGTGCACAATCCTGGCTGAACTGTTTCATCATGCTGGCCAGTCTGCTGATTATTCTGGTGGAATGTCGCGCCGCATATGCCATGATGCGCGGCCGCCGCTGGGGGCGTCGGGCATTTATCGGTTGTCAGGTGATCGTGGTCGGATACATGCTGCTGGCGTCATTCGACTGGTTCGGGCCGCGCATCTTTCGCTTCAACGTCGAAACTCAGAGCGAATTCCTGTACGCGCTGCTGATGCAAAAAATTCCCGATATCGTGGTGCTGTTATTATTGTATTTGCCTGCCAGCAGCCGCAGATACTTCTCCCGCAACAAATAGCCCGCGTGTATAAGAGCCTTTCCCGCCGCGCAGTGGTAAACTGCGCGGCAGTTTTTTACCGCACTCACTGACCGGACTTTTTCATGCATTGCGCACTTTATACCGCAGGAACCTGCCGTTCCTGCCAGTGGCTCGACAAACCTTATTCACAACAGTTAGCCGATAAGCAGCAGGATCTCACTGATTTGCTGTCAGAATTGCCGGTGGGTGAATGGTGTGAACCGGTCACCGGCTCGGAAAGTGCCTTTCGCAATAAAGCCAAAATGGTGGTCAGCGGCAGCGTGGAGCGCCCGTTGCTGGGGATGTTGCACCGCGAAGGTACGCCGGTCGATTTATGCGAGTGCCCGCTGTATCCGGCCAGCTTCCCAGCTGTATTTTCAGTCCTCAAAACCTTTATAGCCCGTGCCGGACTTACGCCTTACAACGTGGCGCGTAAACGCGGCGAACTGAAATTCCTGTTACTGACCGAAAGTCAGAAAGACGGCGGTATGATGCTGCGCTTCGTTTTGCGCTCGGACGCCAAACTGGCGCAACTGCGCGCTGCACTGCCGTGGCTGCAACAGCAGTTGCCGCAGCTGAAGGTGATTTCTGTCAATATTCAGCCAGTACACATGGCGATCCTCGAAGGCGACACCGAAATTCCTCTGACGGACGTACAGCGTCTGGAAGAAGACTTTAACCATGTGCCGCTGTTTATCCGTCCGCAGAGCTTTTTCCAGACCAACCCGGTGGTGGCTGAAAAGCTTTACGCCACCGCGCGTGACTGGGTGAGGGCGAGCGGTGATATCACCAGCATGTGGGATTTATTCTGCGGCGTGGGCGGTTTTGGCCTGCACTGCGCCACGCCCGCAATGAAACTGACCGGAATTGAAATCAGCGCAGAAGCCATTGACTGTGCGAAAGAATCAGCAGCCCGTCTCGGACTGCAAAATGTCGAGTTTCAGGCGCTGGATTCCACCGGTTTCGCGACCGGAAAAGGCGAGGTGCCTGATCTGGTACTGGTGAATCCCCCACGCCGTGGTATCGGTAAAACTTTGTGCGAATATCTTGGCCGCATGGCACCCTCCACGATCCTTTATTCCAGCTGCAACGCGCAGACGATGGCGAAAGATCTGACATTGCTGACGGAATATCAGATTGAGCGCGTGCAGCTTTTTGATATGTTTCCGCACACCGCGCATTATGAAGTGATGGCGTTATTAAGACACCGGTAATAATCCGTTTCTTATCAGCAGAACGATTCACAGTAACGGGTAATATTCTCAGATAAGAGAAATTTAAATATATTTAAGCAGGGGTGACTGACTTCACAAAACGTTATTTTAGTGTGAAAAGTGATACCGGCCTCTTGTTTTTACTTTTCCAAATCCGCTATCTTCGCCATCGGATTGTTACTGCATTCGCAGGCAAAACCTGAACAGAGATTTCCCGCGCCTCGTGGAATTTCTGTTCAGGTTTTTTTTTGCCTGTAAGAAATGCGCGATGAAACTTCTCATGACTTCAGGTTATGATTTTGAGATGACAGGCTATGGAAAAGCACACACTGGCACTGACCGCCGCACTTTTGGGAACACCGGTAATGGCATTAGCCGGAATAGACTCTCTGACGGAGAGTAATTTTATTAAAGACAGCTCATTAGAATTCGGTACGCATAATATCTGGAAATATCTCGACGAAGGCGAAACGGATGACCGCACCGCTCACTCTGCCTGGGGGCAAGGACTGGCGCTGGATTATAAATCAGGCTATTTCAACGATTTTATCGGCGTGGATTCTTCTTATTATGGCGTTATCAAACTGGCAGCCGCGGAGAATTTCTCGTCGAGAGGGATATTGTATAACGACGGGGGGAAATCCAAAGGGTTTAATAAAGTCGGTCAGCTTTTCGGCAAAATGAAATTCTCAGAGTCGGGCGTCAGCGGTAATCTTTATGGCGGCTGGAAACTCATCAAACTCGGCGTGCTGACCACATCCATGCGCGCCGCGCCTAATACTTATAACGGCTGGAGCGGTGATCTGTCCTACGATGACTACCGTTTACGTCTGGCGTATGTGACCAAATCACTGAACCGTGATTCGCCGGATAAAGTCGATTTTATGACCAGCGACTCCAAATCCATTGATTCAATTTATACCGGCGACGTCCAGTTTAAAAACGATTATCTGACCGCGTTATATTTCTACGGCGAAAGCGAAGATTATCTGCGCAGAAACGGGCTTGAGCTGAATATCAAACAAAGTAAGGCTATTTCCTACGGCGTGCAGATTTATCTCACCGAAGCACTGGATAAATGGGATAGCATGGCTAACAGTAAAAAAGATTTTGATAACCGCGCCAATCATTACGCTACCGACGTGACCTGGAAATATAACCGATGGATAACCAAAGGTGGTCTGGCGTATACCGATGCCAATAAAGAAGGCGGGATCGGCATGTATCCGCGACATATGAGCAAGAACTCGCGCGGTACATTTAATTCAATGACCACCGCCGGGTTGGATTATATGCGGGATGAGGAAAAAGCATTATCACTGGATGTCGGTTATCAGATAACACCTGAGATTGTATTAGGCATCAATACTCACTATGGATTCTTTGATTATCAGGGGCAGGCAGTAAAAGAAGGGGAGCTCAACGTCTATACCCTCTGGAAACCGGCTTCTGAAAAACTCAAAGACTTATCGATATTCGCCATGATCGGCCCCGGAAGAACTTATGAACATAAAGGCACCGCGCCGATTGTCGATCAGCATGGAAATATTAAACACGCAGACAGTTTTGCTGCGGAATTTCGACTGAATTACACCTTCAAAATATTCTGATATTCATTATAAGAGGACATTGCTATGAAAAATACGCTGCAAAAAACCTTACTGGTATTCCTGGCATTGACGCTGCCGTTGTTATCACTGGGCGTGCAGGCCGCGCCTTCCACCGCACCGTCGGCACAAACGGTCAGTGACAAAGGCGAGGTCACGATTTACGTCACGCGCCATGGCAAAACGCTATTCAACGCCGCACATCGCACCCAGGGCTGGTCTGATACGCCACTGACGGCGGCGGGTGTAGAAGCAGCGGAACAACTGGGGCGTGGCCTGAAAACTGTACCTTTCGCTGCGGCCTATTCCAGCGATTCCGGTCGCGCACGTGAAACAGCAAAATTAGCCCTGACTGCCGCCGGACAGACTTTGCCGGTGACGGAAGACAAACGTCTGCGTGAAACGTTCTTTGGCAGTTATGAGGGTGAACTGGACGATGTGATGTGGCAACCGGTGGCGAAAAAGCTCGGATTCTCTGATTTACATGCCCTGACGCAGGCGTTGTCAAAAGGTCAGATCACCATGAAGCAAATGATGAACACGCTGGCAGAGTTGGATCCGGCGCATACCACGGAAAATGCCGCACAGGTGCATGAGCGGATGCAGGCCGCGCTGCATGATATCGCAGAGAAAGTCAGCGCCGATGGCGGTGGCAACGTGCTGATAGTCTCTCACGGCATGGCGATTATGGCCATGCTGGAAGGGATGACGCCGGAGGCAAATTTACGCGCGCCATTACAGAATGCGAGCGTCACGGTAATTACCTACAAAAACGGGAAATTTAGCATCGGGGAAGTCGGCGATATGCAGTTTGTTGAAAAGGGTAAAAATCCTTAAACGCAGGCGTTACTCCATCGCCATCTGATTCACGATAAGCACAATCTTATCGAGGATTTCACTGAAAAGATGCTCGCTGAACGGGGCGAGCATCGGCATCATCAGTCCGATAGCCAGAATACCGATGCTGAGCGTCAGAGGGAAACCGATAACGAAAACGGAAAGCTGAGGCGTGACGCGGTTTAACAGGCCGAGTGCCATGTTCAGCGTCAGCAGCAACGTCACAATCGGCAATGCCAGCATCATACCGCCGCTGAACACGATACTGCCTGCTTTGGCGACGGCCATGAAACCTTCGGCATTGACCGGGTTCGGGCTGATGGGCAGGGTATGAAAACTGTCGGCCAGCAGTGAAATCAGCCACAGATGCGCGTTAAACGTCAGGAATAAAAGCACCGCCAGCAGATTTAAAAACTGTGCCAGCAGCGGGGTGTTCAGGCGGTTGCTCGGATCATAAAACGTGGCAAAAGATATCCCCATCTGCAAACCCATAATTTCACCCGCCATACGGATAGCGGCAAAGGCCAGCTGCATGGTGATGCCTAATGCCGTACCGATCATGATTTGCTGCATCGCCAGCCACAGTGCGGGCGTGGAGAAAATCGGCGTGTCCACAGGCGGCAGTGAAGGGGCAATCAGGAAAGTAATCATCATACCCAGACCGAGTTTCACCCGGTTAGGGACTGACTTTTCACTGGTGATCGGCGCGGTGCTGATCAGCGCCAGAATTCGCAGCAGAGGCCAGAAATACATGCTCAGCCATCCGGCGAGCTGGGTGCTGTCGAAGGAAACCATAGATTAACCGATGATGTACGGCAGGTTGGAAAACAACGTGCGCATGTAATCGAGCAGCAGATTCAGCATCCACGGACCGGCGATAACGATAGTCGCCACCACGGCCAGAATTTTAGGGATGAAAGACAGCGTTTGTTCGTTGATCTGCGTCGCCGCCTGCAACAGGCTGACGATAAGCCCGGTGACCAGCGCGGCCAGCAACAAAGGCGCAGCAACGGCCAGCGCAACCTTCATCGCCTCATTACCCAATGCCATTACCGATTCAGGAGTCATTAGATTCTCACAAAAGAAGACGGCCAACTTCCCCCCTTCGCAGGGGAGGAGCGGATTAACTATAAAAACTCTGCGCCAGTGAACCGAGCAGCAGTTGCCAGCCATCAACCAGTACGAACAGCATCAGTTTGAAGGGCAGTGAGATGGTCGCGGGTGGCACCATCATCATCCCCAGCGCCATCAGTACGCTGGCGACCACCAGGTCGATAATCATGAACGGAATGAACACCGTGAAGCCAATCTGGAACGCGGTTTTCAGTTCGCTGGTCACGTATGCCGGTAACAGAATGCGCATTGGCACGGCTTCCGGGCCTGCCAGTGGCGGAATATTTGCCAGCCGGGCGTACAGCGCGAGATCGCTTTCGCGTGTCTGGCGCAACATGAACTGGCGCAGCGGCTGCGCACCTTTGTCCATCGCTTCCTGCATGGTGATTTTGTTTTCCGTAAACGGCTGATAGGCATCGCTGTAAATTTTATCGAATACCGGTGCCATCACGAAGAAGGTCAGAAACAGCCCCAGTCCCAGCAATACCTGGTTTGGCGGCGCGGACGGCGTACCCAGCGCATTTCGCAGCAGGCCGAGCACGATAATGATTCGGGTGAAACTGGTACACATCAGCAGCATCGCCGGTAACAGCGTCAGCGTGGTGATAAACACCAGCGTCTGGATCGGCAGTGACCAGTTTTGCGCGCCGTTGGACATCTGCTGGCTGATAATCCCCGGCAGTTGCGCAAACGCCGTCGGGCTGATTAACAGCAGCAGCGGCAGGCAAAGGGTAAGGGGGGATTTCATTACTTTTTTCACGACGGACTGAGTCATGCCTGCTTTCCCGGACGTTTCAACATTTTCTGCATAAGCTGACGGAAATCAGCGGGCGTATTATTCGGATTGCCAGACTCCGGTGTTTGTTCGACCGGCGGCGAGCTCAGGGTATGCAGCGGGGTGATGTTTTGCGCGGTCACACCCAGCACCAGCCAGGTATTATCGACTTCAACAATCACCACTTTTTCACTGCGTCCTACTTGCACGCTGGCAGTCACTTTAAGCAGCTTGTTATTTTTAGACTGTGGCGCAAAACCGGCGCGCTTAACCACCCAGCCGATAAACAGGATCAGCAACAATATGCCGCCAAGCACGGAACTGACCTGCGTCAGCACCGAACTGGCAGGCAAAGCCTGAGGCGTCGCCTGCGTGGTGGTATGGTTTACCGGACCGGAAATGTACGGTGAATCCGTCGCGGCATTCTGGCTCATCAGCGGCTCAGACGACGCATACGTTCGGAAGGCGTAATGATGTCGGTAATGCGCACGCCGTACTTATCGGCGACGACAACCACTTCACCCTGCGCAATCAGATAGCCGTTGATCAGGATATCCAGCGGCTCACCGGCCAGACCATCGAGCGCCACCACTGAACCCTGAGAAAGGCGCAGCAGTTCTTTGATGGTCATTTTGGTACGGCCTAATTCGACGGTCAGTTTCACCGGAATATCGAGGATCATGTCGATATCCTGCAAGCTTCCCGAACCGTCCTGGGCACCCAGCGCGGCGAAAACACCGTCAGTTGACGCTTTCGCGCCGCCCGCAGACTGTTGTTCGTTAAACGCATCAGCCCATAAATCGTCAACGTTATCCGATCCGGCGTCAGACGGTTTATTGGTGTCACTCATGGGGCTGTTCCTCATCTAGAGAATTTAAAATTGGGTTGATCAAATGTTCAACGCGCAGGGCGTATTGTTCGTTTATGGTGCCATATTGGCTGGTCAGTACGGGCACACCATCAACGTGGGCAATCAGGCGATCCGGCTTTTCAATCGGCAAAACATCGCCCGGCTGAAGTTTGAGAATCTGCGATAGGCGCAGCGGAATTTCGACGAAATTCGCCACCAGTTCCAGCTCGGACTGCTGAACCTGACTGACCAGGTTTTCACGCCACTGACTTTCTTCATTACGCGAGTTTTCAACCGGCGGATTGGTCAGCAACTCACGCAAAGGTTCGATCATGCTGAACGGAATACAGATGTTGAAATCACCGCTCAGCGCACCGATTTCCACGTGGAACGGCGTGGTGACCACGATGTCGTTCGGCGAAGAGGTGATGTTAGTGAATTTGATCTGCAATTCCGCACGGACATATTCCACGCTCAGCTTGTAAACGCCGCTCCAGGCATCTTCGTAAGCATCCAGTGCCAGCGTGAGCATACGTTTGATTACGCGCTGTTCGGTATGGGTGAACTCGCGTCCTTCGACTTTAGTCGGAAAACGACCATCGCCGCCGAACAGGTTATCCACCGCGATAAACACCAGACTTGGCGCAAACACAAACAGAGCGGTGCCGCGCAATGGCTTCAGGTGAATCAGGTTGAGGTTGGTCGGGACCGGCAGGTTGCGGGCAAATTCGTGGTAAGGCTGGATCTTGATTGGCCCTACGGTGATGTCCGGGCTGCGGCGCAACAGGTTAAACAGCCCCATACGGAAATGACGGGCAAAACGCTCGTTAATGATTTCCAGTGCCTGCAACCGCTCACGAACAACGCGGCGTTGTGTCGTGGGGTCAAAAGGTTTTACACCGTCATCAGCCGCGGTGGCCTTTGCGGTTGCCGAATCGTCGGGTGCGCTGTCACTGTCACCATTGAGCAGCGCGTCGATCTCGGCCTGTGAAAGAATGCTGTCGCCCATAATTTTTTTATCGCAGTATGAAAGCAGTGAAAAGCACGTCGTTGATCACCTGTGGTGGCTGACCTTTGACCAGTGGCGCATCCAGAACCTGTTTGATGTCCTGAACCAGCTGTTGTTTACCGGCTTCACTGACCAGATCAGAGGTTTTCTGACGGGACAGGAGCAACAGCAAACGGCTGCGGACTTCAGGCAGATATTCGTTAAGCGTAGCGCGGTTCTTTTCATCCGGCAGACGCAAGGTCAGGCCGATATACAGCACGCGATCCGGGTCGTTATCCGGCGTTTGCAGGTTAACGGTGAAGGTGTCGAGCGCCAGGAAAATAGGGGCCGCAGGCGGTTCATTCTTCTTCGCTTGTGCAGCCTGAGCTGCAGTTACGGGCTGTTTATGCAACATCCACCAGGCGTAACCGGCTGCACCACAAGCTCCGATGGCAATCAGTAACAGCAGAATCATCATTAACGGGCGCTTTTTCTTACGCGACGCCGAGAGAGCAGAGTCAGACATGGATGAGGCGATTTCCTGTAAGTATGAGCAGAGTTGCGAAGGAACCGCGAAGCTGCTGAGTCAATTCTGACAATGATTATCCCGCTTATCCTGTTGTTCAATAGTCAGAATAGGCGGGAAAAATAAGGTCAGCTCTGCCGTTTGAATTAAGCGCACGCAGGCAGGGCTGAAACATCAGGTAACGATTATGCGAAGATATCAACGCTATTGTTGCCGCCGATCCGCTGTGCGAGAGAGGCGGGAACCGGCAGTGCGTCGCTGGCAGATGTCGAGCCGCCGCCATTAAATGCCGCCCAGCTGGCTGCATTGCCTTGTTGTGAACCGGACTGCGCACTTTGCTGCTGCGCCTGTTGCCACTGCGAACTGTCGCTGCCGACGCTGCTCTGACCCAGGCTGATGCCGTTGTCCGCCAGCGCGGTTTTCAGATCAGGCAATGCAGCTTCAATGGCAGAACGCACGCCGCTGTGGCCGGAGACAAAGTGCAGCTGCGCCTGATTGTTCTCAATCTTCATGCTGATCTGGATTGAACCTAAATCTTCAGGATGCAGACGAAGTTCAGCGGTTTGTTGCCCCTGACGGTTAAACATCATCACCTGCTGGCCGAGCTGCTGCTGCCATTCCGGCGTGCCGAGCTGCGCGTTCAGCAGCGGGGTAGACGGCGCGGTAACTGCGGAGGTGATCGTTGGTGTGGTGGAAACCGGCGCAGACGAAACGGCAACCGCCGCAGTGTTCAGCTGATTCAGTGACTGCGTGCTGTTATCCAGCGCGTTGTTGTCGTTCTGCTGTAAAGCGGCTGCACTGCCAGTCGCGGCGCTCATCGAAGCCAGCGCACTGCTGAAATCAGGCGTACTGGCTGTCGCTGCTTTGCTGGCGGCATGTTGTGATGACGCGGCAGTTGTGTTTGCGGCAGTGGCGGCTTTCGGATCCGTATCTGTCACGGCAGTTTTGCCGTCACTGGACAGTAAAGAAGAAACGGTCAGGCCGGCAAGCAGCGGGCTTTTCTTGTCTGCACTGGTGGCGTCATCGCTGTTGGTTTGCGTTGCCACAGCGCTGGCGGTTTGCACCTGTTGTGCCGGTTGCTGCTGCGCCGCTAGCTGTGCGAAAAGCGCCTGCAATGGCAATGTGTTGGCATCGTCTTTCTGGCTGTCTTTATCTTTATCGCTCAGCCCGGCGTTTTTAATTGCCGACGCATCGGTGCCTTTCAGGCTGCCGCTCGGCAATACCTGAATCGCAGCGATCATTTTGCTCAAATCGCTTTCATCAAGCATCAGGCTGCCGTCGTTTTCGCCGGTGGTCACCGCCTGAGTCAGAGTGGCTTTATCGACAGTTTCGCCTTTAGCTGTAATCTGCTGGCCGAGTTTGGCTAACGTGCTGGTCAGTTTCGGATCGAGTTTTGAGCCGAGCTGGGCTTCCAGCTGGCTGGCGAAATCGACCGGAGACGTCGCTGCCGTATCGCTGATGACTGAAGTGTCAGCACCGGAAGCGGTTGCCGATGAGGCACTGCCCGACGCCGCGCTCGCGGTGGTCTTTGCCGTGGTCACGGCAGCAGGCAAAATATTCAGATTCATGATTGTTTCTTCCTGTGTGCGCTGCGCTGGGCGAACTCATCGTTCTGCTTCTGATCGAGCTTATTTTCCAGAGAGCGTTGCTGCTCACTGGCGCGTGATTGCAACGTCTGGTAGGCATTGAGCCGTTGCTGCTTGTCCTGCCACTGGTTTACGGCGGCGTTAAGCCGCTGATCCCACTGCTGTAATTGTTTGCGGTGCTGGTCAATCGCCACTTCCAGCGTGCCGATAAACTGCTGGTAGTTTTGCCAGGTATTTGCCGCAATCCCGCCGCTCATGGTGGTGTTAAGCTTTTCGCGGTACTCACGCTGATAATTGAGCAGCATGGTGAGCTGTTCTTCAGCCTGATGATGCGACTGTCTGATTTGGCCCAGATGACTGGTGGCCTGATCCAGCGCTTTTTGCGCCAGAGAACAAAGGGTGATCAATGGTGATGCGTTTTCCATCTGATTTACCTTTATCGGTTAAAAAGTTAGCCCGGGAACAGCATATTCAGTTCCAGGCAGGCGTCTTCGTAGGTACTGCGTTCCATGATGTCCTGCTGGAGGAAGTTCTCCATTTGCGGATACAGCTTGATGGCGCGATCGAGCATCGGATCGCTCCCTGCGGCGTAAGCGCCGACGCTGACCAAATCACGGTTGCGCTGGTAGCTTGACAACAGCTGTTTGAAATTCCGCACGCGTCCGTACTGTGCGTCATCAATCAGCGATGTCATGGCACGGCTGATAGAAGCTTCGATATCTATGGCCGGATAATGGCCGGACTCCGCCAGACGACGTGATAACACGATGTGACCGTCAAGGATGGCGCGGGCGGAGTCGGCAATCGGATCCTGCTGGTCATCGCCTTCGGTGAGCACGGTATAAAACGCAGTGATCGAACCACCGCCGCTGATGCCGTTGCCGGCGCGTTCAACCAGCGCGGGCAATTTGGCAAACACGGAAGGCGGATAGCCTTTGGTAGCCGGAGGCTCGCCGATGGCCAGCGCGATTTCACGTTGCGCCATCGCGTAACGGGTCAGGGAATCCATGATTAGCAACACATGCTGACCACGGTCACGGAAATCTTCGGCGATTCGCGTGGCATACGCCGCGCCCTGCATACGCAGCAGTGGCGAAACGTCAGCCGGAGCGGCAATAACGACCGAACGGGCGCGACCTTCGTCACCTAAAATGTTCTCAATAAAATCTTTTACTTCACGGCCACGTTCACCAATCAGCCCGACCACGATCACATCGGCTTTGGTGTAACGCGCCATCATGCCGAGCAGGACGGATTTACCCACACCCGAACCGGCGAACAGGCCCATACGCTGGCCGCGACCGACGGTGAGCAGGGCGTTAATGGCGCGAACGCCGACATCCAGCACATCGGTGATCGGCGTACGTTGCAGCGGGTTAAACGGTGGCGTAATCAGCGCGGCGCGATAACCGGTGTCTGGCGGCGGTAAACCATCGAGCGGTTTGGCGCTGCCGTCCAGCACACGACCCAGCAGTTGCGTGCCCAGCGGCAGTTGTTTTCCAGCGCTCTGACCATCCGCAGCGATGCGGGCATAAACCCGCGCACCCGGCAAAATACCTTCCACTTCTTCCAGTGGCATAAGGAACAGGCTTTGACCGTTAAAACCGACCACTTCACTTTCGACTTCCTGCACCGTTGGCCCGTCGTGGCGCTCAATCAGGCAGGTCGCGCCAAGTGGTAACTGCAAACCTGTGGCTTCCAGCACCAGACCGGTTGCCCGCGTCAAACGGCCATAACGGCGAACTGACGGCGTACGGGCCATGCGTTTTTCCGCGTCATCCAGCGTTTTCAGCAGACGGCTCAGGCGGGCGGTCATCAGAGATCTCCCGGTGCCGCGAGGCGGCAGAGTTCATGCCAGCGGGTCGCCAGTGAGGCATCCATGTCGCCATCTTCCGCGCTGACTTTACAGCCACCGCTGTGGATCTGGCTGTCGGCCAGCAAACGCCAGCCGTTCATGCTCAGGCTCGCACCAAGCTGTTGTTCGACGCGTTCGAAATCGACAGGATTGACGCGCAGTTGCGGTTTGCCCTTAAACATCGGCTCCTGCTGGATCAGCTGCTGAATCTGATTAAGCAGGGCAGAACCGTCGCAAATGGGTGCCTGACCGATGATTTGTTTCGCGGCAGTCAGCGCCATCTGCATCAGACGCGAGGCGATCACGCTGTCCAGTGCATCCAGCGTTTGCTGGAAATCCGACACCATGTGCTGCCAGTGCTCGGTCAGCACGGCCTGCTGTTGCTGGCCTTCCTGTAAACCCTGCAGCTGTCCGGCTTCCTGACCCTGCTGGAAACCGGCGGCGTAGCCCTGTTTCTGCCCGGCTTCCAGACCCTGCTGGAAACCCTGTTGTTCGGCGCGACGTTGCAGATTCAGCAACTCGTTCTGATCAACCTGAAGTTTGGGTTGTCCGTCATCCGACTCTTCTTTGCTGTCAGCCAGCAAAGGTTCGTCGGGTTTGCTGAAAACCGGTACGGCGAGGTCACCCGGTCGCCACGGCTGCCACGGCAATGCATTAATACGCTCGGCATTGCGCTCTTCAGCGGTTTTCTTTTCCGGCGCAGGTTTGTCGGACATCGGGTTATCAGACATAGGAATCCTCGCCGCCGCCAACCATCATTTCGCCGGACTCTGCCAGGCGGCGAACCGTCTGCAGAATGGCTTTCTGTTCGTTCTCGACCAGAGACATACGCATCGGCCCGCGGTTCGCCAGGTCGTCGCGCAGGATATCGGCAGCACGCTGGGACATGTTGCGCAGGAACTTGTCGCGCAGCGGCTGTTCCGCCCCTTTCAGTGCAACCAGTAACGATTCGCCTTCGACTTCCTGCAACAGGCGCTGGATACTGCGGTCGTCCACGTCCACCAGGTTTTCGAACAGGAACATCTCGTCGATAATTTTCTGTGCCAGTTCGCCGTCGTAACCACGAACCGCTTCGATAACCGCTTCTTCCTGCTGCGTTTTCATCAGGTTGATGATTTCTGCCGCAGTACGAATACCCCCCATCTTCGAACGTTTGAGGTTCTGGCCGTCGAGCAGGTTGTTCAGCACTTCGGTCAGTTCCGCTAGTGCCGCTGGCTGGACACCGCCGAAAGTGGCGATACGCAGCATGACGTCGTTGCGCAGACGCTCGTCGAACAGCGCCAGAATATCCGCCGCCTGACCCCGTTTGAGGTGGACAAGGATGGTGGCGATAATCTGCGGATGCTCGTCGCGGATAAGATCGGCTGCCATCAGAGGTTCCATGAAGTTCAGTGTCTCCATGCCGCTGGTGGTTTCGCGAGATTCCAGAATGTCTTCCAGCAGGCTCGACGCGCGTTCTTCGCCGAGCGCTTTGGTCAGAACGGCACGCAGGTATTCGCTGGTGTTCACACTCAGCGCCGCGTACTGCTCGGATTCGTCTTCAAACTCGTTAAGAACTTCCGCAAGTTGCTTGTTAGATATCTGATGGATGTTGGCCATCGCGCCACTGATTTGCTGGACTTCGCGAGGGGAGAGGTGTTTGAACACCTCCACCGCGCGGTCTTCGCCCAGCGTTATCATCAAAATGGCGCTTTTTTCGGTTCCGGTCATAGTCATGGTTGTTCGGTACTCATCCATTGGCGGATAACCAGGGCGACGATACGAGGATCCTTATCGGCCAGCTCCTGAACACGTTGAGTCTGCACTTCGACGCTGACGCGTTGCTGTGAACGTTTACGTTTCTCCAGCTCGTCGTTGCTGAGTTTGACCGGTTTGCTGCCCTCAGGCTGCGGCATAGACGCTGCCAGCACCGCGGCAGCTGCTGCATCTTTCTCGGCCTGCTGTTTGCGCAGCATCGGACGAACCATCTTGCGCCACAGCAGCCAGGCTACAATCAGCACCAGTAACCAGCGACCGGCATTGAGCATCTGATCGAAGAACGACTGTTGTTTCCAGAATGGCAATTCGCCGGTGTCGTCCGCCGCTTCATTGAACGGTGTATTCACCACGTTCAGCGTATCGCCGCGTTCCTGCGAGAAGCCCATTGCTTCACGCACCAAGTCATCAATTTTCTTCAGCTGGTCGTCAGTCAGCGGTTTAGCTTTACCGTCCGTGCCGACCTGATAGTTAACAACCACCGCCGCAGACAGGCGCTGAACGGCACCGGCGCTGTGCTGGGTGTGGGTAATGGTACGATCCACTTCATAGTTAGTGGTTTCATCGCGACGACGGTTAGACGGCCCGGAAGAACTGGTATTGCTGGCGGTGTTCTGCGCGTTGTTACCGGCCTGATTCTGTGCGCCGTTGGCGTTGTTTGCCGCTGGCGGATTAGTCACTGCGGCGGTTGCAGCCGGTGCTGGCTGGTTGCTCAGCGCACCCGGCACGCCACCGACGGCAGAAGCGCCAATCTGATCGCTGGTGCTTAACTGACGTGAACGCACCGCGGCTTTATCCGGCGAACCGTTTGGCTGGTAGTTCTCATCGGTCTGTTCGCGGCTGGCGTAATCAATCTGCGCGGTGATTTGCGCGTGAACGTTGCCGTTACCGACCACCGGTTGCAGGATGGATTCGATGCGTCGCTGCAGACGACCTTCGACTTCATTGGCGTATTTCAGCTGGGAAGCATTAAGGTCGCGTCCATTATTATCGGACTGCGTCAGCAGATGACCGCTCTGGTCAACCACGGTGACGTTTGCCGGCGGTAATCCTGAAACGCTGCTCGACACCATATAAACGATGGCGTTGATCTGGCCGTCATCCAGCGCACGACCCGGTTGCAGGTTCAGGGTCACGGAAGCGGAAGGATTTTTTTGTTCGCGGACAAACAGGGAAGGCTTGGGAATGGCTAAATGCACGCGGGCACTGGACACCGGACCGAGAGTTTCGATGGTGCGGGAGAGTTCACCTTCCAGCGCGCGCTGATAGTTGATCTGTTCGCTGAACTGGCTGATACCAAACTTTTCCTGATCCATCAGTTCGAAACCGACAGCGCCGCCTTTCGGTAAACCGGCGGCGGCCAGTTTCAGGCGCGTTTCATACACTTTATCGGCAGGAATAAGCAGGGCACCGCCATTATCAGAAAACTGATAAGGGATATTCATTTGAGTCAGCTGAGTGACGATGGCACCGCCATCCTGGTCACCGAGGTTGCTAAACAACACCTTATATGTAGGCTGCTTGGCCCACAGCATCATGACAACAACAATAGCCACGGCGGCCGCAGCAGCGATGGCGATAGGAATTTTTGGGTTGGCGCGCAGGCGATTAAGCAACGCAGTAAAACCGCTTCGAGGGGTTTCTGCGCCGGCTATTGCGGAACTCATACAAGATCCCTATTTAGCTGTTGGATGGTGGTGTTCATGTTGTCTCTTAACAAAACAGACTCCCAGGTGGCGCAATCGTTGAAGCGTGACATTTTTCAGTCCTCCATAAAGGCAGGCCTATTTTCTAGGTGAGCCATTATTTGCCCCTCAAGGCAAAGTTAATGGCCCGATAAGCCGTGGTTTTTAGGTTCAATTACCGCGTTTAGGAAAAAACTGATGTGATAGGGTGTGATTCCATGAAATAGGCCATTTGTACCGTGACACCCCGACAGACGGAGAAAACATGTCAATTCAAGGCATTGAGAGCGTTTTACAGCAGATGCAGGCCACTGCCATTCAGGCAGGTGCTGCACCGCAGACCGATACCGCTTCAGAAGCCGGTTTCGCCAGCGAATTAAAAGCGGCATTAGGCAAGATCAGCGAGACGCAAAACAACGCGAAACTGGAGTCTGAAAAGCTGGAGATGGGCGTTCCCGGCGTCAGCCTGAACGATGTGATGGTCGATCTGCAAAAATCGTCGATTTCACTGCAACTGGGTGTTCAGGTGAGAAACAAACTGGTGGCGGCGTATCAGGACGTGATGAATATGTCTGTTTAGGTCAGCGGGCTTTCAAAGAAATAAATAAAATTGTTACCTGTAATCCGAAGGGGTTAGCGGGGAGCAGTTTATTTGTGTTTGAGGATGAAATTAATTTATGGCCACTTATTGTGGTGGTTTAAAATTTTGAAAAACTTTTTTCAAAAAAACACATCTCAAAAACGATTAATAGTCATCCTCAGCGTCTTTCGCCGCTGATTTCATTACTCTCCATGCCACCAGCGCTGCCAGCAGAATAAAGATAACCAGAGTAATAAGTAAAATTGTCAAAGCCCTAATCCTTCATTCTATTGGGAAGGTTGCAGTGGACTGTCGCCATTTACTGAAATGATGATCAAACTATAGCGGTAGATAAAAACTACAGCGGAAAATCAACATCTTTCAGATGAGTACAATTATTGCGGTTCAATACTATTATCGGCACGAAGTAACCACAACGTGAGGGGAAGGGTAGAATTGTTGCAAATTGTTTAGTTACGTTATTATTACAATGTAATGGGTTGTTAGCCATTCCAAGAAAAAATGTTACCGATGTCACAAAATTGTCCTTTGCATGTGCAGGTTTATTTGCAAGAATCGCAAAAAAAATCGCATCACCTGCATAAAGCACCTGCACAAAATGATAATCCGTCCTCCCCGTCACTGGTTCCTGCGTTTGTTCGCCTGGCATGGCTCGGTCCTGCCCAGTATTTTGTTCCGTCTGAGTCTCAATCTGCTGATGTCATTGGCTGCTATCCTCAGCCTGCCCTGGTACGAAACACTGGGCGTTAAGCTCACGCTGGCGCCATTCAGCCTGCTCGGGGTGTCCATCGCTATCTTCCTGGGCTTTCGAAACAGTGTGGCCTATTCACGCTATATTGAAGCCCGTCAGCTGTGGGGCGGGCTGCTGATTGCCTGCCGTACGCTGCAAAGCCAGGTGATGGCGGTTTGTCCGGGCGAAGCGCAGCGTGTGACGGCACTTTTGCTGGCATTTTGTTACAGCTTAAAACATCAGCTGCGTCACAGCGATCCGCGCCCGGATCTCGAGCGTTTGCTGGGCGATGATGCGGAAGACATTCTGTCGCGTCGCGCGCAAACCAACATGGTGCAGCTGCGTCTGTCGCAATGGCTGGCTGAGCGCCGCCGCACCGGAGAACTTTCAGACGTGGTGTATGCGCACATGGACACCACGCTGTTACAGCTATCTCAGGTGGTCGGCGGGTGCGAGCGGATCGTCAGTATGCCAATCCCGTTTGCATACGGCCTGCTGCTGCACCGCACGGTCTATCTGTTCTGCAGCCTGTTGCCGTTCGCACTGGTGGTGGATCTGCATTATATGACGTTGTTGGTGTCGGGATTTATCTCTTACACGTTCCTGTCGCTGGACACGCTGGCAGAAGAGCTGGAGATGCCCTTTGGTTATGCCAATAACCACCTGCCGATGGATGCGATGTGTACTAATATTGAGATTAACTTGCGTGAGATGAACAACCAGACGCAGCTGCCTGATACGCCAATGCCGGATAAACATTTCCGTCTCAGCTAGATGTGATTCATTGCACGGATTGAACATTTTTCGTGCAAGGAATGTGCGAAATTCTGAAGATTCACCAGACTGTCATAATTGCGAAACAAAAGTGAAATAACCTGTTGGGGCAAACACAACTCCAATCCGTTCTCACGAGGTATTTATGTCAGTCATTCAGGCCAAATCATTGCACGAAGCCGAAGACCTGCTTAATTCCGGTATAGTGAAAAAAGTCGAACTGGCTTTTAATATAAACAGTGATGAGTTTTTTAAACTTGCGCTGGAATGTGGTGACCGGGGTGCGAAAATCACCAAGGGCAAAGAACACTTTGTTATCACCTTCAAAAAGTGGGTTATTCCTTCCAATGATCTCACTGCTACGAAAAACAACGTACTGATGTAATGGCTTTTCGCGTCTCCATAACACTGTCAGAAGGCAGCGTTATGGAGATATTTGTTTCCCGCCTGTGACGCGTTATGCCACCGCTTTCATCATGTAAACACTGAGTGGGTCCGGCGCCTGCTGATAATCCCCAAACGCCTGAGTGCGCGAATACCCAAGTTTCTCATACAGGGTGATAGCCTTTTCCTGAAACACTCCGGTTTCCAGAAACAGTTCCCGATGTCCCAGCGCTTTCAGTTTCTTTTCCATTGCGGCGATCAGCAGTGATGCGATACCTTGCCCGCGAAACAAAGGGTTCACGTAAACCCGTTTCATCTCTGCCAGACCCTGTCGGGTAATGTACAGACAGGCGCAACCGGCCCAGTCGTCGTCCACTCTCGCCATGAAGCAGGTAATTTCACCTTCATCGAGCTCAGTAATGTTAATCCCCTGAAAGGATTCCGGCGGATAAAGCGGATACTGATACGCATCCAGCTCTGCAATAAGCCGGGTCAAATGCGGGTGGGTGGCATCGGTTTCGAAAATCTGGGCACTCACAGCGTGGCTCTCATTGCAACAAAATGGACAAGTATTCTTAACCGAAATTACTCCAAAAACAAGGGAGTAAAGAAGTGAACTGTTGCCTGAAAGCCTTAGAAACTCCGGAAGATTGTAAGTTTTAGTGATGTTTCTGAAACGTCTGTCAGAGTTGTCTGATTTTCAACCGGTATGTTGTTTTTATACGTTATACCTAATTCATTTCAGTAACATTTCTCCGACGTAATTAATGTATACAATGAAATAACTCTGTGTGATTAATAGAAGGCGCATGATCACTCAGGGTGCGAAGAAGTAAAATATAAGAAATTGATAGTAAGGATAAAATTATGGCTGTCTATCCTGTTGGCGTTTTTGTCACGCTTACTTTTACACCAGGTTTGTTTGAAGTTATCGCTGTGCTGGATGAGGTTACGCCGGTGCAATATCAGGTCATTAATGTGGAAACGGGGAACGTTATTCGGGTGAATGAAAACTTCATTCGCGGAATTATAAAACCCTAGACTTCAAAGTATTACGCTAAAAGGTCGAAGACCGGGCAGGCAAAACTGTCCCGCCTTTCTTTGTATCTGCTGGCAGATAATCCATTAATCAGGCATCAGGTTGTTAAAATCTTCTTCATAGAGCCCGCGGCACTCCTGCATAAAATCCGGGAATCCCAGTTCAGAGGTCTGAACTTCGCGGCCCAGACGCCTTTCTAAATCCTCGTGAAACCACTCAAATTCGCCATGCAGAATGCCGGTAAAACCGGTCAGTATGATGCATTGCTGTGGCGTTAATTTTTTCACGGCCAATCCTTATGATGTTTTTGAGCACGATAAATGCTGAAAGAGAGAAGTGCTTCACGCCGGTATCCGGCAGGACGCGGTGACATATTCTATCCTTTAATTAATCTCACTGGAAAACAAGGAGTCACATATGGATCAGGATCTGTTTGAACAGGCGCCGCTGCCGTTACTTACCCGGTTTCAGGTAGGTGACCACGTGAAATTGCTCACGTTTCCGGTGGGCGTTCATCCGGCCAGTTATCAGCTTGACGTGATGATCACCAGTATTCAGGACGGCGAGTTTGAAGGCGAAATCCTGCGTATCGCGCCATTGGGCAGACTGGGGCATCATGAGGCGCACTTTACCCTCGGTGGTCACGTCGCCTTCTTTGCCAGAAATATTCAGGGGATGGCGGCGTAAAAGCAAAAACCCCGCGAACAGGCGGGGTTTAATGACTTCATCATAATGTGTTACTTGTTACATCAGGGGCTTAACGTGCTTGGTCAGCGCCTGGGTACTGAGTTCATCAGCCTTGATTTTCGAACAATTTCCGCAATAGCCAACGAGATACCAGTTCCCGTCTGCCCCTTTTTCCGGATTCACTTTGTAGCGCTCATTTTGTTTACCGTAAAATTCGCGCTCTGCGTGCTTTGATGCATCTTCCCAGAAGCACAACGAAAACTGATGGCATTTATCGATATGCCGTTGTCCGTTGCGACTTCCTCCAACTAACAAGTAATGATATTCAGACATGCATGCTCCTTTTCCCAATGTGGGCAATTATCCTGACAACAAGTTACAAACTCGTTTCACCTGGAAAAGACCATCTCAAAGACCGCATAAGAAGCACTGCTAATGGGTGCGCTTAAGGCTACCCGTGACACTTTTTTAAATTCCTTAAAATTATAGAGCAGAACGGGGTACTGGCGCGTAAAAGCTAAAAATTTGTGATAAAAGTCACTTTTTATTTTTCTGTGAGTGTGACATTCCTCTTACAACAAATTAAGTTGTTGTGATTCATCGCCGCTTGCGCGCTTTTTTTGCTTTGGTTTTCGCGGCTTAGCGGCCGGTGCCGGACGCTGCATTTCGATATTCAGCCAGTACATGATTATCGTAACCGTATAATCTTGCTGGTTTTTTGACATTTCGGTATGCGCGGGGATGTTATGCCACTTTTCCAGACATCCCCGGCAGCAGGTGGCGGTCGCGTGTTGCGCGATAAAGATCGGATGGCCACGCATAGGTGTCTGTTTTCCATCATTTTGCGGTTCGGCAGGCGCAAGCCGGCTGGCGACGAAATCAGCAGCATGTCGGCTGACATCTTCTGGCGCTTTATCCTGGCAATACAAATATTCTTTAGAGCTAAGATGGAAGCGCTGACGGAAAGGGGAGGCCGACAGGCGCTGAAAAACGTGATCAATGGAAAACATCGTCATTTGTCCGTTCAAAATCTATACGCAGAAATAGCGGGTTAAACCTTATCAGCTCAGCCTTTAGCGAGAATGTCCCCATGCTAGTCTGGCCTGAATGATTCACTTACCCCGGCAGGATCCTGCGATGGCAGAAAAACATGTTATAGATTTGGTCATGACGGTCAACAAACACGCTGAAGAAACTGCCATGCAACAGATGATGCTGCGAAATTTTATCATCGTGATGTGCCGCAGTATGACTGAAGATCAAAAAAGTCAGGTGAGATGGCAGATGCGTCAGATCCATCAGGTCACAGACGCTGAGTACCGTGACGGGGATGTTCATTTGCTGGAAAAGGCCCGTCGTGACGTGGAAATCATGCTCGAGCTGATCAATTAGGTTTCATCTGATGTCCGGCTGGCAAGGTGATGGTCTATCATTAAGTCAATGATAACCAAAGGGAGATAAGTATGGGATTTTGGAGAGTGTTAATTACCATTCTGGTGCCGCCGTTGGGCGTGCTGATCGGTAATGGTTTCGGCGGTGCGTTTCTGCTGAACATTATTCTGACACTGTGTGGTTATCTGCCGGGCTTGATCCACGGCTTCTGGGTTCAGACGCGCAAATAAACGTCAGCCCCTGAATAAAAAGCACTTTAATCAGAACCCGGTTTTGACCCTTTCAGGTCAGGCCGGGTTTTCTTTTGCCTGAGTATTGAGCAGTCGCAGAGGGATCAGAACAGAGAGAACAACATCACCACGGGCAGGCTCATGGGCCAGGTGAAACCGATAATGCCGGAGGTTAACAATCTTATTTTAATCGTGTCGCGGCTCACCAGAAGGGTAAACAACACCGCAATGCCCAGTCCACCCCAGTAAATCGTTTTAATAACTTCCCACCAAACGTGCACAACCAACCCCTGAAAATGATTAAAAATAACGGCGGGTATGATATTCCGTTAACATCTGGTAATCAATTATTGTGTGATGTTACTCAAAGTTTTGTTGTGTGGCGCTTTAGTGCGAATTGTTATAACTCTTCCACTGTGCCTGGCGTCTGCGCCGAAAGAGGCCGCAAATGCCCGCGAATGGCGGTAGGGGCGAAGCCAAAACGTTTGCGAAAACGTTCTGCAAAACGAGAGCCGCTTTCATAGCCGACCTGATGGGCAATGTGTGAAATCGCCAGATCGGTACACTGCAAGAGCCGTAACGCGTGGGTCATGCGCACGTCGATCATCAGATTTCTCAGGACACAATTTTCCGCCGCCAGACGCCTTCGCAACATCACCTCGTTCATCATCAGATTTTCGGCCACTTCTGCCGCCGTAAATGATTTATGCAGATTATTGATTAGCAGTTCGCGCACCTGTTCTGTGATGGTTTCAGGGTGTCGCAGGGAATAGCGCACGCCGAGCTGCGATAACCATAATAATTGTTCGATCATGCGGTGGCGGGTAATCGCTGCAGGCAGGCCGTGGTGCCAGAGAATGGCGCTATGTGTATCGGTAAAGCTTTGTTTAAAGGCACCGGGGATATGCGGAATAACCTGCAAGTTTTCGACCGTGATAAGCGGGGGACTGAAGCCGGTGGCATGCAGTCCCGCATCGGTCAGTAGCTGATGATCCCACGCCATAATGGCGCAGCTGAACGGGCCGTTATCGGAAAGATGGTGTGTCAGACTCAGGGTTTGTCCGCTATTAAGCACCAGCATTTCGCCGGACTGGAGCGTAACCTGTTGTTGTAAATAGTCTATTGAAAGACTGCCATTCTGAACAAGGATCAACTGTGGCTTATTAATATAAACATCATGAATAAAAAGTTCACTGTGCTGAATAAGCAGTGAAATAGTTCCTATCCCTGGTGTCACTTTTATTTTACGAACCATGTTGATGATGCCCGAAAAAAGACGACCGCAATGTAATGCTTGCTGCCTGATAAAAATGTCCCGCTTATGCTGATACAAACAGGCTGCCGGATGGTTCGTGTGTCACAAGAGAAGACCAGAGAGTGCCAGCCCTGGCAGCCAGGCGCTCTCTGCCTCTGAAAACTTTTCGCACAAGAAATATTGAAAAAAATAAAACGAACTTAACTTCACATTTTTTAGTATTAATAATTATTGGCGACCGCCAAAAGCAATCGAACGGAGATCGATTTTTCCGTAAGTCGTATTCACTTGTTGTTGTCGTGTTGACTGTCCAATCAGCTCGGTGAGTTTATTCATCCGTGCCTGTAATAACATTTTAAGAGTATTTTCATTATCCAGAATGATACGCAAATAACGGCGAATATCATTCTGAACCATGATCGACGTCTGTTCTGACATCGGTAACTTCGTCGTTGCTTCTACTGCTTTAACATAACCGACTTCGAGCTCGACCAGCTCATCCCACTTCTCTTCATTCGCCAGCCGCAACATCTGCTCGCTTAAAGACAGGATCAGTTGATATTCATTAACCAGATACTGATGTTGATCCATTATATTGGTCCTGCGACGGGTGATAGTTTGGGCCGATTTGCCGCCAGGCATCGGCGATGTTTTCAAGCAAGGCCAACACTTCCGTGATGGCCTCTTGATCGTTGTGTAAATTGGCATGTAATAAACGACGGACCATATAGGAATAAAGCGCTTCCAGGTTATCCACTAATTCAGGATCGCCTTTCTCACGACTTAATCCGGCTTTTAATCCGCTGTCGATAATATTGATAGCCATAGACAGCGATTTGCCTTTTTCGGCAATGCTGCCCTGCTGAATAAAGATGCGTGCGCGGATCAGGGCGCTGCGCGCCCCGTCAAATAACATCGTGACCAGCTGGTATGGCGTGGCGCTCATGACGCCACTTTCAAGGCCTACCTGTGCGTAGGCCTGCGTTCCTTTAGCGTTATACATAATTATTGTCCTAACGAACTTGACGTGCTGGTGGTTGCGAACTGCTGAGTCAGATACGTACTGGTGCTGTTCAGCGAAGCCATCGTCACATCGAGTGCAGTAAACTGAGTTTTATAACGCGCAATCGTGGCTGTAATGCTGTCATTGACTGCGTTGTACTGAGTGGTCAGGCTTTTCAGCGTGGTGTTAACCGCTGTTTTTGCATTGGCAATCGTACCGCTGTCGGTATCAAGGAATGACACGTTCAGGTTGTTCAGTTTAGTGATGACACCGGTCGTAGAGCCGTCACCAAGCAGCATGGTTTTGACATCGCTGGTGCTGTTTGACAGCACATCATCAAGTTTGGTGGTGTCGACTTTCAGATTGCCAGTACTCGGATCGGTCGTGATACCGAGGCTGGAAAGTGAGCTGATACCATTGGAATTGAATGCTGAAGAAATAGCTGATTTCAGTTGTGTCTGGATGGTGCGCAGCGCGCTGTCACCCAGCAGGGCGCCATTGCTGGTGTCCTGAGTATCCGCATTATTATCGACAGCGGTAAATTTCGTCAGACTGGTAAATGTTGATTGCAGGGCATTATACGCAGTGACAAATGCCTGGATTTTCGTGCTGGCATCGCTGGTGTCTTTTTTCACAGTCAGCGTTGCTGCGCTGTCAGTGGTCGCCAGCAGATTCAACGTAATGCCTTCCGGGGCATCAGTGACTTCGTTGCTTTGACGCTCAATGGCGATGCCGTTGACGCTAAGCTGCGCATTCTTCGCTTCAACGTTTTGCGTCATGCCACCGGTATTGGTCGATGAGTCATAACCAATGAATGAATTCAGCGTGTCATCACCTGTCACGCTCAGCGTCATCTGCGAGTCAGTACCGGTATCATCTGAGGAAACAATCAGCTGATAACTGCCATCGGAAACTTTCAACACGCTGGCCGTTACACCGGCATCGGCGCCGTTAATCGCATCACGCATACCGGCTAATGACGTCTGGTCATCAGTCAGTGAGATGGATACTGGTGTTCCATCACCTTTAGTAATGGTAAGACTGCGGGTACCGGTAGAAGTCGTTCCGCCTAAAGCTGTACTCGTATCTTTCGCCGTACCAGAGACCAGCACCTGCGCTTGCGCCAGCTGAGTAACGTTAATCGCATATTTACCTGCGGCAACACCCGCTGCTGTGGTTGCTGTAAAAGCAGAAGTATTGTTTGAGGTGGCTGTCGTTGCCTGATAGACAGACGCGCTGTTCAATGCTGAAGTCGCATCCGCGAAAGACTGTAAAGAACTTTGTAAGGTTCCATAGGCAGTCAGTTTGGCGCTGTAACTGCTTTGAGCGGTGCTGATTGGCGTCAGACGTGCTTTCTCTGCAGTGGTCAGATTATCAAGCAAAGTCGTCAGGTCCAGCCCTGAGCCGATACCTAATGAAGATATAGTGGCCATATGTATCCTTTACGGTTTGTATAAGAGTCTTTAAGCCCTATCGGCACGACGGAGAAAAAGTTTAATGGAATGCAACAAAAAGTAATGGCGTGAATAGGCGGTATAAGGAAGGGTAATTCTCAAAGTAAGAAATCAGGATTTTTTGAGAAATAATTCTAAAGGTTGCGGGTGAAGCGCCGATACAAGTTTGGACGGTGATGAACGCCGTGGGCAATAAGCCCGAACCCTTAACCAGATTTGAAGGAATACACTCATGGCTCAAGTTATCAATACCAACACGCTGTCTCTGATGACTCAGAACAACATGAACAAATCCCAGTCCGCACTGAGCACCGCTATCGAGCGTCTGTCCTCCGGTCTGCGTATCAACAGCGCAAAAGATGACGCTGCTGGTCAGGCGATTGCCAACCGTTTCACTTCTAACATCAACGGTCTGACTCAGGCTTCACGTAACGCCAACGACGGTATCTCCGTTGCGCAGACCACAGAAGGTTCACTGAGCGAAATCAACAACAACTTACAACGTATCCGTGAGCTGTCTGTTCAGGCTGCTAACGGCACCAACTCCGATTCCGACCTGTCATCAATCCAGGACGAAATCACTTCCCGTCTGGACGAAATCGACCGTGTTTCTGGTCAGACTCAGTTCAACGGTGTGAAAGTACTGGCTTCAAATCAGACCATGTCTATCCAGGTTGGCGCAAACGACGGCGAAACCATCGACATCGACCTGCAGAAAATCGACTCCACCACTCTGGGTCTGAACGGTCTGAACGTGCAAACGGCTAACGTTTCTACTGGTAAGGCACTCACTACCGTGCCTACAACCGTTACCCTGAACGGTGTTGCTGCAGATAAAACTGCATTCGATACGGCTGTTAAAGCGTTAGATACTACACCTGCCGCTGCCGCTGCAACTATTGTTAAAAGTACCGACGGTAGCTATTTCGCTAAAGTTACTGGCGCAACCGATACAGCTAAAGATGGGTACTACTCAGTAAGTATTGATAACACTTCAGGTGCAGTAACACTGGGTACACAGGTTGCTGACCAGACTTCAGTTAAAACAGATGATGTTGCACAGACTACTAGCACTGTTAACAAAGCTATCGACATGACTGATGCATCTGTTACCGCAATTTCTGGTGCTAAACTGTATCAGGTTACCAACGCATCTGGTGATACTGCTTACGCTGTAAAAGGCACTGATAACAAGCTGTATTCAGCGACTGTTACCAATGGCAAAGTGACCGTTGATACTGCGACTTACACTGATGCTGATGGTACTACTAGCAAGACTGCAAATGTTCTTCTGGGCGGTACTGATGGCCTGAGCAAAGTGGTTACTGTTGGTACAGGTGAGAATGCTAAGACTTACCTGGCAAGCGATCTGAATGGCGCTGACCTGAAAACAGATACTCTGTCTTCAATCAAAACCTCTACAACTGATCCGCTGGCTGCTATTGATGCTGCAATCGGCCAGGTTGATGACTTCCGTTCTTCACTGGGTGCGATTCAGAACCGTTTCGATTCTGCCATCACTAACCTGAGCAACACCACCACTAACCTGTCTTCTGCACAGAGCCGTATTCAGGATGCTGACTACGCGACAGAAGTTTCAGCAATGTCTAAAGCACAGATCCTGCAGCAGGCTGGTAACTCAGTACTGGCTAAAGCTAACCAGGTTCCTCAGTCTGTACTGTCCCTGCTGCAATAATTGTCTTTGCAGACAAATTACGCAGTTCGGTCATAAACAGCTTAAACCCCGCTCCGGCGGGGTTTTTTTTAACCAAAATTTACGATTCTCCGGGTTAAATGAAAACCATTCGCTGGTATAATTTAGGATAATCTTTATGTTGTGTTTGATTTTTATACAATGGTTTACGCATCGTTTTCCGCCGGTCAGAAACAGAATGAGCGAGACATAATCAAAATAACCGCGCTTTTAAGGCCTTATTCAGCCGATTGAACAGCGATTAGCACTGGCACAATGATACTGACCCTCAATTTGCCAGGTTACGACAGTGAGCGATCTGTATACCGCCGACGGCGTGATAGACAAAAATTCTTTGTGGCAGCGCTATGTTCCGCTCGTGCGCCATGAAGCCCTGCGTTTGCAGGTGCGGCTTCCCGCCAGCGTAGAGCTTGATGATCTACTGCAAGCGGGAGGGATCGGCCTGTTAAATGCGGTTGAGCGTTTTGATGCGATGCAGGGAACGGCGTTTACCACTTATGCCGTCCAGCGTATCCGCGGTGCGATGCTTGATGAGTTGCGCAGCCGCGACTGGGTACCGCGCAGCGTCAGACGTAACGCGCGCGAAGTGTCCCATGCGATGCATAGCGCAGAACAAAAATTAGGGCGACCACCGAGTGAAGGAGAGGTGGCGCAGGTGCTGGATATTCCTATTGAGGAATACCGGCAGATATTAATGGATACGAACAGCAGCCAGTTGTTTTCTTATGACGAATGGCGTGAAGAGCACGGCGATACTGCCGAGGCATTGATGGAAGGGCACGAAGAGGCCAACCCGTTACATCATCTTTTGGAGGGCAATTTGCGCCACCGGGTGATGGAAGCTATCGATGCGTTACCAGAACGGGAAAAGATGGTACTTACGCTTTACTACCAGGAAGAGTTGAATTTAAAAGAGATCGGGGCGGTGCTGGATGTCGGGGAATCCCGGGTAAGCCAGCTCCACAGTCAGGCGATTAAGCGCTTGCGCACACGTCTGGCAAACGACCACTGATCCGCTTTTTCCTGGCCGGTTATACATTTTATATCCCTTATCAGGAATAAATTTATGCCAGCGGGAATCAAAACAAGGCCTTTAAGCCGTTATCTTAAAGATTTTAAACACAGTCAGACTCACTGCTCACAGTGCGCAAAAGAACTCGACAGGATGGCTCTGGTGTTTCGCGGGCAAATTATCAATAAAGAGGCCATCGCCAAGATGGATCAGCCTATTGATGATGACGTGTGGCACAACCTGTCGCAGGAACTGACCGCACTGTGTCGTTTTTGCAGTGAGATAAGCTGTAACAGCCATTCGTCTTATTTCGACATTATGGCGTTTAAGCAATATCTGTTTGAACAGACTGAGATGAATCACAGCACGGTGCGCGAGTACGTTGTCCGCCTCCGCCGTCTGGATGAAATCCTCTCTGCCAATAACTATCCTTTGGATAAAGTTTCCGGGGACAGCATCCACCAGCGGATCATCAGTGATTTACCGGTGGCAGGCCATGACAACTACCGTATTGCCCTTCGCAAATACGACCAGTATCTGGCCTGGCAGAAATCAGCATAATGCTACACACAAACAGGCTCCTGCGGGGGCCTGTTTTTTTGTCTTGCATCCCCGTCAGCGCAAAGTATAAATCCTTCATATACTGACATTATTACCATTCTCCAGATTCTACCCAACTTCGACTATAACGACTTCGCACGGCGACACGTCTGTGCGTCAGGGGAACATTGTGCCTGCTAAAATTTCATTGCTTAAAACCCGGCTGGAAGCCTTTGATCGTCTCGAACTCTTAGGCAGCCCGACGCCGCTGGAGAAACTTCATCGTCTCTCGGAATTCACCGGACGCGACATCTATATCAAGCGCGACGACATCACGCCGCTGGCGCTGGGCGGCAACAAGCTGCGTAAGCTGGAATATCTGGTGGCCGCCGCGCTGGCAGAAGGTGCGGATACGCTGGTGACAGCGGGTGCTATTCAGTCTAACCATGTGCGTCAGACGGCGGCCGTTGCCGCCAAGCTGGGACTGAAATGCGTGGCGTTGCTGGAAAACCCCATCGGCACCACCGAAGCCAATTATCTGACCAACGGTAACCGCCTGCTGCTCGACTTATTTAATGTGGAAGTGGTGATGTGCGACGCGCTGCATGACCCGATGGCGCAGCTGGCAGAACAGGTAGAACGTCTGGAAGCGCAGGGTTTCCGTCCGTATGTTGTACCGGTCGGCGGCTCGAACGCGCTGGGCGCACTGGGTTATGTACAATGCGCGCTGGAAATCGCCGAACAGTCTTCGGCGAATTTTGTTGATTTCAGCGCGATGGTGGTCGCTTCCGGCAGCGCCGGCACGCACGCCGGGCTGGCGGTGGCCTTGCATCATCTGATGCCGGACACGCAGTTAATTGGTGTGACAGTGTCACGAAGTGCGCAGGATCAACGTCCGAAAGTGGAAGCCATTGCCCGTGAAGTGGCAACTGAGCTTCAGTTTGATGAGAAAGCGCCGCCCGTTATTTTGTGGGACAGCTATTTTGGCCCGCGCTACGGTGAGCCTAACGAAGCCGGAATGGCGGCAGTGAAATTGCTGGCAGAGCAGGAAGCCATGCTGCTGGATCCGGTATATACCGGTAAGGCGATGGCCGGATTGCTTGACGGCATTGAACGTGGTTTGTTCCCGGATGAAGGCCCTATCCTGTTCATTCACACCGGCGGCGCGCCGGCACTGTTTGCGTATCATCCGCAGGTTTAGTCGCCTAAAATACGCTTATGCTTTTTTGAGCTAAGATTATAGAATTATATTCCTGATAACTGATGCCGCCGGTGCTACTGTGCGCAAATCAGTAAGGCATATAACTTTTTATAATGAACAATAATTGAGGTGAATATGGTTTTTTCAGCGTTACGTCGTCGTTTAGTCCTCGGGGCAGTGGCCGTGACATTATCCACCGGGCTTATCAGCAACAGCTTTGCGGATGAAGGTTTACTGAAGAAAGTTAAAGATCGCGGCACTTTGATCGTCGGTCTTGAAGGCACTTATCCTCCGTTCAGTTTCCAGGGCGAAGACGGTAAACTGACCGGCTTTGAAGTGGAATTCGCTGATGCGCTGGCACAGCACATGGGCGTGAAAGCGAAACTGCAACCGACCAAATGGGACGGTATGCTGGCTTCGCTGGAATCCAAGCGTATTGACGTGGTGATCAACCAGGTGACCATTTCCCCTGAGCGCGAGAAGAAATACGATTTCTCTACGCCATATACCGTGTCCGGTATTCAGGCGCTGACTAAAAAAGGTCAGGAAGGCAGCATCACCAAGCCTGAAGATCTGAAAGGCAAAAAAGTCGGCGTGGGTCTGGGCAGTAACTACGAGCAATGGCTGCGTGCAAACGTGCAGGGCGTTGATGTCCGTACTTATGATGATGACCCGACTAAATACCAGGATCTGCGCGTAGGCCGTATCAACGCCATTCTGGTTGACCGTCTGGCGGCACTGGATCTGGTGAAGAAAACCGGTGATACCTTAGCCGTTGCGGGTGCACCGTTCTCCCGTCTGGAATCCGGCGTAGCAATCCGTAAGGACAACCCGGAACTGCTGGCGGCAATCAACAAAGCGATTGCTGAAATGCAGAAAGATGGCTCATTAGCAAAAATCTCTGAAAAGTGGTTTGGTGCTGACGTCACAAAATAATACCCGTAAAACCGGAGCGTCAGACTGGCGCTCCGGCTCATTACGAACTGATCCATAAGGTTCTTACCGGATGCAAGAAAGTATTCAACTGGTGCTGGATTCAGCACCATTTTTATTGAAAGGTACCCTGTTTACCCTTCAGCTCAGTCTGGGCGGAATGGTCTTCGGGTTAATCCTGGGCTTCATACTGGCGCTGATGCGCCTTTCGCATATCTGGCCGCTGTCATGGATATCACGATTCTACGTGTCAGTTTTCCGTGGTACGCCGCTGATTGCTCAGCTGTTCATGATTTATTACGGCCTGCCACAATTTGGCATCGAGCTGGATCCTATTCCGGCGGCGATGATTGGCCTGTCATTAAACACCGCGGCTTATACCTCTGAAACCCTGCGTGCGGCGATTTCGTCCATTGAAAAAGGGCAGTGGGAAGCGGCGGCAAGTATTGGGATGAACCCGTGGCAGACGCTGCGCCGCGTGATTTTACCGCAGGCCGCGCGCACGGCACTTCCGCCACTCGGCAACAGCTTTATCGGTCTGGTGAAAGACACCTCGCTGGCCGCCACCATTCAGGTGCCGGAACTGTTCCGTCAGGCGCAGCTGGTCACCTCGCGCACGCTGGAAGTGTTCACCATGTATCTGGCCGCATCCGTTATCTACTGGGTGCTGGCGACCGTTTTATCCTTCCTGCAAAACCGCCTGGAAGACCGCGTTAACCGTCAGGATCAGGAGCCTTCATGAGTACTATCGACGTAAAGCAACTGACTAAAAAGTTCAACAAACAGACGGTGTTACACGGTATCGATTTACAGGTGAATGCCGGTGAAGTGGTGGCGATTATCGGGCCAAGCGGCTCCGGTAAAACCACGTTGCTGCGCAGTATTAATCTTCTGGAAGAACCGGACGGCGGCACCATCAAGGTCGGTAATATCGAAATTGATGCCAGTAAGCCCATCAGCAAACAAAAAGATAAAGTGCGTGAACTGCGCAAACAGGTCGGTTTTGTCTTCCAGAACTTCAACCTGTTCCCGCATCGTTCGGTGCTGGAAAACATTATTGAAGGGCCGGTGATTGTGAAGGGCGAGCCGAAAGAAAAGGCCATCGCTAACGCGCGCAAGTTACTGGAAAAGGTCGGATTAAACGGCAAAGAAAATGCCTATCCACGACGTCTTTCCGGTGGTCAGCAGCAGCGTGTGGCTATCGCCCGCGCACTGGCGATGAATCCGGAAGTGATTTTGTTCGATGAACCGACTTCGGCGCTGGATCCTGAGCTGGTCGGCGAAGTGCTGAACACCATCCGCGCACTGGCGCTCGAGCACCGCACGATGGTGATTGTGACCCATGAAATGAGCTTCGCGCGCGATGTGGCGGACAGGGCGATCTTTATGGATCAGGGACGGATCGTAGAGCAGGGGCCAGCGAAAGAGCTGTTCTCGAATCCGCAACATGCCCGCACAAAACAGTTCCTCGAGAAGTTTTTAGCGCACTAAATTGAGCCCCCTCCTCGGCGAAGAGGAGGGGTAATCAGAAAGTGTAATTCACCCCAAACAGCGCCGATAAATCGCTGTATCCTTCGCCGCCAATCTGCTGCCCGACATTAGTCCATACGTTCAGATTTGAATTCAGCTTACCTTCCATACCCAGTTTCACTTCCCCCATATTCGTGGTGCCGGCTTCTTTGACTTTTTCATTCTCAAAACTGATGCTGGCAGGATCTGTGTTATACAGCCAGCTGGCCTCGACGTAGGTGGTGAATAACTTTCCGCTGGCGCGATCGTCACTGGCGACGCCATCCCGCGAGACTTTTACCCCCAGACGGCTGAGAAGATTACTATCACTGCCGGAACTCATGCGCATGCCGTTGCTGTCGGTATGATCGTCCGCCTTCAGCCCGTACCAGACAAGCTGAGCCTGCGGCGTGACAAATACATCGCCGTTTTCGCCGTGCCAGACCGGCTGACGGTAACCCGATTCCAGTGACCCGCTGAAACCACGGATCTCATTATTTTCAGTTGCCCGCGGGTCGCCTTCGACACTGGCGTTCATCCCGCTGTATTGCAGCCAGCTGTCGGCGTATACGCCATTTTGCGTTTTGGCATTCTGATACCAGGTGGCGTAAACGCCATTGCTGTGGGACTTACTGTCGCTGGCCATGACGCCGATACCCAAAATATCGTCTGTAGCAAACTGAGCGGAAAGCAACTCTGTGCCACCTGACGTGGCAGAGATTGTTTTTTTTGCGGGCAATAGAAAGGCAGGCTCAGCAGGAGTCAGTGTTTGTATAACATTCGTTTGCGAGGCAGAGGGAATGGGTGTTTGCGAGTGCGCAGAAAAACACGCCAGACAAAGAAGCAAACCACTGGACCCGCAAATTTCTTTCTGGCGCATGGTGCGCTCTTCTTTTAACGGAATACATACAATAAATGTAGATTACGCTGACAAATATAAAATATGCCGCCAGTAATAAATGTCACTGACGGGGATCCTTTTGTTCAGGCCTCTTCAGGTAATCGTCACGGATTACCGACACTTTCACAGTTTTGTTGTAAATTGATACTCTTACCCGCGCCCCTTGTTCCCATGATGAGATCTTATGACGCTGAAAGCCCTTAATCCTGAATCCCTGCAAAAGAGTGATCTGATTAACCTGCTGATTGCCATTCCCGCCGGGATTGTCGCCGCGCTGGTGACGATTGCTTTTCGCGGGGCAATTTCCGGCGTCAACGGCCTGATGTTTACCGACGGCAGCGACATCACCAAAGCGTTCAACGAATACCCGAAACTCATCTGGCCGCTTATCACCACCGCCGGTGGCGTGATTGCAGGTTTCATCCTGATCCTGGCGCTGCGTTACGAAAACAAACACGGAAAGATGCCGGATTATCTGGATGTTATCGATCAGCGGTTACCGGGCATTCCGGTGGTCAGCACCGTGCTGCGCGGATTGTCGTCGCTGGCTAGTATTGCCAGCGGTGGTTCAATCGGACGGGAAGGCGCGATGGTGCAGCTTTCTGCGCTGAGCGGCAGTCTGCTGGGGCGGTTTTCGCGTTTTAAAGGCGTCCATCAGTCGGATATTATCGCGATGGCTGCGGCGGGCGGACTGGCAGCGGTCTATCACGCGCCGTTTGCCGGGGCGCTGTTTGTGGCGGAAATCGCGTTTGGTGTGACCGCCGTTCAGCGGCTGATCCCGCTGTTTATCTCCGCATCGGTTGCGGTGCTCACCGTGCGTTCACTGACCGACTACGCGCCGCTGTATCTTTATTCCTCAGTGTCCTTTAGTCCGTCGCTCGGCGCGATTTTCACCGTGCTGATTATCGGCGTCGCGACAGGTGTGCTCGGGCCGTTATTCCTCTCATCTATTGATAAAGTCCGTCACTGGATGACTCCGATTACACATCCGGCGCTGCGTCTGGGGC
>NZ_JAFMOY010000094.1 GCF_019049625.1 Rahnella ecdela
TTACCCATTTGGGCACAGGTATTCCTGATGCCGGATAGATGTAAGCAACAACCTAAAACCTGATTCAGTGCTTGCAAAACGGAGGTAGTCCATAGATGTAAAACGTGGCATCGGAAATGGCGTGCTTGCGGCAGAGTTCACGGGCGGATACTCCGGCTTCGGCCTCGCGGAGAATACTGATGATCTGTTGGTCGGAAAAACGCTTCTTCATGGGGATGTCCTCATGTGGCTTATGAAGACATTACTAATATCGGGGTGTACTAATCAACGGGGAGCAGGTCAGTGGGAAAGGCATAAAGCATTTCCCAAAGACACAGAACCGAAGAGCCCATAGTCAGTCATTGATAGATAATTCGAAATTCGATAGGGGACACCGGATCTCGATTTCGAGTAGTCAGCAATAAGGAAAGTATAAAGCGTTGCCTTAGCAGAAGTGACACTGTATCAAATCCCTTTCCACTACTTTGAATCAGCTAAGAAATGAGATGCAATATCCACTATAGAATGGATCAACCACTGTAGTCAGAAGAAACCACTGCGGTGAGTGACATCCACTAAAGTGAGTAACAAACCACTGTAGCGAGTAATAACCGCTATGATGAGCTATAACCACTGAAGAGAGTAAATAGCAGAGAGTTGAGATAAGTTAGTAACCACTGACACCCATACTATAAGGGGTTTCAGGTTAGTAACCACTAGGGGGGTTGGCGCAAAGGAAACATACAACCACTGCAGTGAGTAGAAAATACTGACAACAGTGGTTGCCGGATTTCCAGGAGAGCGAGTGTACTGATTGCAGTGGTTACGTTTCTCACTACAGTGGTTGATCTGCTACCACAGTGGTTAACGAAAAAGCCTGCCAGAACAATCAGCAGTCTTTAGATCAGAAGAATTAAAAAGGAACTGGCGCTATTTTTTTGCCTGGCGAAGTTGTTCAAGCAGTTCAAGTTCCTCTTTCGTCAGCATAACCATCTCCCGCGGCGCGGCAGAATCAGCCTCCTTGTGGGCAGGAACATCAATGATATTTTCATCGTCCAGGACATCATAAACATCATCCCCAATGCCCGTTGGGATCTGAGCGGGTCGTAATTTTGGCCGCCGATAGTGGATGCAGAAGTAGACGGCTTTACCCCGTTTGACCTCCGTATAATCGAGATACCCAATTGCCTTAAGCTGTTCCATTGCCTTACGAACAGTTGCGTTCTGTGTGATGGCTCGTGATGTCAGATTAAGACGAGCACGCAGGCGGGACATTGAAATGGGAGCGGGATCTGTCGGAAGACTTTCAATAAACGTATAGAGAGCCTGAGCTGACTCCTTACGGGAAAGTTCATTGATGGCACGTAGCTGGAGAAGAACTTTCTTATCAAACTGATACAGTTCAAAAATCTTAGGATCCGCCTGCAGCTCTACGGAATCTTTCTTCGGGCTGTACTTCGCCGACTGAACTAAGTGGGTAACGTAATAGTCCCCCTCTTTATTCGAAAACGACAAGGTATTCGTTGCGATACGCTCCAGTGAGGCTTCCAGACGCGCCCTGAGCTTCGCTGAGGAACGCGCTGAGGGAATGCCACATAATTTAGCAAACTCAACAAACGGCAGGTATACAGAGTCTCCCAGGACCTTATGCTTGGCAAAGGCATGAATGATCCCAACCCAGGTCTTGAAATCATTATCCATATCTAGCCGCGCCCCCGTGATCTTGATGTTCTCATATCCTTCAGACTTCACGATCGAAAGCTGCTTGAGCTCAGAAGTGACGTCCATTGAGTTCATCTGACCCTTACGGCCGCGAGCAGTAGACTTCAATGTTGGAACAAATAAGCCCAGACGCATCAGAGCTACAGGCTGAACCGTGTTATTGCTGTTAGGAACCAGAGTAACAAGCTCACCCGTTCTCTTATCGGTTTCAGAGAAAGCTTTCGCTATCTCTATGTTTTTAGGCTCATTTTCAGACATTATCAACTCTCACAATGAATGTGGATAAGCGACTCTCGCTACACGATACAGTGGATACTAACACTCACTATAGTGGTTTTACCACAGGGCATAGTGGTTAGTTTGCTGTCTATAGCGGTTATTTTACTGACTATAGCGGTTAGCGATCCTCATTCACCCCAGAAAGGACGAGGCTTACAGAGCAGCGGGGATCTCTTAGGGTCTTATTGGTTCTATAAGGATCTTATTATTGGATCGAAGCATAGGATAACTTTAAAAACAGGGTCTTAAGTTTCCAGGTTAAGATCCACGTTGCAATCACCACCAGAGGTTCACTCTGTGATGAAACTGTGGTCATCATTTTGGGCAACATCTGCTGTCTTAAAGTTGTGTTGTTAATTTCAAAGAGTTAACTGAATCCTTCAGGAAAAATGTTATGCACAGCCCGAATGATGATTTACTCACTCTAGTGGTTTCTAGTTACTCACCAGCGAAGTTAACGTACTGTCTATAGCGGTTACCCCACTCTCTATAGCGGTTAGAATACTTATCATAGTGGTTAGCAATGTGGTTTTTGGCCTTACAGGACGTGGTTTGCAGAGGAGCGGGGATCTCTTTTGATCTGTTTAATGATCTATATAGGATCTTATTATTGGATCTACACTGTGGAAAAGTGGATAACAAGATAAGAATTGAGAGTATTTAGAACTGCCATACATAAACCAGACAGTCCTGAACCGTTGTTGTAGTCCCCCAGGCAAGTAAGCAGGGTCCGTATCTAAGCACAGCACACCATCGACAAAACCCGGAATTCAGTCACGTGGGCATTATGTGTACAGGTTAACGAGTGCGTAATTCTAATATGGGTCACAAATTTAGCTTTTTCCTGAGAAACTCAATCCTCTATAACAGCACTATTTTTTGTGATGGATATTTATTTCCAATGTTTTTATGTGAGCAACAATCAACTACCGTGATTGCTCAGAAGGGAACAGCCCAATTTTTTAAATTATTGACTGTATAAATTGTTTTTTTGATTTCAATTTCCCCGTCATAGGATGCAATTCAGACAAACTTAGGGGAAAGAAATGATTAATGAAATTATTTCCAGGGAAAATATCAATCTGCAAATTAATGCCAAAGACTGGCGCGCAGCAATAACCGCTGCGGGAAATCTTCTGGTAACAGGTGGATATACAACCCCGAGCTATACCGAAGAAATGATTGCTGCCGTTGAAACGCTCGGGCCATATATAGTTGTGGCTCCTGGTATTGCGCTGGCCCATTCTCGTCCGGCAGCCAGTGTTTTAAAAACAGGAATAAGCCTTGCGACCCTCGCTACACCCATCAATTTTGGCAGTGAAGAAAACGATCCCGTATCGATCGTATTCGGACTCTGTGCAACCGATAACAACAGTCATATCAATATCATATCCCAGCTTGTAAATTTTCTTGATGGGGACAATAGCGCGCTATTTTTACAAAAATCTCAAAACATTGAAGATGTCTATCTGGCAATCAATAACGTAAATCAGGGAGTTTAAAATGAAAATTGTTTGCGTATGTGGAATGGGACTTGGCTCGAGCGTAATTGCAAAAATGAATATCGAACAAGTCGTAAAAAAAATGAACATTGATGTTTCAGTCGATACTTGCGATTTAGGCAGTGTGCGTAGTGTTCCTGCTGAATTATATGTGACAACCCGTGAGCTGGCCGCAAGCATGCCAGATGAGTTAAAGAGTAAGACCATTGTCTTAACCAATTTTGTCCGTAAGCAAGAAATTGAAAGCAGTATTGGAGAGTATCTCACCAGGTTTTCTTCCTAACATATCCGGAGAGAAGTGCGATGAAAGATATTATCGAATTTATTATTTTTCAAATACTGGATAAGGCCCCTTTATTCCTCGGGATCATTGCGCTGTTTGGTTTGATGTTACAGCGCAAAAAAACCAGTGAAATTATCGATGGAACGGTAAAAACGATAGTCGGGTTACTCGTTATTACCATCGGGTCAGGGACTTTATTAAAATCGCTTTCCCCCATAATGGGTCAGCTTAATAAAATCCTCGGCATTCATGGCGTTCTGCCTGCCAACGAAGCCGCTTTTGGCGTGGCTATGCTGAAGTTCGCCAACGACGTTACGTTAACCTTTATCCTCGGCTTTTTATTCCACCTGTTTTTCGTTTATATCATTCCGTTTAAACGCTTTAAAAACGTGTTTCTGACAGTACATATCCAACTTTTTCTAGCCACTTTTATGGTTCTTGCCTTGCCAGGTGCGCTCGGCCTCTCTGGCGTTGCTCTGATCCTGACGGGTGCCATTCTTTGCGGGCTTTACTGGACGCTATCTCCGGCAATTACCCGCAAACTGGGGCAGCATTTCATTGGCGATGACCTCACCCTTGGGCATAACCAGCAAGTCGGCGCATGGCTTGCCAGTAAAGTTGCACCCCTGTTTGGTAGCCCGTCAGAAGATGCAGAAGAGCTGAAACTTCCAGGTTTCTTATCGATGTTCCGTGACAACACTATTTCACTGGCGTTCCTGATGCCTCTGATTTTTCTCGGGATCGGTTTATCGGTAGGTGCTCAGGGAGTTACGGAACTGAGTGGCAGAACAAACTGGATTGTCTGGCTGTTGATGCAGGGGCTGAGCTTTACCGCCGGTGTTGTCATCTTGCTCATTGGCGTCAGGATGTTTATCGGCTCCATTGTTCCCGCCTTTAAAGGGATCTCAGACCGCCTGTTACCGGACGCCGTTCCAGCATTGGATTGCCCCGCACTTTTCCCTTACTCGCCCACCGGGGCAATGCTGGGGTTTATCGGTTCGGTCACAGGCGCTCTGGTCGTCACAGCGGCCACCGTTTTACTGAAAAGCCCAATCATTGTTTTTCCAAGCCCGATAATTATGTTCTTCGATGGCTGCACGATGGGCGTTTTTGGTAACAAATATGGCGGTTATAAAGGCGCATTGGGTGCTGGCTTTATCACCAGCGTTATCGCTCACGCCGGGGTGATCCTGCTTTACCCAATGATGGGTTCGCTTTATGGCTCCGGTCTGATGTTCTCCAATATCGATTTCAGCCTGGTCTGGTTACCACTGATGTATCTGTTGAAATTCATCGGCACAGCCTTTGGCCTTGTCGCGTAACTGTTAGGGAGTTGGTCATGAAAATACAACTGGCACTGGATTTATTAGACCCGCACAAAGCGTTGGATGTTGTCCGGGAAGCAGGATCCCACGTGGAAATTATCGAAGTAGGAACTTCGCTTCTCAAACACAGCGGCATTGCCATCGTTAAAGAGATCCGTGCGATATGCCCGGAGAAACCCATCTTTCTGGATATGAAAATCATTGATGGCCCGGAGCGTGAGGCCACATTGATGGCGCAATGCCTGCCGGAGTATTACTCAATGCTTGCTGTGGCAAGTGATACCGCCGTCAGAAAAGTGCTGGCAATTGCCAGCCAGAATAACGCCATTGTGGTGTTTGATCTGCAATCTGTTTCTGATCCGGTGTTGCGCGCCTGTGAACTTAAAGCCCTTGGCGCAACGCATATCTGCGTACATAAAAACGCCGATTGTGGGGACGATCCTCAACAGGCATTCAGTGAATTTATTGAGGTTCACAAAGCCTGTGGATTAATTATGTCGCTGGCAGGGGGGATCAGTCTGGATACGTTGCCGGCCATAAAAGAGCAATTGCAGCCAGAAATCGCCATTGTTGGCGGCGCCATTTTGAGCGCGACAAATCGCCGCAACACAGCCTTGAATTTCGCCGCTATCGCTAATGCTTAAACAGATTAAGGAAAAGTAATGAGCAATGTAAATGACATCACACGTGAAAGCTGGGTACAAAATACCTTCCCTGAATGGGGCACCTGGCTTAATGACGAAATAGAAGCAGAGCAGGTTGCAGCAGACTCGGTAGCCATGTGGTGGTTAGGCTGTGTCGGAATGTGGATCAAGACTCAGGGTAACGCCAACATCAGCATCGATTTCTGGTGCGGCACAGGAAAACGTAAGAAGAACTTGCCTGACATGGAGCCCGGTCACCAGATGGCCCGGATGAGTGGTGCACGTATTGCTCAGCCGAACCTCAGAAACACGCCATTCGTTCTCGATCCCTTTTCGATCCGTGAAATTGATGCCGTGCTTTCAACGCATTATCACGCTGATCATATCGATATTAATGTCGCTGCCGCAGTACTTAAAAACTGTAAAGATGATGTCTCTTTCATCGGCCCGCAGGCGTGCGTGGATCTCTGGATAAATTGGGGTGTTCCTTCCCACCGGTGCCGCGTGGTGAAACCTGGGGATATAATCAAAATTAAGGATATGGAAATCCTGGTTCTGGAGTCATCTGACCGAACTATTCTGATCACCGAACCGCCGAAGCCGCTGGCTGATGAAAAAAGTGAAATCCCTGATATGGATCTGCGTTCCGTCAATTATCTGGTTAAAACATCAGGCGGCAATATTTATCATTCCGGCGACTCGCATTATTCGAATATGTACGCCCGACATGGCAAAGAGAATCAAATCGATGTGGCTTTAGGGTCATTTGGCGAAAACCCAATTGGCATTACCGACAAAATGACGTCAGTGGATATCTTGCGTATGGCTGAGAGCCTGCGGACTAAGGTTATGATCCCTTTCCATCACGATATCTGGAGCAACATGCTGGCGGATACAAATGAAATACTGACACTTTTTGAAATGCGTCGTCACCGCCTGCAATACAACTTTGTGCCTTTCATCTGGCAGCCTGGCGGTAAATTTGTTTATCCTAGGGATAAGGATCGCCGTATTTATCAACATCCTCGCGGCTTCCCGGATATTTTTGAAGCGGAAACGGATTTACCATTCCCTTCATTCCTCTGAATCAGAGAATACCGGCGTTCAGGCGCCGGGCTTCAAAGGATCGAGCATGCAGTTGGATCACCTTGCCGTTGATATCATAAAAAAAGTGGCCGCGGAGCCGGGACTGCCCCTTAAAACACTCTGCGAAAAACTCTACCTCCCACAAAGAAACTTTTATTACCGCAGGAAAAAAATCAACGACTGGCTTGTTCATGAAGGATTTTCTCCCCTTCTGGCTGACGTGCACCATGGCTTACGTTTAGACGAGAATGAAGTAGGAACCATCCTTAACCACCTGACTCTGCTTGATAAACAGAGCTATAAATTGTGCTCAGAAGAGCGCCGGGATCATCTCCTGCTTAACCTCGTCTGCTCTCCAGTTCCCCTCTTTACCCAGCAACTCAGTGAAATCAATAATGTCAGCCGCAATACCACCCTCGATGACCTTAATACGCTAAAGCCAGTGCTGCAAAAGCAACATGACCTGCTACTCCAGGTCAGTAAAAAAGAGGGTTATCATGTCACGGGAGGGCAACTCGAACGGCGGTTGTGTATTCACCAGATGCTACAACGCTCTCTTAAGTATGCTCATGCCCAGGTAGAAGCCAGAGTGCAGCTCGTACTACGTAAACATCTGACAGAGCACAGGCTGTGCGCTTCTGAAGTCAGAAACGCCATCATATTTTCTATTGGTCTGGCAGAAGGCCAGCTGGATTGCGTATTCAGCGATAAAGATAAAAGACTGCTGGTGTATATGATGATGTTCAGTCTACTGGAAACAGTGAAAGGTAATTATGCCGAATTTACCCCCGCTCAGATAAACGCACTTCGTAGCCAGCCAGAATGTCTGACTGCAGCCTCGATACATTCCCATTTATCGGAACAACTCGATGTGGGGGATATCGCAAGCAATACGTTGTTTTTGACTTTGTTACTTTCTATCAGCAAAAAAATCGCCAGTTCCCCGACTGGCGATGCAAACGATCGCCGCCTGACGTTATGTATCCGGCAACTGGTTGAGCAATTCCAGTCTCTCTCCGGTGTTTATTTTTCTGACGTTTCAAGTCTGGTGGTACGCCTTTTCTCTCATCTTGGACCTGCTATCCACCGCTGCTTATTTAATATAAAAAGTGAAAACGTTCTGCGTGAGGATGTGATCCAGAGCTATCCCCTGATCTTTCAGTTATGCAGGCAGGCAATTCAGGGGATGGAGACAGAGTACCAGGTAGTTTTCAATGATGATGAGCTGAGCTATATCACTATCAGTTTCGCCGCATGGCTCGATATAAAGCCTGAAACCGGCGAGCAGATCGTACTGCTAGTCACAGAAGGTGGCATGTCTTCTACGGCAATTCTCGAAAACCAACTTCGCAATCTGACAGTGCTACCTTTGAGTATCCGCCACCTCTCTTACAGCAAGTTTATGGCGCAACCCTTACCTGTTGGCACCCGACTGGTCGTCAGCAGCATTGTTCTTTCCAGAGAAAAATTAGCCGACGTCTATCACATACTTGCACAACACATGCTCAGCGCAAACGAAAGGATTCAACTCAGGAATATCCTGGAAAATAAGCATGATAATGTTCGGGAACGTGAGCTAGTTAATACGCTTGTCGCTGCGGCAACCAGCCATGCACCGCAAATGAAACAGGAGTTCCAGGAAGCAATCAGCGAGATAGTGCATCGTTATTTACATCAAACCCGCGGTGGGGAAGTGCATCCAGAAAACAAGCAGCTTGCAGATTACTTACATGGCAGGGTGCAATTTAGTGCGAAGCAGATGGAGTGGCGAGAAGCCATAAAAAAAGCCACAAAACCTTTGGTTGATCAGGGAGTTATTTCGATTTATTTTGCAGAAAGTATTATCGCCAATATCGAAAAATCCGACCTGACCATGTATCTCTCTCCAGACGTATTACTCCTGCACGATGCACCTCCTCAGGGGATCGCCGCACCTGCACTATCGTTACTGAAACTAAAATACCCTCTGCATTTTGAAGGTTGCACCAATCAGATAACACCTCGTCTCATCATCATCCTGGTGCCTTGCGCAGACCTTTCACATATTCCTCTGCTGAGCGCCCTGAATGATTTGATAAGCGATGAAAATATGCTGAATAAAATGCTAAAAGCATCTTCTTTACAGGAGGTTTTGGACGTTTTGTCAAAATGATGTGTGTGCGTTGTCAACAAAGCCGCCCAACAGTCATTCTCACTTATTGGCCTGAAAGATTACTCCGTGAAACAAAATACCCTCACCATCCACGTAAACTGACACAGTTGAATGCTTCAACCAGGCCGGCGAATCCAGCTGGTTCATCGAATGGTTCTCTTGTACGGATAATTACACGAACAGTGCAACCACTGTAGAGAGTAAACAGTTGCCATCTGATGACATCATCAACCACTGTAATGAGGGGTTATGCCTATTGAAAGTGTTTTCGACGAGTTACTTACACTTAATTGCTCACTACAGTGGTTGTTACTGCAAGCATCGTCGCGATTCATTCTCTGCAGTGGTTGCTGCTTATCGCGGGGATGCGATGAGTATGCGTTCTGGTTCTGAAAACAAGCTATAACCGGCGGGAGAATACAAAAGAGTTGATGCTAAACGTTGCTGGTTCCGCCAGTGGCGAAAAGACACGCAGTAAAACCTTGAGAAAAGAACACCAATCCTCAGTAATAGCGTCTCGCAAACCACACTTCCTTTTTGCTTTGAAATTTTTCTAGTATTTTCATTGAGTTGCTTTTTAGCTATCGAGGGTAAACAATGTCAAATGGGCTTTGTTGAATAAATCGAACTTTTGGCCGTAATCAGGATCAGATCACCACATTCCCGATCCTGTAGCGGTATCACGTGGCAAAATAAAAGTTCAAAATCACCAACTGGGCTACCTACAACAAGGCGCTCGTCATCCGGGGCTCACTGACATTCTGGCTTGATGAGTCAGCCATCCAGGCCTGGTATGACGAGCCAACACGTCTTCACGTGGTCGTCCGCAACGTTATTCTGAGCTCGCTATTACCACCGTACTGATGCTCAAACGCATCTTTCGCCTCACGCTGCGCGCCGCGCAGGGATTTATTGATTCCATTTTTACCCTGATGAAGCTCCCGCTCAGGTGCCCGGATTACTCCTGCGTCAGCAGGCGGGCTAAGTCCGTCAACATTCCTTTTAAAACCCCCGCGCGCGGCGAAATAGCCCATCTGGTTATCGACTCCACCGGATTAAAAGTCTTCGGGGAAGGAGAGTGGAAGGTGAAAAAACACGGCAAGGAAAAGCGCCGCGTCTGGCGTAAACTGCACCTGGCGGTGGACGCTGATACGCATGAGGTTATCTGCGCTGACCTTTCCCTGAACAATGTGACGGATGCGGAGGCTATGGCCATGATCCGCGCATTAAACAAAATGACGCGTGCAGGTATGCCAGAAAGTGTACGGATTGGTTGAGGGAGTCAGCGACGAAGGGAGCTTTTATCTAAATCCGATTTATTCAACAAAGCCTGTCAAATGTGACAAATTGCCCTGAAGAGCACACGTAATTACAACGGACGCTGATCGTCAAAATAGTTAAAGATAATGTGTGTTGTATGACGGCCCTTTTTCTTTTCTGTATAAGAAACCTGCATCGGCGTTCTGCTGTTTATTTCCTCTACAACAGGGATGAGGAATCGACGTCGGAAATCAGGCATACGCAGATAGCTTTGTGGCAACAGATAGCGCTCCATTATCCAGTTTATCGTCAGGGAGACGATACCTGAGCCATCAGGTTTGCGATACTGGCAGAGGGATTCATATAGCCGCATAGCATAGGGATTTGTTATTTCTTTAGTCTCACTCAGCCTGAACTGGGTAAATCTGTTCTGTAGCCCAATAAAGTAAGGAATAAGGAAGGGATTGATATGCACGCTATAAACGCCCCTGACAGGGCTGTACGCTCGCTTAATAAACCAGGGAAACGATTCATAACCCTTCTCGCCACCCGCATCATCTTCAGGTCGATAAACCGTAATCTCTTTGCCTGCAAATCCCTTCAGCGATTGTCTGATGTCTTTACTTGCTTCTGCAGAAGTAAGGGAAAAAGTTGCGGCATATTTCGAGACCTGAATTTCGCAATTACCGTCATGATCATTTAAGAATCCATCCTGGCCACGGATCTGTTCAACAAAAAGATAAAGCATACGCTTCTGATCGCGGGTCAAACTATAAGCTGCCTCAGTTAATTCATTTGACTGAACTATACGAGAGCTATTTTTACGTTTTTTTGTATTTATCAGAAACGTCTCAGTCATATATTTACCAGGTACAGTGTGACAAGGCCGTAGGTTGTCACTGAAATAAATTCATGTCAATAACCTTGTGTTTACAGGGGATTGTTAAGGGCAGTTTGTCACAGTATTAAGGGCGAATTGTCACACTTAAACATTCTATATCAGGGTGATTTGTCACACTCAGAGGGCAATTTGTCACACCAGTGAAGCTACAGGCCTTGATATATCAGGATTGCGATGTCCCTAAAAAGATCTTTAAAAAGATCTCTAAAAAAGACTTATAAAAATAGAGATGTATATGTGGATAAGTGGGTAAGCACATCCTGTTTGTCCGAGTGACTTACGCTTCCTCGCCAGCTAACTCGCTCACGCTCGGTCGCAAGGCTGCGGCAAGCGTTGCTGTCAGGTCGATTAATTATCCAACATCACGGATATAATGAAAATGGTATTTTCAAAAAACCAAATTCATGGCGTGAGTTATGACCAAGGATTAACCGAAACGCAGGAAATTTAATGTTTACCTGATTATTTCCCTGTATTAATAGAACTTAAGCAGGCAAAAGGGAAGGGGAGAAGATACATTACCAAATTTGAAGTGACTTCATTAGAAACCAGAATGCGAGGCCCGTAGAAAAGGTTCCAATTGTGATATAAAGAAAAATATAACCGTAGAAGGGTAGTCCGCCATCTACATAATAGTACTCATTCCTGCCATTTTCAGCCAGTGCACCAGTCTGCCAGCTTCTGATTCCGTATAACAATATTATGATTGCTACGATAAATAGAATAGCAGAAAGAATAAAACGATTCGGATCCATTACTACTTCCTTGTTTATAAAAATAAAGTTATAGTTTTTTAAAATATTTCTCATCGCGTTCATAATGAACTCTGATTTTAAAGCATATCTAATCGAGAACTAAAATACCATCTAATGTTAAATTTAAAATTTACATATACAATGACGTCATTTCAAAAGCTTTGAGCACATGGATATTAACGGAGATAAATGAGGAATAATTTAGAGCAGACTATAGATATCTTAAATTCATTTTATAAAAACCTTTTTTTTATTAAATGAATTTAACTGATTGGCGATTTTTATCTTAGATAATCAGGTTAAAATGGTTATAATAATGCTTTTTTAACATATCAGAAGAGAAAGTATTGCTTGATCAACATGATAGTGATGTGGGGGGAGTTCTCATTTGAGATGACGACAAGGAGGTGTGAGGGATTATCTGCAGGGGCCATCATCAAACACATTTTTAAAGATCTTCAATGCGAGATTAACAATTTCCATCTTTTAATTTTTTTGGATCATTAATTGATAAGAATATAAAATGGGTGAAAATATTATAGTAGTCTTTTTAATATTTTTGAGTGGTAGTCTTCGTGCCAGTGACCGGGGTATGATTCTGCATTGTCCGTCACGGAAGAAAATAGAAATTTCCATTTTTAATAACAAACTCACAACCGCCAAGTGGCCAAAAAATTTTATCGTTTCAAGCGGGCCGAGAAAGACACATACAAGCTCAGGCAGGGCGGTCATAGTCACCATTTTTCCAAAATGGGGATCAAATGTTGTTTTATCCTGTCAGTAAAAGTTATTTGTTTAATTATGCCGAAGATAAAAAAACAGAAAAGTGCCGTCTCATGAGCATATTTACCCATAAGCTAACAGCGCTACATAGAGAAAGATGTCATTAAAAATACAATTAAAACAGAAAGTTAAATAATTTATTAGTGGATTTTTTTTTTGCGCAGCCACGGCATGTCTTACATGATTCCGCATTATTGCTGGTAAAGATCACTAGTGTTTTCCCTCTGAAATCTAAATCCTCTGAAATTTTTATGTCTGATTTAATTTTTGAAAAAAAATGTAAAAAAATAATTCAGTACAAGTATGTGTTTCAATAAAATTTATTTTTTTCAACAAATTGCAGCCATATCAATTTTATTAAATTAACTATTTAACAAAATAACATTGGAAATGGTGGTTTTATAAAAAATACATGGCATATTAAGAATGATTAATTAGGTATCACAAATAATGTTTTTCAGGATTGTTGACAGTTAAAAAGGGATTTACTGTGTTCAGGAAGAGTTATAAAGGTTATTACATTTCCATTTTAGTCAAGGATGAAAGAGAATTCACCCGAAATGTAATCACCAATATGTGCCACCATGTATAGTTTTTTCAACCTCGTTACGAGACGTGACAGAAAGAACATTTTTTTTAGAAAGGTGGCGAGTACGTTATTCATTGGGTTGATGGTTTTATCGCCACTCCAAAATTTACTGGCTAAAACACATGCAATTCATAATAACCATTGCAGAAATTGCAATCATAAAAGTCATAGTACCTATAGCAGTCACAAAAGGCATAAGACTAAAAAGACTCTTAAGGTCCATAAGACTCATAAAAATAAGAGGAGCCAGAAGAGTTTTAAAAGTCATAGTCGCTATTCCATTCTAAAAACCAAAAAATTAAAAACTCGACAAAAACTGATGAAAAGTTATTTGAGATGGAAAGGAACACACTATCTTTATGGTGGCACAAATCGGCAAGGAGTTGATTGCTCATCTTTGACTCGACATATATATCAAGAGTCATTCGGTATTCATTTACCAAGAACGACCTATAGACAGATTAAAACGGGTAAAAGAATAGCAATACCACAGCTTAGAATAGGCGACCTTGTCTTTTTCCATACTGGCAGATATGAACGACATGTTGGAATTTATTTGGGCGACCAAAAGTTTATACATGCTTCTAAAATTAAAGGTGTTACAATTTCCAAAATGAACAATGTGTACTGGAGAAATAAATTTCTGGATGCCAGACGGCTGAACTGAATTTTTTGTTGATTTTTTGAATTTATTTTTTAAAAGTAGCTACGTTACTTTTATTTTAATAAACTTATGTTTTTATATTTTTTAAAAAAACGTAGGTATTATTTATAGTCTTTTTCTAAGGAAGAAAATGCATACTGTCGATATAAAAGTACTCAGGGCTGTTCATCTCCTAATTATTTGTGGGAGTGTAACTAAGGCGGCAGAAAAATTAAATGTGACCCCTGGGGCTGTAACTTACTTATTGAATAAAGCAAGAAGAGCGACTTCGTCAGCACTCTTTTTTAGAACAAAAAATGGTATGCTTCCCGACAATGTCGCCAAAGAGTTGAGCTTAAGATATCTAAAGTTTTCCAGTGAGTTTTATGAAGATAATCAGAAGCTTTCTCTAGTTGACAGAGAGATAACGATCAGTACGTATGCTCTTATGGAGTTATTAATTGGCATTGAGTTAGATGAAAGTAGTTTGTCAGGGAGGATTCTTTTTTCTCCCTTAGCTATGGATGACAATACTCGCTTAATAAATTTAAGAAACAGAGAAGTTGATATTGATTTAGGTACACGACTATCCTTTGACAACAGTATTATTCAGTCTTTACTTTTTTCAAGCAAAATAAAGGTTGTTGCCCGAAAAGACCATCCAGGCATACGTGATAATTTATCTCGTGCCGACTGGCTTAGTGCTAATCATGTTGTATGGAGCAGAGGGATGCATTTGATTTTTGAAAGCCATTTCCACGCTAATGAATTTTACGAACAGAGAGGTTCCAGAAATGTTAATTGTGTTTCGAGTAACTCATTAAATATGCTCATGATGGCAGGATTTACGGATAACCTCATCCTGATGCCTGACATAATCATAAAATGCTTTCAGGATAAACTACCCATTGTTTCGTATGATTTACCCTTTGATTTCGATATCAAATATGAATGCTATGCCCATTATCATGGTTCTATGGCTAAGGATGAAAGAATCAATTCTATTCTGCAGATGTTAGGTAGTAGTTTCGAGAGAGATGGCGAGAAAGAATAGTTCACCCACGTTCAACGACATGGGGGAATGAAACGAGTAGAGTCACATACCGCCTTCCTTAAGACGGATGCGATGTTAAAATATTACGTTAGTTCTGGTTATTTAATATTGAAGTGTCAATCAAATTACATCATGTAACGAGCTGGCTAGAATATCCAAATTTTCAATGAGGTCTCTCAGCAAACGGTGGGTCTCCTCCGCATAGCCTATTTGTTCAAATATTTGTTCTTCGATATCTACTGTCAGGTTAAATGCTTTTCCTCTGTTGCTCCCATCATCAAATAAATCTCTATGCTCGAGGGTCTCATTTAATGTAATCAACTTTTTATATATTCCTGGAAGACTATCGCATTCCGCCTCTTCTATTTTTTGCAATAGTAAGCATAGTAACTCAGAAGTTTTCGAAATAGATGAAATATCGATAGTTTTTGCATTAATATCCGTCATAAAAAATCCTTTCTGGTTAATCATTTTCTGATACGTCGTCTTTGGCATAACGTAGGCTTTTGAATGTAATGCAAAGTGTTGCATTCTGTAAGTGTGTATAAAAAGCCCGTTTCATGAAGGGATGCCTTTAGAGTAACGTGAACCTTTAGTTGAATTCAATAGACAAAAAAATGACAAAACTTATTGATATATAACAAAAAAAAAACCTCCTCCATAATCGGTCAACCACTTTTTGATTTGAGCCATCTTATTGCCATTTAGCTAGCCCTGAGCATTGTTGAATAAATCGATTTTAGATAAAAACTCTTGCTTTCAGTCACTTCCTCAGGCAATTCGTACACTTTCTGGCATGCCTGCTCGCGTCATTTTGTTTAAGGCACGGATCATGGCCATAGCCTCCCCAACCTGTGCATCATAATCCCGCAGCGTAAGATACCCACCGAACAGCTGTTTAACCTGGTACATCGCCGTTTCTGCCACCGAACGCCGGTTGCAAGCCGTGTGCTATTTCCAGTACGCATTGCTCCCCGTCAGTCGTTGCCTCGCCACCGCCTGATTTCTGTCGGCATACTCTCCCGGACTGTAAGCCGCCCTCATTCGCGGCGGAATAAATGCCTTAATTTTCTTGCGCCTAAGCTCGTCGTGGCACCGTTTTGTGTCATAAGCCCCGGGAAGGCCTCTGCTTCAGTCACATTGTACAGGGAGTGTGGTCAGCGCAGATAACCTCATGCGTACCGGCGTCCACCTCCAGGTGAAGTTTCCGCCAGATGCGGCGCTTTTCCTGGCCGTGTTTTATCACCTTTCACTCAACCTTACTGAAGACTTTTAAGCCGGTGGAGTCGATAACCAGATGGGCAATTTCGCCGCGCGTCGCGTTTTTGAACGGGATGCTGACGGACTTAGCCTGTCTGCTGACGCAGGAGTAATCCGGGCAACGGAGCGGGGGTTTCATCAGGGTGAAAATGGCCAGTTCAGAATAACTGTTAGTACCGATGTAAAAATGACCCAGATGCCAATGTAAAACAGGGTCTTCCGCAACTTGGGTGGAGCTAATCATGCAAGAGGACTCATCACTCGCCGCCTCAACAGTTCGAACCCGGCACGACCGTACATTTGGCGTTTCAACATCTTCAGTCGGTTTACATGCCCCTCAACAACGCCGTTACTCCACCTGCAAGATATTGCCGCTGCATCAGATTCCATTCCTGCAGCAACCCGCTGGAGGTCTATAAGTCCGCTTTCGCTTACATTAATGAACCACGGGTTTAACAGTGTTTTATTTCTCGTTTTCAGCATTCTGTAAAAGTCGAGTGCCAGTTGCTGCGCCATTTTCAGCTGAGGCTCTTTCTCGCACATCAACCCGATGAACCGTGATGCGTAGTTTTCTTCCCCTCTGATTATTCTCCAGGGCATCAACCAGCGACTGACTCTTGAGGCTGAGGGAAGACGAACCGAAGTAAGGATCGGATCTGTCACCCCTTTACGCCATTTGGTAATGGCATCTCTAACCGTTGTTTCACTGCCGGTGAAGCCCATCGCCGCCATCTCACGCCATATCTGGCTGGCGTTATAGTTACCATTTTCCCGTTGTTGCTCTAACCAGCCACGCCATGGGTCAAGAAGGCCGGGCTTTGGTGGCCTGGTTGACATTTCAGGGAACATTACCGACTGTATCCATCGGCGAACAGTTACTCGTGATAATCCGGTTATGCGAGATATTTCTCTGTTCCCTCGTCCATTTTTATGGAGTGAGCTCACTTCCGCCCAACGGTTATGCCGCTTTTCACGTCTCTGTTGTTTGATCCGCTCCGGAAGGAGAAGTACCGGTAAGGTTGCTGATTGAACTTCTGGAGCATTATTTTTGGGCGACAGTTCAGTGGCAACCAGCCGTATCAGCGGCATATGCCTGTACATCATCCGTTCCAATGCATCCTTCAGGAGATGCCAACGATTGGCGACTTGCCTCGCCTGCGGAGCACCATCACGTGCGGCCATCGCATAGATACCACCGCGATCGCGTGAGACAACCTGTATTTCCGGATATTTTCTGAACCAGGCCGTCAGGCTGCGTTGCTCGCGCCCAGGAAGCAGAGCCAGAGGGCGATGAGTATCAAGATTGACGATCAACGTGCCGTACCGGTGACCGCGATGCCATGCCCACTCATCGATCCCAATATTCTGGGTTACGGCTTGTACTGGTTCGGATGCCTGAACCACTCTGCGTAGCAGAGTATCAGCGCTGGTTTGGATACCGGTGGCTGTTGCGGCTCGCTTGCCTGCCTCGCCACCGGCGATTAGCCCCAGTTGATGCTGTAAATTCTGCAGAGCCTCTGAAGATTGCTGCCTCGAACCGGCGAAAGGGACCAGAGATTCAGCGAAGATTTTACGCGAGCACGCCGGGTTACGGCAGTACCAATGGCGGACAGCAAAGGTCAGAAAAAGCGATTGTCCTGAGCACGGAAGATGTTGTATACGCCGCCGTCGGCAGCTATGAACGGAGCTACTGCGTTTCAGGCATTCAGGGCAATAAGCTGATTTCCGGGTAGCACTGAGATTGATGCTCACCCTGTGATGACTAGTGATTTGTTGGACGACTTGCCATCCGCGCGGCAACTGCAACAGAGCCTGAAGTGAAGTCATTTAGTTGTCCCTAACTTAAAACAACTTAGATCCTTGTTAACTAATAAGTTTCATTTATTTTCTTCCACCTAAGTTGCGGAAGACCCTGTTTTGCCACGAGATACCGCTACAGTTTCAGAAATGTGGCGATCTGATCCTGATTACAGACAAAAGTTCGATTTATTCAACAAAGCCCTAGCTCTGTTGCTATACAGGGCTTTGCTCATAATGGTCAGAGGGGAAGGTAGGACAGTCTTCTGGCTATAAATACGTACCTGATGCTTTCTATCGTCTCAAGATGATATCGGTCTTTACTCTGGTTGAGCGCTTTGGATACCGCTTGCTTACTGATATTTTTTATATATGCTATTTCTTTCTGGGTTAACCCGGAAGAAAATAATATTATTATTTCTAATTGCCATGTTGTTAGTTCAGGGAAAAGTTTATGACAGTTACTTAAATTTCCATTCCTCAGAATATCCATTGTATGCTCCTTTTGCTTATCATTCTGATTATTGCTTCAGATTAATAGCTTAAGTTGTGAGTGATTTTCATTCTATAGCGCGCGTTAAGAATAAAATAATAATTCGCTGATAAGTATAATTAGCATGAATATTGTGAAGTAATAGCATTGCTCTTTGCCTGAAAAAGTTTTAAAAAACAGATGTATACGTAAAATTTCAGCATAATGCATGATGTCAGTCGAAGAGTGTCTGAACTAATTTAATTGACCTGCTCCCCGATGTTTGATCCTACCCACGTAATGTGGCACGGTCCTAAGCGAGGTTCTGGTTTTCAAACTGTTCCGGGCTGAGGCCGCCACAGGCACTGTGACGACGCCACCGATTGTAATCACACACGATATAATTAAACACCGTCGTCCGCATTATTTCCCGGCTGATAAAGCGTTCCCCGTGGAGACATTCCACTTTCAGCGAATGAAAGAAGCTTTTCACGCAGGCATTGTCATAACAGTAGCCTTTCGCACTCATACTCCCATGCAGATCATGCTGTTTCATTAATGCCTGATAATCCGCTGAGCAGTACTGCCCCCCACGGTCGGTATGAACGATAACATTCTCTGGTCGTTTACGCCGCCAGAGTGCCATTTGCAGTGCATCACAGGCCAGTTGCGCCGTCATCCGTGAAGACATCGCCCAGCCGATGACGGCCCGGGACCACAGGTCAATGATTACCGCCAGGTACAACCAGCCTTCGTCCGTGCGCAAGTACGTGATGTCACCCGCCCATTTCTGGTTCGGACCGCTGGCGTAAAAATCCTGTTTCAGCAGGTTCTCCGACACCGGCAGGCCATGTTCTCGGTAACTGACCGGGCTGAACTTACGGGCAGCCTTTGCGCGGAGTCCCTGACGGCGCAGGCTGGCGGCAATAGTTTTGACGTTGTACTCCGGCAGTACGTCAGCGAGACGAGGCGCACCATAACGCTGTTTTGCCTCCGTGAATGCCTGACGGACAGCAGTATCACAGACGAGCCGGAACTGCTGACGTGGTGTTATCTGCTGACGACGCAGACGCCAGGCATACCAGCCGCTGCGGGCGACCCGCAGTACCCGGCACAGGGTTTTGATGCTGAACTCAGCCCGATGATTTTCGATAAAGACATACTTCATTTCAGGCGCTTCGCGAAGTATGTCGCGGCCTTTTGGAGAATGGCCAGTTCCTCTGCCTGTTCCGCCAGTTGGCGCTTATGGCGTGCAATTTCAACGGACATTTCCTGCTCACGTTCGGAAGAGCTGCGGACATTGTTAATCTTGCTGCGCCATGCGTAGAGCTGGGATTCGTACAGGCTGAGTTCGCGGGCAGCGGCAGCAACACCGATACGCTCAGCAAGCTTCAGGGCTTCGTTGCGGAATTCTGGCGTATGTTGCTTGCGGGGCTTTTTGCTGGTTGATGCTGATTTTGTCATGAGTCACCTCTGGTTGAGAGTTTACTCACTTAGTCGCGTGTCCACTATTCGCGGGTAGGATCAATCCTTTTCTCCCGCAGAGACAGGACAATGAAGCCAGACGTAAAATCCGGCACGGGCAACTTTCAAAACCCGACACATCGCAGCGATCGACCAGATATCACGGTGATCGTTGATGAAGCGGTGCTTTAGTCGGGCTCTCTTGCAAAGTACCGCGCTGCCTTTTTCAGAATAGCCCCGCTCTGTGATCTGGCGGACAGCTTCTTCCTTAAATTCAGGAGTAAATAGTTGTGTGCCCATAGACTCCTCCTTGTATCTCAAAAGTGGATTACTATGAACTGGCTTAGATTTGGCAAGGCCTGTGTAGTCCGATTCCTACCGGGGTTATTGAAGCCCGCAGCATAGCGATTGACGCACAGGCTGAGCCTGAAAAGACCCTAGTTTCCTAGACTGTTCCGTGCCTCATGAACCAGGCACTTTCATAAACTGCAGGGGCTTGATCCTCACAGGCACTGTGGCGGCGTTTAGCATTATAAAACATCTCGACATAATCG
>NZ_JAFMOY010000093.1 GCF_019049625.1 Rahnella ecdela
TATCGGGCAGCAAAAACGCCTGACCCGCGCCCTTCCGTGGCTGCTTGCTCTGGGGATAATTGCCCTTTCCGGCCCGACATGGCAACGGGAATTACCGGCCGCCCTGACGCCGCAAAGTGACATGATGATTATCCTGCAACAAGATCCGGCAATGATGGCGCAGGATCTGGCGCCCAGCCGTCATCAGCGTATGCAAAGTAAAATCATGGAGTTGATGGCCCAGACGCCGGGCACCCGTTTCGGGCTGGTGGTGTATAACGCACAGGCCTGGCTGACGACTCCTCTGACGCGGGATCCGGCGTTTTATTCGCTGTTCCTGCACGCGCAGACGCCGTCACTTCTGCCGGAAGGCGAAGGATCCGGCCTGCGGGAAGCCGTCGCACTGGCGCAGAAAAACATGCCCGCCAGCCCGGCTGCTCCGCGTAATCTGCTGCTGATCGCCGATTCTCTCACAGCTGAAGATGCCCGCTGGCTGTCGGATTCGAAACTTCCCCTGCAAATTTGGGTACCGGGTACCGCCCGAGGCGGCGCGTTACCCCAAGCCTATGACGGACGCGGCATTGATACGCGTCTGAATGTGCAGCGTTTCAGCCAGACCCGCGACGGCGGTGTGCCGGTGACACTGGTGACCAGCGATGACAGCGATATTTCGGTGATCGTGAGTCATATCCGCCAGTCAGTGACCGCGCAGAACAATGCGCGTGCCGACCTGCACTGGAAAAACAGCGGCTACTGGCTGATCATCCCATTGCTGCTTTTGTTGCTGTTTTGCCGCCGTCAGCTGATCTGCTGGCTGGTGGTGGCGCTGCCGCTGATGCTGTATCTGCCGCAGGGTCACGCCAGCTGGCGCGATGCATGGATAAGCCCGGATATGCAGGGACAAAGGGCGTTTGATAAAGGGCAATATTCGCAGGCGGCAGAACGTTTTCAGGATCCGCTCTGGCAGGGGATCGCCTGGTATCGCGCCGGAAATTTTGTCGCGGCCACGTCAGCGTTTCGCCAGGCACCGCCCACCGCCAATGCTTTGCTGTGGACAGGCAACAGCTACGCGCAGCAAAAAATGTGGCAGCAGGCGATCAACAGTTACGATCAGGCGCTGAGTCTGCATCCCGGCTGGAAAATGGCGCAGGATAATCGCGCTAAAATCGCTCAAATCATCATGACACTACGTCAGCAGGAACGAGACCGGCAGGCCGCACAGGGCAAGGAAAAGGACTATAAACCCGACGATATCAAATATGACCTGAAGAAAAATCAGGGCGTAAATCAGAAGGATATTCAGCCCGGTGCCAGTGCGGATCCGCAGATCGGCCAGTGGTACGACAATCTGGATGTTTCCCCTGCAGGTTTGCTGGAAAATCTCTACCGCTCACATCAGGAGACCATGCCATGAAAGGCCTGATGCTGATCCTGCTGCTGACAGTTTTACCCGCACGCGCCGCGATGGATATCACCCGCGAACTGGTCGCGCCCGACAATGTGGTGCCGGGACAGCCGCTGCGCGTCGCTGTCACGTTCTGGACAGATACCTGGTTTAACCCGCCGCCACAGTGGCCAGATTTCATCATTGAAAACGGTTCGCTGCTCACCACGCCTTTACCTAATCAGCTGCTAAGCCGCCGCAAAGACGGTACCAGCTGGAGCGGTATCCGTCTTGAACGTCAGGTAATGGCCTGGGATCAGGGCACGTTGCGCTTTCCGGCAACGGAAGTGACGCTGACCTCTCCCGGTCAGCCTCCGGTGACAGTGTCACTCCCTGCTATTGAAAAACCGGTCAACTGGCCACAGGGCACGAAACAACCCGACCGGTTTTTACCTGCCAGCCATCTGACACTAAGCCAGAAAATCACCCAATTCCACGCCGCCGATGACAAACAGCTGCATGCTGGTGATGTGATAGAACGGGCGGTGACCGTGAAAGCCCGCGGCATTGTGGCGAACCAGATCCCCCTGCTGCTTTACGCCATTCCGGGTACGCAAACACAAAGTCTGCCTGCGCAGAGCCAGTTGCTTACCGAGGGACGCGGCGATGTTGACGGCGCAGAGCGCACGGAACGGCTGCGTTATCTGCCCTCGCAGGCAGGTACCGTCACGCTGCCACCCGTACAGCTCAGATGGTGGGACACCGACCATCAGCAATGGCAGCTGGCGGAACTGCCGGGAGCCACATTCCACATCGCCGCAGCCCGCGGCGCAGGCAGCGAGGCCGCATTACGCGGCAGCACCGGAGAGGAAAAATGGCATATTATCCTGCCAGCCGTCGCTGTCGTGATCCTCGCCGTCATTTTGTGGTTCAGCAGACACCCGATTGCGCGCGGCGGACGGTATCTGCATCGCCGCTGGCAACGTTTCTGGCATCCTGTCCCGCTGAGTGAACTGACACCTGACCGTCACATTCACACGGCCATCGCCAGCAGTACCGCCAGCAAGAGAGCGACATAAACCCGTGCATGCAGAACATCCGGCACCGCGGGGATACACCGTCGGGTAAACAACATGCCGCAAAAACCAGACGCCGTGAGCAGGACTAAAATTTTCAGGCTGATGAAACCTGAATAGCCCGTTGCCGGGATCGCATGCCACCCCGTAAAGGTGTAGGTCACCGCGCCACACACCGCCACGGGGATGGAAAGTGGATTCGCGGCGCTGACACAATCGCGCATCTCATAACCATGACGGCGCAGCAGCGGCACGGTCATCACACTGCCCCCCACGCCAAGCAGCGCAGCCACAACGCCAATAAAAATACCGCCAAAGCTAACCGTTGTGCCGGATAATCTTCTTGCCTGTGGCCGGCTAATAAACCCTTTGCGCATCACGCAATCCGCCAGCGTGATGATGAGATAAAGTATAAACAGAACGCGCACCACCTCGTCTTTCAGCAGACCGGCAAGCAGTGAGCCGCCAACCGCACCGGCGGCGATAAACCACACCAGCGGAAACAACACGGCGGCGTTTAATCTTCCGGCACACCCGCTTTGGATGGTGGCCCATCCGGCATTGAATATCATCACGGCGGTCGACGTCGCCACAGCGATGTGCATAGCGTGCTGGGATAATCCCGGCTCAGCGGCCACAATGTGATACACAAAAGGCACCACGATAAATCCGCCGCCAAAACCAAACAGCACCGTGGTAATACCTGTGGTAAAACCCGCCAGAAGAATAATGATAATGTCGTTCACATGCCCGCTCCGCAAAATGTCAGGCGGCAAGATTAACGGCTTCATCACGCCCTTCCCATTTTCGCAGCGCTCATTTACCCTTGCGAATCGGTCAACCGGCAGCCTGACAATTTTTATGCGCAACGTTCATATCAAAGATTATGAGGATCTCGACCGCGAGGTCGTGGCGGTAGGAAACGACTATCCGGGGGGATTTGTATTGCCTGAGCACCGGCATCGCCGCGCTCAGCTGCTTTACGGCGCCACCGGGCTGATGCATGTGACGACACGTTCGGGAAACTGGATTGTGCCGCCACAGCACGCGGTGTGGATCCCCGCACGGGAGCCGCACAGCGTGAAATTTATCGGCGTTTCTACGCGCAGTTTATATATCGAACCGGAAAGCGTCCGGCAATGGTCATCCGGTGATCGTTGTAAAATCCTCACCGTTTCCCCGTTGCTCAGACAACTGCTGATTGAAGCCGTTGAGCTGGAACCTCTGTACGGATCCCCGCGGGATTGCCTGCTAGTAGCGCTGCTGTTGCAGGAAATTGCCGCGATGCAAACCCGTGAGTTTGAAATTCCGCTGCCGCAACATGCGCCGCTTCTGGCGTTGTGTCAGGCTTTTTTAGCGGCACCCTCCATTCATGATCCTGCTGAGCGCTGGGCAAACGCGTTATTTATGAGTGCCAGCACCTTCCGCCGCCACTTTCTGCAACAAACCGGGCTGTCATTTTCTGCCTGGCGGCAGCGTGCCTGTGTGCTGGTAGCACTGTCGGGATTAGTGGCCGGAAAACCGGTCAGTGATATCGCGCTGTCTATGGGATACGATAGCGGCTCGTCGTTTTCTACCATGTTCCGGCGCGTCACCGGTCAGTCGCCCTCTTCTTATCATCCGGAAACGCCTTTTTCAGAGTAACGTTTCACGACGTAAATTATCTTCCCGCACAAAATCAATGAACGCCTGCAAAGGCGCGGGGATCAGGCGGCGGTCGTTGTAATAAAGCCACGGGCCGGAGAACGATAGCCACCACGGTTGCAAAATAGGCTCGAGTTTTCCGCGGTTGATAGCGGGCCGCAGCCACTCTTCGAACAGATAAATGATCCCCGTCCCTGCGATCGCCGCTTCCACCGCCAGATCTACCGCCCCACCGACGCTGACCACCAGCGGACCACTTACCTGTACGCTGAGCGATTCACCTTCGCGCTCGAATTCCCAGTCGGGCATGATGCCGCTGGCATAGCGCCCGCGCAGGCAGCGGTGTGGAATCAAATCCCGCGGATGCGACGGTCTGCCCTGTGCTTCAAGATATGCCGGTGACGCGGCAGCAGCATAGCGCTGAACCCTCGGGCCGATGGGGATCGCCACCATGTCCTGCTCCAGCCGTTCGTCATAACGGATACCGGCATCACAGCCATCACGAAACACATCCTGTACATTACTTTCGGCGATAATTTCCAGCTGAATATCGGGATAACGCCGCAAAAACTCCGGCACCAGCGCAGGTAAAACCAGCCGTGTGGCGCTGACCGGCACATTAAGGCGCAGTACGCCGCCCGGTGTGTGGCGGTAACGGTTGAGCGCATCCAGTGCCGCATTCACCTCATTCATGGCGGGCAGCAACCGCTCAATCAGCGCCCTTCCGGCTTCGGTCAGCACGACTGTGCGCGTGGTGCGGTTAAACAACCGGATGCCAAGCTGCTGCTCAGCACGGCGTACCGCGTCACTTAGCCGGGACGCGTTACTTCCTGTGACCCGCGCCGCTTCACGAAACCCACCGGCTTTCGCCACCTCAACGACTGCGTGCAACAGGGCGATATCCATCGGCATTGTGCGAAACCTCGTACAGTTTGTCCTGATTTAACCGGATAGTTGCACAGCCAGCGCACCGCTACAATCAATGAACACTTATAAAGGAGAGTCTCATGTCACAACCTTCAATGACTTATCGTCTCGGCGACCGCGAATTATCACGTTTGGGTTACGGTGCCATGCAACTGGCGGGACCGGGTGTTTTTGGTCCGGTAAAGGATGAAGCCCGCGCGATTCAGGTATTGCGCGATGCCGTGGCCAGCGGCGTGAATCATATTGATACCAGTGATTTTTACGGCCCGCATGAAACCAACAAGCTGATCAAAAAAGCATTGCATCCTTACGCTGACAATCTGTGCATCGTCACCAAAGTCGGTGCGCGTCGTGATGAAAAAGGCGGCTGGTTAACGGCTTTCACGCCACAGGAACTGGTCAGCGCGGTGGAAGACAACCTGCGCAATCTGGGGCTTGAGGCAATGGAAGTGGTGAATCTGCGCAGTATGCTGGATATCCATCAGCCGAAAGAAGGGTCGCTGGAACCGCAGCTGGAGGCGATGATCAAGCTGAAAGAACGGGGCCTGGTCCGTCATATCGGCCTGAGTAATGTCACGGCAAAACAGGTAGAGGACGCGCAAAAACTAACGCCGATTGCCTGCGTGCAGAATATGTATAACCTGGCCAACCGCCATGACGATGCGCTTGTGGACACACTGGCAAATCAGGGCATCGCCTACGTGCCCTTCTTCCCGCTGGGCGGATTTTCCCCGTTGCAGTCCACGCAGCTCGATGAAGTTGCCGCTGACTTACAGGCCACACCGATGCAGGTCGCGCTGGCCTGGCTGCTCCGGCGTTCGCCGAATATCCTGCTGATCCCCGGCACATCATCGCCGGTGCATTTGCAGGAAAATCTGGCCAGTGCGCGTCTGAATTTATCTGATGAAGTGATGGAAAAGCTCAACGGGATGAACTGATCAACAAATGAACTGAGTCCTCAGCAACGAGGACTCAGTGTTTTAAAGAGTAACGGTGCGATTATTGACTGCGCTTCCACTCATCGGCCACATCGCCCAGAGTTTTAGGAATTCCATTACGGATCCAGGCCATAAAATCACGATCGAACCGGAAATCTTCTCCGCACTGCTCCGTCATAAAACGCCGGACATTTTGGGTGTTCTTGTAATCTTTATTCACGAGCGTGGTACGTGTCAGTAATGCGCTGTGCCAGTCGATTTTCATCTTTCCTGCTCCGGTAAATGCCATGCAGATAACGTCTTGACATACTCCCTGCCCTAAATGAACTACACCCCAAAAGTTGACACTAACTGAGTAAGGTGCAATTTATGGGCAAGCCCAATTACACACTGGAATTCCGTATTGCTGTCGTGAAGTATTACCTCTCCGGCCAGGGCGGAATAAAAAGGACCGCTGCACATTTTGGTCTCCACAAATCTACCGTTAGTCACTGGGTAGCCTCATGGCAGATACGAAATATCGCCCGGCGGTATCATTGGAAAGGGTAACGGTAGACGGCGCAGATGGCAAAGGGCGCGACCAACGCACATTTAAAGCTGTTTCGCTCTTTGCCATGTATAAGTGGCCGACACGATACTTGAATGCGGCATCGGTGAATATGGCACTTTGTTTGTGATGTTTGCTTTTGAATGTTGGGTAGTTAGTTAACAACTTTTGTGCCCGCAATGGCTTAGTTTCATGGAGCATGCACCTAAGCCATTGCCAGCTGCCTCATTTTGCCATTGCTTTCTCGTTCTTCGCCCGCAATTTCTTCGCGCGGCTCTCAAGCAGCAAATAACACACCAGAGCCAGCAGCAACGGCAGGAAATAGTAGAGCAGGCGATAGGCCAGCAGCGCGGCGATAATCGTGCCCTGCGAAGTATGTTCTCCAGCCAGCAGCGCGATAAACACCGCTTCCAGCACGCCGATCCCCGCAGGAATATGCACAATCACCCCGGCGATACTGCTGACTAACAGCACACCCAGGACAAAGAAATAGTTCACATCCTGACCCAGCAGCAGCCAGATTATCGCCCCCATGGCCATCCAGTTGGCACTTGAAATTACCATCTGAGCCAGCGCGAATTTAAACGACGGCAGCACAAGCTTTTGCTTTTTAACAGTCATGTGGCGGTGTTTAGCAAAGGCACAGCACCACACGTAAACCGCCACCATCGCCAGCAGCCCAATACCAACAATGCGCAATGTACCGGCGTCGATATACCAGTGCGAAGGCATCTCTACTACACCGGATGTGAAGATGATTCCGCCCAGCAAAATATAGCCAAGCCAGTTGGTCGTTATGCTCAGCGAGAAAATGCGGGTGATGGTGCCGCCGGGCAAACCCAGACGCGAGTAAAGCCGGTATCGCATGCCAATGCCACCAACCCAGGTACTGAGCGTGAGGTTAAAGGCGTAACAGATAAATGACACCAGCATCACCTGTCGTGCCGCGAGTTTGTGTCCGCAATAAGCGCGTGCGAGCAGGTCATAACAGCCATACAGCAGATAGCTAAGGATCACCAGCGCCACAGACATCATCAGTGACGTGCGGTTGTAATGACGAATGACTTTCCAGACATCTTCCCAGTTGACCGTTCGGGCATAAATCACCAGCAGTACGGCTATGGCGATAAAGAAAATACCGGTGAGGATTTTTTTCGCCATACGCCACTTTGGATGCGATGTGGACATCAGGGTTTCACCTCCGATTTTTCTGACGTCAACCGATCCTGCGTTTCAATTTCGGGTTGTACGGGCGCCGTTACCAGAGAAAGCCTTGGCGTGTGTGCCGGTAGCCAGCCGACCATTGCCGGGAATTTACGCAGGAAGTGGAACACCACTACGTTTTTCGCCAGATTCCACCAGGTGCGTTTCGGGGCCATGGTTTCATCCACACGCTGGCAGTCATTGGCAATAATGCCGTGGAGATTCTCACGCAGCGTCTGGTTAAACGCGCGATCATGGATAATGAGATTGGCCTCAAGGTTGAGCGACAAGCTCAGCGGATCGAGATTGCTCGAGCCGACCGTCGCCCAGTGAGCGTCCATCAGCGCGACCTTGCCATGCAATGGACGACGCCGATATTCATACACCTGCACACCGCCTTTCAGCAGATAGTTGTAGAGCAGCTCCGCACCGACTTTGACAATCGGCATATCCGGTTCACCCTGCACAATGAGCTTCACCTGTACCCCCCGACGGGCCGCATTACGCATGGCGTGCAGCAGACGGTAGCCAGGAAAGAAATAGGCGTTGGCGATAATCACTTCGCGCTTTGCGCTGGACAGCATTTTCAGATAGTGACGCTCAATATCATCACTGTGATCGTCGTTATCGCGCCAGACAAACAGCGCCTGCGCCTCACCGGGATGACGATTTTCGGCCGCATGATAGCGGCGACGTTGCTGCCACCATCGACGGGTTTGCGCATGATCGGGCAGGTTTTCCAACTCAAACTTTAAAATGTCATCCACCACCGGGCCTTCTACCCGCACGGTGTAGTCCTGTTTGGCCTCGGGGCCGTAGTCGGACATGTGCTCGGCGGAGTAATTAATCCCGCCGACAAACGCCACCTTATTGTCGATGACAACAATTTTACGGTGCATACGCCGGAACAGATTGGTTCGCATACCAAACAGTGGCCGCCGCGGGTCGTAATAGCGAAACGCCACACCTGCCGAAGTCAGTTCGCTGACGAAATCATCGCTCAGGCCATGCGAGCCATACCCGTCGAGCAGCACCTGAATGTCGACACCACGCACTGCGGCGCGCAGGAGTACCGCATGCAAACGGCGACCCACGTTATCTTCAAACCAGATAAAGGATTCGAGAATCACTTTACTCTGAGCGTGATCAATGGCGTCAAATAAAGCCGGGTAATATTCATCGCCATTTTCCAGAAGCTGGATGTGATTTCCTTCCCGCCATGCTGTTTTCATAGGTGGATCTCCGCGCTCAAGGGGGCATGGTCGGACAAATGACGCCAGTTACGCAGCGGCAGCGCGGCGGGCGTGCTGGCATTGGCATTTTTAACGTAGATTCTGTCGAGACGCAGTAGCGGCATACTGACCGGGAAAGTGCGTGCCGGGCGACCTTTCGCACGGGTGAAAATCTCATCCAGGCCTGCTTGCGTTTTAAGCGGATGGCTGGCCTTTTGCCGCCAGTCGTTGAAATCGCCCGCGACCAGCACCGGTTCTCCCTCCGGGAAAGCGTTAACCCACTCGGCAAGTATGTTGAGCTGCGCCTGACGGTGCGCTTCGCGCAGGCCAAGATGTACGCAAATCACATGGACAGGATACTCCAGCTGGGGAGGCACGATTCGGCAGTACAACAGGCCCCGGTTCTCACTACCTGCGACCGACACATCGCGATTCTCATAATGTTCAATGGGATAGCGAGACAGCACGGCGTTACCGTGATGACCTTCAGGATAGACCGCGTTGCGCCCGTAGGCAAAATCGCTCCACGTGGTGTCAGCAAGAAACTCGTAATGGGTTTTGTCCGGCCAGTTTTCCACCTGCAACGAATGCACTTCATGCGCGCCCATCACTTCCTGCAGGCAGACGATATCGGCGCTGACGGTGCGTACCGCGTCGCGCAACTCGGGTAAAATGAAGCGTTTATTAAACGCATTGAAGCCCTTATGCGTATTTATCGTCAGTAGCTTTAACGAAAAGTGCCGGGTGTTTTGGGTCATTTACTCTCCTGCCAGTGTCACTATCTTGATGAAAATAAAGTATAGTTTCTGTCACGAAAAGCGGAGCAGTTATGGATTTTTCCCAAAGGTCCGGTCTTTCAGGGAGGCGCTTTCCCCGGAACTTTGCAGATGCAGCCGTGATATGACTGACCGTGGTTATGCCGTTTCTCAGATTGCGCAAAACAACAAATCTAAATCAGATTATAAAAATAGCGTATTTCATACTTATGAAGTGCTACATCTATTTAAGCAGACGTTTGATGTTCATATCGATGTCATTCTGAATGGATTTCTGGGTTTCAGCGGTGATCTGTTTTGGGAACATCTCCTTCGCTACGTTTGCAAAACCGGCCGCCGCATCGCAGATTTTCTCTATGATCAAACTTGCCTGAATTGGCGTTAATTCTGCTTCTTCCTTTGCAAGAGTCAGGACGTGTTTTCGGTTAATTTCCAGCGCCTCTCCCATGACATCCATTTGATGATAACCACCAGGCCCTTCGCAATAAGTGACATCGTATGCCGGAGCCAGTGTCCATGAGCCGTCAGGCGACATCAGATAAGAGAAGTTCTTCGGATGATCATCGCGGTTATTGAAAGCAATATTGAAAACTACACGCTCAAAAGCCAGCACCTTCTCACGGGCATCATTGGTGCACATCTGTGTTGCGCGAAGGAAATTCGTGTAATCGAGTGCGCCCGGAGACTGATAATTGGCACCTGTGAAAGCGGCAAGGCTTTGCATGGGTACCCTCATCCCCTTTTCCCGGTCAAAACGTTTTGTGGCGAATGCCGCCTGGCCATCCGGCAGACTGAAGTACTGTGTGTCTGGCGTCTGGATGCCGCATATACGCAGGCATTGCGAATAAACTGCTTCGATGGCGCACACTTCCGGATGCTCCTGCTTTGCCGGAAATTTAATCAGCCAGTTCTCCAGTCCTGCCGCAGGCCGGGTGGTGAATATTCCTGAAAGCGGATCACGGGAAAGTAGCGCTTTCGGTCGGGCACCCTGAGGCGATCCCCCCATTTGCAGTAACCGCTGCAAAAACGCCCCTCCTTCGCCACCCAGAACTTCCTGAACTTCAGAGGCCAGCTGGGTTAGCGGAATGTTTTCTTTTAAAGCCGATGCTTCTGGTTGTGCCGGCTGGAATGACACCGCCCCCATGGCGTTGGCACCAATATAGGTTAACCGTTCCAGCGGCCCGATCCGGGCTACGCTTAAACCCCGCTGTTTGAATAAACGATCCATCAAAAGCATCCCCCAGCCGTCGGGGAGAGAATCATAAACGGGTCCGGGTAAACCTAACTGATGCTGCGGAAAATCTTGTCTTAGTTTTGCACCGCGCAACGGTAAGGTATACGCAGACAACTCCAGGCCCTTTCGTAATGCCTCATCGCCGTATTCGAACATGATGAGCGGACGGCCTGTGAGAGCGGTTGAGGACACCAGTGTTCCCCACAGCCAGTGTTCACCCCAGCCCTCATAGTACACATCGATTTTATTCGGCATCGTCAGTTCTCTTTCTGATCCGTTGGCGTTTTAAGCTTTTCTCATACCTGAGGATGTCATCCAGAGTCTCTACTTTCGGCTTGAAAAGTGCCTCCAGTTCCCTGAAACGACCAAGCACCATCGCAACTCTCACAACATTTTCAAACCCGACATTCTTCCCTGATTCGAGATTCGACACGGTATTCACGCCGATGCCGGCACGGGCAGCGACTTCGGCCTGAGTCATCTGCTTTGATAGTCTTTCCTTGCGCAGCCGGTCACATAGCAGTTTAACAACCTCGCCGGGTTTGGTGAGACTCCAATCCATCATAGGGTGAGTTATCCTGAAATAATGCGTTTAATACACAATATTATAGAATTAAATATGCATATGGCAATGTTGTTAAGGCCCTTAATTTGGGATTTATCAGGTATTAAGCGAGTTAATTCATGCTATCGGGGAGTTATCATCTTAGCCTGACATCCTTCCTTGTTTAAAGGACGAAGCTTAACGAGACGATGGGGAACAGGAAGAGAGAATTTTGCCGCAGTTGATAAGGAAGTGGTGGCATGCTGACCGGCTACGCAGGAGCAATGCAGTTATGGAGTGTTTCCGGGAGCGTCTGATGCATGAGTCGCTGCAGCTTGAACTTGACTCGAACATTCACCAGAGGTCCTCAAACAAGGACCCGTGACGGTCAGTAATGTCCAGTAACAGCAGCCGCAGTAGGGGATGATCTGAACCTGCAACAACCATTGTGCGTGCGACGGGATGCGCACCGTTGCCATTAGTCGCTGTGGCCATTGCAACGGGATGGTCGGACGAAACGATCGCAGTTCCCCGGGCTACCGGATGTCCTCCGTTACCACTGGTCGCTGCTGCTTTCACAGGTCATGACAGAAAATAATCACTCGGCAGTGCATGCAGACCTGACAAATAACCAGCAGGACAAACTGCATCTGGTATTGCATGACATCCTGAGCGAAGCCCATTCTGATCTGTTTATTCATGATGACCATAAGCAGTTAGCCATTACCGGCGACCAGGGGGATGTGGTTGAGCTGAAAATTGAAGACCTTACGCATGATACCTGGCAGGACGCTGGTGCTGTGACATCAGGCGGCATTCAGTATGAGGTATATCAACATACCGGCGGTGATGTAGAACTGCTGGTTCAGCACGGGCTGGAGCTGCATCAGGTCGCGTAAGCTTTTTGTCTTTTAATATAACCTCGTCCCTGGCTCAGGCCAGGGATTTTTATTTGGAATATGGCAAAAGCCATCTTTAGTGACCCGACGGGATAACCATTAGTGCCCTGCCGCCGGCGCTCCGGGTGCACCGGAACGACTGAAAGGTGGGCGGGTGAACCAGATCACCACAATCAGCGCCATAAAGCCCCAGCCTAATATCCAGAAGTAGTCGATGGTCGACATCATGTAGGCCTGCTGCTCGATAGTTTTATCGATTAACGCCATATGTTGCTGCGAGGCACCTCCCATCTTATCAATATAATCAACTGCTGCCGGATTGTACGCGGAGACGCTCTCGGTCAGATTAGCATGGTGGAATACTTCCCTGCGTGACCAGATCCAGGTGGTCAGCGACGAGGCGAACGACCCACCCAGTACGCGGAAGAACGTCGCCAGACCGGAACCCTCGGCGATTTCTGCACCGTTAAGATTCGACAGGACGATGGTGGTAATCGGCATAAAGAAGAACGCCACGCCAATCCCCATGAACAACTGCACTTCTGCGATGGTACGGAAATCGACATCCGTGTTGAATTGCGCACGGATGAGACAGGATGCCCCCATAGTCAGGAATGACAGCGATGCAAGAATACGCAGATCCACTTTGTTGGCATAGCGGCCAATAATTGGTGTCATCATTAACGGCAGCACGCCCATAGGTGCAGCGGCGAGCCCCGCCCAAATCGCGGTGTAGCCCATCTGAGTTTGCAGCCACTGTGGCAGGATAATATTAATCGCGAAGAACGCAGCGTAGCCGAGCGTCAGCGACAGCGTGCCAATGGCGAAGTTACGGTCTTTGAACAAGCGCAGGTTAACAATCGGATGACGCTCTCCCAGCTCCCAGATCACAAACGACACCAGTGAAATCACGGAAATAACCGTCATGATGATGATTTGCGTGGAGGCAAACCAGTCGAGGTCGTTGCCCTTATCTAAAACAACCTGCAACAACCCGACGCCCATTACCAGCATCGCGATACCAATGTAGTCAATTGGCACATGGCTGGTCGTTTCTTCACGGGCACGCATCTGGGTCCAGACCACGATAGCGGCGAAAATGCCGATGGGCACATTGATGTAGAAGATCCATGGCCATGAATAGTTATCGGTGATCCAACCTCCGGTGATGGGGCCGACGATCGGTGCAACTACCGTCACCATCGACAGCAGCGCGAGTGCCATGCTGCGCTTAAGGGGCGGAAAGATTACCAGCAGCAATGTCTGACACATCGGGAACATCGGGCCGGCGAAGAAGCCTTGCAGGGCGCGGAAGATAATCAATTCGGTCATGCTGTGGGCAAAACCGCACAGGAACGACGTCAGGGTGAACATCACTACTGAACCGATAAAAAGCTTTAACTGGCCGAACCGACGGGTAAACCATCCGGTCAGCGGCAGAGCAATTGCGTTACACACCGCAAACGAGGTGATAACCCAGGTTCCCTGATCTGCACTGACGCCAAGGTTACCGGCAATCGTCGGCAACGCCACGTTGGCGATGGTGGAATCCAGCACCTGCATAAATGTCGCCAGCGAAAGTGCGAGCACCGCCAGCCACATGCTCGGCGGTGTATACGCGGCCTTATCTTGCATAACGTCTCTCTTAGCGGCTGCCTGCAGCTACTGTTTTGCTGTTGTCATGAAGGATTTTAGCCACCAGCTTATCCGCCTCGGCCAGCGGATTCTGATACACGTCCGTGGTGAAACGTGGGGTGCTAACGGCTTTCTGCGGCAGCAGGTGACCGCCATCGTCGCGGATATCAACGCGAACGTTCATTGACAGGCCTACGCGCAGCGGGTGCTTCTGCATATTTTGTGGATCAAGCGTGATGCGTACCGGCAGGCGCTGGACAATCTTGATCCAGTTACCGCTGGCATTCTGGGCTGGCAACAGAGAGAACGCGCTGCCGGTGCCGATACCCAGGCTTTCTATAGTGCCGTGGTATTCCACGTTGTCGCCGTAGAGATCCGCATTAAGCGTGACTTTTTGTCCCAGACGCATGGTGCTCATCTGGCTTTCTTTGAAGTTGGCATCCACCCATACTTCGCGAAGCGGCACGATGGCCAGCAGTGTGGTGCCAGAATCTACCCGCATACCCAGCTGCACGGCGCGTTTGGCAACATAACCGCTAACCGGTGCGACGATGGTGGTACGGGCGTTGTCCAGAAAGCGCTGGCGCAGCGTGGCGACAGCACTTTTAATTTCCGGATGGCTGTCAATAACAGTGTCATCAACCATCGCGGTGTTGGTACGTAATGCTTCCTGCGCGGAGGCTAAATCGCTCTGCGCGCTGGTGACTGCATCACGATAATGGGACAAGTCTTCTACGGCGATAGCACCGGAAGTGAAAATTTTCTGACGGCGGGCATAGTCATTTTGCGCCGTTTGCAACGCGACTTTTTTGGCCGCGACCTGGGCACGATAGTTATCCGCCGTGCTGTACAGTCCGCGAACCTGACGAACGGTGTTAGCCAGGTTGGCTTCCGCCTGTTGCAGGGCGATTTCGGTATCGCTCGGATCAAGCAGAACTAACGGCTGACCCTTCTCGACGAAGTCGCCTTCATCTACCGATACCTGTGTCACCGTGCCGCCAATCTGTGGTGTCAAGGTCACCTGATTACCGTTAACGTAGGCATCGTCAGTCGATTCATAGAAACGGGCGTAGAGAAAATACCACGCCAGAATACCCCCGGCGGCAAGCACCAGAATCAGAAGCAAAATAAGAAAGTTACGTTTGCGCTTACTGCCGCGCTCGACGTGTTGTGCCGGTGTGGTTTCCATCTTGTGATGACCTTTATTGAAAAAGTTAGCGATGAGGTGCGGTGATCTCGTCCGGGAGCATTTTTGTAATGAGTTCTACCAGTGAACGGGATTCCCCGGGAGTAAGGCGTGCGGTGAGTTTGCCGATGATTGAGTCCAGCGCATCTTTCTCAAAACGATCACACAGGGCCTGGCCTTTATCACAGAGTGTCAGAATGACCTGGCGTTTATCCTGCGGATTAGGGGTGCGTGCAATCAGTTCCCGCTTCACCATCCGGTCGACCATGCGGCTCATGGCCCCCGCATCCATCACCAGGTTTTTGCTGATTTCAACGGGACTTGTCCAGCCTTTGTGGATACTAATCAACACCTTGAACTGTGGCGCAGTGATGTCCGCATCGGAAAAGTACTGACTAATGAGCTGGTCTTTGAACTGGTTCGCGAGGTGAATAAGCAAACCAAGATGAAATTTATCGTCGGTATGAGCTGAACTATTGAGCATAATAATTGCCTGGTCATTAATTGCAAATGAAACTACTGACTGGGCATCTATTTGTCAAGGTTGTGTCAGGTTAAGCGCACTTTTTGTCAGGGGGACCCGGGGACATGTACGCTTATCGTCCCTTATTGACATACTTCCCGCCCTGAATGGAGTGACCTCGATTCCGTAGACAGTTAGTGTCCAACTTTTGGGGTGCAGTTCATAAAGGGCGAGGTTTTACGCGCAACTTGATAACGCTTAATTGAGCCGCCCGCCCTTTTTGAACAGTCACAATATAGCGAATTTAATGACTCAGTGACCTTGAACCGTCCACGACACCAGCCGGATAACCACCGGACGTACCAGAAGTATACAAACAAAGGCCGCGGGCATAGCCACCTGATAAGCATTCATCACATTTTCCATGTAATGCGGCCCCATACCAAATTCGGCCAGGGTGATCACCAGACTCATCAGAAACGCCATAATAGTCGCCATATACAGCGCAAATATGTAGGGTGAAGTGCGTTTTGGAAAGCGGATCCGCGCGGTATTTTTAGTCACTGCATCAGTCATCTGATTATCCTGTTAAACAGAGATTTGCGAAACAGTGGCTACACTAACAAGCTATCCGTGATGGTTGTAGAGGGGTTATACTTTAATCATTATTAAGTAAAAGTGACGAGTAAGGTACCGAGAATACTATGAATATGTTGGGGCTGATCAGTAATTTTATCCGCGTGGTGGAAAACGGCAGTATCGCAGCAGCGGCGCGTGTTAAGGGGATGAGTCCGGCGGCGGTGAGCCAGAGCCTTTCCCGACTTGAGGCTCATCTGGGCGTACGCCTGATATCGCGTACCACCCGCAGCATGACGTTAACTGAAAGCGGGAAACGGTATTTCGAGAAAGTCCGTCATATTCCGCATGATATCGATCTCGCTTCGCAAGCTGCTGCGATTGAAACCAAACCACAGGGGCCGCTTTGCATCGCCACGACCGCGGCATTTGGCCGGTACGTTATCGCGCCACTGATGCCTGCTTTCAAAGCGTCATTTCCGGATATTGATATCGAGCTGATCAGTACCGACCGCAATGTCGATCACCGGTTGGAAGGCGTCGATGTCAGCATCCGCATCGAGGCACAACTTAACGATCAGCTGATTGCCAAAAAAATAGCCTCGTTGCCGTTTATATTCTGCGCCGCCCCGACTTATCTGGCGCACGCGGGTATTCCTGAAACGCCCGAAGAACTGAGCCAGCATGCTTGCCTGGTTTTCCGCTATCCGACCGACGGACGTTTCCTGCCCTGGACGTTTTTGGTTAACGGAAAACCGGTTAACGCCAAACTCAATCCGCAATTTATCAGTGATGATATTGATATCATTGCCAAAATAGCAGAAAACGGCGGCGGTATTGCGCGACTGGCAAGCTTTATCGCCCAGCCGCTGATAGACAACGGAAGACTCACGCCGTTGTTCTGCGACAGCGACGCAGAGTCTTTACCCATGAATATTTACGCCTGCGTCAACGAACGATCAGCGCTGAATTCAAAGGTCAGAGCTTTTATCGGGTTTCTGGAAGCCAAAATTTAAGGAAAGAGCGCCACTGGTAACTTTGGCGCAATTTACAATCAGTAAGAAACAATGTGTTCTCCGGGCGTGACGATACTTTCAAAGAGTGCCAGTTCTGAAAGTCTGGTTTGGATCCACTGTTTAGAAAATGCCTCTCCCAGCGCTGCGGTTAAATACGGGTTTTGCCGAAACTCATCAAGAGCATGCTGCTGGAATAAAGGCAAGACAGGCGAACAGGTGGTGAAATCCGTCAGCGGCTCGTCTTCTATTTTTTCCAGACCATACAGCATCCCGGTCAGTATCGTCGCTACCGCCAGATAAGGGTTGGCATCAGCGCCTGCCAGCCGGTACTCAATGCGGCGATGCTTTTCCTCTGAACAGGGAATACGTAAGGCGGCAGACCGCTGGTTGACTCCCCATGAATTGAAAAGCGGTTCATTCAGGTTCTTACGCAACCGTCTGAAAGAATTGACGTTAGGAGCCATTATCGCGATGGATGCAGGCATGAGATGAAGCATTCCTGCCAGACTCAGGCGCATCATTTCATTTAAATTTTCACCAGTGGATGCGAAGATATTATTCCCCTGCACATCATGCAGACTGATATGAAAATGTAAGCCGCTTCCTGACATACCGGAATAAGGCTTCGCCATGAAATTAGCATTAAAACCATATTTATGAGCAACGGTACTGGTTAAACGGCGAAGCGCCAGAATATTTTCACAAATATCCACTACGCGTTGTGAGTGTTGTAAATTTAATTCGAATTGTCCCGCTTCTGCCTCGCAAACAATACCGGTCAACGGCAAATTCTGCATTGTCGCCAGCTTTTCAAGCTCTTCAATAAAAACCGTATGTTGTGACGGTACAGCAAGATGAAAACATCCGGAACTCTGAATATTTCGACTCTGAGGATCTTCGAGATAGAATTCAATTTCAGGGGCAATGACAGGGAACAAGCCGTGTGCATGGAATTTACTCAATACCTCAGTCAGTATCACGCGGGGTTCCAGTTCTCATAGGGTTTACCCTGCTCATCCTGCATCGTAAGAAGTATTTGCGCATTTTCAGCCGGATTATGACCGCCCGGTCGTAATGTGCCCGCAACAGGAACGCAGATCCTGTCAGGTTCATTTTCTGCCAGACAACTATCTTCGACACTCATGACTTTACCTTCTTTGTCCATCGAATAAACCGACTGAGGAAAGTATGCGCCTTTCTCCAGAGAATGAAGCGAAGCAACAGCCACTCTTTTCCCTCTGAAAACCCCGCTGATATCATTAATATAAATATCAACATGCTTTGTATCCGGGTATTTAAACAAATAGTTTTCCACTTCTTGCGTGAATGGAATGCTATTTCCGGATTCCGTTTCTGCTAAAGCGTTCTGACTTACCTTTGAAAATGAACAGCGAAGATCAGATGAATTTTTTAATGAGAAAAACTGACTTTTCTGGTTCATATTTATATTTCATTCATACCTTCCGGCGATGAAATGAGATTAATTTAGGCATTACTAAAATGATATAGAGACAACATAAAAATTAAAGGCACTGGTATAAAAATAGTATAAAGGATGTTTTCCGAACTACTCTCCGCCATCCGGTGCAGTTCAAACCGCACCTGATGCCAAAAACGATACTCAGGGGCAACCGGGCACTTTGTAGATCTCAGAAATCACCTGCATCGTTGCTTCTTCAATCATTCCTTCATTACGGCATAAAATCCAGCCGTGACTGGCAACTTCCCGCTCGAAAGCCTGGGTACAAGCGACATGTTCTTCCACTTTATGAATTACCGTACTGCCCAGCCCGCGCGACCGGGACGCCGCCCTCGCCCAGGAAATTTCAGGCGTAGTCACAACCCCGACATGCAGGTCTGGCGCTCGCACGTTTCGATCAATGTTGAGCTGTAAAATCTCTGAAAAGGGTACCTTCCGGCGAAACGCGGCGTCCGACGGGTACCAGCGATCCATCAGGATAATGCTGTCCGGTGGCTGTTGAGTCAGCACATGCCGGGAAATCCATGCACGACTGTCGGCCAGGCGCTCACAAATCTCCCGTTCCAAATCCAGGTCGGGATTTCTGGCGGACTGGTTAACGAGAGCCATTGTATCGCCCCTGAAGGGATCACTTTTTTTCTCGCTAAGTCGGATCACCTTCTTACTATCGGCCCTGAGTACTTTCGCAATGGCCTCCAGCAGTGTGGTTTTACCGGCTCCTTTTGGCCCGTCCAGAGAAACAAACAATGGACGACTCATTCTTTAAATGACGACGGATAAACGGTTTTTGTAGAGCTTGTAGCTGGCAAATGCATCTTTCTTCTCATATCTGACAATCTATGCGGTGTAGTTTAAGGGAACCGCCGAAAAAACGGAAAAAATCACAGGGGGAGCCTGTTTTACAGGCAGATGGGAGTTGACGGTCTGCTATGAGCTGTGAGTTCAACCGATGGATGCAACACATTGGTTAAAACGCTCTGCGGGTGATTCATAGTCTAGCGTTTTTCTTGGCCTCTCGTTGAGCTGCCTGGCAACACTGTTTAGTCTTAGCTGGCTGTGA
>NZ_JAFMOY010000092.1 GCF_019049625.1 Rahnella ecdela
TAAACCACAGAGTTGGAAAACATTTTTAGCCAGATCGATACCCAGATAGACGATATTCATGTTTACTCTCCTGCTGAACGTATTTTGTTGAGTTAAGCGCAAAGGGAGGAGGTAGTCCATCCCATTAACTGGAAGAAGAAGTTTGGCGGCATGGGCGTGACAGAACTGCGTCGGCTGCGCCAACTGGAGGAAGAGAATCACCGCCTGAAACGGCTGGTCGCCGATCTCAGTCTGGACAAGGAAATGCTGCAGGACGTCATCCGAAAAAAGTTCTGAAGCCGGTGCAGAAACGCGAGGCGGTTGGATACCTGCTGGCGGCGTACCGCATCGGGGTTCGCAGGGGATGCCGGCTGATGATGCAGAGCCGAACGGTCTACCACTACCGCAGCTGCCGCGATGACCGGGCCCTCACGCAGCGGATACGGGAGATTGCAGAAACCCGTATTCGTTATGGTGTGCAGCGGATCCATATCCTGCTGCGGCGCGAGGGCTGGCTGGTTAACCACAAGAAAACCCATCGGATTTACTGTCTGGAAGGGCTGAACCTGCGGTCAAAACGCCCGCGGCGCCACGTGACGGCCAGGCACAGGCATATCCGCCCGGCCGTCACCGATGTGGATCTGTGCTGGAGCATGGATTTCGTTGCTGATAATCTGTTCAACGGACGCCGGATCCGTGCCCTGACTGTAGTCGATAATTTTAGTCGTGAATGCGTGGCGATCGAGGTAGGCCAGGGACTTCGCGGTGACGATGTAGTCGCCGTGATGGAACGGATCAGGCAGACACAGCAGCGTGTACCACAGCGGCTACAGACGGACAACGGTAGCGAATTCATCTCAAAAACGCTGGATCGCTGGGCGTATGAAAACCGGGTAACGATGGACTTCTCACGCCCCGGGAAGCCCACAGATAACGCCCTGGTTGAGTCATTTAACGGCAGCCTGCGTGATGAATGTCTGAACGTGCACTGGTTCCTGTCACTGGAAGATGCTCAGGAGAAGATCGAGCACTGGCGGCAGGAATATAACCAGTACCGGCCGCATTCCTCGTTAAATAACCAGACTCCGGCAGAATTTATCCGAAGCCTGCAAACAGGCCCGGATCTCTGATTTATCCTGGCACCGATATTGGGAAGAGATCAAAAGTCCGGAGTCTTTGATTTATGCTGGCATCAATATAGGGAAGGGATCAGTGGCTCTGGTGCTGCAGCCCTTTTCTGATAATTGGGCGGACTACTCCACCCTACTCAGTTGGATGTCTGACTTTTGGGGTGCAGTTCAGATTTGGGCGAGGCTTACGGGCAGCGGTTAAAAACTGTGTTATAAAGCACCCCCCTGTTTTTACACAGCAGGATGCTGTCAGGTTTATTCGTTAACGCCCAACCACTCATTCAACATGCCGGCGTTAGCATAACTGGTAAACATCGAGCTATAAGCACTAAAACGACTCGAAACTTCGTTAACCTGATTATTGTAATAATCGCTCTCCGCGGTCAGAACGTCCAGCAACTGTCGGGTATTGAGCTGACGCCATTGCTCGAAGAAGTCTCGTCTTACCCGGTCAGTAGCATTTACCAGATTATGATACTGAGCAGCCTGATCCAAAAAAGTATTGGTGTTATGGATAGCAGTACGAACCTTGCTACTCAAGTCGATTTTTTGTTCTTCAATCTGCTCTTCAGCGGTTTCTGCCCGCAGCGCTGCGGCTTTTTCCTGCGCAGTCGCGGAACCGCCCTGATAAATACCCCAGCTCACGTTCAGATACGTTTGCCAGGACTCTTCGTAAGCCCCGTTGTTGATTGGAATGGTTTTATTCACCACCCAGTTCAATTTTGGAAGATTGCCCGCTTTAACGGCCTTAGCCTGTTCTAACGCAGACAAGGCCTGATTTTTCGCCTGAATAATGGTTGGATGATGACCAATTGCCCGCAGCAACGAATTCGGATCATCAATATGGATGTTCCACGCAGGCTGCGCTGGCAAATTTTTATAGGAGGTGTAACCAGTTAACTTACGAAGCGCGATTTCGGCGTCATGCACTTTTGATTCAGCCGCGTCTCTCCCCGCCTGAGCTTGAAGTAAGCGGGCCTGAGCCTGGGTGAGCTCACTGACACGCCCCGCATCCATATCACTAATATCCTTGATCATATTTACAAGATGCGACATCCGCTGGACATACGCTCCACTGAGCTGCAACAACAGCCTCTGCTTTGCCAGTTCGGCCAGTTCACTGCAAACCTGATAAGACGTGTCTTCAAATTGCGCGTGATAATAGGCTTCGCTAGCCTTTGCAGTGAACTCTTTGCTCTGAATATTTTTGCTATTATACCCCCAGTCAAATACCGGGGTAGTGGCGTTAATGTTCACGCCGTTAGTCATGTCTCTTTTATCCAGGCGTTGACCAGAACCAAATTGCTCCGGATTAGACTGCACGCCAACCGTGATTTGCGGTAAACGTGCGCCTTCTGCCTGAACTACATCAGCCTCTGCGGCCTCATGATTGGTCTGCGCTTCGCGTATTTGTGGTGTGTAGTTTTTTGCCGCAACCGCCATTCTGGCAAGATAGGTCTTAACCAACTGCTCAGGGGCAGCCAACTGTTGGCTATGCGCTAAAATTTTAGACGCCTCATCATCAGCAATATGGTACATAATGCCAGGATTAACCGATGATGTAGTCTTACGCGGCAAAAATTCCGCTTCTTCCTTTGTCACCGCCGGGCGGACCACTGCCAGTTCCTCCGTTTTACTCTGCAGAAAATGTTGGCTCTGTGAATAACCTGACACGGGCAACCCTGCACAGGAAAGCATGAGCACTGCCAGCACACTTGCCTTCTTCTTAAATTTTAATTCCATCATGACTTATCGCTCCCTGAAGGCTTCACGTGCTTTGTAAATCGGCTTCAGGAGATAATCCAGAATGGTTTTTTCGCCGGTTTTAATTTCGACTCTTGCAATCATCCCGGGAATGATAGGCAGGACTTTGTTCTTCACATGGAGGCTGCTGGAGTCAGTCAGCACCATGACCTGGTAATAGGTGTCATCTTTGCCACGGGCCTGTTTATCTTCATCCTTTAACGTTCCGGGACTTATCTGCTGAACCGTGCCTTTCAGACCACCATAGATACTAAAGTCATAGGCAGTGATTTTTACCGTCGCCGGTAAACCGGGGTGCAGGAAGGCCACGTCAGCGGGTTTCACTTTTGCCTGAACCAGCAACTGATCTTCAAGGGGGACAATATTCATGATGTGTTCGCCTGGCTGGATAACCCCGCCGCGGGTGTTAAAGCGAATATCTTTGATTGTTCCTCTGACCGGCGCTGTGATGGTCGTACGCGACAGAACATCTTTACGACCGATCAGATTTTCCTGAGCCTGGGAAAGCTCAAGTTGCAGATTGCTCAACTGACTGTTGGCATCCGCACGGAATTTGTTCTCTTTTTCAACAATTTGAGATTTTAAATCCGTAGCTTGTCGTCGTGTACGTAACAGTTCGACTTCTGACATCAGGCCTTTTTTAACCAACGGCGTCGCCAGATTCACTTCCTGCATGGTTAACGCATAGCTGTGTTGCAGAGCTTTAACACCCTCAATAAGGTCATGCTTACGGGTGTTGTACGCATCAGTTTCTTGTTTGATGATGTCTGGATCCGTCACATCTTTGCTGAAGGAGAGCGGCTTGTTATAGGCCTCTGCAGTCAGCCGGTCGATAGACCCCTGCAACCCGATAACTTTGGACAGTGTTTCTTTGTAGTTTGAGCTTGAGCGCGTCGGGTCAAGTTTCAAAAGCACCTGCCCTTTTTCGACCACTTCCCCTTCGCTGACATCCATTTCAGCGAGGATCCCGCCCTCGAGGTTCTGAATGATCTGCTCGCGGCTTTTAGAAATAACTTTTGCCTCGCCCTGGGTAATCTCTTCCACTCGCGCAAAGTGAGCCCAAATCATAATGCAGATGAAAAGTGCGCCAATGAGCTGTAACACCAATTTTGATCTGGGTGTCTTCTGAGCCAGTAGCGATGCCCTGACATCATTCATGAAAGCGGCATCAGCTGCTGACAGATTCTCTTTTTTATTCTTCTTTATCATGACTCCACCTTTTCAGAGTTTATCGCCGCGCCCTTGTTCCCTTCTTCACCCGTCGGAGCGACAACACTTTCTTGTACTGTAGGAACGGACACACGCCTCACTTTTGGAGCGGCAGGAACTGCTGCGGATGCGGTTGGAACAGGCTGTGGTTTTTTCCCAGCCAGAGAGTTCATGACTGTCTCTTTAGGTCCGTCGGCAACGACCTTCCCTTCATCAATGACAATAATTCGGTCAACCAACGCCAACAGTGACGGGCGATGCGTGACGACAATCAGCGTCTGATCCCCTGTTGCGGTTTGTAAATGCTCAATAAATTTACCTTCGGTTTGCATATCCATAGAACTTGTCGGTTCATCGAGCAGTAAAATCGAAGGACGTGCGAGCAGACTACGGGCGAGAGAAACCAACTGGCGTTGACCACCGGATAGGCCATCGCCCATTTCCCCGATCGGCAAATTGATACCCATAGGATGTTTCGCAGCCAACTGATCGAGACCCGTTAACTTCAGGACGCGCAAAAATTCTTTGCTGGTCGCATTAGGGACACCAATCATGATGTTCTCTCGTAAGGAGCCATAGAACAGACGAGAATCCTGGCTCACGAAACCGACATGCTTACGCCAGTCCGCTGGATCAATTTGCGTAACGTCCAGACCCTCGGCAAAGAGCTGCCCAGCCGTAGGCGTATAGAGGCGCGCAATGACGCGCAATAAGGTTGATTTTCCGCTACCGATTTTGCCCAGAATGGCGATGCGCTCACCCTTGTTGACGGCGATATTGATTTGTTTCAGCACCGGAATAGCAGGCTGCATTGGCGGTGCCGGGTAGGCAAAATCAATGCTCTTAAGCGAAAGGTTGCCATCCAGTTCAGGGTTCGGCAGATATTCGATACCTGGGTCGCGGTCAACGGGCTTGAGCATTAATCCATTAAGAGATGCCAGCGCGGCTTTCGCCTGTTGGAAGCGAACCGCCAGGCCTACAATTTGGCCCAAGGGTGCGGTGGCACGACTTGCGAGCATGACCGTACCAATCAGCGCACCCTGGGTCATGTCCCCAGCACTAATGAGGTAGACACCGACGATGACAATCATCACGGTTTGGATCTGCTGAAAAAACGCAAAACAGCCCGTAGCAATGGAGGAAAGACGACGAGATTTCATGCTGGTTTGTGACGCCAATGCACTGAAGTTCTCCCAACGGCGTTGCATGTAGGCGCCTCCTCCAACGGCTTTCAGCGTTTCCATTCCTTCAATGGATTCAATCAGCACCCCTTGTTTGAGCGAGGATTCACGCAGGTTTTCTTGCATCGTTTTGGCAAGCGGCCACTGAATGATGACGCTAATGGTGACAATGATAGGCAGCAAGATCAGCGGAACAAAACCAAGGTAGCCGCCAATGGTGAAAATAATGCCAATAAAAAACAACACAAACGGCAAGTCGGCAATCGCAGATAAGGTTGCCGAGGTGGCGAAGTCACGAACCGATTCAAATTCCCTTAACTGGTTCGCAAAGGAGCCTGATGAGGCAGGTTTGTGCTCCATTTTGATACTGAGCATTTGTCGGAACAACATGGTGCCAAGGACTAAGTCGGCCTTTTTACCTGCCACATCTATCAGATGAGCACGGATATAACGGGCAAATGCCTCGAAAAGCATAGCGGTTAAAACGCCTATGGCCAGTGACCATAACGTCACAAATGCCTGGTTAGGTACGACCCTGTCGTAAACATTCATCGTAAAGAAGATGCTGGCGAGGGTCAGGACGTTGATCAATACAGTGCCAATTGCAGCACTTCGGTAATAGCGACGATAACGCCAAAGCGTTCCAAGTAGCCAGTGCCCTGCGGGGACCAATTCAGGCTCTTCAACCCGGCGGTCTGCTTTGGCTTTCGGCTTCAGGAATATAGCGAAACCAGAGTACATTTCGCGCATTTCCTTTGCGGGAATTAACACCGATTCCTTACTGACTTCTGGCAAAATGATTCGAAACGCAATGCCCTTCTTTTTATCTTCCAGTTCAACGGTTTCTTTACCGAGGAAAACACAGCCCCCTGCACTATTGGAACGTAACAGGATGACCGGAGCTAACTGCTCAGGGATATCAAAAATATCGCGTTCAACCAGACCCGTAGAGAAACCCGCATTTTGCAATGCAGTGAGTGACTGCGATGAGGTAAGGAACCTTGCTTTTGGGATACCTGCCATTAGCGCATCGTCAGAGGCACCCAGTTTGTAATAACTACAAACCCATGAAACACTCATGAGCAGGGAGTCATCAATCGTAACTTTTTCGGTCACATGTTCATGATTGTCATTTTCGACATCGTTGCTATTCATTAGAATTTATTTCCGGTAAACAGTTATGCATTACAAAGGTCATGGGTCATCCCATCAACAGGCGAAATGGCCGTCATTTAGTATTCACCCTGCTGAAAAGAAGAAATCCCTTACTCAATGGAATCTTTACGCGCCCACAATGCCCTAGAGTGTATTTGGATTTTGTTATTTTCATCTTTTGATTAATAAAATCATCAACCAAAATTCAGTAACTCTTTGATATGCATGACGCCGTTTGATTTTTTAATAATTCAAACAGAGTTTTTAAATATAATTTGAAATTATAATGTCGCGGCAAGACAGGTGTAATTATCATCATTTCTTTACAGGGAAGGATTAAAATTGAATTTTTTAAATCCCAAATCTGAAGTTATGAAGAGGTTTAAATGAGAGTGTTATTGCCGTATGCATGCCAACTGCAGTCCCTGGACTAGCGACCTGATTAGTCACCAAAGGGAATAAATGGATGCAATAGCTATTTTCAACACGGATTTTGAGTTGATTTTTAATATAACCACGAAGAGGGGGTTTCTTTTTTTAAAGTTATCATCAAATGGAGGGGGCACGGCAAGCCAACAGGTGGAGTGATGAAGAAGAAGTATAACCATTCAGTTCCAGAAACCCAAAAAATACTCAATTACCATAATCACTACCATGATAAAACAACACCCCGATGCATCACTCCGATTTCTCTCGCTCTATATTTTTTCCTTTCATCGCGAAGTAGAGAATATCTTCAGCGTTATCGAGGTAATGTATTAATGTTGTCAATTCATTGCTAACCTGGGCGTTACGCCCTTCCCATTGTTCAGACATGGTAATAGCTTTGATTTTCATTGTGTGAAGTGTGCGCCGATGACATGATGCGAGCCATTTGTCACTTACCATGTAAATACCTCCGTGGTGCCCTATTGTAGCGCAGCCAAAACTCTATTTTGACTGCATCATGAGTTCACAATCGTCCGTTATATCGACATATTTCGTTTGTCTCAGTCTTCATACTTGTGGTGCTGCACCCTACCCAAAAGCAACCCTGCTCTCTCTTAAAACCCCATTTTAAAATATTTGCAGAATTCGTGAAAAAAAGTCCATGTCGAAAATCCTGATGATGAACCCATATCACTGTTTGTTTCTTTCAATATTTACTTTAAAAAAGCAATTGTGCCCGGCCAGGCACAATTGCTATAGCGACTTACTTCCTGGATACCTGAATTTCAATACGACGGTTTTTAGACCGATTATATTCCGTATCATTTGCAGCCACCGGGTTTGCAGAGCCGAATCCAACGGCCTTGAGGCGACTGGCTGGAGCACCTTGATCAATCAGTGCCTGACGAACAGCGTCGGCACGGTCCTGAGAAAGCTTCATGTTAAATTCGTCTGTGCCGCTGGTATCAGTGTAACCGTTTAACTGCAGACCCACATTTGGCCAGGCTTTAAGGATCTCAACAATATTGCTTAACTGATCCTTTGACGCCGGATCAAGCTCGCTACTGTTTTTCTCGAACAACAGACGGTCAAAAGAAAACGTTGTATTTTGATCAGCCTGAACGGTGCTTTCAATATAGGTGATAAGCTTATTTTCCATGCCTTTTTGTGGGATGTTAATTGTCTTTCCATCAGGCAAGACTTTACTAAAGAATACGCCTAAATCCCCCCACACTACTCGAACGCTATCCGTTGTTTTTTGCATTGCGCTGCGATCAGTTTCACCGGATGTCATGCAGCCTTTCAGCAACAGAATAAGGGCCGCAATGGCGACCAGCAGCAGCAACCATAGCCATTTAAAACCACATTTCTTTGTTTTAACGGGGGCAACTTTCTCTGCTACAGCGCCCGAACGTGACTGAGGGAAAATATAGGCTTCAACATTATTTTTCTCCAAATATCTTTTGAATGGTGCCGGAAGCATCGCCACGGCATCATATTCAATGTTGTCCATCCATCCTTCCAGAGAGAGAGACTGAGTATTTCTCTGTCGCAGATACTTACGCAGCGTGCTAAAGAGTAACGCTGCGCCAACAGAGACCAGTGAACGTCCTGATTCATTGGAAACATTGGAAACACTTGAAACCATATTTACAAGGCTATCGCTCTGATGAGGAAATAACATCGCCAGCATTGAACCCGTCGCGGACTCGGAATGGGTTTGCTCTAACAAATGGGATACTGAGGTATTCTCTGTATTAATATCAGGAGACTCTCTCAGTAAATCAAGAAAATTAACGGGCTCTTTAGCCCATGAGAGATGTGCCTTAATCTTATCAAACAACAAAGGGACAATGCCGGACAGAGCTAGATTCACATTTTCTTCACGCTCACCCAGGATTTTGGATACATCCTCAATAAACTCGAGGTCAATCACACCTTTGGAAAAACCATCTTCGTTATTCATTATTCATTATTCTCACACAACCTCAAAAATAAAAAAATTAAATTTTGCAATCATTTTTGGGGATAATTCCCCTGTGTCGTTATTGTTCAAAGAAAGATTAATGTTAACGGTAAATTACGTCAACCTTATTTAAATAAACGAATTTAACATTTTTATTTTTGTTGTAATTGAGCCGGATTATTTTATTTTTAACTCATCCATACTGCTAACTTGCAACCTTATGCAATAAGGCCGGGCATAGTAAAAAATAAAACCATCAGGTATTCGCTTGAAATAATGTCGGGATTGAAATGAGGAAGGCGCTCAAGGGTATCAGGCGATTATCGGGTAAGCTTAATACCTCTTCTGGACAATGGCGTTTTGTCCTTGCAGGGACGCTTACTCCACTCTTTGCTCGGGGAGGTAATTCAGTCTTTTAATTTTTGCTGCTATAGCGCAAAAATAATTTAAAGAAAAAAAAGCCGATTGTTAAATCGGCTTTCCATTTTTATTTCGCGTAGCTGCGAATGACGACTCGCCGATCAGGGGCATAGCACATGATTTTTTGTGAACGAGACAGGCCTTCACAACCGGACGCGACAGGTTCTTTACTGCCTGCCGTGGTCGCGCTCGCGCTTTCTACGTTCACGCCATCGCTGACCAGCAGTGAACGGACAGTGTCGGCACGCTTCAGACCCAGTGTCAGGTTACTCTGAGCAGAACCAATCGGATCGGTATGACCCACCACCACCACTTTGCTGCTGTTTTGCGACAACTCTTTGGCTATATTAGAAATCGCATCACGGCCACCGGCCTTAATGTTGGACTCATCCGATTTGCCAAAATCAAACAGCACATCGCTTGAAAGCACGTAGTCTTTGTACTCATTCTGACAAGGAACCACAGCGGAAGCACGTGAAAGTAGAATATCCTGCAAACGTGTTTGCATCAGCAGCGGTGTCGCTTCTTGTTTACTCACTAATTTTAAGACTTCGCCCTGCGTTTCACCGGCACGGAGGAAGTAAGTTTTACCCCCATCAAGCTCCACAACGCTCTGCTTGTCTTGCTTACCTTTATACTGAGGAGCATCCGCTAACCAGGAACCCAGAACATGGGAACCAGGCTTCACGCAGAATGTGGTGTAGGTTCCTGCCAGCAGAGCCGTCTGGAATTCGCCATCGATGTATACATTCGCATTGCCTTGAGCAACATTGCCATCAGCAGTACGGAAATAGACAACCTGAGCCTGGCTGTTGGCGACATCCGGAACGGCCTGATACGCCGTTTTTAGTCCTTCGCTTTCAGCGGAAACCGCAGCCTGTGAAACCAGTGTTGCAGCCAGTGCTAAAAACAGAATCTTCTTCGAAAATTTGAACATCCTATACTCCACTCTGAATCCAAATCTCAGAGGTTTAGAAAATAATATTGTATCCCCACGGTGACCCGCAGGGATGCCCTTCCTTACGCGTGTTGAACGTCAAGGCCATGCTGAATTAACAATTCGATGTTGCTGCCATGCTGCTGGTAAACGTCGTACACCATACCGCCGGCAAGCGTATGACCTTCGGAACTCCAGTCCTGAGCGGAACCCAGAGATGAAGTATCAAATTCAACGTGACTGTCAGCATTTCCGGTGATAGCAACCTGCTCTTTGCCGTCGTCGATAAACATATTCTGCACAGCGTGTGACAGAAGACCGTCGAGGCTCAGCTGTTGATGGCCGTGAACCGCCACAACACCCTGCTGTGAAGCGTCGTTGTCAGACTGAGTTTGTTGATCGGCGCCCAGTGCGGAGTAATCCAGTGTCGTCGCCAGGCCATGCATGTAATGTTCAGCCAAGCCCTGAAGATCGACTGGCGCGTGATACGTTGCGGCAGCGGCGTCGTCTGCACCAAAACTAAAGTTATCGAATCGGGTGCTGACGTTACTTCCATTGCCCGGGCTGGTATGAATCATTATTGAGCCAATGGTTTCACCTGCTGGTGCTGACCAGGTGATGGTCTGCACGGCAAAACTATCCGTCTGAGCAGGGACTTCTTGTGTGTTCAGCTCATTACCCGCGGTATCATAATAAGTGACTGTGGTTCCATTAAAGCTGTTGCCATTGGTATCAAAGCTGACGGCATTGGTAGGTTCATCAAATGCAAATTTCACATCTGAGTTTTCAACGATTTCTAAATCATTTTTACCAAACGCGGGAACAATAAGGGCGACTCCTCTTGAATTTATGGACGTAAATTCATGATTCGCCTGGCCCACGCCTGTAATCGGCCCGCTGACCAGCGTAATCGTCATGCCGGAATCTAAATGAACGCTCTGACCCAATGTAGTAAAATCGACTTTGGCAACTGAGTCAAAATCTTCAAACCCTGTGCTAACAACCGGATTGTTAGAAGTATCCACAGTGAAATCCATTGCATCAGATGCCGGGCTTTGATTACCGGCTGCATCTTCTACAATCGTTGTGAAACTATGGTCGCCATCTGCCAGCGCTTTTGGTGGGGTGAATGACCAGCTACCGTCGGTTTCAACGTGAACGCTCCCGATGGCTTCGCCGTTATCATAAACAATGACGGTAGAATCTGGCTCGGCAGAACCGCTGAAAATCGGCGTTGAATCGTCTGTCGTGGCATTTTCAGCAATCGGTCCCGTTTCAGCACCGTAGTCATCTTCTAAATCAAGATTGGTCGCCGCGTCCGGTGCAACGGTATCAACTGTAAAGTCGATATCAGCACTTGGTACACTGGTATTACCGTCAGCATCTTCTACGACCGTTGAAATATCATGGTCGCCGTCGGCCAATGGATCACTCGGCGTGAAGTTCCACTTACCGTCATCATCTACCTGAGCACTGCCAATCTCTTTGCCGTTATCTGAGATGATAACCACTGTGCCAGGCTCTGCGTTTCCACTGATATCCGGGATATTGTCGTTGGTATCTTTTCCTGTGACATCATCACCATCGGCATTGGCGACCTTAACATCGGTCGCAGCATCTGGTGCGGTGGTGCCATCGCCGCCGTTATCGTCAGGGCCCAGGACAAAGGGAATGTCCGGTGATTCAGGACTGGTATTACCCGCTTCGTCAACCACAACGGTCGTAATATCATGGTCACCGTCGGGCAGTGGATCCGTTGGTGTGAAGCTCCATTTGCCATCACCATCAACCTGAGCGCTGCCGATCACAGTGCCGTTATCGGAAATTATGACGACAGAGTTTGCTTCGGCGTCGCCGGTAATGGCTGGCGTATTGGTATCACTCTCGACCGCGACATTTTCTGCTGCTGCTGGCGCGACGGTATCAACCACAATATTGATATCATTAGAGAGATCGGATTGATTGCCTGCCGGGTCAACCACGACAACGCTGATATCATGTGCGCCATCCGCCAGCGGTTTGTCCGGTGTGAAGGTCCATGTTCCATCAGGTTGAGCAGTAGTAGAACCAATCACTGAATCACCAGTATCCAGGATATAAACGGTATCACCCGCATCAACACCACTACCGCTGAAGGTAGGCTTGCTGTCATCCGTTACGCCATTGTTCGCGATAGGACCGGTAATCGTTCCTACGTTATCTGTAATCGCGTCGAGTGTCCCGGATGCGACCGTGACAGTATCGCTACCATCACCGCCAGCATCTGCAGTTGTTGAATGATGGCTGTCACTGTGATGATTAGACAGAGCAATAGCCCCGCCTGCAACAGCCAGTGCGCCCAGACCCAGCAGTGCCCACAGCAACGTAGAGTCATTATCAGCGACGAGGCCTTCACCCAGGCCTAGAATACTGTCATTGCCCAGTGCTAATGGCTCTGTTGAGTCGGCAGTAAGGACACCGCTGTCCTGACCCTGGGAAGAAACATAATCGTAATAAGCGCCATCTTCGCCTTTACCGACCAGTTCACCCTCATTCAGATAATAATCACGGATGATAAGGTCTGGATGATCTTTATCATCACCTTCAAGGCTAATATATAAGTCATCACCCACGCGAGTTACGGTGATGTTTTCTGGCGCAAAACCTGTGCCATCTTCCGCAAGGATATATTTACCATTATCTACAGCGTCAACTGTAACAGGTCCTGTCATTGAACCCTGGTGTAGTGCGATGGTTTTTTCAATTTTATTACCTTCGACCACAACAACGTTGATGGTTTTACTTTCCACTTAAAATCTCCTGTTAGAAACCCTTAACAAGTTGAGTAAATAGCAATGATGTCCCTTGCGAGAATCACACTCTGTTTAAGATGTTGAATGTTCACAACTGTTTTAATAGAAACTCTCATCTCATGAGCGAGTGAGATGAATACTTACAAACTCGTTTCCACTTGAATTCATTGTGGCGGCACTCACTTTTTCACGCAGCGGATAATAAATTATTTTTATAGTAATTACATCAAAGTGCAATATTCCATAAAACACTCATCCCATTGTTTGTTAATGAGTTATGTATGATATTTTGTTATTTAAAATATACTTTTTCTTTTGGTGTGCAAAAGAGATTTCACAAAATAAAAATCCAATTTTAAATTTATCTCTTATATACAGTGTTACTATTGATTATATGGTAAAGTGTTTTTTACGATGTTAATTTTCATGGTGTCTCGCTGAGTTTTAAAAATTAAAATACACTCTGCGTAAAATGTGGCGGCACGGTATAAGGTAAGAAGAGAAGAAACCAAAGATGTTAAAGGAAGGTTAGGTGTAGATTATTAAAAAAAGTATTTCAATAAATACCAATTAATTAAATAAGAAGCAGAAGATAAAATTCTGCTTTTGGCATAAGAAATTGTCCCTCCCTACAACTTCATTGCTCCAATTCATGTTGGTGCGAAAAGACCTGAGAGGAAGCATCCACATCCAGAAGGACCTATCAAATGAATTCAAAAGACTTTGACCTCAACTCTCTGTTGATACTCAATGCCGTCATTGAATGCCGGAGTGTCACTGCGGCGGCCAAAAAAATGGCCATGTCTCCTTCTTCGGTTACCTACGCCATAAATAAAATTAGAAAAACAACATTAAACCCCATCTTCACCCGCTCTAAAAATGGTATTACACCGACCACTTTAGCGCTGGAGCTTAATCAGCGGTATATTAAAGCCATATCATTAATTACCGATGGACTCGATTTCTCAGTGAATTCTGAAAACCCAGATGTCTATCGCAATATCACCGTCAGCACTTATAATTTCTTTGAGTTATGGTTCTCTCACTTTGTCTACCAGGAGCATAAGTTGCTTGACGGGCTGTGCCTGAATTTTGTTAACCATCCTATATCATGTGAAAAGCGCATAGTAAAAATCCGAAATCACGAAGTTGATCTCGACATTGGCGGGCTCTTACCTAATGACACTTCCATCATTTCGCATAAATTATACTCTTCAAAATTTAAAGCGTTAGTCAGCCGTAACCATCCCTCGATTACCGATACGCTAACGTTGGAAGACTGGAAAACGAATAAACATGTAAAATGGGCTCAAATTTTTGATGAGTCATTTGTTCAGGAAGGTGATGCTAATCAGGTTGATCCGTTACAAAAAAGAAGTGTCGGTATCAAATCAGAAAATTCGTTGAACTCTTTATTGATATGCGCAATGTCTGATTATATTACGCTGGTTCCCGCTTATCTGGAGCCTTTTCTTGTCGAATCATTCCCGGTAAAAATCTTCGATCTCCCTTTTGAAACGACGATGACATCAACGCTCTATGCTCATTACCACCGCTCAGCAAAGCGCAAAGAATTCATTAGTTTATGCCTTGAAAGCCTCGCAAAGATGGTCCCTGACTCCATTCCTATAGAAGCATAACTGACCCACGCAAGAATACTCATGATTTTCACAGGAGACTGGCAGATTCAGCCTCCTGAATTTTAAGTACAGGATGCTACGGTGTACTTACCCCGATTTTCAGCTTCCCGCTCTCATAATCCTCAATCAGGAAAAACGGCATCGCAAGGAACCACTGTCCCTGATGCACTGCCACACGGTAGTTAACACTATGACTGTCAGATTCAAATCTCACCGTCGCGACCTCACTCTTTGTGTTTTCTACTGTTCCACCCATCTCTGAGTAACTGGCATTACTGCCGATATGAAAACGTTCGGTTTTCCAGCGAACGGACGGATGTGGCGGATACGGCCTGGCAGAATGGAAATGGAAAGTTTCATCGTGGTTCAAAATGCTCTCTCTGACGGTCGGCCAAAGAACATGGCGTAAGAATTTCTGATCGGTATAACGCTCTGCACCTTCATATTGTCGGACAAACTCAGCCATCAATGCCTTCACCGATGTGAATACGCCCCGGCATCCGCCCCAAAGTCCCGCCAGTAATAACTCTGAATGCGTAAAGTAATCCCGCATATGATGGAACCAATAAGGGGATGTCAGCCACTCTTCAACGGCGGCGACTTCTTTCTCCGAAAATAACGAATCAGCATCACGAAGCAGATAGCGCGATACGCCAGGATCATCGAGCACAAGAAAACGCCACATCGTTGGCGCAATTTCAGTCTCATTGCTCATATCAACCAGCTGAACACCATGCGCCCGCAAACGTGCGATTACCCCAGCAGGCACCGTGTTGTCGTAATACACCCGACAAGTCCAGCCAGGATAGAACTCGTGGCTGATGGCGGCGTTTTTTATCATCGTTTCGCAATATTTCGGGGTGTCGCCGTACAGGCTAAAAGAGATGATATTTTGGCCTGGCTTTTCCGGTTCAAAGCATGGAGGCTGCTGAGAGGGAAAAGTAAACTGTTTCCCGTCCCGGCACCCCTGATCCGCAAGGGTGAGAGATTCATTACCGTAGCGTTGCAGCTCCTGTGTTTTCCCCAACCAGCCGCAGACTTCAGTCAAACCATCCAGCCAGTTGCCGGTGTACTGGACTTTCTCCCTGTTTTTGTACATCTGCAGATAGACGTCATACGCTTGCTGATAGGCCTCAGTTCGCATTAGCGTCAAAGCATAATCCCCCATGACGGTAGGGTTACCAGGCAATATGACCAACACTAACTCACAGCACTCTCTGGCCTTCAGGTAGTCCTTTTTAGCCATCGCTTCACGAAAGCCTGAGGCAAGATTAGAGAGTCTTTTATTTAAATTCCCGTGATTATATTTCTGTTTATGCATTCGCATATAAATGTTTTCTCATCATATGAATTGCTTTCAGTATATAGATTGGCAGAGTTAAATAACGAAAATCCCTTTTCATTTTTTTAAATAGAGTATTTGAATTAATTTTGTATTCATGCCCGACTGGCAGTTAAAAAATAAAAAAGTCCATTCTGATTTCAAGAGAGTGTAGCGTTGTAGTAGAACCGATGAAATAACATCACAGCGCGTTCTTCTGATCGCAAATGCTAATAACAAATTGTTTTTTCTAAAAATCAAAACAAAGGATAAATACCTCACAGGTCAATGTATTTAAAGGGTTTATTTTTATTTATATTCTTTGCATGTTGAGATAAAAATCAACAAGGCATTTAACTGTCACCCGATACGGTTTATTTTTAAGAGAAGCTAGGAATATGTTTCGATCACGCCGAGTTAACAGGGAGTCAATGGCGAAACACGTTTCACTATACCCGCTTATGTTGAAAATCGAAAAAGGAGGCACCTCACCAGCTGAAGTAATATTTGTATACATCAGCCCTCCAGGGCCTGGCATCTAAATAATAAAGGATATTCTATGAGTCGATTTACAATTACCACGAAGGAAGCTGGTCAGTCACAGGTATTTAACCTGAAAACTGTCGCATCTGCCGAAGACATTATTGCAGTACCCGCTATTCAAACCGGTTATTACCTCATTGAAGGTGGTGAAGGCAATCAGCTGTCTGAAGGCCTTTCTCTGAGCCGCCATAATAACGCGCTCCACATTCATATTGATGACTCTGCTGCCCCTTCAGCAATTATTCCTGAGTATTATAACTCACCAGCCCTGCTGACGATTCCTGCATCCAACAACCAACTTCAGGCACTGGACATGGCTCAGATACAAACTGAGCACGCTCCGGTTGCCCTCTCGCTGCTCGCTGATGCGGGGGATACACCGTATACGCCGGGTGGACCGGGCATCATTATTGCTGATAGCGCAACTGACGATTCTGTAGACGGTTCGCCGAAAGAAATTGGCAACCACGAAGGCACTGCCGATTTGACTCCAGAGCTGCATGGTACAGCCTTTGGCGCAGAAGAAATGATTTTGACCATTTATGCTAACACCCAGGTACTAGGTACGGTCATTGTTGGTGACGACGGAACCTGGAGCTTCACGCCAGATGAAGGCGCGCTAAGCTATGGTTCTAATTACATCTTCCAGGTGGTGTTAGAGGATTCCTCTACTAACGCTCTCTTCATTGCTATGCCGTTCACAGTTTCTGAGACTGTTGACGGCCAGGCCGCTGCAGACCTGCCTAATACGGGTGATGATGGTATAGTTCTTATTGATCATCTGGTCGATGCCAACGGTATCCACCAGGGCGATGTGGCTAACAATGGCATTACTGACGATCTGAATCCTGTCATCCAGGGTACCCTGTTTGGCGGCGAAGAGATGACTGTCAGCATCTATGCCAACACTCAGTTCATTGGCACTGCTATTGTCCAAGAAGATGGCACCTGGTCATATGATTTGTCAGGTCTGGAAAATCATGCCCAATACACCATCGTGGCAATTCTCACGGACTCAAGTTCGGACGCGAAGTTTATCTCGCTGCCATTCGTCTTCACGACGGGCTTTGATGAGCAAGTACCGGTCATTACAAGTGTTCATGATGATGCGGGTACTGTAACGGGCGACCTGACTGATGGCCAGCCTACGGATGACACCACGCCAACCATCAACGGTACAGCAGATCCTGACGCTATCGTCAATATTTACGATGGCTCAACGCTGCTGGGTTCTGCCCAGGTAGATGGCTCTGGTCACTGGACTTTCACGCCAGACACCCCACTTTCAGGCGACGGTGCTCACTATATCTCTGTTACAGCAACAGACGGCACTGATGAGTCCGCACATTCCGCTGGTTTTGATGTCAATCTGGACACCGTTTGTGAAAAACCTGTTATTACAGATATTCAAGACGATGTAGGTAGCGTAACGGGCAACGTCCTGGACAATGGCAATATCACAGATGATGGCAATGTTGTTATTTCAGGGACATCTGAGCCGGGTTCTTCGTTAACTCTATTCTTCACGGGTGTTGATAATACGATTCAAAGCCTTGAGCTGACGCCAAATGCCGATGGTACCTGGAGTATTCCGTCTGACTACATGGAACAAAAAGGCGATGGTGCATATAATTACTGGTTAACCTCTGTTGATGCAGCAGGGAACAAGAGTAACAGTGACATCGTCACTGTTACCTATAAGACAGCACCTCCTGATGCGTCTACAAATGAGCAGCTAACCGATGATGTTGAGCCAAAAACTGGCCCAATACTTAATGGTGATACGACTGATGATTCCACACCAACATATCAAGGTGATGCGGAAGCTAATGACGTTGTAATCATTTCGGACAACGGTGAAGTCATTGGTTCTGTCGTTGCTGATGATAAAGGTCACTGGACATTCACACCTGATACCCCACTCAATGACGGCGATCATAGCTTCTCTACCGTCGTTGTGGATGGTAATGGGAAACAGAGCGACTCTTCTGCACCAATCGGCTTCACGGTTGACACCGCAGTGCCAGACCCAATCGACATTAACGCGCCGGACAATCTGGTCGTGTACGATGATATTGCACCGATTATTGGTGATATCCCTCAGGACGGCGTCACCAATGACACCATGCCAACCTTCTCCGGCACCACTCCTGCACTCGCTAAGGGCGAAATCGTCACTATCTACAGTGACGGCGAAGTCCTCGGCTCTGCCATTGTCGGTGATGGTGGTGCATGGAACTTCACCCCATCGAGCCCAATGGCTGAAGGTCCGCACGAAATTGAGCTGACCGTTACCAACGCCGCTGGTGCCGAGAGTGATAAGTCTTTACCGTTTGATTTTACCATCGACACCATCGCGCCAGTGGCGCCAACCATCACCGACGTGGTGGATGACTCCGGTGCGCAGAATGTTGACGTGGCCCCGAACGGCTCCACCAGTGACAATACCCCTCAAATCCAGGGGACCGGTGAGGCTGAAGGCGATATCATCACCGTCTACAACAACGGTGCCGCTATCGGCTCTGCAGTAGTCGGCGCCGATGGCACCTGGTCGTTCACCCCGGACGCGCTGGCAGATGGTCAGTATGACATCACCGTCACCGAGACCGACGCGGCCGGTAACGTCAGTGACCCGTCTAACGCGTATGACTTCACCATCGACACCATCGCACCAGTCGCGCCGGTTATCACCGACGTGGTGGATGATTCCGGTGCGCAGAATGTTGACGTGGCCCAGAACGGCTCCACCAACGACAATACCCCGCAAATTCAGGGTACCGGTGAAGCTGAAGGCGACATCATTACCGTCTACAACGGTGACGAGGTACTCGGCTCTGCAATGGTCGGCGCCGATGGCACCTGGACGTTCACTCCGGACGCGCTGGCTGATGGTACTTACGACATCACCGTCACCGAGACCGACGCGGCCGGTAACGTCAGTGACCCGTCTAACGCCTATGACTTCACCATCGACACCATCGCACCAGTCGCGCCGGTTATCACCGACGTGGTGGATGATTCCGGTGCGCAGAATGTTGACGTGGCCCAGAACGGCTCCACCA
>NZ_JAFMOY010000091.1 GCF_019049625.1 Rahnella ecdela
GCAAAAACCGTTTGCACTCGGGTGCAAAAATTAACATAATCCCAACATTGCTTTTGTATGGACTTTTTTTATCGTGCTTAACTGCGGGAATGTGCAATGAGAGGAGTTTCTTTTCGTCGGCGTTTAACGTTCAATATCAGACCTGTATCTCTGACACTAAAATCAGACTAATGACGAAAGAAACCAAAGCGCCAAAACCTTCGAAAGCCACGGCCAGCGATGTCGCCGAACTGGCGGGCGTGTCGAAATGGACGGTGTCCCGGGCGTTTACTCCCGGCGCATCAGTCTCCGACAAAGCGCAAAAAAAAGTGCTGGCGGCCGCCGAAGCGCTCGGTTATCGCCCTAACCTGCTGGCCCGCAGCTTGACCAAGAAAAGTACGCATATCATTGGCGTCGCCATTGATGAGCTGAAAAACCCGCATTCGATGATGGTTCTCGATACGGTAACGAAAGCATTACAAACCCGCGGTTATATGGCGTTGCTGCTCAACATCACCGAGGGCGAAAATTATCAGGCCGTGATTACGATGGCCGATCAGTTGCAGGTTGATGGCATTTTGTTTTTAGGTAACGTGCTGACCGCCCAGCTTTACGATGTCGCTCACGCCCTGCATCACATCCCGCTGGTGCAGGTGTGTCGTAACAGTGAGGACCACCGCGGTGTCGATATTGTGAATATTGATGGTTATCAGGCCGGTCGCGAGATCGCAGAGCTGTTTCTCGCGCAGGGTTACCAGCGGTTTGGCTACATGAAAGGTCCGGATCTCGGCTCTAACCACCTGCTGCGTATGGAAGGGTTTCGGGACGGGCTGGTGGCAAAAGGCGCGACGCTGAATGTCATGATGGTCGCCGGGCATTATGATCGCAACGCAGCGTATAAGCAGATCACCGAGTACTGGCAGGCAACGCCTCGCGGAGAGTGTATTGACGCGATGTTTTGTGAGAACGATATTCTGGCCATTGGCGTGCTCGAAGCGCTGATTGAGCGGGATCAGCAGCACAGTATGGGCGTCATCGGCTTCGACGATATTGACGAGGCCAGTTCACCGGTCTGGCAGCTGACATCGTACCGTCAGCCAAGGGAAAAACTGATCGCCGAAGCGCTGAACCGGCTGATTGATGATAACCCGGCTCCCGATGGCGACTGGCGTCATGGGGAACTGATTATCAGGCAGTCACACCTGAAGAAGTAACAGAACAAACACTGTTTCGGATCAGGATACTAAAATCTGACCGGAACAGTGATAACAATAAAACATAATTGTGCATTTGAACTATTTATTCATTCTTAAAATAAAATACCGGGGAAACACCTCTCAGGGTTTCCTTCCTTAATATTTATCCTCTGGCGATAAATCATCAGCTTAATCATGTTTTTTAACAGGATCGGTTTTCTGTTGCCGCTCCGCAGGGATCCGCTTGCCTGAAATAAGCGGTTTATAAAAGCAGTTAATAAAATGTCGTGCTATTGAAGGATATATTGATGAACCGAAGAGAAGCGCTCTTTTCACTGAGTTCACTGGTCGCCACCCTGACCGTGGTACCCAAACTCAGTGCGAAAGAAATGCACAATGTCCCGCTGGAAACACAGCTGACAAAAGATGTGTTGCCCGTCCCTGCCCTGCAAGGCGGCTATCAGGTATTAACCAACGAGACCGACCGCAAAAATCTGGCGGCTATTTTTGACCGGCTGATCCCTGCCGACGATCACGGTCCTTCCGCCAGTGAAGAAGGCTGCATAGAATTCATCGACAGCCAGCTCGCAGGCGACTACGGTGCAGGATCCGCGCTGTATCTGGTCGGCCCGCTGCGTCCGGAGAATGAAGAGAAACTGATGGGCAGCCCGCAATTTCTTTCCTCTCCGCGTGAGCGCTATATGACCGGACTGGAAGCCCTCGAAGCCTGGTCGCAGACTCACCACCACGCCTCCTTTTTTAGCCTGAATGCTGATCAGATCGACGCATTTCTGACTGATATGGAAGCCGGGAAAATGAATCTCGGTGCGGATGTCAACAGTCAGGCATTTTTTGAATTAATGCTGCAAAACGTTCGTGAAGGTTATTTATCCGACCCGCTCTATGGCGGCAATAAAACCATGGCCGGATGGAAAATGATTGGCTTCCCTGGCGCCCGTTATGACTACCGTCAATATATTGACCGTCGCGGTGAAGATTTAAAATTAATTCCCGTCAGCCTGATCCCGAACGATTAATTGCGGAGCAATAAGATGTCAGAAATAAGAAATAAAACCGACGTGGTGATCGTCGGATTAGGCTGGGCGGGTTCCGTCATGGCAGAAGAACTGACCCGCGCCGGACTGAACGTTGTGGCGATTGAACGCGGTGCATGGCGCGATACGTCCACGGATTTCCCGGTGGCTATCGATCCGGACGAGTTACGCTGGCACACCCGTCGTCAGATCCTGCAACCGATGAGTGTGGAAACCACCACTTTCCGTAACAACAGTAGTCAGGACGCCGCACCGGTGCGTAACTGGTCTGCCTTTCAGTATGGCTGGAATGTCGGCGGGGCAGGCACCCACTGGGCAGGTATGTCGTGGCGTTTCCTGCCGTGGGATTTCCAGGCAGCGACCCTGACCCGTGAACGCTACGGCGCAGAGAAGCTCAAAGGCTTACAGGTTCAAGACTGGGGCATTACTTACGACGAAATGCAGCCGTATTACGATCGTTTTGAGCGCATCGCGGGCACTTCCGGTATCGCCGGAAACCTCAACGGTCAGCCGCAGAACGGTGGCAATATTTTCGAAGGGCCGCGTTCGCGCGATTACCCGACGCCGCCGTTAAAAGACACGCACTGGATGCGTAAATACCGCGAGACCACGGAAAAAATGGGCTATCACCCATTCACTATCCCGGCCGGTAATATCTCGCAGGCGTACGTCAATCCGCTTGGCGTCACCATGGGGCCTTGCACGTATTGCGGTTTCTGTGATTTCCACGGTTGTGGCAACTTCTCCAAATCCTCGCCGCAGGCCTGTATTTTGCCCGCACTGATGCGGCGCCCGAACTTTTCCGTGCTGACCGATACCGAAGTTTTACAGGTGGTCAAACACGACGACGGCAAGACCGCTAAAGGCGTACGTTTCATCACCAAAGAAGGCGTTGAAGGTTTCCAGCCTGCGGACGTGGTGTGCATCACCGCTTACCAGATGGATAACGTGCGCATGATGCTGCTCTCGAAAATCGGTGAACCGTACGACCCGAAAACAGGCCACGGCACGGTCGGACGCAACTACAGCTATCAGACCTGCGCGACCGTCACGGGCTTCTTTGATGGCGAACGGATGAACCCGTTTATCGGCGGCGGTGCGCTGGCGGTGCAGATTGACGACTTCAACGGCGATAACTTTGATCACAGCAATCTCGATTTCATCGGCGGTGCCGGGATCATGGGATTCTCCACCGATGGCCGCCCTATCCAGCATATGGATGCGCTGCGTCCGGGCACGAAACGCTGGGGCAGTGAGTGGAAAGCCGGATACGCGCGCGATTACCAGACCGCCGCCACCATTTTCTGTCAGGGCACCTCAATGCCGGTGCGTGAAGCCTATCTCGATCTCGATCCGGTTTATAAAGACCGTCACGGACAACCGTTGTTGCGCCTCACCTTCGACTGGAATAAAAACGACGTCAACATGTCGAGATATATCATTGATCATGCGAAAAAAATCATGTTGGAAACTGGCGGGAAATACATTACGTCCGAAAACCAGACTGATAAAAGCTGGAACCCGTATCAGCAGGACAGCTCGCACACCATCGGTGGCGCAGTGATGGGCGCGGATCCGACCACGTCAGCGTTGAATACCTATCTGCAAAGCTGGGATGTGCATAACGTCTTTGTGGTCGGCGCTTCCGCCTTCCCTAACAATGGTGGTTACAACCCGACGATCACCGTTGGCGCACTGGCAATTCGCGCCGCTCAGGCGATCCACCAGACTTACATCAAAAATCCGGCTCCTCTGGTGAAGGCATAAATCATGAGTACAAAAAAGAAAATTGCTTACAGCGTGGCGGCGCTGGCCGTTGTCGCCGGGATCGCCGCCTTTGGCCGTCTGTGGGAAGTCATGGACAGCTCACGATCTCAGGTCGCGGATGACACGACCCGGCTGGCGGATTTCCACAGCACCGACAGCGCGGCGATTAAACGCGGCGAATACGCCATGCGTCTCGGTGACTGCGCGGCCTGCCATGAATCGAGCTTTGCGGGCGGGTACAAAATCAGTACACCTTTCGGTGAGTTGCAGACGTCGAACATTACGCCGGACCGCGAAACCGGTATCGGCAACATGACCGAACGTGATTTCTTCAACGCAGTGCGTCAGGGACGTGGCAACCACGGCTTCCTCTATCCGGCAATGCCTTACACCGCTTATACCAAAATGAGCGACGCAGATATGCACGATCTGTGGGCGTATATGTCGACGATGAAGCCGGTGAAACATAAAGTCGATGAAAACGGCGGCATGGCATTCCCGTACAACATTCGTCTCGCGATGCTGGGCTGGAACTTCCTGTTCTTCGATAACAAGGGTTTCACACCGGATGGCGGAAAAACTGCCGCTGACGACAACATGGACATGATCAACCGCGGCAAATACATCGTCGACGGACCGGCGCACTGCAACGTCTGCCACACCGAACGCAACGCGCTCGGCGGCGAAGTCAGCGGCCGTTATTTGCAGGGTGGCAGCCTCGGCGCGTGGTACGCACCGGACATTACGCAAAATCCGCACACCGGCATCGGTGACTGGAGCAGCGAGGATATCGCGCTATACCTGAAAACCGGTTCCAACGGCAAAAGCGTCGCAGCAGGTCCGATGGCCGAAGCGGTTGAACATTCCACGCAATACTTCAGTGACAATGATGCACTGGCCGTCGCGGCGTATCTCAAAACGCTGCCGTCTTCGGGCAAAACTGCGCCACAGGCTTTTGCCCTGAGCGCCGCCAGCAAAGACCAGGGCGCGCTGACGTATGAAGTAAACTGCTCGGCCTGTCACGGTATGAAAGGTGAAGGCATCACCGGCATGGTGCCTGCTTTTGCGGGTAACAATGCCATGCAAAACGATCCGACCAATATGATCAACGCCATGCTCAATGGCGCGCGTGCGCCACATACCGCAGAGCGTCAGACTGCGGCGGGTATGCCGTCGTTTGCGTGGAAACTGGATGACAGCCAGATTGCCGGGATCCTGAATTACGTGCGCAATTCCTGGGGGAATCAGGCCGGTGAAGTCACCGCCGAAAACGTCGCCAGCCTGCGTAAGTTGACGGGTGCGGCAGATAAACTACAGACTAACAAACCGTAAATTGTACGCAGGGGCGGAATGGTGGCTGCCCCTTTTTAACAGGAGAACATCATGAATATCAGAGGAATCGAACATATCGGGCTGACGGTCTCCGACCTAAACGAGGCAGAACAGTTTTTCATTAATGCTCTGGATGCCAGCGTGTTGTACCGGATCGTCCCGCCCGGTGAAGCAGATAAAGAAATTCCGGGCAGACAGATGCACCCGTTGAATGACTTCTCGCCGGAACTGAATCTGACCGGGCTGGTGATGCTGCGTCTCGCCAACGGCTGTAACGTCGAACTGTTTGAAACCCGGCCAGTCACGGAAAATGGTCAGTCCAACATCAGCCAGTATGGCCTTAATCATTTCTCAGTGTACGTGGATGATATTCGCCAGGCTGGCGAATGTTTACAGCAACACGGTGCCACGATGTTTGCAGGCCCGACTGACTGCTTTGCGCAGGAAGAAGGCGCTGGTAATCAGACCTGGTTTTGCCGCACCCCGTTTGGCCTGCTGATCGAACTGATTTCCCTGCCCTCGGCGCTGAATTATGACGAAGTCGCCACTGAGAAACGCTGGTTGCCCGAGCCTCGTGAAAAGAGAGACGTTGGTTGGCTCCCCGCGGTTAATACCGGCGAATAATTAGCCTCTTCATCCTGATGCCAGTCTAACATTTCCGATTAATCCCCAGGTCGCTGCCCGGTCTGTTTTCCGGGACCATATCAGACTACGTATTTACCTGCTCCCTAATTGATTAATAGACCGTGGTGTTGGCCATATAGGCTTCTGATACAGGGCTGCTGTTGCAGCCCTGACAACGTTGGACTTCAATCGACTCAGAGATCTCTAACGCATCATCGACTTCAATGCCCAGATAACGGACTGTGCTTCCCAGTTTCCTATGGCCCAACAGAAGTTGGAACACCCGGAGATTCTTGGTCTTCTTGTATATCAGGAAAGGTTTTGTTCTTCTCATGAAATGTGTGCTGTACAGTGAATCTTCGAGACCAAGCTTTGCTATCCACCCATGAAAATACGGTTGTATTACCGGGTTGAAATGTGTTGGCAAGAACCGACCCGAGATTGGAACAAGTAGTCTTTACGGTGCAGATTGCCCAGCTTTATTAGCGCTGCCCCCTGCTTGACTTGTCCGTTTGATTATCCCAAATTGGACGGGACTAGCGGTTTTCTGTTGTAACACCCTTGTTCTGCTCGAAACAGAACGGCCATTTGCAACATCTGATACTTTGAGTTTTACCAATTCACGGCCCCTAAGTTTACTGTCTAAAGCCATGTTGAACAGGGCTAGATCGCGTGTTTTTCCTTCCAGTTAAAGTCTGATTCGGCTCCCCCAGACATGAGATATCTGAAGCGGTCTTTTTTGTCCGATGATACAATTTTTGTTCCACGGCGAGGTGTTCATACTCAAACCTCCAGCAATGTAGGAGATTTAAGTATGATTGCCCCTCATGAGCGAATAGCTGTCATCGGGAATAGTTTTCAATAATGATCAGAGCTAATTGAGCAGAACTGGATACTCACAATATGCTTTGCCTGGACATGCACCCCTTCAAATGCTGACAAATTTCTTCACTAACATCAAAAATGCAATCTAAGTGTTTACTGCGCTCAATAATCATACTACGTAAATTCGGGTTACCACATCCTTCTACAAATTCTGACATTTGCCTTGCATCAAATAACTCGTCCTTTTCTGCAATCAGAACAGTTACAGGTAATGGCAATGCTGCAATTTGCCTTGCAGGTTGACGCGGCGTCAAAGCATTCGCCATATTCACGCTGTATCGCTGAACGAATTCAGGCCTTAATAGCATAACTTCATTGGGGAAATTAAGAGTAACTGCATAACTGTCACCACATAGTAATCCCATACTGAGCGCATTGAGTATGAAAGGCCACTTGCTCACCGACGCGAATGGAACCATTGCTCTTCTGAAAATTTTAGCTGGCGCAAAAGGCCCAAACTCTGGCGCAATTAAAATCAGGCTGTCACTTTTTTGGGAGGGTGTGAAGCGTGTAAAGTAATTGATCAACATTCCCCCTCCGCTTGAATGACCAAGCAGATGGATTCTGGCGCTGGGGAACTTTACACGCACATGCTCAAGAACAGTGTCGATATCCAGCCAGACCTGCTTAGGATTAGAAACCCTTCCTTTATAACCCAATGAGCGCCCGTGCCCACGGATGTCTATGAGGCATGTACAAATAGCTCCACGATGACTTATCTGGTGAGCAAGGATATCGTAACCAGCATCTGAGTTGACTCCCCCACCGTGGTAAACGATAAGAACATCCTCGACTACGCTTGTGGGTTCAAAGATGCGAATGTTTAATCCGGCTATCAAATATTCAGCCACATTTTTAGCATGTGGTAATAAAGAACTGAATTTCTTATGGCGGTCATTAAAATTGATGAAATCAATCACGTCCAAAATTCCATGCGGATGAAGATCGCTATCCATAAATGTATTGCGCAAAGTATGCACTATTTTTTTCTTTACAACTCATACTGAGCGGATTTTCTACAAAAAAAACTTCTTCCCAACTCCTTTGTTGGACGGATCTTCATCGTCCGCTCCAGGCACAGAACGGACAAGCTGACTGAGTCAAAGGTCCGCTGTGAGCGAGGAGCGGAAGTTCACCCATAGGGGTAATACTAACATCGCCATGGGGAAATAAACGGGGAGCAGGTCAGATAGCACATGCCCCCTTGTTTGTCTGTAGAACGAATAAAGCCTATCGGTTTCTCATGGCGCTGATTGCGGCATCAAGTGATACGACCGACTCCACGATAATTCTTACTGTGGCGCGGTCGAACTCGTGATCCCGCTGAGAATCGTGGACGCCGCTGTTCAGATATCCCCATTCAATGCTGGAACCGCTGACGCCCAGCAACCTCTCTAACGCTGCAACTGCAGCCGATGCTCCGGAATATTGCCCAGCTATACGATTAACGGCCGATTTTAATTTAGAGCATTTGTTATTCAGCTCCCAAGGGGATCGAGGCCCACTGAGCTTGATTTCAATTCGCCCGTCTCCACGATTGCCCATCCACGACCAGAGGTTGTCGGTTAGACTTTCCAGTGCAGGGCGTGACTGACGTAGCGCTTCACGTTTTTCATCTCCATCCAGCGCCTGCTGCGCCAGCAGGACGTAGTTCTTCGTCGGCGGATTGCTGTCTACCCGAAGTTCGTGTTCCCCTGCGTGCGGCAGGAATTTGTAGCGCTTGATCGTGCCAGCTCGTGCTGCACCCAGCTCCTGTTGAATGCGGATAAGAAACTCTTCAGCATGCGAGGTCAGGATTATCTGCTTGTCGTCCAGCAGTCCGTCCTCAAAAAATGTACGCCAGATGCCGTCCCGGTGCTCATCGTCAATTGCATTAACCACATCATCAAAAATGACGACTGGACAACCCTGAACGATATTCTTGGCCAAGAGTATGGCGAGCCCTAGGCACTTGATGTGCCCTTCACTGAAAATAATCAACGCATCGTAACGAATGCCAGGTTCACCTATGAATTCGACTTCAATCTTGCTGTTTTCAGCAACCGGCAGGCAGGTACAGTGCGTGCAACAGATCGCCTGGTGCATCGCTTCGGTTAAATGCATTATAAAGGCTTCGGGCCTGCTCCCCCAATCCCTGCAGCAATATGCCCGGTAACGCTGCCATGTAACGCTGAAGTTCTGGCAGGAAGCCATCGTATGCCGCTTTAATGCGTTGATTTAATTGTATGAGGGGTTCTTCTGCCGCAATGGCTTCAAGCAGTTCCCGGTTATTTTCGTTAAATTGGTTCACCGTAGCTTGGGATGCAGCCATTTCAACGTCGGCAGCCCTGCGCTGCGTACGGAGCCTTTCTATTTCAAACCGAAACTGAATCAGGCGGTCACGCTCCTGAGTCAGCGCAGTGCGTTGATCCAGTATAGCGCGGGACTGTGCGTCGACTTGCTCAATCGCTGACGCAATGTTCAGAAGCGCTCTCCATGCCTGACGGTCTTCGACAATCCAGCTCTCAAACCATGCGCCAACTGATGCTGAAGGCAAGACAGGAAGTGATGCAGCCTGAAGCGTTTCCGGACATGCAGTGATCGCGGCCGTTACAGTGCGTCGCATTTCTTCCCAAAGTTGACGGACAGACTCGGTGAGCTCTGCTCGTAATGATTGCTCTCGTCTCTGTAATTCAGCCAGCTGTGCCAGAGCTTCCAGCCCCGCGCGCGCGCGCGCAAAAGGATCTTCTGCTACGGCATTGAGCGAAGTGCCGCAGGCAGGGCAGGTAGTCGCATCAACCGCAAAGGCTTGTACCGCCTCATAGAGTTTTGCAAAAGAAACCTCGGTCGCCCTCGTCCCAAGCTCTCTTGAAGCTTCTTGCCAGATCGCCTGCAACCGGTATGCTTCATTGAGTAGTGTTTCTAGTTGGGACTGCGTGATCCCATATACTGGCGGCGGCACCGCATCAAGTAGAGCCTGAACGTATGGTTGACGCCCTTGCTGAAGAGGCGTGCCTTCCAGCCATTCAACGCATGCCTGATAGGTCGCACCAGGAGACATACGCTGGGCAAGGGCATTTTCCTGCAATTCAATATCAATGATTTTCTGCGGGTGGGCCGCAATCGCCTGTTCTGACGAGGCGACCTGCTGTCTTCGTTCAACCAGTTGCGCAGCCATTGGGCCTGTAAGCATCAAATCGGGATCAAGAGAGGGGTTGAACCCACGGACAAATTCACTGAACTGTTCGACACCAAACAACGTTGCGATAAGCTGTCTCTGGTCGCCCGGGGTTCTCGCGGCAATGCGTGCAAAGTCATCCAGCCGGTTCTTCTCAATGAAACAAAACCGATACTCAGATTCATCAGACTGGACGGGCTGGGGGGCGTGAGCTTCACCCGCAAGAAGCACTGGCGCATCGTGTCGACCAATACGTGCATTGTTGCAATACAGCCTTTGTTCAACACGCTTTAATTGCGCTTCGCTGATAGATCCCAACATCGCTATTTCGAGGGCTTCAAAGAAGCTGCTTTTACCGGTGCCGTTTGCACCATAAATCAGCGTGATATCGTGGGTCAGGTCAAAGATCTCCTGCCGCATGAATCCACGGAATGGTCCAACCTCAAGCCGATGTAAGCGGCCAAGGCGAGCTCCAACTTCAGGTGCATCAGAATTGCCGTCGTAAGCAACGGGCATGTCTGCCATTTGCCTGACGGATAGAGGGGCAAGACGCACTGAGCGTCCACGGCGAGCCGTGCCAACCTCAGCGAGAGGTTGTAGGTGACGGGATATCAGATGTGCAAGCCGCCGGACGTCGTCAGGTACGTCCTGCTGAGAGAGTTGTATGAGAAATCGGTGATACTCCGAAAGAATGCTTGCCATGTAATCTCCTTTACAAAGTCAGACGCTGCAGGCGCGTCCCTCAGGTCATCATTATCGTTTGGCGCTAACTCGCGCATAGGATATTAAAGTTTTTCGTCATGTAATGCTGAAACGTCTCAACGACAGAGCCGGGATCTGATTAGCGCATAAAAAGTATCGGCACTGTTTTTCAAATTGTTATGGCCCCCTTCGGTTCACCGATAAACTGAGTCGTAAGCTTGACTGAGCATACCAGCATACCAGCAAGCCAGTAAGCTTCCCCGAAACGCTATGAGATGCGTTTCTGGCCTAGCAGCTAGGGTCTAAACAAGCCACTGTAATCGACGTTAAAAGCTCAATGCTGATTTTTTCCGCCTTGTTTGGGCGTTTTAGGGTAATGCATGGCCGCTGTGAGCGAAGAGCAGAAGTCCGTAGTTGAGTCACCATGAATCTTGCTAACAATGCCGTATGTCAAGCAACTGGGAACAGGTCAACCATGGTCTGGCTAAAGTGGATCGGTAATATGCAAATTTATTTAGGTAGAAGTAATAAAAAGATCAACGGAATTCTATAATGTCTGTTGTTGCCTAAGGGCGGTTCCTTGAACCGCCTGCGATTTGGCTACGGTAGACTTATTGAGAATTTGCAGATCACCATGGCGAAGGTCGTCGGTGCCAGCTACGGGGAAAGGGAGATCATCTTGTTCGTAAATATTGACTTCGACAATCAATCGGCAGTTGCCAGTATTTCGTTAGAAGGTTGGGCTCAGCCGCTTGTCGAATTCCTCGCACGGTATTTTACCATCCACAAAGACATGCTTCATCTGGACTACTCCCACCTATCAACTGAGAACCCTAGTGTTACGGTTACGAATTGGCTATGTAGTTCGCAAACTGAGCGTGAGCACTTTGTGATCGAATTCGAGAACGCGGCACAGCAGGGGCAGATAGCGCTGACCTTAAAAATTCTCGGACACGGATCCACGGGGATCGAGAAATCGTGCTCTATCTTGGACCAAAATTCTTACCGGTGCGCCCAGGATACCTTCAGGGATGGCATACTTAATGGCGATCCCCCGGCGTTACGCGAAACCATTGTAGCGGAAATCGAGCCACGTGCTATTTGGGTTGAATGGTTGCTCGCTGACCGTTCATATTCTCGGTATAAATATTTGGACGATCAGCAGATCATGAAGGCGTTGGTGGTCAATACGTCCGAGGAGGATTGCATCTATGTTCTTCAACTAGTCGACCCTCGTCAGGGAAGGAATAATTGGGCTTTCGATCAACTGGTCCAGCAGTATTGGCAGCGTGTATGCGACTACCTGGAAAAAAATATCGACATGTCGTCGGACTATTCAAGCAACAGAAGGCCTGAGCTCGTCTTCTCTCTATTTGCGAATTCGCCGACAGTGCAGGCGTCCCGGTGGGTCTGTGAACAGGTTTTTGAACGAGCCGATCCGGCAGTTTTTCCTGAGCTAATCCAACATTGCTGCGCGATCTTGCCGGAGGATGTACGTAATTTGTTCCTGCGCTGGAACATCCGTTCGAAGAAAGAGAAGAAAGACAATATCAAGGGGTGCGTTGCCAAAGCCTTCTCGAGGCTTGCTACATTGTACGTGGACACTATACCCTCGGACCTCGCGCTTGCGGCGGCTTGGCACGAGTTTGGAGACCCAGCTCGGTCTAGCCAGCAAAGCGTCGCTGCCAGCCTCAGAGAATTGCCATCTCTGGCGTGGGATCGAGAATCGCTGTGGACACAACTAGGCCCGGCCGCCCGCGAGGCCTGGCGACAGGATCTGTTCGATCAGGTGAATGAGGAACCTGAATTAGCCCAGGGGCTCCTCAATTTTGCTTGCCTTTGGCTCGAGCAGACGGCATTCGCCGAAGTCGAGCCAGTGCTTTTGCGATTGATGGATGACGAGGAACATCTGGCGTTTGCGAATCGGCTTGTCAGCACTGATGTAAGGCAACTGCAACTGAGGTGCAAGGGACTACTGCGGTCCAAGCAGGGTGCACTGGACCTAGAGGGGCCGGTAGGCCGGGGCGAGGGAGCCACTGAGTTGCCTAGCGTAGGAGCACAAACTTGGCTGAGCGACCCTTCCGTGGAGCAAGTCATCTATAGGGCGCTTAGCCAGATTGAGGAACAATTTTGTCGCGAATATTCGGAGACCTGGGGAGAGGACGAGGAGGCCCATACGGCGCGCCTCCTGACTCTGACGAAGGAGGCGATTGGCAACGTGAGCAGCCAGTTGCGCCAACTCTCGGTTACGACGCGGGCGAGGTATCCGAGCCTGACAGTGAAGGTGCGTCAACCCAGCAAGCGGGAGGAAGGGGCGAACACACCAGCCGGTGCTCCGCTGGGGGCAGACGTGCTGTTCCTGAGCCGTATCGTGGAAAAGGGGGAAACAGTGATTCAGCGTGCGACCCTTATGCAGGTGAAAAAGCGCAGAGGCACTGATTCGGGGCGGGGTTTCAGTTCGACGGTAGGCATCGACCTGAAGCAGTGCGAGGACATACTCAAGCAGTCAGAACACGCCTACTATCTGTTCGCGACTCCGGCCTCGCCTCGCCCGGTTCTCTGGGTTGCCCCAGCGCGGCTCGTTAGGAATTTGACCCAGTTGCACACGAGCAAAACCTCGGTTTTGGCGATGCAGGTGCGGGACGCCAGCTGCTCCTACGCGGATTTTTTTCTGCACGAGCTTGTTGGCCTGTGGGCTGGCGACGAGCATGAGGACATCATCGCCGTCGCCAACGGCGATCCTCGGCTTGGGCGAACACCTCGCCACATTGTTGAAATCGAGGTTCGCCGCCAATCTGATTAATGCTTCGGGGAGAAATTCATGCTCCAACTGGACTGACCCCGCCCCGTTGATTGCCACAGATTGTTCTCATTAACGTCCGCTCCTGGCACACAGCAGACAAACACGTGACGCTGAAGGTCTGCTGTGAGCGATGAGCGGACATTGGCGAAGAAGAGAATGGGAGCATGGTATCACCCAGCAGTCTCGTTTAAGACTTCATAGAAAAGCCACTTACGTGGCTTTGAGTTGAGTTCCTGGTTCTGGCTCCTTTATCCCGGAGGGCGCAAGCCTAGCATTCGCTACCAGCATGAGCCGATTAAGATACTTGTCTATACAGTCGGGATGGTGCCGCCATCTATCACATATTCAGTGCCGGTGATGGCGGCAGCATAAGATGACGCGAGGAAGGCAATGAGATTAGCCACCTCAATGGGTTTTGAAGGGCGCCCCAGCGGAATACCCCCGAGTGCCTTCATGATGATCTGCTTACCGCCTTCGTAATCCGTTCCAGCCTGCTGCGCCAGTCGTTCCGCCATTGCCACCGAAGCTTCGGTTTCTATCCAGCCGGGCGCGACGCGAATCACCCGAACTCCCTTTGGCGATACCTCTTTCGACAGGCTTTTGCTGTACGCTGACAGCGCCGCTTTCGCTGCCGCGTAGCCGGTAGTTGATTCCGGCAACGGCAGTTCACGCTGGATAGAAGTGACGTGAATGATCACCCCGCCTCCCTGCACCAGCATCCCTGGCAACAGCGCGCGATCTAAACGTACCGCGGGTAACAGATTAAGATTGAGTTCCTGTTGCCACTCCTCTTCGCCCAACGCCGCAAATCCACCTCCGGGTGAGGTAGAACCGCCCGCCACATGGATGATGATGTCGACTCCTCCCAGGTGGGCCTGAACGGCCTCCGCTACTGAGGCACACCCTTTGACCGTGGTCAGGTCCGACGCCACGAAGGCGTCTGCAATACATTCCGTGGGCGCGTGGCGCGCGGTTGTTAACACCCTGGCTCCCTGCTGTTTTAACAGCCCGACCACCGCTTTACCGACGCCTTTGGTACCCGCAGTAACCAGCACGCGTTTACCCTGGAAATCAAGATCCAATGACATTAGAGAATCTCCAGGGTGTTGATCTTGTCGCCGATCAGGCCGAAAGAATGATTAAGCTTTACCGGGCTACCGGGAAAGTTACCGACGACGTTCGAAGTGACCGTCACCCGGTCGCCTTCGTTAAGAACCTTAATGGGCTCAACGCTGTAGTCAAACGTGGCCTGCGCGGCACGTTGCCATGCCGCGATCGCCACGTGGCCCTGATGGGTTTTATTTTCGTCGGTTACGACGGCATCGACGGTAAAACAATCCTTAACTCTGGCGATATCTGCACCATTGCTGATAGAGAAATAGGTAGAAATAGCGTGCGGTAATGTGAATGACATGGCTCAGTACTCCCGTTATTTACAGTACTGTTATATTCAACATAGACTGTGAAATTGACAAGTACGCACGAAAAAGTGAGTGACTGAATTATGAGTAAGTTATATAACCCGGAATCTGCCGCCACAGGTGTGGAACATGTCCTGCGCCTGCTGGAAGGTCGCTGGAAATTGATCATTCTTTTTCATCTTTTTGACGGGAAGATACAGCGCTATTCAGATTTTGAAAAACTGATCCCCGGCATTTCGCAGAAGATGCTGGCGCAGCAACTGAGACAGCTGGAAGCCGACGGGATCGTGTCGCGGACGGTGTATCCCCAGGTGCCGCCGAAAGTGGAATATCGACTCACTGAATGGGGGCAAGCGCTGTGCCCTGCTCTCGATGCAATGCTGAAATGGGCGGAAAAACGCGAGGTTTAACCAGCCAAAAGCTTAGTCGATGGAGACTTTATCGACGTCTGCTTCTGGCTGTGAGTTCAACGGGTCGACGCAACGCTATCCTTAAACAAGGGGGACGTTGCCATGAAACGAAGAACGCGCATTTACTACACGCCAGAACAGAAAGCGATTATCTGGGACAGGTATAAGCAA
>NZ_JAFMOY010000090.1 GCF_019049625.1 Rahnella ecdela
AGTTGGAAAACATTTTTAGCCAGATCGATACCCAGATAGACGATATTCATGTTTACTCTCCTGCTGAACGTATTTTGTTGAGTTAAGCGCAAAGGGAGGAGGTAGTCCATCCCATTAACTGGAAGAAAAAATTTGGCGGTATGGGCGTAACAGAACTGCGCCGTTTGCGGCAGCTTGAGGACGAAAACCAACGGCTTAAGCGTCTGGTGGCGGACCTCAGTCTGGATAAGGAAATGCTCCAGGATGTCATTCGAAAAAAGTTCTGAGGCCCATTCAGAAGCGTGAAGCGGTGACTTACCTGCTGGACGCCTATCGTATCGGGCTGCGTCGTGGTTGCCGTTTAATGATGCAGAGTCGCACGGTATACCTCTATCGCAGTTGTCGTGATGACAGGGCCCTGACTCACCGGATAAGAGAAATTGCGGAGACACGGATCCGCTATGGTTGCCCGCGCATTCATATTCTTTTGCGCAGGGAAGGCTGGTTAGTCAACCACAAGAAAACCCACCGAATTTACTGTCAGGAAGGACTGAATCTACGAGCAAAACGCCCACTCAGGCATGTTACAGCCAGGCACCGACACGCCCGTCCAGAAGTGACCGCATTAGATCAGTGCTGGAGCATGGATTTTGTTGCTGATAATCTGTTCAACGGGCGTCGGATACGTGCCCTAACTGTAGTGGATAATTTTAGTCGTGAATGCCTGGCGATCGAAGTTGGTCAGGGGCTGCGCGGAGAGGATGTGGTGGCTGTTATGGAGCGCCTGAAACAAATGCAGCACCGTATACCACACCGGTTGCAGACGGATAATGGCAGCGAATTTATCTCTAAAGCGCTTGACCGATGGGCATACGAAAATAAGGTGACAATGGACTTCTCACGGCCCGGCAGACCGACAGATAATGCTCTGGTCGAGTCATTCAACGGGAGCCTGCGCGATGAGTGTTTGAATGTGCACTGGTTCCTGTCACTGGAAGATGCTCAGGAGAAGATCGAGCACTGGCGGCAGGAATATAACCAGTACCGGCCACATTCCTCATTAAATAACCAGACTCCGGAAGAATTTGTCCGAAGCCTGCAAACAGACCCGGATCTCTGATTTATCCTGGCATCAATATTGGGAAGGGATCAAGAAACCGGAAATCTCAAAAAGTGCCTGGAACTAAAGCTGGGATACTTACACGTGCTACATTCCACTTGCCTGCGCTGGATCTAAAACATCGCCAAGTGTATGATGTGATGGTACATAGTATTTAATAAGAGTAAGATATATTATTTGAGAACCTAATTTCTCAATTACACAAAGCTTAGGCTTTACAGTCAGCATATTAATTATCGCACTAATGAGGTGAGGATTTTGAAAAAGTTTATTTTTGTTCTAATCGGTTTAATACTGTCTTTATTAATAATAAACTATAGCCCGCTTAATCCGGTGGGCTCCCAATACGCTGCACATCCTCTCATAAGTCTCATAACCTGCATGATCATTGTCTGTGTTATGTTGAAAACTGGGGCTTGGATAGCAGACAAAAGCAACGGCCAGCGATAAAATATTTATTAGAGTTATAGCTTACAAATGTAAGCCATTCAGAAGTGGCTTACATTCGATAAAGACAAGCGGTTTCTTTGTTTCCATGTATTTAGTTTAGGCCCTTCTTATAAAACAGGATTGTCTGTTATGACGGATCAAATTTGCGTCAAAAATATAAAAGATAATCTATGGTCCTTTTTGTTTACAATAGCTGCATATATTTCCTTTACAATATTACCATATTTACTGATGCGTTTTTTCTCAGTTGGATTTGATGACTCAATCGTAGTCATGTTAGTCGGTCAGATCTCCCTCGCTTTTTTTTCTTACAAGAAATTTTCTAAAATCTTCTCCGGTTTTAATTTTAAATTTTTGGCATCGAAAGAGAACTTAACTTTATATATAAGTTTATTCGCTCTAAGCCTTTTTCAATCATCCTCAGCTTATATTTTTAGTGCAAATAATCAATATGAAAACTCTCACATTACAATTCCACTCGTTGTAGTTCTATTGTTCATAGCTCCATTATATGAGGAGGTTTTTTTTAGAGGGCTAGTTTACGGCCTAATAAAATTGAAGTTTAAAAATGAAACGATAATATGTTATTTCATAACAACATTTTTATTTTGCCTTATTCATTTCAATTCTTACGAGATGCATCAACAGTTGAATATTTTCATTTCTGGATTGATGCTATGTCTTATAAGGGAACGCACTGGCGGGCTATTTTATCCTGTGCTTTTACATTCTGCGATGAATTTTTTAAGCTTAGTGATGAAATGATTTTTATCTGGGATCAGATTTTAATTGGAAATATACTACCCTAACGTAATGTCTAACTCAGGGTAGTATATACTATTTTAGTATTTTACCAATGACATTGTCCATTGACACTGTTGGCGTTGGAATCTCCTCCAAAAGCACCCGAATTACCGCTACCCTTATTCAGGCAAAGGCCTGCATTTGCAGCCACACCTACACCCATTTTTACCGGATTAGGGAAATTCTCTACGAGCGCTCCAAAAACACCATTAGCACACTCCTCTGTTCCTCCATATATATGAGTAGGAGCATTTTGAACCATATGACTCCAGGAGGATGAGTTACCACTGTTGGAGCTTTTAGTATTTCCACTTCTACTTGAAGTATCATTACCACTGCCACTTCCAGAAATGCCATTCAAATACTGAGTTTCAATAACTTTCATAAACAACTCCTTTGTTAATAGAGAATAGATAATTAAACATAAATTTATTTTTTTATGTGACACGCATCGCAATATCTGAATGAAGAGAAATATTTTAATTAATCAGATTTATTAACTTACAATCCATAAAAACAAACAGAGAATGTTAATCCATTATATTCACATAATCTATTAAGGAAATTAGTTATGTTAATTTGGATTTTTCTCTTATTGGTGGCATCAAATATGATTTTTACTACACCTCATTATAGTGTAGTTTAATTAGCTGAAGATATTGATTAAAATGTGAACGCTAGAATGCCGTATCTTCGTAGATAATTGAATATAGGATTATTCTTTCCTCTCACAATCGATTAAAACAAGTGATTCTAACATCTGTGGCCAAGCTACTATTTTTGAATGATAAAGGAGGGCGATAGTGTTTCGCCAGGAAGCGATTACTTATCAGAAAATGAAATGGCGTGGCCGAGCGCTTCTCCTTCCCGGCATTCCTCTTTGGGTCCTCGCTGGATTATGTCTTTTTTTTATTACAGCATTTCTGACCTTTGTCATTACCGTAAACTACACCCGAAGAGTCAATGTACCCGGCGAAATCAGCACCTATCCGCGCGTATCGAACGTCTATTCAAGGGTCCAGGGCGTCGTGGTCAAAGAATTTGTTACTGAAGGACAGATAATTAAGACTGGTACTCCCATTTATCAGATAGATGTAAGTAAAAGTACCCACAGTGGGGTGGTCAGCGACAACCAACGCCGGGACATCGATAATCAGCTTGTGCGCATTGCACAAATTATCAATCGTCTGGATGGCAGCAAAAAAACCACTATCAACATGCTTCAGAAGCAAAAAGCACAGTATATATCTGCTTTTCAGCAGTCTACCGACATACTGAAGCGTGCCGAGGAAGGGCTCCGTATCATGAAAGCGAATATGGAGAATTATCGGCAATATCAGAAGAAAGGGCTTATCAATAAAGACCAACTCACCAACCAGGTGGCACTGTATTACCAGCAGCAAAATAATCTGTTGAGCCTCACCGGCCAGAACGAGCAAAATTCCCTGCAGATCACGACCCTAGAAAGCCAAATTCACACTCAAGCCTCAGATTTCGATAACCAGATTTATCAGATGGAACTGCAGCGCTACGAGCTGCAAAAAGAACTGCTGAATATCGATGCAGGCGGGACCATTATCGTCCGTGCCTTAGTCGACGGACGCGTCGACTCGCTTAGCGTTACGGTAGGGCAAATGGTCAATATCGGCGACAGTTTGCTGCAGGTCATACCGCCAAGTATTGATCACTACTCTCTGGTACTTTGGGTACCCAATGATGCTATTCCCTATATAACTACGGGGGGCCAGGTCAACATTCGCTATGAAGCTTTCCCCGCGCAGAAATTTGGACAGTTTGCCGGCACTGTGTCAGTTATTTCCAAGGCGCCTGCGTCACCCCAGGAAATGTTGACCTATCAGGGGGCACCCAAAGCCGCGCTGACGAGTGCTGTTCCTTACTATAAAGTGATCGTCAGACCAGAAAAGCAGGCCATCATGTATAACGGCAAGCTCCTGAGCCTGGAAAATGGCATGAAAGCGGAGAGCACCTTGTTTTTGGAAAAAAGGAAGATATATCAATGGATGTTATCTCCGTTCTACGACATGAAACAAAGCGCGTTGGGACCGGTCAATGAGTAAACGCTCTGTTAAAAAACTGCTTAACCAACTCGACATACGGTTGAGGCAACGAGTTCCGCTTGTGCATCAAACTGAATCCTCAGAGTGCGGCCTCTCTTGCCTGGCGATGATTTGTGGTCGCTATGGCAAGAACGTCGATTTGATTGCACTGCGCCAAGAATTTAACCTCTCGGCGCGTGGCACTACGTTGGCAGGTTTAATCGGTATTGCCGAACAACTCGGGTTTTCCTCACGCCCCCTGTCACTGGATATTGAGGATCTCGGCTCGCTAAAATTGCCGTGTGTACTCCATTGGGAATTCAATCATTTTGTGGTTCTGGTAAGCGTCAGACGTAATCATGTTGTCATACACGACCCGGCTAGGGGCCGAAGAATCATCAACATGCCGGAAGTGTCACGCAGCTTCACCGGTGTGGCACTTGAGGTGTGGCCAGGCGCGGCATTCGAAGCGAATACCGTGCGAAACCGACTGAGCCTTCGCACGCTAATGGGGAGTGTGCATGGTCTAAAAGGAACGCTTGGCAAGATTTTTTGTCTGTCGCTGGTGATTGAAACCATCAACCTTGTGATGCCAATTGGTACCCAGTTGGTGATGGATCATGCGATCCCTGCCGGGGATCGCGGGCTGCTGACCTTAATCTGTTCGGGGCTGTTGTTCTTTATTCTGCTGCGAGCGGCAGTTAGCATGGTGCGCGCTTGGTCCTCCTTAGTCATGTCTACGCTCATTAATGTCCAGTGGCAATCCGGGTTGTTCAACCATCTGTTGCGACTGCCCCTTGGCTATTTTGAACGCCGTAAACTGGGGGATATCCAATCGCGTTTCGGATCGCTGGATACATTGCACACCACGTTCACCGCCAGTATCGTCGGCGCTATTATGGACATGATCATGGTGGTCGGCGTGCTCGTGATGATGATTTTGTACGGGGGCTGGTTAACCTGGATCGTTATGGCCTTCACCACCCTTTACGTTGTTCTCCGCCTGCTGACCTACGGTTATTACCGACAACTGTCAGAGGAATCATTGGTTCGAACTGCACGTGCCAGTTCCTATTTCATGGAAACGCTGTATGGCATCGCGACAGTTAAAATGCAGGGAATAGCAGAAAGACGCAGTGCCCGTTGGCTCAACCTCGAAATCGATACCATCAATACAGGCATCCGGGTGACTAAAATGGATATGCTGTTTGGCGGGATCAACACTTTTGTCGCCGCATGTGATCAGGTAATGATCCTGTGGCTGGGTACAAGCCTGGTGATAGACAACCAGATGACTATCGGAATGTTCGTAGCATTCGGCGCTTTTCGCGGGCAGTTCTCCGACAGAATTGGTTCATTAACCAATTTTTTGCTGCAGTTGCGCATGATGAGCCTGCACAATGAGCGTATTGCCGATATTGCCCTGCACCCACGAGAAAACCGTAAACCCGATCTCCCTTATGAGCCTCGACTTCAGTCGGTATCGCTGGCAACGCGGGCACTTAGTTATCGTTATGACAGCCAGTCAGCACCCATTTTCGACAGGCTGGACATCACTATTTCTCCAGGAGAAAGTGTGGCGATTGTCGGGCCATCTGGGTCAGGAAAAACTACCTTGATGAAGGTACTGTGTGGGCTGTTTTATCCTGACTATGGTAGGGTTGAAGTGAATGGTATAGATATTCAGCAGTTGGGTATCAATAACTACCACAAAATGATCGCCTGTGTGATGCAGGATGACAAGCTGTTCTCCGGTTCCATCAGAGAGAATATCTGCGGCTTTGCTGATGAAGTGGATGAAGCCTGGATGCAGGAATGCACCCAAGCCAGCTATCTGCACGAGGTTATCATGCAAATGCCAATGGGCTATGAAACCCTGATCGGTGAATTAGGTGAAGGATTGTCAGGGGGTCAAAAACAACGACTATTCCTTGCGCGTGCGATTTATAAGAAACCCGCAATCTTGTTCTTAGATGAAGCTACCAGCGCACTGGACAAGGAAAGTGAGGCAATGGTGAATCACGCGATCAAAGCACTTGATATAACTAGGATTATCATTGCTCACCGAGAAACAACGATAGCTTCGGCAGATCGAATTATTCATCTGACGTAAAGATGACTTCATATTGAATTGATCCTACCCGCGAATAGTGGACATACGACTAAGTGAGTAAACTCTCAACCAGAGGTGACTCATGACAAAACCAGCATCAACAAATAAGAAGCCTCGCAAACAGCACACTCCTGAATTTCGCAACGAAGCCCTGAAGCTTGCGGAACGTATCGGGGTTGCTGCCGCTGCCAGGGAACTCAGCCTGTACGAATCCCAACTCTACGCATAGCGCAGTAAGATTAACAATGCCCGCAGCTCTTCCGAACGTGAGCAGGAAATGTCCGTTGAAATTGCCCGTCTTAAGCGCCAACTGGCGGAACAGGCAGAGGAGCTGGCCATTCTCCAAAAAGCCGCGACATACTTCGCGAAGCGCCTGAAATGAAGTATGTCTTCATCGAAAATCATCGGGCTGAGTTCAGCGTCAAAGCCATGTGCCGGGTACTGCGGGTCGCCCGCAGCGGCTGGTATGCGTGGCGTCTGCGTCGTCAGCAGATAACACCCCGTCAGCAGTTCCGACTCGTCTGTGATACTGCTGTCCGTAAGGCATTCACTGAGGCAAAACAGCGTTATGGTGCGCCTCGTCTCGCTGACGAACTGCCTGAGTACAACGTCAAAACCATTGCCGCCAGCCTGCGCCGTCAGGGACTTCGTGCAAAGGCTGCCCGGAAGTTAAGCCCGGTCAGCTACAGAGAACATGGCCTGCCGGTGTGTGAAAATCTGCTGAGACAGGATTTTTACGCGAGTGGCCCGAATCAGAAGTGGGCAGGAGACATCACGTATCTTCGCACCGACGAGGGCTGGCTGTACCTCTTGGTGGTGATTGACCTGTGGTCGCGGGCTGTTATCGGTTGGTCGATGTCGTCGCGGATGACAGCGCAGCGGGCCTGCGATGCGCTGCAGATGGCACTCTGGCGACGTAAGCGACTGGGAAATGTCATTGTCCATACAGATCGCGGCGGGCAATACTGTTCGGCGGACTATCAGGCGCTGCTGAAGCGGCATAATCTGCACGGTAGCATGAGTGCCAAAGGATGTTGTTACGACAATGCCTGCGCGGAAAGCTTCTTCCACTCGCTGAAGGTAGAAGGTATCCACGGGGAACGCTTTATCAGCCGGGAAATCATGCGGACGACGGTGTTTAATTATATCGAGTGTGATTACAATCGGTGGCGCCGCCACAGTGCCTGTGGCGGTCTCAGTTCCGAACAATTTGAAAACCAGAACCTCGCTTAGGGCCGTGTCCACAGTACGTGGGTAGGATCAGGTGAGCGTGCGGCGATACTGTACTCGCTGATCGGGACCTGTCGGCTGAACGGCGTGGATCCGGAGGCGTGCCCGCGTTACGTCCTCGGCCATATCCAGGACTAGCCAGCTAATCGGGTTCGTGATCTGCTGCCATGGAAAGTCGACCTTACTGCTGAATAAACGTCAATACGTCTCAGGTGAGCCGCTTACTGTGGAAGAACCTCAACGCCAACAGAAGGCAAACCCTGAACACGGTTATCCGGGTAGTGCGTGGATGGATTAATTACCATGGCATCTCAGATAACAAAAGACGTGTGGGGCAGTTCATCTACTGTCGGTTGTAAACCGTGTGCCATTTCCAGTACGCATTGCTTCCCGTCAGCCGTTGCCGGGCAACCGCCTAGTTTCTGTCGGCATATTCAGCTGGCCAGTAACCTGCGCGGGTTCGCTGCGGGATAAGTGCTTTGATTTTCTTACGCCGCAGTTCGTCGTGGCACCGTCTGGTGTCATAAGCGCCGTCGGCGCAGGCGGTTCTGATTTTCCGGTGGGTCTGGCGAATAAGCCCCGGGAAGGCCTCTGCATCCGTCACATCGTTCAGGGAAAGGTCAGCGCAGATAACCTCATGCGTATCAGCGTCCACCGCCAGGTGCAGTTTATGCCAGACGCGGCGCTTTTCCTTGCCGTGTTTTTTCACCTTCCACTCTCCTTCCCCGAAGACTTTTAATCCGGTGGAGTCGATAATCAGATGGGCTATTTCGCCGCGCGTGGGGGTTTTGAACGGGATATTGACGGACCTGGCCCGTCTGCTGACGCAGGAGTAATCTGGGCACCGGAGTGGGAGCTTCATCAGGGTAAAAATGGAATCAATAAATCCCTGCGCAGCGCGCAGCGTGAGGCGAAAGATGCGTTTGAGCATCAGTACGGTGGTAATAGCGAGCTGAGAATAAAGTTGCGGACGACCACGTGAAGACGTATTGGGCTCGTCATACCAGCCTGGATGGCTGACTCATCAAGCCAGAATGTCAGTGAGCCCCGGTTGACGAGCGCCTTGATGTAGGTAGCCCAGTAGGTGATTTTGAACTTTTGTTTTGCCACGTGATACCGCTACAGGATCGGGAATGTGGTGATCTGATCCTCATTACGGCCAAAAGTTCGATTTATTCAACAAAGCCGAGGGGTGGCTGAGGTAATTATCCTCTAATGGGTGCCTGTGATAGGATCGCTTAAGCGGGATACTTACAAATGGCTTAGGCAAAACAGGGATCCTTCCCCGTTCTGTCGATTAATTAATGTGTTTTCTTTTTATAGTGGTTTATGCGCTGTCTCTTTAGCGGCAAATACTGAGACTGCCGTGATAAGCAGCGCTAGCACGACATATAGCGAGATAGCGAATGTGCTGTCGTACTCTTTAAATAGCGTGGTGATAATAAGTGGAGCAAAGCCACCGCCGATAATTCCCGCTAGAGTGTAGGCTAAGGATGAGCCAGCGTAGCGTACTTGGGTTGGGAATTGTTCGGTGATGAAAGCCGCCTGTGGACCATACATCATCGCGTGGATTATTAACCCTACGAACACCGCCAGACAGATCAGTATCGGCTGTGTGCTATCGAGAAAAACGAAGAACATGAAAGCCCAGATCATCGCAGCAACCGCCCCGAAGATATAAACCGGGCGACGCCCGAAGCGGTCAGACAGCGCGCCAAACATCGGCACTGTTATCGCATTCCCCAACGCGCCAAGCATGGTCGCACCAAGCGCCAGTGGGCGTGGAAGATGTAGAACTGTTGTGACGTAGGTCAGGGTAAATACCACCACCAATGCATAGAGCACGTCAGAACCAATGCGTGAGCCACCTGCAATCAGTAAAGAACGCGGATGCTTGGTGAACACATCTTTGAGTGGTGTATGAGAGGTGTGTTTAGTCTCTTCTAACTTCAGAAACGCCGGTGTTTCGGGAACGCCGTGACGCAACCACAGACCAAATATCACCAGCACCAGACTCAGTAAGAACGGCATACGCCAGCCCCATGCCTGGAAATCACCAGCTGAGAGCAATAGGGTAATAAGCGTGATCGTCCCGGTTCCAATTAAGGTTCCGCAAGACGGCCCGACTTGAGCGAAAGAGGCATTACGCCCACGCTGATGCGATTTTCCGTGCTCCATCGACAGAAGAACCGCACCCGCCCATTCACCGCCCAACGCGATACCCTGCACAAAGCGCAGCGTTACCAGTAGTATCGGACTCCAGACCCCCCACGTCGCATAACCTGGTAGCAGACCCATCAGCGCTGTGGTCACGCCCATCAATACCAGCGTGGTCACCAGGACGAAGCTGCGTCCTTTGACGTCTCCAAGATGGCCGAAGATCATACCGCCAACCGGGCGCGACACGTAACCTACTGCATAGGTTGAGAACGCCAGTATTGTACCGACAATCGGATCAAATGACGGGAAGAAAACGTGGTTGAAGATCAGCGCCGCCATGATGTTGTAGACGGCAAAGTCATACCATTCCAGCGCGGTACCTATTGAACTAGCTGCGGCCAGACGGCCAGTCTTCGGTGGGCTGTGGGTGGCGTCGGCCAGATGAGTGTTACCTTTAATGTCATGATTTTCGGTAGTATTAAGACTCATTATTTTAACTCCTGCGCAGTAAGGTGCCAACTGAGACCGTAGAGCAACGCCTCAGTATTCGGGATATGTAAAGCCAGGCATGCCAGTTCAGTAAGTTTCTGGCAGGATTCAGTACTGCTAGTGTCAATCACCATCATTGGGATCATTGGGCGGTTAACCGTCGACTCTTTAGGTAATGGTGAACTCAATTGAACGTCTGGCGTTAACATGCGTGAACGGACAAAACCGGGTTCGGAAAACAGGGTTTCGCCTAGCTGTGCAATACGCACTGTCAATGCTCCACCAGCCACGAAGGTGGATAGCGGGATAATTGCCAGATGGCAACCACTGCCAAAACCGACCACAGCTTCAACTGCACAAACTCGGCGCATCGGGTTAACCATTTTATCCAGACTGGCAACCGACCACGGCGACTGGCATGTAAACGCTGCTCTGTAGGCGTCGGTCGAGAAACTGTTTAATGATTCGGTCTGATACAGGCCAAGATATTTACGCCCTTGGACTGCTGGACTGATGAGCTGATAGCGCGTCCCGGAGAGAAAACCGTCAATGCGAACGCGTTCTTCCACGTGTTCGCGGTCATACCACTTGTTGAAATCAGCTTCATCCTGCTCGGCAACATTGGTGGCAACAAACAGCATTCCATTAGGTAATTTGCTCATGATTTCTCTCCTGTTATTCGGCCTTGAGGCAGCGTTCAATTTGTAATGACCAGCTAAGCAACGCGTCGTCGTGAAGTGGCAACGCGGCTACCATCAGACCAACGGGCGCTTCACCTTCTTGGTGACACGGTAAAGACACCGCACAGCCATCGAGAAAATTGATCACTGATGGATTACGCAGCGCCGCGGCGTTGGCACGGAAATAGGTGTCATCGTCGGCCTCAAGTTCGGCAATGCTTGGAGCAATCATTGGAACGGTAGGCATTAGTAACGCATCGAATTGCCCTATGGTTTGCGCCACTCGTTGCTGCCAGTCTGCACGTTGTAGCTCCAAACGCTTGAGATCTGCCTGATTAAGAGCAGCGCCGCGACGAATACGCGACACCACGCGTGGATCATATTGCTCACCCTTCTGTTCAATAAGATTCTGATGCCACGCCCAGGATTCCAGTGCAGTAAAGCCGCCGGTAGCGTTGATGTCAGCCAATTCAGAAAATTCATGGCACGGGATTTCAGAGACTTTTGCACCGGACTGTTTTAACTTTTCGATAGCAATAGTAAAGGCTCTTTGTACATCGGCATCGAGACCGTTCAGTACCAGCGTTTGTGGTATGGCGAAGTGTGCCTGAAGGAGTGATTTTTCAGTGATTTGTACCGGGATGTCGGCAATCACGCCATCCAGTGCGATACAGGAAACGAGGTCGTGTGTGATAACGCCGATGGTATCCAGTGCAGTTGACAGCGGCAGTAAACCCGTTTGAGAAATACGTCGTGCAGTCGGCTTGTAACCGGTTAAGCCACAGAAGGCTGCCGGAATACGCACCGAACCGCCAGTATCACTGCCAATTGCCCCGAGCGACATACCATCACTGACCGACACCGCCGCCCCAGAGGAAGACCCCCCTGGAATACGTCGGGTTGCTCGGTCAAAAGGGTTGGCTGGCGTACCGTAGTGTGGGTTAATACCCAACCCAGAATAGGCAAATTCGGTCATATTAGTTTTGCCAATAATCACCACGCCAGCATCCAACAACTTCTGCACCACGGTGGCGTTTTCAGCGGCAACAAGTGCATCACGCAATACTTTGGAACCTGCAGTGGTGCTTTCTCCGGCAACATCAAAAAGGTCTTTGATTGACACTGGAATACCGTCGAGCGCTGAGAACGGCTTACCTTCTTTACGACGCGCATCTGAAGCTACTGCCAATTCCAAGGCTTGCTGATGATAAAGACGAGTGAAAACCAGAGAGCCTTCACCTTGCGGGTCTTCGCTTTTCGCTAATGCGGCTTCGGTCAGAGCCCGCGAAGAGATATCCAGTGTCGCCAACTGTTGAATCGCCTGACTCAGGGTGATTTTTTTCATGTTTAACAATTTGATCATCACACTACCACCGGTAATTCAGTACTTTGGTAGGAATGGCTAATAGTGCGACCTAATACTTCATCCACCAACTCCATGCGAAACTCTGTTGCAGGACGGATGCCACCTATCGCCACTACTGTTCCACAGGACATCGCCAGTCCATTTTCTGGTTGAACCATTCCTGCAAGGTATCGCTCCAGTAAGTCGTCAGGCTTACGCAGACTGGACAAACGGCCTTCCTGATACAAACGGTATTCACCCTCTTCTTTGATCCAAGAGCGCAGAATTAGTTGGTCCCAATGTTCAGCAACGTCCTCCATTTTCCATGCCTGGCGTGCGACCGGTTTTACACAAATTTGCTTGGAAAGTGCCACGCTGTGAGCTTCGAGTACCCGATCGGTGTGATCTGACGCCAGAGAGACAAACTGCTCACCCTGATAGATAAAAATAAATGGTTCAGCTTCACCAGAGGTGGCACTTCCCACAACTTCGATGTTTTCGCTTTGGCTCAACTGGTTGGTTGCAACGCGGTAAAACAGCGGCACAGCACTCGGGCGGGGTACACCAAGAGCTTCAAGCTCACTGATATGGTGTAAAATCGCTTCGTGATCACGTCCGGTCCAGCCCGCGATTACCAGTTGGTTAACAATGATATCTAGCGAATCTTTGTCTGTATTTGCAGCTACCGAAAAGGTAAGTTTCATATTCGTGACTCTCAAGTTAAATTTGTTACTAAAATCACTGTGAAATATCACTATGCCTTCAGTTAGCAAGTTGGCGAATTTTGAGCCATGATTTTGTGTACTATGTCTAAAAATTTCTTTCGCAGGAGCTATTCGTGAAATCTGATGTTGCAGAAACTCCCCAATATTCGGCGTTGGGTGGCGTGGATTTATCGATGAATGAACTGGCGTATCGTCGTTTCAAGCAAGCGTTGGTGACGCTGAGCTATAAGCCAGGTGATTATTTGAATACCGCACAGGTAATGGCTGAACTTCAAATGGGGCGAACACCTGTCAATCAAGCTATCCACAGACTGGAAAATGAAGGTTTATTGCAGATAATCCCGCGTAAGGGAGTGATGGTTTCGCCTCTGTCTCTAGATGATGCACTCGAACTTATTGAAGTGCGTCTCGCCAATGAAATACTCAGCGTGAAGTTGGCCTGTAAGCGAATTTCTAAGCAAGATATTGTTGCGTTGACAGCGGTTAATGAGGAAATGAATATCGCCGTACAAGAGCGAAATCGCAACCGTATGGTGTCACTGGACCTCCACTTCCATCAGTTAATTGTGGAGATTTCAGGAAACTTGATTCTGAAGGATATTCTCAGCGTATTACATACCAGATCGCAGCGATTCTGGGCAAGTTCCCTGTCTAAAGAAGGGCATAGAATGGAAGTTATCGAGGAGCATCGCGCCATCATTACTGCCCTTGAGTCAGAGGACTCTCAGGCGGCAGCAACAGCTGCCGAAACGCATATTTTGTCGTTCCGCGATGCATTGCTACGCGGATAACAGCTCTCATCATCAGGCTTGGCAATCATTGGCGATTCAAGCCGTGAACCATGAGAGCATGAAAAAGTGTGGGGAAGCCATCAAATGGGTTGCCTGTGGAATCAACGATCAATGAAGTGACTGCCAGACGAATTGCCAAAAAACAGCAGATGCAGTGGAGCAGAAAAGGCGCACATTATTTGTTACAGGCTCGGACAGCCGTCCTGAATAACGAGCTTCAGGATAAATTTTCCTGCTGGTATCTGGGGTTCACCCGGATTGAGTGACTCCCTGTCGATTACAGACCAAAATATTGGCAAGATCCGCTTTTGGCACGTAGCGGACATGCTATCGGGACAATATGTCCGCTTTGAGCGAGGGGGCTTTATGCTTGGATTAGAAATGATATTTAGAGGTTTCACACAGGTAAAATCTGATCCGGCTAAACCTTTTCACGCCGAGTTTTACCGAATTATTATTAAGCGCGCAGCGTTAAGAACTAAATCATCGATCTCGTAAAACTTTCGTGCTGC
>NZ_JAFMOY010000089.1 GCF_019049625.1 Rahnella ecdela
CGATTATGTCGAGATGTTTTATAATGCTAAACGCCGCCACAGTGCCTGTGAGGATCAAGCCCCTGCAGTTTATGAAAGTGCCTGGTTCATGAGGCACGGAACAGTCTAGGAAACTAGGGTCTTTTCACACTGACCCCTAGATAAAAACTCATCCCTCTGCCGCAGTCTGTCATACCCTTCAGCTCTTTCATGCCTGTTTTCCCAAACCGGATCGGCAAAGAAAAGATCCAAACATGGATTAGAAAATTGCGCCTTGGCGGCATCTAAAAGATTAACCTGTACAAAACCTGCCTCATTACCGAGCCATTCTTCAAAAACATCGAGTATAAAAATACCCCACTCAGTGGGTGTCACTGATGACACCTTGACACCAATATCTGTTTCACCAGGCCCGAGAAAGGGAATAAATTGTATATGGTGAACGCCGACATAGCGTGTTAAAAATGAGTACATCTCTTGGGCATAACCCGCGTTGATACTGTTAATCCTCACTCTGGCGTTAAACAGCAGCTGATAGTGCCGAAGTGCATCAATCGCCAGCATCGTGCGCTGATAGTTTTTCCCATACGCTTTGCCATAGATTTTTTTCGGACCCTCTATCGAGATCCAGACAAGAAAATCATGCGCATTCACGAGATCAGCCCATTCATTATCAATAATTAAATGATTGATATAAATATCATTTCTTATTATTTTGCACGCGGGTTGGTACTTCTTTTGGATAGCCAGCATTCGTCTGAGAAAGAGGATATTTGCAGCCACGCAGTCGCAATTCACCCATGAAAAAAGAACATCTTCACAGCCCCTTCCTTCAATATTTTCCTTAAAGAAAGTCTCCATAAGTACATTACTTTCATACGGGCAATGTCGGGTGACTGTATCACCCCATCTGAGCTGATAGTCTGAATCAGAGAGGTTTACCTCGACAGAGAAGCATCGGCCTGCTGGCTGGAGGGGTGAATGTGACACCATTATATTGCTTGTTCTTATCATTATAAGTTCCCGTGACTAACGTCAAATATTACGTTCAAAATAATGACCTGAACGTAAGGAGTCCTGATGCCTAAGATACGCACGCTCGCCGTATTTAGACATAAACCCCAACGTTAACCTTGAGAAAACAATATTCTGATTTATAAAAAACATGAGCATGATGCATTCTTGCTGACCTGACAAGAATGCATCATGCTAAAACATATTAACTTAACAGTTCAATTAATAGACCTGTTTCCATATACTGCCATTTGAATACCAGCTCGTTTCAGAACCGTCAGCCAGAAAAGTAAACGTACTTCCGTTCTGTTTTAATCCGGTAGACTGGCTACCTTTAATGGATATATAGACGTGTGCACCTTTGTTAGCCGATGAGGGAGCGGGCAGCTCAATGCTCTTAGCGTAAGCAGGCGGTTGGGAAATAATCAAAATATTGTTGTTAGTGCCCAGCAGATTACTCACATCGTCAGCCGTTATGACTTCCCCACTGGACTGAGGAGTATATGTTGGTGTTCCGGCAGGTGCTGGCCATTGTTGTAAAATAATCGAATAGGCAACGCAGTCACTGACTTTAGTGCTATTTCCTGCGGCATCGGTTGATTTCGCCTGGAAACTGAATTCCCCCGACCCCTGGAAAACAGTATCGTCCGTTACCGCGAAACTCCACTTACCACTCTCATCTGCGGTTGTGGTACCCAACACTCCATATACACGGTCAGCCATACGTAATGCGTATACATCCACCGTCGACCCCGCCTCTGCCGTTCCCTCGATAGCCACGTTTTCACCGGTGGTGGTATCGCCCTCGGCGACGACCATTGAGCTATCCATCACGCGTGTCACTTTCGGTGTTGGATTGACGGAGTCCAGGTTCAGAATAAAAGCATCTGTTGGCAGGGATTCCGGGCTCTCAGGCGTTAACGCCCCCGTCACGGTGAGGGATTGATTCCCCTGAACGGTGAGTGGTGAATCAGGTTTTACGCTCCAGTTCCCGCCGTCATCCGCGAGTGCGCTGCCCACTAATTTGCCATTGTTATATAACCTGATCGTGCCGTTTTTGTCCGCCGTTCCTGTCAGCACTGGCGAGGCTTCGTTCGTCAGTTGCCCGCTTTGAATCTCACCCACGATGCCTTCTGTGACATCATTCACTGCGGTGATGACCGGAGTTCTGGCAGCAACAAATGTCACATCTACGCTCTGACTGTTGTCGCTGATGGTTGCCGTAATCTGGCTGATACCAGGCAGAAGTGTGGTGATATTCACCGTCACCATTCCCTGAGCATCTGTCGGGATGACATCTCCAACCACCGCGCCATTGGTTGCGCTGAAACTGACAAGCGCATCACTCACAATATTGCCATACGCATCGGTAACGCGGGCCTGAACCTGATTTGCATCAACGCCGTCGGACAGTGAGTTGTTTTTGGTCACTATAAAGTCTTCCGCTGCTACGTGGGCGGTCGCGGTGTCGGTGATAAAGGTCATGGTCTTGCTCTGAGAGCTACCATTGACCGTCGCCGTTAGGGTGGCCACACCGGCTACCGTTGAGGTGACGGGAAGGGTAATTTGACCGGCACTATCGGTGATGCCCGTTGATGCCACGGTCGCCCCTGTTGCCGTGAAGTTGACGGTTTGATCAGGCACCAGATTATTATTGGCATCCCTCACAATGACCTGAATTTGGTTAGCTTTCACGCCGTTTGCCACAGAGTTATCGGTCAGCACTTTAATATCGCTGGCAGCGATATTGGCTGTTGTGCCATCGGCAATAAATGTTGTCTCGATTGACTGGCTGGTTCCATTCACTGTCATGGTGACGGTGGTCGTGCCCGCAGTGATATTTGTCAGCGTCACCGCCAAAGAACCGTCTTCCGAAGACGTCCCGCTGGTGGCGATGCTTGCCCCATTATCCGCGCTGAAGGACACCACCGCATCGGGTACAACGTTACCCTGCCCGTCTTTGACTATCGCCTTCACGCTGTTTGTGGCAATGCCATTGGCGATCGCGTTGTCGTCAACCACAGCTAATGAGCCTATCGCTGCGGTCGAAGGATCATTTTTGAAATTCATCCTAACGCTCTGGGTACTGCCGTTAATAGTGGCCGTGATGGTGCTTTCACTGGCAACCGTACTGGTGACAGGCACACTTAACGCCCCCTCAGCGCCGGTCACCGCCGTTGCCACAATTTTAGCGCCATTATCTGCCGTGAAACTCACAGTCTGGTCCGCCAGCGCATTACCATTCGCATCGGTAACCGCCAGCTGGACACGGTTCGTCTCCAAGCCGTCCGCAACAGAGTTATCTTTCGTTACCGTCATACTGGCTGCCGCTATCTGCGCGGTGCTGCTGTCAGCGGTAAAGATAACCGTCACGGGCTCGCTGTGGCCGTTAACTTCTGCATTAACCACGGTGTTTCCGGCAAACAGGCTGGTTAGTGTCGCGACGGCTTCCCCTTTCTCATTGCTGATGCCGGTGACGGTAATCGTCGAGCCATTATCTGCACTGAATGTCACTGCGACATCAGGGACAGCATTACCCTGAGCATCGAGAACAACCGCTTTAACACTGTTCGTCGCTGTGCCATTCGCCAGCGCATTATTATCCACGACGCTCAGCGTACTGACGGTGGCCGTTTCAGCGTCATAGCTGAAGCTCATCGTCACGCTCTGGCTGCTGCCGTTGATTGACGCCGTGACCTTGTGTTCCCCCGCTACGGTACTGGTGACCGGTACGGACAACGTGCCGTCAGAACCGCTCACACCGTCGGGCGCAATGGTCGCGCCGTTATCCGCTGTAAAGGCCACCGTCTGGTCTGCCAGGGCATTGCCATTGGCATCCGTCACCTTGAGCAGGACACTGTTGGTATCCTTGCCGTTCGCAACTGCGTTGTTGCGGGTGACCGTCAGAGAGCCGCTGGCAATCTGCGCCGTCCCGCTATCCGGTACAAAGTTCACGCGGACTGACTGAGATTGCCCGTTCGCTTCTGCTGTGAACTGGCTTTTTCCGGCTATCAGACTTGTCAGCGACGCGATGTACTCACCGTTAGCATCCGTTGTGCCCGTCGCCGCCACTTTCGCGCCGTTACTGGCACTCAGGCCCACACTCATATTCGTCGCCAGGTTGCCATTCTTATCTTTTATCAACACGCGAACCTGGTCAAGGTCTGTGCCATTAGCCACAACGTTGTCATTGAGGATTGTGAGTTTGCTGACCGACGCCGTACTTTGGTCATAGACAAAATTAACGGTGACATTCTGACTGCTGCCATTAATCGAGGCGGTGATGGTACTTGTACCCGCAACGGTGCTGGTGACCGGCAGGCTCAATGCCCCTTCCGCATCTGTCGTCGCGGTTGACGCTATCGTCGCACCATTACTGGCCGTGAAGCTCACGGTCTGATCTGCCAGCGCATTGCCATTTTCATCGCTGACAAGCATTACCACCCGGTTGGCCGCCGTTCCGTTGGCAATAGCGCCATCATTCAATTTTTTCAGGCTTCCCGACACAATCAGTGCGGTATGGCTGTCTGCTACAAAGTTGGCATTGACCTGCTGGGTACTGCCGTTAACGGTGGCAACAATCACGCTTGTCCCGGCAGTTTTGCTGGTCAGGGTTACCGTCACTTTACCGGCGCTGTCAGTAGTGCCATTTGCAGCGATGAGAACATTATTGTTGCCGCTGAAGCTGACCAGTTGGTCAGGAACTGGATTCCCGCTGGCATCGGTAACCGTTGCCCATACGCTGTTGGTGGCAATGCCGTTTGCCACAGCGTCATTAGTGATCATCTCCAGTGAACCCCCGGCGATTTGAGCCGTGTTGCCATCAGCTTCAAAGCTAAGGGTAACGCTCTGATGGCTGCCATTAATAGTGGCAGTAATGACGCTGTCACCCGCAATGGTACTGGTCACAGGAACGATAAGTGTCCCGCTCTCGTCTGACTTCATCGTTGCCGGCAGGGTTGCGCCATTGCTCGCCGTAAAGCTGACGGTTTGATCACTCAGCGCATTACCAAAGGCATCGGTCACATCGACACGGACACGGTTTTCCATGACACCATCTGTGGCGGAGTGGTTGACCAGAATGCTCATCGCCCCGCTGGCAATCTGCGCTGTGGACGTATCAGCAATGAAGTTCGTCTCCACCGTTTTTATCGCGCCACTGGCTGAACCCGTCACCGTCGAGATACCCGCGCGGGTATTGGTCAGCGTGGCCACCGCAATGCCGTTGGCATCTGTCGTTACGCTCGGCGTAATTATGGCGCCGTTATTGGCAGAGAAGCTGACGGGCTCATTCTCAATCGGATTACCATTTGCATCGCTTATCAGCGCCTGTACGCTGTTCGTTGCGGTGCCGTTGGCAACCGAGTCATCCTGCTTCACGCTCAGTACGCCTGCCAGCGTAGATTTGTCCGCTTTGAAGGTCGTATTGATGGTCTGACTGTGGCTGTTAACGCTTGCCGTCACCTGGCTGTCGCCCGCTTTTTTGCTGGTTAACCCGACAATAACCAGGCCACTGCTGTCCGTCGTGCCGCTGGTTTCAATGACTGCACCATTATCGGCGATAAACGTAACCGTCTGCGCCGGCACTGCATTCCCCTTCGCATCTGTCACTTTGACCTGCACCTGATTGCGGGCGCTGCCGTTTGCGACAGAGTCGTTCGTCACGATAGTCAGGTCGCCGGACGTAATCGTGGCGGTGCCTGTATCAGCAACAAACGTGACGGTTTGCACCAGCGTCTCGCCGCTGTTCGATGTCGCGGTGATCTCGCTGCTCCCTGCGACAAGGCTCGTGAGGTTCGTGCTGGCTTTACCCTCACTGTTTGTCACACTGGTGGCGGTGTTCACTGTCGTGCCATTGGTTGCGCTGAAGGTAATGCTTTCACCGGTGACAGGGTTATTCCCTGCATCCAGAACAACCAGTTCGATACTGTTGGTGGCGATGCCATTGGCGATAGCACCGTCTTTGGTCACAGTCAGGGTGCCCTGCGCGGTCATTTTATCGGCGATGAACGTCGTCGTTACCGTCTGGCTTTGACCATTCAGGGTCGCGGTCACCAGGCTGTCGCCCGCTTTCAGGCTGGTCAGCCCGGCTGTGGCCAGGCCCTGGCTGTTTGTCATGACGCTGGCATCGATTTTCGCCCCGTTATCCGCGGTAAAGCTGACAGTCTGGGCGGAAACAGGATTACCCTGCGCATCCGTCACTTTTACTCTGATCTGATTTTGCACACTGCCGTTAGCCACGGAGCCGTTCGTTACCACGGACAAATCCCCGGCAACAATGCTCGCCGTACCGGCATCTGCAATAAAGTTGATATTTGCAGTCAACTGCTCACCGCTGGCCGACGTCGCCGTGACTTTACTGATCCCGGCGACGGTGCTGGTGGCGGTCGTGCTGAGCTTACCGTTTTTATCCGTTACGCCACGGGTGGTAGTAACTTTTGCACCGTTGGTCGCGCTGAACGTAATGCTTGTCCCCGGAACTGGATTGCCGCTCGCATCCTGTATGGTCAGTTCAACGCTGTTGGTCGCAACGCCGTTGGCGATAGCACTGTCTGCGGTGACATCCAGAGCACCTTTAGCCGTGGAGTTATCGGCAACAAACGTCGTATTGATCGTCTGGCTGTGGCCGTTAACGCTCGCCGTCACCAGGCTGTCGCCCGCTTTTTTGCTGGTTAACCCGACAATGACCAGGCCATTGCTGTCCGTTGTGCCGCTGGTTTCAATCAGTGCACCGTTATCCGCACTAAACGTAACTGTCTGCGCCGGCACTGCATTCCCTTTCGCATCTGTCACTTTGACCTGCACCTGATTGCGGGCAATGCCGTTGGCTACCGAGCCGTTCGTCACGATGCTCAGGTCATCAGACGTAATCGTGGAGGTACTGGTATCGGCGCTGAAGGTAGTCGTTGTACTTAACACCTCACCGCTGGCTGTTTTCGCCGTGACGGTGCTTGCACCGGCAACCGTGCTGGTCAGCGCAGTACTTAACTTACCGGCCTCGTCCGTCACCCCGGTTGCGGTGGCAATGACTGCACCGTTGGTCGCGCTGAAGGTGATATTGATACCTTCAACCGCATTGCCTTGTGCATCTTTTGCTTCCAGTTCAACAACGTTGGTCGCAATGCCATTGGTAATCGCATTATCGGCAGGGACACTTAGCTGACCACTGGCGGATGATTTATCCGCAATAAAGTTAACCTGGACGTTCTGGCTGCTGCCATTCACCGTTGCCGTTACCGTAACCGCGCCTAGTTTTGTGTGGGTGACCGGAACTCTCACGATCCCCTGCGCGTTAGTCACAGCACTTTGCGTAATCGTAGCTCCGGAGGAGGCGGTAAAGGCTACCGGCATATTACCAAGCGGATTGCCACTGGCATCCGTGACGAGAGCCTGAACCATCGCCGCAGAAACACCGTCAGCTTTCGCGTTATTGGTGATAACAGTGAAATCACCCGGATTGATGCGCGCGCTGCTTTCATCAGGAGTCAGCAGGACGGTGGTGCTCACGCCTTGCAGATTTTTACCCGCTGTTTGTGCCGTTACGGTCGCGGTACCCACCTGAGTGCCGCTCAGGGTTGCTGTGTAAACACCCGCAGACGTTTCTTTTACGGCGCTAAGACGAGTGCCGTCCAGACCAGAAACGTTGAGGCTCACACCGGACAAACCGGTAAGCGGATTATCCTGGCTGTCGTGAAGGGTCAGCATCAGCGTCGTGGTGGCCACATCGTTTGCAACGATGCTTTGTGGAGATGCCGTCAGTGACGAGTGGGCAGCATCTGCCTCTGAATTTGCAAAATGGATTTTTACTGCACGGCTTTCGCCCCCGCGGAGCATAGCAACGACTCCGGCCTCGCCCGAAACCGTACTGACGACATCAAGCGGCGTATTGCCACTCGCATCTGAGACAACCTGTTTCGTCGTTTTGCTGTTATCTGCCAGCGTGACTGTCAGTGAGACCGGTTCACCTGAAAGCGGTTTTTTTCGATCATCAACCACATGGAATACCACGTTTACCGGGGACACGCCGTCCGGCGTCGCATTGTCACCGTTAACGGTCACATCACTGCCCAAATGCGCCTGCGGTGGCAACACTTCGACGGTCAGATGAGACGGCTTTGATTTATTACCTTTGCTGCCTTCCGCGACGGCGGTAAGCACATAGGTGTTCAGAATCCGGGAAGCATCGCTGGATCGTATTGCACTTTTCTTCGTCGATGCAGCCTGCGCTTCCTGAGCGACTTTCCAGGCCGGAAGCGTCAGTGCAAAATGTCGGGGATCCAGTGTTTTAATGGTGCCACCGGCCTGAAGATAACTACTGCCGCTCCAGGCAATATTTTTCAGACCATACTTGCTGTCAACCTGAGCAGTCAGAGTCTGAGTACTTTGGCTTTCTCCCTGCAACTTCTCGGGAGCCAGATGCATCTTAATCACCTGCTGTTTGCGGTATTCGAGAACAATATTGTTGTTACGTTCAACCAGGTCATAGCGGCTGCGGGCGAGCTTGCGCATGGCATCCACGGCCGCAGGAGAGGCATTTTGCTCCCAGGATTGCTCAATTTGATATGTCAGAGCCATACTCACGTTGAAATCATTTTTACCTGATTTCCCCATTTTCTGCTCGGCACTGAGGGACAACATCGGGATAGGGGTATAATTCACGCCGACTGTGACGGCATACGGATCTTCCTGAAGATCGTCGCTACCAAACAGGGCTACCGCATCGCCATAATATTGCTCATACATTAACTTACCGCCAAGCTGCGGATAAGCAGGCAAGAAGGCATTAACCTGGAGATCGAAACCGTTTGCCGGGCGCTCGTCGTAATCTTCAAGGTCACGCGAATCATGCCAGCCGGACAGGCGCTGATAACCATTAGCGGACATTTTCAGATAATCCATCCATAGCTCCCCCCCCAATCCAAGACGGGAGTTATGACCGGTAATATCATTATCAAAGAATGCATTGGTGCCGATCATCCACGTCTCATCAGGGAAGAAGCGCACCCCAGCGCCGACGTTGATCGTTGTCCGGCTATCTTTACGACGCGCTCCCAGCTGGCTGAACAACATATTTCGCGGAGAGTCGTACAGCGGGACCAGCATATCGAGACTGCTTTCACTCAGAGAAAAGTCATTCCCCAAATTAATTTGCGATCGCACCGTACCAAATTGGCTAAGCCAACCTTCAACCGTGCTGTTAACAGCACTTCCCGCCTGACTGCGCGCGTAATCTGATAACGCTTCGGATGAACTACGATCCTCGCCCGAAAATGTGGTCCCGATAGCAATCGCACCGGAGGCGAGATGTTGGTCGAAAGGATTTTTACCTTCAGTCGCTGTCGGCGCAGATGGCAGCATGTGCTCCTGCGAGGCGATTGCCGGAAAAGCGAGTGCAAGGCCAGAAATAGGGGGAATAAGCTGGAGATAAATACAGACCCAGGTAATTAGTTTTTTTCGTAATGAGGGTGAGTTTTTATCATCTGAGAAATTCATGTCTATCCCTGGCATTTTTGCTTAGAAAATAAATAAACGTAAGGTTTGTACGTTTAATGATCCGCAATAATCCACAAAACGATCAGTAATTGACAGTTATTTAAAAAATGAAATTTCTTATTTATCGCGGAAATGAGAGTAATTAACTGTAAATACAAAATATTTAAACACTCTAAATGATCGATTTAACTTAATTAAATATACACCTGGTGCACATTAATGTACTTACTCAATACCCAGCCTTTTAAAATACGGTGATGGGGTCATTATCTATCAGTCATGTTGAGAAAAAATCAGAGGGCGTCAGGCGCTGTATCTTATTTCTGACATTCCAGGTTGATAATTTTATCGCCGTAAAAATTAGCGCATTGGAAAAAGATTGTGAAGCTGAATTTGATCCACGCTATAAAATTAAGTACTGCATAAATTATATTCCGATAGACAAAAAATTTCTTTAGCTGAAAAGAATATTTAACTGAATTGACAGTCTATGAAATTGTTATCTGGCAGTTCCTGTTGAATTATGCAAAGAATTGTTCCTTCTGCCCCATCTTTACGGTGAAGATGATAATCATTACCAAAAATTGCTCTCACTAACCCACCGCCCTTCCCCTGGCCTGTCATCGTCCTTTAAGTTTATAACATTATATAATGGGTCTTATATAATGTTAGCCTCCAAAAGATGGAGCTGGTAATCTATACAGTAGTTACAGAGGCAGATGATTTTTCACAGTGAATATTGCAGATATCGCTACGTAAAATCTGCACGGTTAACCCCCTGCTTCTTCATCAGAATCGACGTAGCGTTGTCAGAATTCAGGAGTTCGCTTTTAAAGCTATTTATGGGTAAATTATCACCTGCTCACCAGATACTGCCTGTTATTCAGGCGGAAGAAGAGGTTCTGGCCAGGCTTAAGGAGTTTGTTCAGGACAAGGATGCATTTTCACCCAATACCTGGCGACAGCTGATGAGCGTTATGCGGATCTGCCACAGGTGGTCGACAGAAAATCGCCGTCAGTTTTTGCCTATGCTTCCGGCTGATCTTCGTGATTATTTGAACTGGCTGCAAGAGAATGGCCGGGCTTCCTCGACGATTGGGACGCATGGTTCTTTAATTTCCATGTTACACCGTAACGCAGGCCTTACTCCCCCTAACACATCACCGCTGGTGTTCCGCGCTGTTAAAAGAATCAATCGTGTTGCGGTTGTCACGGGTGAACGCACGGGTCAGGCCGTACCTTTCCGTCTTGAAAATCTTCTTGAGCTGGATGCTTTATGGTCGGACTCGATATTGCTTCGCCAAAAACGGGACCTTGCATTTCTTCATGTTGCTTACAGCACGCTGCTGCGTATCAGTGAATTAGCCCGCCTACGGGTTCGTGATATCTCCCGGGCGGCCGATGGTCGGATAATCCTCAATGTCAATTACACCAAAACCATTGTTCAGACAGGTGGCCTGATCAAATCTCTTAGTTCACAGTCCTCACGTCGGTTGTCGGAGTGGCTATCAGTGGCAGATATCAGCGCCGAACCCGATGCATTCCTCTTTTGTCCGGTACATCGCTCGGGGAGTGCAACTCTCTCAATCAACCGCCCGTTGAGCACGCCGGCGATAGAATCCATTTTTTCTCAGGCCTGGAATACGGTTGGAGTTTCTGAAACTATCAGCCCAAATAAAGGGCGCTATACACGATGGACCGGCCACAGTGCACGCGTAGGTGCTGCTCAGGATATGGCGGGACGAGGCTATGCTGTCGCTCAGATAATGCAGGAAGGTACCTGGAAAAAGCCCGAAACGTTAATGCGTTATATACGTAATCTTCAGGCGCATGAAGGGGCGATGGTCGATATTATGGAAAAATACAATCTAAATAAGAAGGATAAATAACTCCATACTTATGAAGTATGACTTCATATTTAATATATTATAATTAGATATTATGTTTTAAGACCGCTGGGAATATTAAGGCATAGCAATAATCTCATCAGATTCATAATCTAAAATGGGGTCAGTTTGTAGTGGCACACTGAATTTGGCCACCTGAATAGAGGTGATATCATCACCTCACAGTCAAAACAGGTGACATTATGACCGGACGTAACAGACGTAATTTTAGCCCCGAGTTTCGCCTCGAAGCTGCCCAGCTTGTACTCGATCAGCACTACACCGTTGCCGCCGCTGCAACGGCAATGAATGTCGGCAAATCCACGATGGACAAATGGGTAAGAAGAGCGAGCGGGAAAATCACCCACTGCTTCCCCCATGACACCAGAGCAGATTGAGATACGTGAGCTAAAGAAAAGACTTCAACGCGTTGAAATGGAAAGGGATATATTAAAAAAGGCTACCGCGCTCTTGATGTCAGACTCCCTGAACAATTCTCATTAGTTGAGAAACTCAGGGCGCGGTTTCCTGTTGCCGTTGTGTGCAACGTGTTTGGGGTTCATCGCAGCAGTTATAAATACTGGCGGCAGCCCAGGAAGCCTGACGCCACGAGAGTGGCATTACTGAGCCTTGTGCGTGAAGTTTATCGCGAAAGTAACGGCTCAGCAGGAGCGCGAAGCATTGCCGCGATGGTCACCACCAAAGGTATAAAACTGAGCCGCTGGCGGGCAACAAAGCTCATGAAAGCGCTCAATATTATCAGCTGTCAGCAACCTGGCCATCGTTATAAGAAGGCGTCTGAGGAACACATTGAGATCCCTAATTATCTGGGTCGCCAGTTTGCAGTAACGGAACCTAATCAGGCCTGGTGCGGTGATGTGACTTATAGTGTGCCCGGAGTTCAGGGCGAGCATGGACGCTCAAATGAACCACGAGTCTGTCTGGAATATTGAACCGGTAACTCACGATGAGAAACCCAACAATCCCACCGGGTGTGACGGTGGAGAACCTGAGCGGCAGTGACCTGCGGCATGCCCGCGGGGTGATGTAACCCGCTGACAACGGGGATTGAGGCGAGATCACTAAGCCGAGATGATCCTCAAGGTTAAGTACTGATAGGCTGAAGAACATGAACCCGTTAATCCGCCTCTGTGGGTTGAAAACGTCACCACGGCCTACGTGATCTGACAGGCCGTGCAGGAGGAACTGGCAGTGATAAGTAAGCACCGCCGGTCGAAGGTGTTTTGACATGTATGCGAAACACCGGGGCAGCAGCGTCTATCACGCTCGCGTTGCTGACTTCTGCCGACTTGCGGCAAGCAAGGATAAAGAGTGCGACGGGCAGCCTCCTCAGTATGTCTGAGTCCAGGCAGGTAAACCGGGGAAGGTCAGCGACGGATGTTAAGGGGGCATGGCTCCGATGACGCGCTGGCTGGCGGAGCTTCCGTAGTAGTCCGCGATGGGGAAAGCCCATTACATGGCGAAGGGAAGCAGTTTGAATGTGTTTGCGACGTGAATTAACTGACCTAACGAGGTGAAGACCTTTGATAATCAGCGAAATGCAACGCAAGCTTGCCACATGGGCAGCCACCGATCCGTCCCTACGGATTGAACGGCTGCTGCGTCTGATAACACAACCAGAATGGCTGGCTGAAGCCGCGCGGATCACGCTTTCATCAAAGGGGGCGCATACCCCCGGTGTTGATGGCGTGAACAAAACAATGCTACAGGCCAGACTGGCTGTTGAGCTGCAAATCCTCAGGGATGAATTACTCTCAGGTCACTACCAGCCCTTGCCCGCCAGACGGGTTTACATCCCTAAAAGCAACGGCAAACTGCGACCACTGGGTATCCCCGCGTTGCGGGATCGCA
>NZ_JAFMOY010000088.1 GCF_019049625.1 Rahnella ecdela
GTTTTAAGGCCTTTAGCCAGTTCAGCCGCAAGGGCTTTAAGTTTCTTTTCGTCCATAATTTACCTGTCTCCGTTGCTGGAGTGAACATATCAAAAACAGGCAATTACACAATTTTAATTACAGTCTCGATAACGATGATCGTCAAAACGATATACAACCTGAACGGGCGGTTCTTTGGCCTGCGCCAAAGAGTTCATTAGCACCAAAAACATCCCTGATAATATTGCCAATCCTTTTATTGTCTTTCCCTGTTCTTTTGCGAAACCTATATCCGGAGTCATTTCGCTTTTCCCGCATCCATATCGCAGCGCATATGATCCCATCCCTGATAGTTTTTCACTTCGGGTACGTGATCGGGTAAGTCCTGCCAGTTGGTTTTATGTTCCTGAGTAGTTCCTTCCAGTCCTAGTTTGGTCATATAAACCATTCCCCAGGCTTCACCTGGATATTGAGCTTCAAGAACCTGCACTTTGCCATTTTCCAATGTGTAAGGAATACCCGGCCCACCGGGAAGAATGCGCGGGTCTTCAAAAGGCTTTGATGAGGTATAGAGGCTGTGTTTTGTTTGTAAGAAACCCTGGTCGTTGACCACGGTAAAGGATGAGACATCCTCACGAGGAGCGCGATCCATGCCATTTAGTTCATTGGGACCGGGTGAGAAGCCGGCAACTTGCCAGGTTTGTCCATAATCTTTTGATATGATAAAACCATCCGACTCCCAATTAGGCAGAGCAATGTAATGTTCTGAAGGATGGACAAATTTACGCGTAAAAATCCGGTAAAACTGGCTTACAGGTTCAGTGTGGATACCCCGCACTGTATCGGTGTACCAAAGTTCACCTTCGCAATCATATCCTTTCAGTTCCAGATACCGATGATCGTCAAAACGATATACAACCTGAACGGGCGGTTCTTTGGCCTGTACCAAAGGGGTCATTAGCAGCAAAAACATCCCTGATAATATTGTTAATTCTTTCATTGTTATTCCTTTTTATTTTGCGAAACCTATATCCGGAGTCATTTCGCTTTTCCCGCATCCATGTCGCAGCGCATACGATCCCAGCCCTGATAGTTTTTCACTTCGGGGACGTGATCGGGTAAGTCCTGCCAGTTGGTTTTGAATTGGGCGGTGTTTTGCTCTAGTCCTAGCTTAGTCATATAAACCATTCCCCAGGCTTCTCCTGGGTATTGGGCTTCGAGAATATGATTAGCACCATCCTCAGAGACGAAAGGAATACCCGGCCCACCGGGAAGAATGCGCGGGTCTTCAAAAGGTTTTGATGAGGTATAGAGGCTGTGTTTTGTTTGTAAGAAACCCTGGTCGTTGACCACGGTGAAGGATGTGACATCTTCGCGAGGCGCATAATCATCCCCATTAGGTTCATTGGGGCCTGGTGAAAAACCCACACTTTGCCATGTTTGACCATGATCTCGGGATACTATAAATCCGCCAACTCCCCAACCGGTAATAGCAATATACCTTTCTGAAGGATGGACAAATTTACGCGTAAAAATACGATAAAACTGGCTCACAGGTTCAGTATGGATACCCCTTATAGTATCGGTGTACCAAAGTTCACCTTCACAATCATATCCTTTTAATTCCAGATACCGGTGATCGTCAAAACGATATACAACCTGAACGGGCGGTTCTTTGGCCTGCGCCAAAGAGTTCATTAGCACCAAAAACATCCCTGATAATATTGCCAATCCTTTTATTGTCTTTCCCTGTTCTTTTGCGAAACCTATATCCGGAGTCATTTCGCTTTTCCCGCATCCATGGCGCAGCGCATATGATCCCAGCCCTGATAGTTTTTCACTTCGGGCACGTGATCGGGTAAGTTCTGCCAGTTGGTTTTCAGTATCTGGGTAGTTCCTTCCAGTCCTAGTTTGGTCATATAAACCATTCCCCAGGCTTCACCTGGATATTGAGCTTCAAGAACCTGCACTTTGCCATTTTCCAATGTGTAAGGAATACCCGGCCCACCGGGAAGAATGCGCGGGTCTTCAAAAGGCTTTGATGAGGTATAGAGGCTGTGTTTTGTTTGTAAGAAACCCTGGTCGTTAACCACGGTGAAGGATGTGACATCTTCGCGAGGCGCATAATCATCCCCATTAGGTTCATTGGGGCCTGGTGAAAAACCCACACTTTGCCATGTTTGACCATGATCTCGGGATACTATAAATCCGCCAACTCCCCAACCGGTAATAGCAATATACCTTTCTGAAGGATGGACAAATTTACGCGTAAAAATACGATAAAACTGGCTCACAGGTTCAGTATGGATACCCCTTATAGTATCGGTGTACCAAAGTTCACCTTCACAATCATATCCTTTTAATTCCAGATACCGGTGATCGTCAAAACGATATACAACCTGAACGGGCGGTTCTTTGGCCTGCGCCAAAGAGTTCATTAGCACCAAAAACATCCCTGATAATATTGTTAATTCTTTCATTGTTATTCCTTTTTATTTTGCGATACCTATATTCGGAGCTATTTCGCTTTTCCCGCATTCATGTCGCAGCGCATACGATCCCAGCCCTGATAGTTTTTCACTTCGGGGACGTGATCGGGTAAGTCCTGCCAGTTGGTTTTGAATTGGGCGGTGTTTTGCTCTAGTCCTAGCTTAGTCATATAAACCATTCCCCAGGCTTCTCCTGGGTATTGGGCTTCGAGAATATGATTAGCACCATCCTCAGAGACGAAAGGAATACCCGGCCCACCGGGAAGAATGCGCGGGTCTTCAAAAGGTTTTGATGAGGTATAGAGGCTGTGTTTTGTTTGTAAGAAACCCTGGTCGTTAACCACGGTGAAGGACAAGGCATCCTCGCCGGGAGCGCGATCCATGCCATTTAGTTCATTGGGGCCTGGTGAGAAGCCGGCAACTTGCCAGGTTTGTCCATAATCTCTTGATACTCTAAACCCGGTAACTTCCCAGCTAGGCACAGCAATGTAACGTTCTGAGGGATGAATTAACTGGCGTGTAAAGATTCGATAATACTGAAAGTATAATTGGGTATGTATACTCCGTTGCGCATCGGTGAACCAGAGTTCACCCTCGCAATTCCAGCCTTTCAGCTCCAGATAACGATGATCGTCAAAACGGTAGACTACCTGCGTTGGGGGCTGCTGTGGTCTGGCCTGGCATCCGGTGATTGCCAGCGTCAGCATCAATGTTGTCAATCCTTTCATAGTCTTCCCTGTTATTTTAACTTTGAGTCAGCTAGCGGTTTAGGCATATCCCATTGCAGGTTATCTACTTCCTGATTATGGATTTCCGGATAGCGCGCAGGTTTTACGGTGGTGCTGTTGAAATAATTATTCACCACATCGTTTGGAAGAGCTCCATCGGGCTTATTCATAAACCATTTAGTTCTTTCTTCGATAAGTAGCCCAGTCTCATAGTATTCTTTTGCCGCTGGAAACCCATTCTGCGGGTCACGCCAGTCCGCCCGATGCAGCAATGCTTCCCAAAATTTTCCGTCCTGAAAATCAAAAGACTCACATTGACCAATAGCCAGATCAAACGCCATGGCATGCGAAGGTGTAGGCTCACTCATCACAATGGATGAATGCTGGCTATAGGCAACAGGATCCGTTGCCAGCCATTCTTTTTCCAGTTCTTCACGTGTTTTAAGCCACGTCAGCTGCAATTGCATGGAATCTTTTGTACCTATCACGATGCCTTCAATGACATTCTTTTGCCTCTCGGTACTTTCAATTTCCCGTTCTTCGGGTGTCAGAACATGTCCTGGTCTCCACGAATAGGGCATTCTGTTCATTATTGGGAAGTTTGACGTGAGAGTCCGGTTCATGATCCCCGCTTTAGCCGAGTAGGAAATATCCTGATCGGGACTGTCCGGATCGATAGTGGCTTCGTAAGGAGTATCGCTGGTTTTGGGATCGTTATCCGGGTGATTGTCCTCGCCCATCAGCTTGAAGGTGAAGGGCTCTGGCAATTCTTCACCATTTACTATCACATCTTCATAGTCATAACTGGCGTTCATCACAGGTGTGGTTTTGTAGTCGCCCTCCTGTTTTTCAGGCATTGAGAAGGGTTTACCGTCAGGTTTATTACCTACGACTGCATGCTGATAGAACACTCGCTGATAGAGGTTAGGCATATCCCGCGCAACCTCTTGCGGTATTCCACGCCAGCCAAATCCCTGGATATTTGCAAGCGAAACGGTGCCATCGTCCGGGCAAAAATAGTTATAAATCTTGCCATTATTGTTACGGCTAAAGCGCAGATCGCTGTGCCATTTGTTCTGGTCGGCCTCCCCAAGCAGACATAACTCCTCAAACTGCTTAATTTCCCCGCCATTATGAGGACCGCCTCTGTATTGTGTCGCCATCAGCTTGCAGAAGTTTTTGAGTGTCTTTTCCCTCGCTTCTGTCGTCTGATGATGGCCTTCCTGGAGATTTTCACTGAACCGGCTTTCCAGTGAGTACGGGGAGTGATTAAGGATGGTGCAGTTGACCGGTTTTTGACCTGCTTGTTTAACCAGTATATTTGCCAGCATAGTAATAATGGTGCCCTGACTGTGGGCGACAATATTAATCACGTCATTTTCAGTCACAGGATTGCTTCGGATCTGACGTATCAAATCCGCCAGCCGCTGTGCGGCAAAAAACTGATAGATGCGGTGCGGGTTATTATAGATGGGGTGGGTGTAATCCCCGCCGTTCATATACAGAGTGGCAAATCCCGCCGCCGCAACGACTGTACCGCCAGAACCCGGCCCGAGCATATCCGGAATGTTGGTTGTCGCATTGGCAAATGTACCCCCATTTTTGGCGTAATTTTCATCAAGCGTATTTTTAAAACAGTCATTCTGAAACTTTACGCTGTTATGGCCATCATTCCCCTGAGCAGCCATCTTTTTCGGATCATTTTCCTGGTAGGCATCGTAAGGGAGTTTGGCCCCATTGCTTAGCTTACTGACCTCATCACGGTAACGTTTTTGATCTGCCATGTAATCATCATGCGTGACAGGCTTATAGCCCCAGTAAAAAGGGATGACTGGCGAGCGGCCGGCCGCAGTACTGGATTTCTGCGGGTCTTTTGCCGGGATGGCGAGGTAATCTTTCCAGTCATGTGCGCTTAAATCCGTGCGGCTGAGACGATTATTCAGTCCGGTAATGATCCCTGTTTCCTGATTCTGATAAGCTTCACCGACATCGTTCACCCCATGAACCAGGATAACAATACAAGGCATCGGTTTAGGTTTGTCTTCCTCTTTGTTTTCGGCCTCATCACCGGTTGTGGGAACATCCTTCACAGGCATGTCCTCCGCAAGTTCCGGCAGCGGAGCCTGCACTAATCCTGCCATGTTCACCGTATTCCGGTGATTCATAAACATCTTATCTGTCAGGCGGCATGCGGGTTTGCCTTCAAAGAACACATCAAATGAATGGCTAATCCAGTCGGCTTCCGCTTTGTTTGTACCGGATTTAACGCCGCCCATTGAACCTGATTCATCATAAATACTGCGGGCAAATTTTGAGCCGAAATTAGCAATCATGTTGCCGCCGTCGGCAAATACGCTGCTGGTGCCGTTGGTTAAATCGGCGGAATAAGCTTCGTTTTCATAGGGCACTGGTATGGCAAATGGAGGGGTTTTACAGACATCAGGCAATGTGTTGTGAGTGACCCCGCCGCTGCCTTTATGGCATAGCGTTAATCCATTAATATTAATCGTTATCATACTGTTCCACTCCCTGGGTTATTGGCTTAAGCACCACCGCACAGCGTTGATGATCGTCTGAACTGGAGAGCACTAAAGTACATTTCCCATTGCTTTTATCGTGGTCTGATTTTATCTGCCACGCCGCCAATGCCAGATGGGTGACTATGCTGGCGCAGCCTAAATCACCGCTGGCCAGCACCGGTGCAATACGCTGGAAATCGTCACTGAGAAAGCCACCTAAGCGAGAAAGGGTAAAACCGTATTCATCAAAGCGATAAATCTCACCATTCACATCGGTGAAAAGATGCGAAATTGTATTTATATCGGCTTGTTTTATCGCCTCATGAGCAGCAGCACTCAGCCCTCGTCCGAGACAGGGCTGGTCATCGTCATGTAAAACAGGTTCTTCAGCTGCGGCAATGCCTGGCAAAGCGCACCAGCAAGAAAAGGATTTTGTCGGTGCTAATACCAGCACCGCAGCGCCTTCACCGGGAATACGACCATGGGGATTTATGCGAGGTTCGCCTTTATAAAGACTATGGCTGCCGTGTAACAGCCTTTGCTCTTCGAGCCATATCAGCGTTTCAGGCTTTAACCAACTCTCGACCGCGACGAGAATATCCAGAGTTAATTTACTGTCTTGCCGTTGTAACTGACGGATCTGAAGCAATGCTTTCCCGGCTTGTGCATGATTGCCCCGCAGAACATTAACTTGCTGACAGTCGGGTAAATGCGCTGATAGGGATGCTGTAAGCACCAGTTCAAGTGCGGAATGAACTCCGGGTCTGTCAGCCGGGGGCAATACAAGCCAAAGCCTTGTTGGAAGACTTATCAGGTCTCCCGCTGATAACAGCGCATCTTGCATTGCACTGTCTGCAAGCACCTGCCAGCGGGTAATATCAAAAGCCAATTCACGTTGTGGGAAATAGCTGGCTTTCACGGGTATCCCGCAACGGTCAGTAGTAAAAGGAAGCTTACGGGAAAGAGAAAACTGCGTTCTGACGGCGATATCTGCCAGTGCCAGTGTCGGGCCTGAAGGAAATGAACAGCCAGCAGCGATAATTCCAAGACTCATGATAGTTTCTCCCATTCCGTGAAGCGGGTTGGGAGAACCGGCGGATGCACATTCAGACGTTTCTTTTCAGTAATTGTCGTGACATCCAACATGTTGACCTTCCGGTGGCAGGGGAGTGCGGTATGCCAAACGACACTCAGTCTTGGGTAATCCGGCTCAATAATGACTGTATGTATCTTCGCCCTGTGCATGCTGACACTGCCGTCGATGAACTGAGTTCTGAAACTGAAGGAAATTTTGGGAATTGCGAAACTGAGAATATTTGATGAGCTGAACGATGGTGGTGTAAGGTTCGCCAGTGTAACGATCTCGTTTCCTCGCAATTGACCTGCGGCATACTGTGGCGGAGGTGCGACCTGCCAAAAACGCGGGTCAAAATCTTTGGGTGTTAAAGGGGAGCGGGTTTCCTGCCAGTACTTATCATAAGTTCCCGCATGACAAACGCGTCCCGGCCACTGGCGGGGCACGGCACCAAAGCCCGGATATCCTGAGTCTGATAAAAATTCAATCTGTGGAAGTCGTGATTGACCTTTTTCCGGGTTTTCATCTACAGCTATTCCGAGAGGATTGTAAATACCTTCCCCAGAAAAAGGCCCCTGCGCCATGTAGGAATACCCTAAAGGTATTTTCAGGAATTTTGAGCTGGCATCGTAAGAATCTCCATTCCAGATACGCTGACCGCTTATGCGTGCAAGGCGGCATATTCCAGATAATTTCATACCTATAAATAGTCTGTTCACAGGATTGTTATTGGGGGCCCAGGCATGGCCATTGAGTATGATATCTGTAGAGTCTTTTTCTGGTCCTAAATCTGTTTCATATAATATTTCTTCGCTGTCAGGAAACATCACAATGCCACTATTAACCGGTAACGGTGAGGTTAATTGAGTTGAACCGTCAGCGCGGATGTCATAGGTTGCTTTCATCGCTACGACCCAAACTTCGGCCCCGTTAACATCTCTGTACCATCCACGTTCTGCACTGTAAGGGGTTTCATTTTTTAGGCTCCACATCCTGTGTTCCTTAGTTAATATCAATACGCCCGCCAGACAGGCGATTAACACCTTCTGCATCGCTGAGGATATAGTCGCCTTTCAACACAATTTTGCCGTTGGGGTAAAGAGTGATGCTTGATTTTCCGCAGCTGAGAGTAATTTTCTTTTCCGAAGAAATAATAACTTCATCAGCAACTTTACTTGTCGCGTTATCATTTTGTGTAACTGGTCTGTCTTTGGTGCCTAGCATATTTTTTGCATCCTTATTTTCCCGATACTCATATCAGAAAATACGAAGAAAAGAGGGGGTATGGAGAGTGCTGACTTCTTGTTTCAGGTATTGCAAACGAGCAATAGCCAGAGGATGCAGCGCAAGTAAACCACGTTGTAAAACTGAACGCTGTCCTGCAACTGTCGCAGGATATCCGCCGGTATAAGCAGACGTTTTTTCAAAGTCGCGGGAGTTGACTCCCCACCATTGCTCAAAGGCAGGTTTATCTGGCCAGCTGAGATCTTCGTCAGCCTCATTTTCTGGGATCGTGCCATCCTGAGCCAGGTGTGAGGAGGATTCAGGAAGCAGCGATGGCTTATGCCAGCCAGCCTGTTCCGGGCTCATTCCGGTAATCATAACGATAGAGGCAGTGCTCAGGCGGGCATAGTCCGGTGAATCGAGATATTCACTGAGTATGGAAATGTTTTCTGGCACACCCGATATTCCCAGAGCGCTGAGATACAGACGCCGGTCAGATGATTTCTGACTCAGCACATGAAGACAATGCGATGGTGAATAACCGGTATTGAGAAGGTATAACCGTACTGCTCTTTCCCGGACTTCATCGTTATTACATTGAATAAGCCGGAGAAGTAACGTCTCAATAGAAATATCCTGACAGGGTAAGTGGCGTACCAAAATTGTTTGTAATGCCTCCAGACTTATCTGAAAGTCTGGAGAGTTTGCGAGTTGAGTGACCAGAGAAAAGTAGTCTGGATGCCGTTGCTGATGAAGTGCATAAATTAACCCCGGAATTGCCACCGGCAAGACAGTGAGCTTGTCAATTTCACACTCTGTTAATACAGGTGCTTGTGGTAGTCCAATTTTCTGGTAAGCAGCAATAATACGGAAAAGTGGATTGATAAATAGGCGTTCCCAGAGCGGAGACTTTACGGGAGCCCATGCAATAAGAGGATTAATTACGGGCAGTAAATGTGGCATTACCTGCATTAGTCCCAGGCATCCCTCCAGCAATTGAATATTACCCGAATGGAATGCGAAGAGACCTATTGCAAATACATCGCCACGACTTAATGGTGATTCGAGTTGCGTCTCAAAGTAAGAATACGCGTCATTTTTAAGATAAAGCAAACCTGAGAGATAAGTTTGTAATCTCCTGTCCCACTGAATCAAATCATCAGTATTGTGATGATAGGAGCGCAGAAGACTATTACGACGACGATAATCCAGCGATAGCATATCTGCATATTGCTCTGCGAGCAGCGGGGCGACACCGGTCTTGAGATTAATCATCAGTTAATATTGACCTTACCTGAGACTTGTTTGATGTCTTTTTCACCATTGATCAGAATTTTTACTCCATTCAGGGTAACCGTCCCATCCTTCTTCATGGTCAGCAGACATTCGCCGACTTTGATGGTGAGACTGTCCTTTACCGTCAGCGTGTAGTTTTCGCCGATGGTAATCGACTGTGATTTTTTGACATTTTGTGTATCGGCCCCTGTAACATCACTGCTCTGGTCTTTGCCAACTTTGGCATGACGATCGTTAGTCACATCGAGATGTTGATCATTGCCAACTGTTGTACGGTGGTCATGTGCCACATCGAGCTTTTGGTCGTTACCAACCGTAACCTGACGATCATTTGTCACCGTCGTTTTCTGATCATGTCCGGCGGCTTTCTCTTTACCGACCGTCACCGTCTGCCCTTTGCCCACCGTCTCTGTGTGGTCAACCGTCACATCCGTCATCCGGTTATTCAGCACCTTAGTCTTCATGTCCTTCTGGGCATGGATCGACAGCAATTCCTGTGCGGTGGCATCTTCAAACATCAGCTCGTTGTAACCGCTGCCTTTGTAGGTTTGCGAGCGGATCGCCATCTGCGTTTTAGTGCCGGGTAAGCTACCGGGTGAGCGGTTGCTGGCGTGATAGGTGCGGCCGGCGATGATCGGTTGATCCGGGTCGCCGTTGAGGAAATCGACGATCACTTCCTGGCCGACGCGCGGAATGGCGATGTTGCCAAAACCGGTGCCTTCCCATGCCTGCGAGACGCGGATCCAGCACGAACTGCCTTCGTTGGCTTTGTTGTAACGATCCCAGGCAAATTTCACCCGCACGCGCCCGTGCTCATCGCAGAAAATTTCCTCTCCCGGCGGGCCGGTAACAATGGCAATCTGCGGGCCGTCAATGCGCGGTTTGGGATGCGGTACCGACCGCCACGTTTGCGACGCCGGGATCACCTGAAAGTGGCTGTAAAGTGTGGTTCCCTGACCTTCGTTGCCTATCAGCGCCTGCGGCTGGTCGCCCTGAATTTCGCAGGCGATCACCTGCCACTGAGAGTTCAAATCCTCACGGGGATGGTCCGTCAGCGCAAAGCACAAACCCGGCTGCATGCGCGGGGAATTAGACGTTCCGGAGACCATATCCG
>NZ_JAFMOY010000087.1 GCF_019049625.1 Rahnella ecdela
GTTTTAAGGCCTTTAGCCAGTTCAGCCGCAAGGGCTTTAAGTTTCTTTTCATCCATAATTTACCTGTCTCCGTTGCTGGAGTGAACATATCAAAAACAGGCAATTACACAATTTTAATTACAGTCTCGGATTGAAAGACCCTAAACCTTGTTTGACTCCTGGGGCAGTCTGATAGCCATCACGGATTCCACCATAAATCTCTTTCCCAGCGACCCCTCCCGCAGCCTGGCCGACTCTTACACCTACTGGGCCAAATTCCGCACCAAGTGTACCTCCGACAAACTGGCCGATCGCTCCTGCTGCCAGCTCGCCATGGTCAATACCACCAGATACTTTTTTCAAGTTCTTAAACATTATTTCTTTCATTTATAATCCTTCATCTAATGAGTTAATAAATCTCACACTTCCTTTTTTTTATCTGTAAAAATCAATACAAGACCTAATGTAGAGCAAACTAATAGTAAGAAAGCTGTCGTCGAGTCAGCTTCCCCTGTTATAAATAATATGAGTGATAATATATAATAAAAAGAACCAGTCTTATTTATGAATCTTAAAAAATAGGGTGTAAAATTCATCATATAGTGTCACTCCGTTAGAACCAGAAAAACGCTGAGCATTATAAAAACTTTCGCATTGAAATAGAGATAACTCACAATAGCCTACACACCAGGTCAATGCTGTAATATTTATTAAGGAAGTTTTTAAAGAAAATCAACGCCCCAAGAGATATATGAAATAATATCCAATCATGTTATTGCAAATGATACGCATTTGCAATTGGTTCGGGGTGGAAAATTTCGATTATTTTAAAAATATTAATATTTATATTTGTTATCAGTAGGTTAGTTTGATGGAATCTAATTCCATTTAAACATTGAAAGCGTACTTGCATGTGTTTGTGAATTGATTTATATGTATTGTTCTTGCTATTTAAGAGTGTCGCTGAGAAGCCCGAATATCGACTTAATAATATTAAGCGTTGTGTCACATCTGGAGGGGACTAATTTGTTTCGCATGGAAGCACTTGAAAATAGACAGCGGTCCTGGCGCGGCCGCGCTATTTTACTGCCTGACATCCCCATCTGGATAATGACCGGGCTCTGCGTTTTATTCTTTATCACCTTTTTGGTGTTTATTATGGTGGGCACTTATACCCGACGAATCAACGTCACGGGAGAGGTCACAAGCTCCCCCGGCCCCGCCAGAATATATTCCGGAGTCCAGGGCACTGTGGTACAGCAATTTGTTAGCCAGGGGGCGTTGATTAATAAAGGCGCGCCGGTTTATCGGATAGACGTCAGTAAAAGCACATCCCGCGGTGTGGTCAGCGATAATCAGCGAAAGGATATTGAAAATCAGCTGCTGCGCGTCGGCGATATTATTTCAAGGCTTGAAGCGAGTAAACAAACCACCCTACACATGCTCGAAAAGCAAAAGTCGCAGTACAGCGAAGCGCTGAGTCGCTCCTCCGCCATCGTCAAGCGTGCGGAGGAGGGAATTGGGATAATGAAAAACAATATGGACAACTACCGGCGCTATCAGTCCAGAGGCTTAATTAACAAAGACCAACTGACCAACCAGGTCTCGCTGTATTACCAGCAGCAAAATAACCTGCTGGGACTGAGCGGGCAGAACGAACAGAATGCGCTGCAGATCACCAGCCTGGAAAGCCAGATTCAGACCCAGGCGGCCGAGTTTGACAACCGAATTTACCAGATGGAACTTCAGCGCTATGAGCTGCACAAAGAGCTTAGCGGCACGGACGCGGGAGGTGAAGTGATAGTCAGGGCACTGACCGATGGGATCATCGACTCACTCAGTGTCACCGTCGGCCAGATGGTCAGTGTCGGAGACAGTCTGTTTCAGGTTATTCCCCAAAAGGTAGATACCTACGATCTGGTGCTCTGGGTCCCCAACGATTCAGTGCCCTACATTACTCCGGGCGACAGGCTCAACGTGCGATACGAGGCCTTTCCGTCCGGAAAATTTGGTCAGTTCGCGGCGGTGGTAGAAACCGTCTCTAAAATACCGGCCTCACCTCAGGAGATGATGACCTATCAGGGTGCGCCCAAGAATATCCAGGCGGCTGTCCCCTGGTACAAAGTGGTGGTCAGGCCAAAGATGCAAGCCATTGCCTACGGCGAAAAGGTCTTGCCGCTTGAAAACGGCATGAAAGCGCAAAGCACGCTGTTTCTGGAAAAAAGGAAAATTTACCAGTGGATGCTGTCCCCGCTCTACGACGTGAAGCACAGCGCGGCAGGGCCGGTTCATGGGTAAAAATACGGTTAAAGACCTCTTTCTCAAGCTTGATTTAGGGCTGCGCCGTCGCGTTCCCGTGATGCACCAGACGGAGTCTTCGGAGTGCGGTCTGGCCTGCCTGGCCATGGTCAGCGGTCACTATGGCAAGTGTCTGGATATGATGACGCTACGCCGTCAGTTCAACCTGTCCGCACGCGGCACTTCGCTGGAGGAGCTCAGCGCCATTGCAGCAGAACTTGGCATGCGCACCCGGGCGCTGTCCCTGGACCTGGACGAAATCACGCAACTTAAAAAACCCTGCATCTTGCATTGGGACTTTAACCACTTTGTCGTATTGGTCAGCGTCAGGGGCAACCGCTTTATGCTGCACGATCCGGCAAGGGGGCGCAGAGCGGTGGGGCGCGCTGAAATGTCGCAATCGTTTACCGGTGTGGCGTTTGAAGCGTGGCCGGGCGCGGCATTTATGGCTCACTCAGAGAAAAAACGCATGAGCCTGGGCACGCTTATTCGCAGCGTGCACGGCATCCGGGGGGCGCTGACAAACATATTTTGCCTGTCGCTGGGCGTTGAGGCGGTTAACCTGATCATGCCTGTAGGTACACAGCTTGTCATGGACCACGCCATTCCGGCGGGCGACCTCGGGCTCCTGACCCTGATTTGCACCGGGTTAATTTTCTTTATCCTGCTGCGGGCGGCGGTGAGCACGGTGCGTGCCTGGGCATCGCTGGTGATGGGCACCCACATCAATGTGCAGTGGCAGTCCGGGCTGTTTGCCCATCTACTGAGTTTACCCCTGAGCTATTTTGAACGTCGCAAGCTCGGGGACATCCAGTCCCGGTTTAGCTCGCTGGATACGCTGCGCAGCGCATTTACGAACGGGATTGTGGGGGCGATGATGGACGGCATCATGGTGGCCGGCGTACTGGTGATGATGGTGCTCTACGGCGGAATGCTGACCTGGGTCGTTCTGGGTTTTACTACCGCGTACGTCCTTATCCGCCTGCTGACCTATGGACGCTACCGGCAGTTGTCAGAAGAGGCGCTGGTCAGAAGTGCGCGTGCGGGCTCCTATTTCATGGAAACCCTCTACGGTATTGCAACGGTCAAAATGCAGGGCATGAGCCAGCGTCGTGCAACTCACTGGCTTAACCTGAACATTGACGCCATTAACACCGGCATCCGGGTCACGAAAATGGACCTGCTTTTTGGCGGCATCAATACGTTCGTGGCCGCCTGCGACCAGGTGATCATTTTATGGCTGGGGACCCGTCTGGTGATAGACAACCAGATGAGCCTCGGAATGTTTGTGGCGTTTGGTGTATTTCGCGGTCAGTTTTCTGACCGCGTAGAGTCGCTGACCGGGTTCGTGCTCCAGTTGCGCATGATGAGCTTGCACAATGAGCGTGTTGCTGACATTGCGCTGAGCGAAAGCGAGGCCGTAAAGCCGGATATTCCCCATACGCCCAAAATGGAACCCGTGGGTCTGACCACCCGCAACCTGAGCTACCGCTACGACAGCCAGTCAGCACCGATTTTTAAGCTGTTAAACATGACCATTGCGCCAGGTGAGAGCGTGGCGATAACCGGCCCCTCGGGGGCGGGCAAAACGACGCTGATGAAGGTGCTGTGCGGCCTATTTGAGCCGGAGACGGGAGAGGTCCTTATTGATGGAGCCAATATCCGGCACCTGGGCGTGAACAACTATCAAAAAATGATTGGCTGTGTCATGCAAGACGACAGATTGTTTTCAGGTTCCATCCGGGAAAATATTTGCGGGTTTGTGGAAAACGTCGATGAGACCTGGATGGAAGCGTGTGCCCGGGCCAGTCACATTCACGAGACGATCGCAACTCTGCCGATGCGCTATGAAACGCTGATAGGGGAGTTGGGAGAAGGCCTGTCGGGCGGACAGAAGCAACGTATTTTTATCGCACGCGCACTGTATCGCAGGCCGGGCATCCTGTTTATGGACGAAGCGACGAGCGCCCTGGACCCCGAGAGCGAACGTGGCGTCAACGTTGCCATCAAAAAACTCAACATCACGCGGGTGATTATCGCACACCGGCCGTCAACGATAGCGTCTGCGGATAGGATCATTTCATTAGGCCTTGGAGGACAGGGAAGATGGTAGAGAACGAGTTTTTAGACAGGACAAAAGCGGTTAACGGCTGTTTCTCGATGGTTTTACTGAGCATTTTTCTTCCCGCACTTCCGTATTTTCTCGAGAGCAGGGAGGCTTTGATCAGTAAGGGGCTGTTTTATCCGCTGATATACCTCACGCAATTCCTGGTGATTTTTACGCTGTACATGCTGTTTTTCAGGCGAAGAGAAGGGCTGGGCAAAGGGGAGATGAAGGGACGCTATCTTGCCGTTTTTATCTTTGGCCTCTTTGTCATTCAGTTTTTGTTACCCCGGGCGCTAGGATTAACAAAATCCGAGGACTGGCTCACCGGACAGATGTCACTGCCGGGCTGGACCTTGCTGTTCAACGCGCTGCTGCTGACCTTTATCGTGCCCGTCTACGAGGAAATCATTTTCAGGGGATGTCTGTTTAACGCCCTGATGTACTGGTTCAACGACCGGGTGTATTGGTCAGCCCTCGTTTTGGCGGCGACATTTGCGCTAATGCACACGCAGTATACGGATCCGCGGACATTTTTTTTACTGTTTCTGGTGTCGCTGCTCCTGACCGCCGCCAGGGTGAAGACAAAAGGCCTCGGTCTGCCCGTCACCCTGCACATGATAATGAACGGCAGCGCCACCGCGCTCAGCTATCTTTTCATGGCAACAAGCGTCAGATGAGGCACATATTCACGGGGAGGAGTACACGCAACAAACGGGATAAGGGTAGTAACAGTTTGACCGCCGGTTAATGAATATGGTGACAGTTTGGCATAGATCCAGACGTAAGTGACAGGCGGGTTGCGTATTCCCGCCTACACCGGCCATTGATGGCGACAGAGCCCGACCACCCTTTCCGATGCAATCCACCATGTGATCCGCCAAATCATTAAGTGAGTTCATGTGCTGCGTCGTCAGCAAAAGCTCGCGATGAGGCGACCACTTCGAAGTTTTGCAAGCAAGCCCACTGGGTTGTTTAGAGCAGTCATGACCCTTATCTAACGTGATACACCACGAAGTTATTGCCTCTTTGTACGATCCCCTTCGGGGCGTTTTATCCGCTTTGCTGTCTCGCCGAGAAACGAAGCTTCACTGACGCAACCCACAACATCAAAAGCATTTCACCAGCAGGCATAACGGGCGCTACGTTCGGGAATGCTTGCCGTCACTTTCTCCTGGGTCATCCTCATTTTCGCATCAGCTTCCGGGCATCGTTCCCCACCACAACCTGTTCCGCAAGGGTAAATGTACGCTTTGCGCCCTGGCTGAACAGAACGATGGCGGGGGGACGAGCCGTCAGGCGATACGAAAACGAAATTAACCCTGACGGAGAAAAAACCATGACGATGAAACTGCATACCCAAACTACCGCCCCTAATACCTCACCGGCGACAAGCGTATCCTCGCTTGACCTGTCAGGCTCCTCAAAATCGAAATTGTCTCAGAGCAAAATGCCAAAACCTGATCTGTATCAGACGGTCACGCAGAGCATCATCGAGGCGTTGGAGGCCGGTGTTAAGCCTTGGACGTGTCCATGGGAGCGTGTAGGGATGTCAGGTTTACCGGCGAACTACGCCACCGGCGCCGCGTATAGCGGTATAAATATTATGCTGCTGTGGGGTAGCGCGGCGAAGCAGGGATTTAGCGATTCACGTTGGCTGACCTACAAACAGGCACAGGCTGCAGGCGCACAGGTGCGTAAGGGGGAGCACGGAACGGTCGCGATTTTCTATTCCACCCTGGAGAAGGAAAACGAAGCCGGAGAGATTGACCTTATCCCGATGCTGAAAACGTTCACCGTCTTTAACGTTGACCAGATCGACGGCTTGCCGTTGTCAGCTGAGGCAACCACACTGGCCGCAACATTTTCCCCGATACCGCAGGTGGAATCGCTGGTGCAGCGCAGCGGCGCGAAAATCACACAGAGAGGGCAGGCTGCATTTTATACCCCTTTAAGTGATGAGATTTTTCTGCCAGAACGTAGCCGCTTTGCCGATGCTGCAAGCTTTTACGCCACCGGCTTACATGAACTGGTTCACTGGAGCGGCGGAAAGAGTCGTTTACATCGAGAAATGAAGGGGGGCTTCGGGTCACAGGGTTACGCCTTTGAAGAACTCATCGCGGAGCTGGGCTCGGCATTTTTAATGGCGGATTTAGGTGTCGTCGGAGAGGTTCAGCATGACAGCTACATTGCCTCATGGCTGACATCCTTGAAAAACGACAAGCGGTTTATCTTCAAAGCGGCCAGCGCCGCGTCTAAAGCGCACCGTTATCTGATGGATTTATGAGGGGCAGGGGAGAGCATGGTGCACCTCTCTCCATGAAGAATTCCTGTCATAAAAGGGAGGCTAAAAAGCCTCCCTCAGAAACGAGAACGCCCTGACCAACGGTGTGAGCAGGTCAAAGCGTAAATGAATGAGCATGATTTTCCCGGCGTACCTGAGGGTACGCCGGGGGAGCGCCTTAAGGCGCTCATCTTCAAAAGAAGCCGCAGTGCTCATAATGCCTGCGTGAGCGTGTAAGAAAATCATTAAGTCAGGCACGATCATCTTTCAGATAATTTGACTAAATTAAAGATGTTCGGCGGAAACGAGATTGGGATAAATTCTTTCGCCGGTCCATCAAAAAAAAAGTTGATAGCGACCTTTTTTCCGCTCTCAGGTGTGCTGGTTCGACTCACATCCCTGCCGCGATCCTTATTATCTTGTGAGTAAACTCCGGTTTCGCAAAGATTATGTCCTTTCAGTTAAAGGTCATGTCCGCCGCTGCGCCCAATCTGACCTCATCTTTCAACATTTGGCCTTTCAATATTGGCAATGCGGCGGGAGCTTTAGAGGATGGCGGTGAAATAGCTTCGGGATAGGGTTCGGTGATGCTTGTTAGCGGGAGCGGTCATAACTGCGTTGTCACTGGGAATGATTCAGTGTGTTAAGTAGTAGGGATACAAAATCTGCTTTAAGCGCCCTATAAGTAAATGTAGAAATTTGGCCTGAGTCAGCCAGGGTGACAGACTCAGGGGGGAGGGGGTAATTGTTTTCTTGATTTTTGAGCTGATGAAATAATCATCGTGATCCACGATTTCCTGCAGCCTTTTATAGGGAGTAGCGAAACCATTGCTCATTTTCAGAAGACCTCGTGAGAGACAAATCATCTTGACTGGTCGTGGCCAAACACGGATTACCAGTTTACCGTCACCACAACTCTTGCTAAGAATGAATAGACCCGGGTTTCGTAGACACTTTTTTGCCTCATAATGGAGGCCTAATGAAGGAGTGTTTATGTCAGTCAAAACGTTCACTGAAGAATTCAAAATTGAAGCCGTAAAACAGATCACTGAGCAGGGGTACCCTGTATCTGAGGTCTCCTCTCGACTTGGTGTATCCACTAATAGTCTTTACGCCTGGGTTAAGCGCTACCAGAAGCCCGAGCCGCAGCGTAAGCAGGACGATGCACTTCAGCATGAAGTAAAGCGCCTCAGGCAAGAACTTAAGCGAGTAACTGAAGAGCGGGATATCTTAAAAAAGGCCGCTGTAGATTCAATTGATCAATGCAACATCCATGCTAAAACATGGGGTAGCGGAGGATTATTGAATGAAGCGTACATTTACGGCAGTAGAAAAAGAGTTTGTTTTCGACTCATGGAAGAACGGCATCGGCTTCAGTGACATTGCTAAAACCCTGGATTCTAAGCCTGGCACCATTTTCACTATTTTAAGAGACTCCGGTGGCATGAAGCCCAACGTGCGCAAACGCGCTTCATCACATTTGACGTTATCTGAACGGGAAGAAATACGCGTCGGACTCTCTGCCAAAAAAAGTATCAGAGCTATTGCGCATTCTCTAAATCGCTCGCCTTCTACGATCTCAAGAGAGATTCAACGTAACCGTGGCCGACGCTATTACAAAGCGGTGGATGCGAATAACCGGGCGAACCGAATGGCCAAAAGGCCGAAGCCCTGCTTGCTGGAGAAGAATCTGGCGTTACGGGATTTAGTTTTGGAAAAACTGGAACTCAAATGGTCTCCTGAACAAATATCCGGATGGCTTAAAAATACAGTGTATCGCCGAAAATCGATGCAAATATCAGCAGAGACGATTTATAAAACCCTGTATTTTCGCACCAGGAACGCCTTACATCATCTGCTGGTAAAGCACCTGCGCCGTTCTCACAGTCTACGTCATGGAAAACGCCACTCTCGCAAGGGTGAGCGCGGGACGATCAACATCGTCAATGGTATCTCTATCCATGAGCGATCAAGACATATCGACAATCGTCGTTCTGTTGGCCACTGGGAAGGGGATTTAGTCTCAGGAACAAAAAATACGCATATTGCTACTCTCGTTGATAGGAAATCGCGCTATACCATCCTGCTGAAATTGAAGGGAAAAGACGCCACTTCAGTGAATCAAGCTTTGATAGAGAAATTTAAAGAAATGCCCTTCAAGCTTGGGCAATCATTGACCTGGGACCGCGGTATGGAGCTTGCCAAACACGCTGATTTTACGGCTGAAACAGGCACGCTAGTTTATTTCTGTGACCCACAAAGCCCATGGCAACGAGGTACCAACGAGAACACTAATGGCCTTATTCGGCAATACTTCCCTAAAAAGACCTGTCTGGCTCAACATTCACAAGAAGACCTAGACCATGTCGCAGAGCAATTAAACAACAGGCCGAGGAAAACATTGAAATTTAAGACGCCAAAACAGGTTTTTGAAAAGGGTGTTGCGTTGACAAGTTGAATCTACAGCCGCGTACTTTGCAAGAACGTCAGGCTGAAGTACGCCTTCATTAAAAAAATGTCGTCCTTTTATGCTGTACGCAGGTTATGCCTGGTTCTTGGCCTCCATCACAGCGGTTATTAC
>NZ_JAFMOY010000086.1 GCF_019049625.1 Rahnella ecdela
GCCCATACCCGTAACCCGTGGCCGCCGCGTGACCAGCGCAGCGGCCACGGGTTACGGGAACGGCTAATGATGGTGGTCACAAAACGGGATGTCATAAAAACAACGTGTTAACGGTGAACAGCGGCGGCGCTATACTGGCCTGCGGCGTAAAAGTGCGTGTCGGGAAGTGCGTGCTAACGTGATGTTAAAACTGTAAAAGTTGCTTTTTTAAAAGGCAGGCGTGGAAGGATCCCAATGGGCCGTAGGCGGATGAGGTCCATCCGAGCCACACACACCCGTTTTACACACTCCCTTTCACCCTGCGCTTTTTAGAAAGTCCCCCAATAGTGTATTCTGATCCACATTCCGCTCGCTGAGCCGTTTTGCTGATGGTTAATCCTTGAAATATCTTGCTTCGTTTCGAACAACGCTAAAAATATCCCGCTATCTGTTCCGGGTGCTGGCGCTCATGTTGTGGACACTGGGTGTGTTGCTGACCACCTTTTATGTGCTCAATATTTTCCACAACAAAGAATCCGAAATCCGTGATGAAGACAACTTCAACTACGATCTCGCGCAGAGCTACATCAAGAACTCCAATGACGTCATGCACAGTATTAAGTTCATGGCAGAAAAGCGGCTTAGCGACTCAATGAACGGGCTGGATATCATCAACGGCATGATCAGCACCAAAAACACTCAGCCGACGTATCTTTCCCTCTTTCCTGAATCAGACTGCTCGCAGATTACCGACAGCTACCGCAATTCCCTGTCTACGCTCGGAAACATGATCCACTACTGGAAAGATAATTTTTCTGATGCGTATGACCTGAACCGGGTGTTCTTTATCGGCGGCGCGAACCTGTGTCTGGTGGATTTTGGTATCAGCAGCGAACCGTTCGAGCGTGCCAGTCAGGATCAGCTCAAGTCGTTGCATGAAAAAATTCTGCAATACCGCAATGGTAAGAGTCAGGATAAAGAAAACAGCCTGTACTGGGTGTCACAGGGCAGCAATAAAGATTCCGGTTATCTCTATGTTCTGACGCCGATTTATGTCGGTAATAAGCTCGAAGCGCTGATGGGCATTCAGCAAAATCTCCGACTGGAAGATCTGGTCAATCCGAATGCGCAACACACCTCTGTTACGCTGCTGGATGCGGACGATCAGCCGTTGCTGAACATCTCTGAAGACAATCGCACCACCGCGCCAATCGCCAATATCCCTGAGGAAAGCTCATTCTTTGGCTATGTGAACGGCTACAAGGATCTGGTGTATAAAAAGCCACTGACGCCTTCCTCACTGAGCGTGGTGTATTCGATGCCGTTTAATACGGTTATTGAGCGATTTAAAATTCTGATATTTAACGCGGTGTTACTGAACATTTTCTCCGGCCTGCTGCTGTTTATTCTGGCCTGGGTCTTTGAGCGCAAAATGTTTTTACCCGCCGAGGAAAACGCCTTCCGCCTTGAAGAGCATGAACAGTTCAACCATAAAATCGTGGCCTCGGCACCGGTCGGTATCTCGATTCTGCGGATCAGCGATGGCGTTAATATTCTGAGTAACGAACTGGCGCACAACTACATCAATATGCTGACGCAGGAAGACCGGCAGCGTATTACGCGCATCATCTGCGACCAGCAAACCAACTTTGTCGATGTCATCACCAAGAACAATAACAACATCCAGCTGAGCTTCGTCCATTCGCGCTACCGCAATGAAGACGTGGCGATCTGCGTGCTGATAGACGTCAGTTCACGCGTCAAAATGGAAGAATCGTTGCAGGAAATGGCCAATGCCGCCGAGCAGGCCAGCCAGTCGAAATCGATGTTCCTCGCAACCGTCAGCCATGAATTGCGCACGCCGCTGTACGGCATCATCGGTAACCTGGATTTACTGCAAACGCAGGGGCTGCCGCAGGGCGTTGACCGGCTGGTGACGGCGATGAATAACTCCTCGGCGTTGTTGCTGAAAATCATCAGTGACATTCTCGATTTCTCGAAAATTGAATCTGAGCAGCTGAAAATTGAGCCCCAGGAGTTCTCCTGCCGTGAAGTTATCACGCATATTGCCGGTAACTATTTACCGCTGGTGGTGAAAAAACATCTGGGGCTTTACTGCTTTATCGAGCACAACGTGCCGCTGTCATTTAATGGCGACCCGGTGCGTTTGCAGCAGGTCATTTCCAATATTCTCAACAACGCGATTAAATTCACTGATACCGGCTGCATTGTGCTGAACGTCAGAACCTGCGGAAATTATCTCGAGTTCCAGGTACGTGATACCGGGGTGGGGATCCCCGAACGTGAAATCACCCGACTGTTTGACCCGTTCTTCCAGGTCGGGACCGGTGTGCAGCGTCACTTCCAGGGAACTGGTCTGGGGCTTGCGATTTGCGAAAAGCTGATCAACCTGATGGATGGCGATATCGAAGTCGAATCCGAACCGGGGCTGGGCAGTTCATTTACGGTACGTATCCCGCTTTATAATGCGACTTTCCCGTCCGGCGAGCCGCTGGATGACTGGCAGGATAAAACGGTCTGGCTGGATGTGCGTAACGCCTATCTGGAAAGCTATCTGATGCAGCTGCTGCGCTATTACGGCGCAAATATCCAGCGCTGCGAGGCAGGAATGCAAAGTCAGCGTGAAGACGTACTCATCAGCGATACTCCGCGGATCCACAAAGATGAACTGGCGGCGCAAATCGAGTTCTCTATCGATCATATCGGTCCGCCTGTCGAAACGCGTCCGGGTTACTGGGTACACAGTACTTCCACCCCACTGGAAATTACGGCGCTGCTCAACCGCATTTACCGTCTTGAGGCTGAGGTGGAAGAGGGCGCTCTGTCTGTTCCTGAAGCCACGGCGCAGGATTATAGCGATGTCACTTTGCTGGTCGTAGATGATCATCCGATTAACCGCCGTCTGCTTGCTGATCAGCTTGGCACTATGGGATACATCGTGGTGACGGCAAACGACGGGATAGATGCACTGGATGCCATGCGTGCGCATGAAATTGATATTGTGCTCAGCGACGTTAACATGCCGCGACTCGATGGTTATGGCCTGACGCAGAAGCTGCGTGAACTTGGTCATACGCTGCCGGTGATAGGTGTGACCGCCAATGCGCTGGCTGAACAGCGTCAGCGGTGTCTGGAAGCGGGTATGGATAACTGCTTATCCAAACCCGTCACACTGGAAACCCTGCGTGATACGCTCAGTTATTACAGCGCGCTGGTTCGAAAGAAACGCGACAGCTGAAAATGACCCAAACAAAAGGCACCGGGAAGGTGCCTTTTTTACAACTGAACTCATGTAACGTAATGAAACGTTAGTCTTTATCTACCGGCTGTGAGCTGACGGAAGACAGGTAGTTCAGCAGAGCGATATCATTTTCCACGCCCAGTTTCAGCATCGCAGATTTCTTCTGGCTGCTGATGGTTTTGATGCTGCGGTTCAGCTTTTTGGCAATCTCAGTCACCAGGAAGCCTTCTGCGAACAGGCGCAGAACTTCGCTTTCTTTCGGAGACAGGCGTTTGTCACCGTAACCGTTGGCGCTGATTTTTTCCAGCAATTTGGCGACGCTGTCCGGCGTGAACTTCTTGCCTTTCTGCAATGCAGCCAGTGCTTTAGGCAGGTCAGTTGGCGCGCCTTGTTTGAGCACAATCCCTTCGATATCCAGATCCAACACCGAGCTCAGGATCGCCGGGTTATTGTTCATGGTCAGAACAATGATGGATAACTGCGGGTAATGGCGTTTGATGTATTTGATCAACGTGATGCCATCGCCGAATTTGTCGCCCGGCATGGACAGGTCGGTGATCAGCACGTGAGCATCAAGTTTGCTTAAGCTGTTAACCAGTGCAGTAGAGTCCTCGAACTCGCCTACAACATTCACCCATTCAATTTGTTCAAGGGACTTACGAATACCAAACAGGACGATAGGATGGTCATCAGCAATAATTACGTTCATATTATTCATGTGATTAGCTACCTTGCTGGAGCAGTCTGGAGACAAAAGAATCAATGTGATTGATGGTTTCAGTAATCTGTAATGCATCGCCATCTGCGATGTATTGTTCTAACGATTCACACATTTGCTTGCCTGGGGTCAGGTTCAGCATGGCGAACACCCCCTTGAGACGATGTGCTGTTTGTGAAAGTGACGTGAAGTCACGACGTTGGTTCTCATTATACAGTTTCTCAAGATCTTCCGGTACCGTCTCGACGAAAAGCTGATAGTAATCGCTTGATTTTAACTGCTTTTCATAATGGTCGAGAGAGTCTTCACCGGGTTCTTCGGATGAAACACTGTCATCGGAAACAGAAAATTGCTGTTCGATTAACAGTAGGGTTGCGTCAATCAGCGCACTGCTGATGTTGTAATTGACGCGAATATAGTGCTTTTCAAGCTGCTGGAATCCGGACTCATCATCGGTCAGCAAAAGCGTAAATTTGTCGCTGTTCTGCGGGTTATCTGTCAGTAAAACGTCGTATTCCCGCGCGACCTGCCGGTCATCAGCCACGATGCATACGGCACCATAAGCATTCATGGTTCGGGTAATAATACCGCGAACTTCGTCAGACGTGATGTCGAGTAACACCGTGACATCATTGAGTAATTTTTCGTGTTCGGCTTCAACTTCCTGCGCTTCTTGACGCTGTTTAACCCTTACAGTATAGCGTGTGCCGATATTTAGCTTGCTGCGGATTTCTAACTGCCCGCCGAGCTTTTTACATAACTGATTACACAGGAAGAATGTCAGTCCTGAACCATGATTGAAACGGTCAACCAGCGTCTGGCTCAGGAAAGGATAATTCAGATTGCTTAATTCTTCCTTGGAAATTCCGCTACCGGTGTCGTTAATGTGGAAAATCAACTGATCCGGGCGATCTTCGTCCTGCTCGCTGGTCAGCGTCACTTTCCCCAGAGAGGTGGTGACGATGGCGTAATCAAGCAGCAGCGAAAGGATTTTCTTCACCGCCTGCACATCGCCGGTGAACGTTGCTTCCGGGGCAATCTGGAAGTGATTCAGCAAGCCGAGGCCTTTCTGATTCAGGCGGGGCAGGGCTTCAAGCAGCAGTTCATCAATCATGGCGGATAATACGTATTTATCGCCAGACGGTTGCCAGTCCTGCGTTTCCAGCCGTGTCAGCAGGGTGATGTTATCCACCAGGGTCAGCGCATTGCGCGATTCATTGAGCAGCTTACCTTCCAGCGTCTGGCGTTCTTCCGGACGTTGCTCTTCCACCAGCGCCACCGCCAGGCCGTTCAGTTCCTGCAACGGCTGATTCAGCTCAATGCCTAAATTGTGCAGCATCAGTTTGCGGGCCTGGAGGTTTTTCTCAAACTCGCGTTTCGCCTGTTGCAGCGTCCGGTTCACCATCACTTCTTTATCCTGATCATGAAGCATAAACAGGTAAGTTTCCGGTGAAATCTGACTGCGGATCATGCGGATTTCATAGACTTCGTTATTTACCGTCGCCTGAATGGTGCCATGATGCTGTTCGGCCATATTGGCGATTTTATTCAGGCTCAGATGCGGCAACAGCTGGTCGGCAATTTTATTGCTCAGCACCACGCTGTGGTTGCTGAAGTTATAGACCAGTAAACCGAGAGGCAATCCGGAGATGATTTCCTGGTTCAGCGCCTGCTGCATCTGCAACTGCGCGGCCATATTTTCGCTCGGGCGGATGTACTGATGGCGGATAAAGTAAATGCTGGCCATTGCCAGTCCCATCAGGAACAGATTAATCAGGATCAGCCAGAAGTTGTTGCGTGAAAGGTCTACAACCAGGCTAAACAGCGGAACATGATAGGTCAGCGACAGCGGCGAATTACTCAGCGGAACGTCAAACACCAGCGACCAGCCCTGCATCACGATGCTGCTGGCTTCTGCGTTATCGTCTTCCGGATCCCCTTCATTTACTGCCGTGGTGTTGCCGTTTAACTGGAAATTGTCCCGCGCCATGTTGTACGGGACCAGATCGGTTATCGGCAAATCAAACGCAATAACCGTCGCCAGATGTCCTGGGTTATTAAACGTGGTGCGCAGGGAGAAGGAATAGTCACTGCTCTGGCGCGATTTTCTCAGCGGAGAATAGCTTTCACGTTCATCGAGCGTATTGGCCTGTTGCAGCATTTCAGCGCGGCGCGCCTGCAATGTGCTGGTGAATGCGTTTTCCTTCAGGCGGGCATCTTGTTGCTGCAAGGGAACGGTCGTCACCACCAGCATGCTGTTGTCCTGACCGTTCAGGTAATACAGCGAGTAGGGCAGTGTATTCGAGCCCCACTGGTCATCCAGAAATGACGAGATTTTCAGGGTTAAATCGAGCGTAGAACTGTCGTGCGTGCCGAAAATAAGCGCGTCGGTTTTCTTGTGAGGTTTGGAGACAAGGTACATATCCTGACGCAGACGGATTTCCTGCGCACTGACCGCATCCGGTGTCATAGGCTGACCCGAAAAATTGTCATAAATCTGGTAGGTCATGTAACGGAATTTATCGATGCGTTTTTGCAGCAGTTCGGCGGTGTTTTGCACCGTTCGCATTTTATCGTTCAGATAAGCGTTGGTGTAATTGTAACCATACAGGCCCAGTCCCATCACCAGAAGGACAATGAACAACCAAAAAAAACGCGTGATATTGGTTGATGTCAGCGATAAATATTTACCAGCCATGATGATGAGTTTTTTCCTTCATTCTTGTTATTACTCTTTACCGGACAACGGTTCTGGCGCAGGCGGTGACGCAAAGCATCATTGCCGCAACGCAACCTAATGCAAAAGACAAGCTGCTGACCTGAGCGATAAAACCTATCAGCGCAGGACCCGCCAAAATACCGGCATAGCCTAACGTTGTCACGGAGGCGATAGCCATGCTGGCAGGCATTGATGTCTGATTGCCTGCCGCGCTGAACATAATCGGCACCAGATTTGAGGCGCCAAATCCGATCATGACAAAGCCCAGACCGGCAATCCACAGATTATCCACCACCGTCAGCAAAATCAGCCCGAAGCTGGCACACAGACTGCCGTACATCAGCACCTTATAACGCCCGAAGGCGGCGATAATCTTGTCGCCGGTCAGACGTCCTGCGGTCATGGCGACCGAGAAAACAGCGTAGCCCAGACCGGCCTGATGCGCCGCAACGCCGCGTTCCGTGGTCAGAAACAGCGCGCCCCAGTCCAGCATCGATCCTTCGGTCAGGAACATCACAAAACATAAAAAGCCCAGCAAAATTACCCAGCCGCGAGGCAGAACAAAAATAGGGCCGTCGCCGTCATGACGCGTTTCGCGCCATAAATGCGGGCTGGTCAGTACCACCAGAACAGCCAGTAAAATCACCACCAGCATCACCGATTCAAAAGGCGTCAGCCCGAAAAATAATAAACCGGTAACGGCCAGCGCGCCAAAAATACTGCCCATACTGAAAAAGCCATGAAACCCGGACATCATCGCGCGGCCACTGGCTTTCTCTACCACTATCGCGTGGACATTCATCGCCACGTCAATCATGCCAATCGCTGCGCCGAACACCAGCAGCACCACGGCCATACCGGCGGTGCTGTCCATCAGCGTCAGCAAAGGCAATGCCAGCAGCAACAATACGCTGGCAATCAAAATCACGGTTTTGCATCCCAGTTTCCCGGTCAGAAAACCGGTCAGCGGCATCGAAAAGGTCGAGCCCGCACCGATGCATAACAACAGTAATCCTAATGTTCCGTCACTGATCGCCAGCCGCAATTTAACAAAGGGCACCAGAGGCGCCCAGGCGGCCATCGCAAAACCGGACAATAAGAAAATAAGCCGGGTGGCATGTTGTTGTGCTCTGCCCGGGATCAGCGTCACAGTCAGGGGGTGTTCAGGGGACGAAGCGGTCGTCATCGGTTCTGGAGACATCCTGGGAAATTCCTTTTCGGTATATCTTTTTGATTTGTCTTTTCGATGTGCTTTTTCGATACAAACGTGACCGACTCAGTTTCCACCTGTCTGACTGACCGGACACTTTATCAGAAAGCATAAGTTACTGTGATTGCACATAGTCTTAATTATTTTTCTGCGGAATACATTAGCGACAAATAATCTAAAAGGCGATCACACAATTGGTAAGTCATTTTGATAGGTGATTGCGTGGGCTAATGCTTGATTTTATTAATAATGATCTCGCTTATTCTTTGCGCAAAAGTTAATAAGATGTTGTTTGTTATCGATTTGTTTTAAATCTCAGTAAGCTAGATGACGATTTAACACTCGTCAAACTTATGTTTTTTGATTCTTTAATGAAACTTTCTTGTCGTTATGATTATGTTTTTTTATGGCACTTATCTCAAATCATGCATATAACTTATGGAGTTTCGGACAAAAAACTACCGAAACGATGAATCACATAAGTCATAAAAAAACATCTTAATGCATTAACGACGCTTTTATTTGTTCAATTTGTAGTCTATGGCATTCCCTGACACCAGTTGGAAGTATACCCATTTTTTCTTAATGGTCTTCACATCACGACACGCCGCTTTTACCTGAAAAAAGGGGAGCGGTGTTTAGCGTGTGTGGGCAACAACTGGTGTAACAGGGGTTCAACATGGCTCAGAACGGTAGCGTTGTTATTGATATTCTTTCTCGTACAAATGGCGCAGTAGTCTCTCAGGTCTCAAATGCCAGCCAGGACGTAACCCTCAATCAAATCAGTATCGTACGCGTCCATGCGACGCGCGACGCCGTCACCAGCTATGAGCGTGTCGGCAACGATCTGGTCATCCACATGAAAGATGGCCGCACAGTCCGCTACCACAGCTTCTTCGATACCGACGGCAAAGGTCACCACAGCGAACTGGTGTTTGACGACGGCGTACACCCGATCGAACATGCCGCGTTTGTCGATACCGGCGCGACGGCAGGTGCCGTACCGGTCGTTCCTGCTTATGAAACCATTCCTGACGTCGGTGCTCTGGTCCTCGACTCCTCAAACTTTGATCCCGCTGTTTTAGGGGCCGTGCTGGGTGTGCTTGCCCTCGGTGCCGGTATTGCCATTGCCGCAGGTGGCGGTGGGGGCGGTGGCGGTGGCAGCAGCAGTAACAATGGCGGCAGC
>NZ_JAFMOY010000085.1 GCF_019049625.1 Rahnella ecdela
GGTAACGTCAGTGACCCGTCTAACGCCTATGACTTCACCATCGACACCATCGCACCAGTCGCGCCGGTTATCACCGACGTGGTGGATGATTCCGGTGCGCAGAATGTTGACGTGGCCCAGAACGGCTTCACCAGTGACAATACCCCGACCATCAACGGTACCGGTGAAGCAGCCGATGACATCATCACCGTCTACAACAACGGTGCCGCTATCGGCTCCGCAGTGGTCGGCGCCGATGGTACCTGGTCGTTCACCCCGGACGCGCTGGCAGATGGTCAGTACGACATCACCGTCACCGAGACCGATGCGGCCGGTAACGTCAGTGACCCGTCTAACGCGTATGACTTCACTATCGACACCGTTGCGCCAGTCGCGCCAACCATCACCGACGTGGTGGATGACGCCGGTGCGCAGAATGTTGACGTGGCCCAGAACGGCTTCACCAGTGACAATACCCCGACCATCAACGGTACCGGTGAAACTGCCGATGACATCATCACCGTCTACAACAACGGCACCGCTATCGGTTCCGCAGTGGTCGGTGCGGATGGCACCTGGACGTTCACTCCTGCAGTTGCACTGGCAGATGGTACGTACGACATCACCGTCACCGAAGCCGATGCAGCCGGTAACGTCAGTGACCCGTCTGCAGCGTATGACTTCACTATCGACACCATTGCTCCGGGTGTTCCGACCCTGACTGAGATCGACGATAATGTCGGTACACAAACAGGTCCAATTGCCCAGGATGGCACCACTGATGACAGTGCCCCTGTCTTCAAGGGTACCGGTGAAACTGATGGCGACATCATCACCATCTACAATAATGGCAGCGACGTACTCGGCACTGCCGTCGTCGGTGCGGATGGCTCATGGACGTTTACCCCGTCAGTGGCCCTGGATGATGGTCAGTACGACATCACCGTGACCGAAACCGATAAAGCGGGCAACGAAAGTGGCTCGACTCCACCATTTGACTTCACTGTCTCCACGAATGTGCCGGATGCTGCTACTAATGTCGATGTTCGCGACGATGAAGGCGATGAGCAAGGTGTTGTTGTTCCAGGTGGTGCAACAGATGATACGACTCCGGTCATCGAAGGGGATGCGACTCCGGGCGACGTCGTTATCATCAGTGATAATGGTGTCGTCATTGGTTCCACCACCGTTGATCCAGACGGTAAGTGGAACTTCACGCCGGATGCGCCACTGGATACAGGTAGTCACTCCATTGATACTGTTGTAGTAGATCCGGAGACAGGTTCAAAAAGTGCTCCAAGTGAACCCGTTGATTTCTCTATCATTGCTAAAGGCAGTACCAGCTTTGAAAATGTTGAAGGTTTCAAGAATATACTGAGCGATACACCGTTCAACAACCCTGACGCCAAAGATGGACTAGGTCTGGGTGGTCTGTCAGTCACCCTTCTTAAACCAGGGTATGAGGCAACGGGCAGCGAAAGTGAAATCGGTACGAAGGGTGTAGTTCTGTTCGCACCGAAGAGCTTTGGCAAAGTCGATATGGAGCTGTCTGGTACTTCGCAGACTCGTCTGGACTTTGGCGGCCAGACGAATATGGTCAGCTTTGATGTCGCGGCAGTGACTGCAACGGGAACCGTCGTTCATTACTTCGATGTAAACGGTAATGAGATCGGTAGTATGGATGTACCCGTTACCGATCCTCATGACACAAGAGCCATAGAGAACATTAGCTTCGAAGCACCGGCTGGCACATTGATCGATCATGTAGAGATTGATGTCGGTCCAGAGACTGGCCAAGGGACTATCCGTGTGGATAACATCACCTGGGGTGAGACTCAGTATGAGGCGGCGGCTGCTCCACAGGCAGAAGCAGCACATACCGATGTCGCACTGATGGCGCTGGCAACACAAGCGCATCCGGCAGAGCATGACGCAACAACCGCCACGGCAAGCACGCATGACGCGCCACAGAATCATCTGACTCTGTCGCTGGATGACGTGTTAAGCCAGGGCGCTGATAATGCGTTCATCGCTGACGGTAAAGAGCAGTTTGCAGTAACGGGTGATGCAGGCGATCGCGTTGATCTGACCGGTGTGTCAGACAGCAGCCTGGCGCACACAGGTAACGTTACTAGCGGCGGAGTTGCATATGATGTGTACTCTGTAGCAGGTAGTGACACTGAGTTGCTGGTACAACATGGTGTGGAATTGCACGCCATGGCGTAACACCTGACTGATTGATTTAATCAGCCAAAGCATAATGCCGACCACGAAAGTGGCCGGCATTTTTATGGGCATAATAAAGACAAAGAAAGAGAGACCCCGTCCTTCAAGGAAACTACCGCATTAATTTATCTGAACACGATTAATGGCTACGTGAAAAATACGGCGTTGTCGCAAATAGCCTCTAACCGGACTAATTCCATACACATCTTTAGCAAACGTGATGAAGAATATCAGCATCACGTAAAAACCTAAGTTTGATGAGAATCCACCACCGATTGCATAAGTGAGATGAAAGAAAGACCGGATACTTCAGTTTAGACTGGCACTGTTTTCAGGGAGGAGATCAGTAGCAACTATATCTTCCCGCCCCCGAGCGCTTTATTCAGCACGATATCCTGGCTGACAAGCCGCCCCTGCATTTCAATCTGTTTGATTTGCTCATTCAACCACTCGTGTTGCGCTTCGTTTGCCATGGCTTGACTGATAAGCCCACGTTTGAAACGGGCTTGCGCATTGTTCATGCCCGCCGCAGCAGAGCTGACTTTTTCATTCTGAATCACCTGTTCTTCCTGTAATGACTGGAGAGCAGACCCAGTAGTCACCACGTCTTTTACCGCCGTCAGCACCGCCTGGTTGTACTGTGAGATCAGCATATCCCGCTGGTGACGGGTCTTATCGAGGTTTGCTTCCAGCTGTCCGCCGGAGAAGATCGGCAGGTAAAGACCCGGGATAATATTGGCCTGCTGGCTGGAGTGATCGAACAGATCGTTCATATGCAGCGCATCAAAACCGAAGAACGCCTTGATATTGAAAGTCGGATAGAACGCCACTTCAGCTGCATCTATCTGTTTCATGGAAGACTGGACATACCAATGGGCGGCCTGCAGATCCGGACGACGGGCCAGTAGCTGATAGTTAAGCGACGATGGCAGTTGGGTTTGCGCCACCGGTAATGGCATCGGTTTAATCTCCGCCAGTTCACCGCCGCCTATCAAAGCACGCAGCGACTCACGGAACGCTACGCGTTGCTGTTTGGCCATTGAGAGTTGCTGTTCTATCGTCAGCAACATGGCCTTCGCTATTTCCGCATCGGCGATTGATTCAAGCCCTCTGGACGCACGCGCCTGGTGGGAACTGAACACGAAGGTTTCGGATTGTTGAAGTTGTTCAAGGTGCTGCGTGACCAGATAATTGGTCTGAATGCCGTAGTAGAGCTGGGCGACATCCGCCGAGATTTCTAGCTGCACCGCTTTCTCTTCCAGCTTATGGGCATTTTCCACTCCCATCACCGCATCGAGACGGTCGCGATGTTCACCCCAAAGGTCAATGTCGAGTGTGGCGCCTAACCCAACGATCCCTTCTGTGTACCAGGGACCCGTCGTACCGAGCGCTGGACGATCCTCTGCAAACGGACCGAGATAGCCATTCGAGGAGACATGCGCCTCATTGATTTCGGCCATCGCATTCACTTTGAGCTGAGTGCCAGAGGCAATCAGCGCCACATCCGATCGGGCCCGAGCGACACGGGAGTGCGCCAGCGCTATCGACGAAGATTTTTGTAAGGCGCGGTCGATCAACTCATTAAGCTGCGGATCGTTATAGTTTCTCCACCAGTTCGAGTCAGGCCACTGCTGAGCCGTCATATTGATATCTTTCGGCAGCACAATTTCTTGCTGCGAAATGGCCTTTACCGGGGCACTCTCATCCTTCATCGGTGCGCAGGCAGCGAGCAGCATGCAGCAAAGCAGGGTCAGAGGTTTGACTTGATTGACGCTATTAATACAACGCATGGTTATACCATTCCGGTTGCAGTCTGCCGGGTACGCAGGCTGAGATGAAGTTGTTCGATTTCGTAAAACAGCGTTCGTAATCGTCCCTCACCAAGCTTCGTCGAGGATGCTACAGACTTTTCAGGCTCCCCGGTTGCCGCCAGTGCCGCGCATTTGTGCAAGAGCTCTGCCGCCTGCTGGCGTTCTGTGGCGAAGTCTTTGTCGCCGTGTTCTGCTCTGAGATGCTCGAACTGATAAATGATCTCACTAAGATGACTTAACACCTGCTGAGCCGCCAAAATGTCGCTTTCTGACTGACGGTTATCTGATGACCAGCCAGGCTCCATGGCGACTCTCGCGGCGATCCCCTGGCAACCGGCCAGCGATCGGCGCAGAGCGATTTCACTTCCCGCCCCTTCTGTATGGGTCTTAACGCGCTGTGCAAGAGAATTGATTAAGGCGCTGACGCTACTCCAGAACAATTTTCCTTCCCGTTCTGGCCACAAATAGCGATGGAAAATCGTCGCTATCACAACCCCGAGCAAAATGCCGATCACCCTGTCGCGTATTTCAACCAGCTCAAAGGTAGGGCCAAAGCTCTCCAGTAACGCCAGCGCGAAGGTAAACATCATCTGGATCCCGGCGTAGCTTATGTTTTCCGAGCCAGCATAAATCCAGGCTCCCAGGCCGATCACTGGCAATGACATCGCCAGCAGCCCAACCACACTTTCAATATGCGGCATGACCAGAATCACCATCAGCAACGCCGCCAGACTACCGAGTACCGCACCAATCACACGCAGCAATCCTCGTTGTGCGGTTGAGCCGAGGCTCGACTGCGCCACAATGATGCAGCTGAGCATAATGGTGTGAATACCCTGCCAGTCTGCTGCGATGTAAATGAGATAACAGACAAAGGTGGACAGCAGCGTTTTTAACGCAAACAGGCACCAGCTCTGGTTCATGACCAGCCCTTTAAGACGGGCACTCTCTTTCGATTCTGACGGCGATTCAACCGGCACATGCTGGTAATGCGAAAACGCAGTCACCGACTCCATCATGCGCAGGAGCGTCGCCTGCTTTATTCCCTCAAAGACACCCGTCTCGTTAACCCAAAACGTTCTGTCTTCCGCAACCGACCCGGCAAAAGCTTTGCACCCTTCGAGAAGCGGTCGGGCCAGAGCCAGATCGGTCTCATCCGGATCCGTTGGCAGCTGTTGTACCATCAAATACAGACCAGATACGGTGCTGATCCGCGCCAGATGCCAGGCTTCATCCTGCCGATAGCGCTTATCACGCATAACAGCAAAAGCCAGCATGTGCTGAAGCATCAGCGTCTTTTCCTGGATAGCGGCGGCGGGAAGCGGTTCCGGAAGCGTCTCCCTGCCGATAAACCGTTCTGTTCTGTCGATAATGTCCGACAGCTGCGCCTGCAGTGCCCCTCTTAGTTGCGCGACGGGCTCCAGAGGAAGGAACAGCAGATTGACAATAAGCGTCAGAATAATGGCGTAGTTGATCGCCACCCACAGCCAAAGAATTAGATGGACCACGCTATCGGCGTTGTCCGTCAAATCAGCAAAGGTTTGAGTGTAAAAAATCACCAGACCACTCAGAAAGAAAACCACGCCATATTTGGTGGCTCGCATCAGATAGACGCAACCAAGGAATAACCCTCCCGCCATCATCAGGCGAAGCAGGGGATATTCCCAGGTCAGTTTCAGCGTCATAATGGAGAGCCCCACCGCCAGCGTGGTACCGAAAATGAATAGCGTCCCGGTGAGTTTGGACAGCACGATGTTCTTTTGGGTGACATAAAAAACGGCAATCAGGGACAGCGCCAGAAAAGGGATCTGCAGGGTCAATGAAATAACCATGACCAGCGTACACGTGATCAGGCAGCGCATCATCAGGTTACCGCGCCCCGGATAAGGGCGGAGCAAACTGCCTAGCTGTTGCAACAGGTTAGGTGTTGAAGGAACCATTTTTGAAATCATACTGCCTCCGTTTAGCGAGGTTGCAGCGTTGCCACCGCAGAGGCGCCCACGCGGAACAGATGGGGGTCTGGATCCGTCACCCGAATCTTAACCGGGAAACGTTGTGAAACATGTACCCAGTTGATGTTCCTTTTCACCGCCGGTAAACCCGCGATAACGCTGCCACCATCATCAGGCAGCACGCCATAACTGATGGAGTCGACCTGACCGGCAAACGTTTTGCCTGTCTCACTCATCAGCCAGACGCGCGCCGGAGTGCCTTCCTGAATATTTTTAAGTTCGGTTTCACGGAAGTTAGCAATGACATACCAGTGAGTGGTATCAATCAGGGTAAACACCGGTTTCCCCGCCGACACAAATTCACCAAGGCTGGTTTTCAACGACGCTACGCGGCCGGTAAAGGGAGCCCGAACTTCGGTATGCGCCAGGTTTAACTTCGCGATATCAATCTGCGCTTCGATCTCTGCCCTTTGCGCGACCAACGCATCAACTCCGCTGACTGCTGCCGCAGCCTGTTTTGCCTGTAATTCCAGACTTTGCAGACGTGATTGCGCGCTGGCGTTAGCGGCGCGCGCCTGGTCAACCTCCTCTGCAGAGGCAAATCCCTGAGAGAGTAACGGTGCAAGACGATGTAAGGTATTAGCTGCCTTTTTTGCATCCGCCTGAGCGCTGGTAATTGACGCTTTGGCCGAGCCGGCACTAAACTTCTGCGCATTCACTGAGCGCTGAGTCAGCTCAATCTGCCGGTTCAGACCGGAGAGTTTAGCCTGCACTTGCTTCAGCGCGGCTTCATACGTGGCGGGATCGATACGGAAAAGCAGGTCACCTTTCTGCACCAGCTGATTATCATGTACTGGCTGTTCGATTATCCTGCCGTTCACTTCCGGCGACACCATGATGGTATCGGCATAGGCATACGCATCATCGGTACGAGGGCGGGCATCAAGACGCCAGATAACCACACAGAGCACGACTAGGGACGTAACCGTCAGCACAATTAACGTTGTTTTTGACTTATTTTTAAACATGATAATGGCCTGTCGGTTAATTAAAAAATGAATAGCCAGATAACCATTGAGATAATCGCCGCGATTAATAACCAGCCACCTAAATTTATTTGAAAGCGGTCGCGTAATTTCTCTCCTGCCAGGCCGAATATCACGCCTGTAAGAACTGAGCCGCACGCAAGACAATAAAGCCAGTCAGGAAAGGCGGCGCCAAGAAAGGGCAGTGAGGGAGAAAGTGAACATCCCGTCAGGGAAAATAGTGCGGGCAATCCCAGCAGCACAGGTAGTCTTATTCTCATAATGGCAGGTGACCAAGGAAAGTAAAAAGCGGGAGATGACTGACCCGAAGGGGGTCATCAGATATAAGCAATGGATGTCCTCAGTATATCACTTTAAATTTTAATTACCCTAGTAATTGTTAGCTTGCTAATTTATTTTGTTTAAAAATAAATTATGCTTGCTTCTGAATCAGAATAGTAGTCGAAGGTTATTAAGACCGCCTTCCGGCAGGTCTTTTTATTTATTAGCGCCTTACATGCCTGCCCACCCTCGCCTCAGCTTCATGCTCCCGGATGTTCCCCCTGATTTGCCGGCGGTGTAGTACTCCGTGACCACGTAGGGGCTGAGTATTGCTTGCAGATGTACTTCATTAACAGGCTAAACAATTTTATGAACACTTCGGGTCAATTAATCCGATGACATTAATGCTATGTATGAAGTGGTCAACAAAAACTGGCCACCGAAATGCCCATCGCCGTCAACTTCTCTGATAATTTTTGCCAATGCCCCACGTCTCATTCACCGGCAGCAGTGCCTTTGTAAGCATCCCTTTACGCCAGAGTCGCAATTCATAGCCTGTCATAATTAATCCTAAAAGTGCAGAAATTGCACTTTTATAGCAAAATATTGAAAGTATGGCTATTAAGTTTAGTGAGCGGTCACAATATGTGAACATCATTTTCGTTCACATATTGTGGACATGACGGTGGGGGAGTATAATTATCTCATGCCTACAAGACAGAGGGATTTATGCGGGTTATATCAAAGAAGCCGTTTGACGAGGCGGGGAGGCGATTTCCAAACGACGCCGCTGCGCTGGAAGATGCTTATAAAGTGCTGCATACAGGGCGTTTTCTAACCCCTGATGCCCTTAAAACACGCTTTGGCAGTCTTGACCGATTCAAATACAGGCAGAAATGGTGGGTGATCGATATCGGCGGTAACAATTTACGGATCATCACTTACATCAAGTTTGAAACGCAGAACGTATTTATCAAGCACGTCGTGACTCACAAAGAATATGACCGGCTAACCGACCACTACAGGAGAACTCCAGAATGATGACAGCAAATAGTTATGAAGCCGCTTTAAACGCTACGGCCACATTGATCAATGCCGTTCCCCTGCTGGGGGGAAGCCATAGCCGTGAAGACTACGAGCAGGCTCTTGAGATGGTAGAGCGTCTTATCGATACCGACGATGAAAATCCTCTTATTGATCTGTTGGCTAAAAAAATTGCTGATTATGAAAATTCGGCCCCTGAATTTGAGGCATTCAACACGCGTATTGCTGCGTTGCCGCAGGAGCTGGCGATGCTGCGCGTTCTCATGGATCAGCACGGTCTGAATCAAAGCAGTTTCAAAGAAGAAATAGGTGCACGCTCTTTGGTCAGCATGATCCTGAAAGGCGAGCGTAAGCTTACCCTGGAACATATGAAGGCACTTTCAAAGCGCTTTGGATTGCCTGTTTCTGCCTTTATCGACGAGAACGTTTGACATACTCCCCGCCCTTTTGAACTGCACCCCAAAAGTTGGACACTAACTGAGTAAGGTGCAATTTATGGGCAAGCCCAATTACACACTGGAATTCCGTATTGCTGTCGTGAAGTATTACCTCTCCGGCCAGGGCGGAATAAAAAG
>NZ_JAFMOY010000130.1 GCF_019049625.1 Rahnella ecdela
ATCATCGCTGCCGGACAATGTGGCAGTTACTGAAAAATGTCAGACAGTTTATGAAATCAGCTTCACCTTTCCCCGGCAGTCAACACGGGTTAACAAAAGTGGAGCGGTAATAGGCGCAGCTATTTAGTACTGCCAGTCATTCAAATCAGGAAGGGGGAAAGAAGGTTCAAGGCGTTTATAATTAAACAGGTTGCTCCTTGCCTCATTCCAGACCCGAATGACCTCCTTCGACGCATGCATCTTCCTTAATATGTCCATAATGTGATCATAGGTTTTATGGTGTACCGGGGGCGATTTGGCCATTCGGTCATTAATGTTTGCAATGAATATAGACAACATACTTTCACTCAGAATAATTTCATTATCCTTTTCCTCACATAATTCACCTTTCAGGAAATTGTGGGGGTACACGTAGTAAAATGTATCGGGGGATTGTTCTAGAAACAAATTGATAAATTTTTGCGGAATGAAATTTTCTATTTCTTGAATATTAAAGTCATTAAAGACGCGATTCGCAAACTTAGCAAATTTTGGCAGCCAATTATTACAGGCGATATCTTCATCAGCATGTTTAAACAACATCTCCCACACAAGAGGCATATATTCTGGATTGGAGTCAACATAAGAGTAAAAAAGATAGTCGAAAATTTTCTGCAATCGCTTCTCATCTGCGGCGTTGATAACCTCGCATAGCAGCTTCTCTTTATCCTTAAAGAATGTCACAACATAATCAAAAGCCATAGGGGCAATAGGACTCAACTCATCCATAACAAGCATCTTTATCAATGCGTTCTGGAGCAATGAGTTAATATGATAAATGTTGGATGGTGTAGAATGAGTTGCGATCAATGCAATGGCTTCAAATAATGCAGGGTCAAGAGATTTCATTGATTCGATTGAAAGCGCGCTATCTTCATATCCGGGCAAAATGATTTCTATAAGCTCTCGGGGGATGTGTGAAATTATAAGAACGGACGCCAGTATCCATCGATGGTCCGGGCTTGCTTTAATTATCACTGCACTTACTGCTGCTCGTTCAGAAGGAGTCAATTCTGGCCAGGCACAAACAAGATCTTGTATAACTCTCATCCTGTCGCAAGTGCTGCGTAGTGCTAACAGGCGCTCAATCAAAGAAAGCCTTTGTGATTGTAGCGATTCAGGTATTTCAATATCCAGAAGAGCGTTTGTTGCATTTAGAGCATGGCCATCCCTGTAAATCGTCTGTATTTCAAGAAATTTAACCCAGCTTGTCAGTATGTCCATCATTTCAAAAGGTGTGATTTCTTTCTGAGCTTCTTCAACAACATGAGCGAGACGTGAAAAACTTAAATGCACATTTGCATTCAAAGAGGAAAGTGTGATGGAGAATAACCGGGAAAAAACCTGCCAAGGGGGAGCATCTCCTGTAGCATGCTCCCGTTCAAATATCACCAGCAATTGCATCATAACATTTGCCTGAGCCGGTTGCGATGCGAAGCGCTCAAGTGCATTCAGGACGTAATGTTGCCTTTCTTCGGAGTAGAGATGCCATCCTTTCATGGCCGACTGGAAGACAGAATCTGCAACTACCGGATTTGTTTCATTGAATATTCGTTCAAGAATTTCACAATCATTTTCACGGTTAACTCGCATCCAAAGTTTTGCCGCCATTGCCCTAATAAAGCTCTCATTTACACTCAGCAACTTAGCCATGAGTTTATGATCGAGTCTCTCCCGCGACGTCTCAAGATGATGAACAATGTCATAAGCGTCTTTGGAAGTTAAGGTGACATTAAAATCTGACGCAATTTCATTCAGAAGAGTTTCAACGTGTTGCTTGTCATATTCATGTACCCACCTCGTATTAATGATACGTTCACCGTTCATTGGGTACCACGGTTGTCCATTTTCCCACTGAAGAACTGTATGGCTGTATGTATTAACTTTTAGAGTCCAGGATGGTAACTGTTCCTGTATATTAGAACTTAAGGTTGAAGTTTGCTGAATTAGAAAATCAAAGCAGATATCGCGTACGGAAGGATAGCTTGAATCCAGCCCATTAATTGCCAATTGAATGATTAAGTTTTTATTGGAAGCTACGTTAGTTTGTTCGTATATCCAGAAAAGGTTACTTGCGCTTGCTCTGGCGGTTGATGGAGAAAGGCAGAAAATACCTTTGCGTAACGATCGTTCAATATTTATAAATTCGCGTCTCCCGGTTTCCCCTAAGAGTGATTCAGCGGCAGCTCGATAAAATGGATGTGTGAAATTCGTTCTTTCCAAGTCATCAATCTGGAGAATGTGTCTTTTCTCCAAGCGATCAAGATTATCACCATCACTTGAGGCTAACTCAGGTTCGGGATTGTAATCAGGGAAGGGAAGGACTTGATCTTTTTCGCGACTCCCTAACGAGTAGCCTAATGAATTACCAGATAGTCCATAGGATCCTTCACTCTCATCATTTAAAACCCAGGCTAACTCACGATCGCTGATGCTCTCTAAATGGCTTGTGGATAACGCCAAACCAAGTAAAAGACGTTTATACCCTTCAGCCACTAGCCCATTAGCAAGATCTCTGGATTCTTTCCGTGCAAACCGAATAATTTTTTCAGGAGAGGCGAGCGTTTCGAGTCTGGAGTATGTCATCGCAAGATAACTCAGGCATCCAGGTTCAATATTAAGGCGGCCCTGACTGATGTATCCGGCTATTGTCTGATAAACTTCGGAAGGGATGTGGCTTTCATACTGTGCCCAGCATTTAAGCAAAAAGGAATCAGGCGTATCACTTAAATCATTCCAGTGATGTCCTGAAAGAAGAAGGTCTGAAAGGTCAATTACATCATTGAGTTCATACAGACGGTCCTGCCCCTGCGCGATAATCACTTTTCTGCCCGTGCGGGCACTGTCGACGACTCGATTGAGCAACATCCATTTTTCATGCGGTTTGTTAGTTGCATGCGCACCGCCCAGTGGATCATCGATCAAGACAAGCCGATGGCTGCTCACAGGGTCCAGTAAAAAACGCTCAGCCACATCTGCATCTTGTGTTCGTAAAACTCGATATCCTTCTCTTTGGTAAGAAGCAGCAATCCACCTAGCCACACTGCTTTTACCCACCCGGGGCTTGCCTGAAAGCAGCAGAACATGTTGATTTTTAAGTATGTCGAGAAAGTTATCCTCATCCCCACGTAAGGAATATTCTCTGGGCATGACGGACTCAACTGGGTTCTCCTGCAGCTTGGCAACAAATTCTGGCATGATATTTTCTTGAGATGCCCGCCCGGCCTTAATTACGGACCGAAGGCCATTAATCTGCGCATCAAACAAATCATCTGGAACCAAAAAATGCTTTCGCAGGATTTGCCTGCAAGCTTCACTCAGATCTGCATCTGTGGTTCCATCAATGATAATGAGCCGTTTAAATGCCGCGATAAGAGATTTTTTTTCAATACCCGTTATGTAGTCAGTGAGATATTTTTTTCGACCAGACTCAAGATTAGTCTCTTTCAACGTTCCAGCATGGTGCTGTATTGCATCAATCACTAATTCGGCATCCAGATGCGTGAAATAAACGGCACTATGTTCTTCGCCACGCCAGTGTCCTCTCGGTATAAACTTCTGCAGAGAATCATTCGCGCGCCCCGACATGACCATTACGGCAAAGCGATGGGGATCGCTAACCAAGCGCTCTAGGAAGAAGTGGGTGGACTCGTAGGCCGGAAAATGGCTGAGACATTCAGCCAAAAGGGGGAGACCGAAATGCTCTTCTGAACCCTTTACCTGAATCTCGTAAACAATTCGCGTACCGTCGATGTCTGCGGAAATTTCCGCATCTTCAGCCCCTTTGCCTTCAACTATAAGGCTTGCCTGCCCAGATTTATAAAAGTCCAGAGCAAGCTTTATACAAACCAAGTCCTGGAAATCGTATTTTGCCGGCCCAACGGTAGCAATAGACATCATTAAGTCCCGTTAAAATATGCACGTTCCTGAATTGAACTGTCATGCTTGTCACATATTCAATGCGTTCTCAAACAAACAGATTTCTCCAGATCATTACCTATGAATCATACCTGAGTGTTGTACCAGTTTTCATTGGCGCGTTCATAAAAAATGGTTGGCTTGGGTGGGCAATAGTCTAAGCCTGTTAGAGAAAGGAATCGCAATGCGCGGATGGATTGACCTGCCCACAGTATTAGGTACAACCGTCAGTTAGTGATGTCGGTTTGTTTAACCTCGGGCACCTCCATACCGCCATACTTCTTACGGCAGGTGTAAAAGGTGGTGTCGGAAATGGCGTTCTTACGGCAGAGCTCACGGGCAGAAACCCCGGCTTCAGCTTCGCGGAGGATACTGATGATCTGTTCGTCGGAAAAACGCTTCTTCATGGGATGTCCTCATGTGTCTTTTGAAGGCAATACTAACACCACGGTGTATTAATCAACGGGGAGCAGGTCAGATCCTGCAATATTGGCATTACATCAATTCTCTTTATTATGACCGTTATTGCTTCAGGAAGAGAAACTACCACTGTGTTTATTAGATTTTTTTAGCGTAAATGATGATGTAACTGCAAATTGAGGGGGGTGCCGGCGCAAAGTCTCCTTTGATTTTATCATGGTTGAGGAAGCGTAATTTTACCGTCCCACCCAATAAATACGAACGCTTAAATACAAATCGGAGAGATCCTAAAGGAAATTATGATTCGTCTTTTTTCTGAGATTTGTCCTGCAAGTCAGGAAGCGCAATAGTTGATGCATTAACCTTTTTAACTGATTTCTTCTTACTAGCTATTTTCCCGGTTATTTTCATAATACTTTTATCACGTAAAATAGATCGGCGTATAAAGTCTTCTGTGATAGTTAATAGTGATTTGAACTCGCTTTTATTCGGTGACCAGGCACGGTGTGCAGCAGCGCTTCCTGCTTCCGTAACGATAATTAACTGACTCTTCTCAATTTCTCCTATGAACCCGTCTTCCGCGAGTTTTTCAACTTTTTTTCCGAGTGGCAGGGTAGGCAATATATTCAGAACCTCAGATGTACGATCAAACGCCGTTCTTAAACCAATTGAAGCCAAAATATAAGATTTATTATAATAAGCCTGATACATTTCATTAAGAATAAGGTAGAGCTGATGATCTATATCTGCAATATCATCAACCCACTGTGGTCGATGTTCAAGTGACCCTGGATACGTATCTAATCTGTAATTGGCTGAAACTACTGTTTTTCCTTCATCATCATATTCATATTCATATTCATAATCAAAATCTTCGCTATGCCATGATTTTGATTGATAAAAAACAGTATCGCATCCCTTGCATTGCAGCAGGCGATATTCTGTTCCCCAGTGAGCAGAATACCCCCCTCGTCCACTGCTCCACCTTCTATCAGTCTCTCCGATAATTATGCAGTTTCTTTCTCCATTACATTCTTGACACTTTGCTCGAAAACAATCTTTTTCTATCATTCGCCCTCCTGATTCTTTCTTTTAAAACACATTTATACAAACGGATTAATAAGACTATCGATAAACTTCGTCAAATCGCCAGGTGAAATGTAATGCTTAACCACAAGTGAGACCAAAAAGGTCATAAACAAGCTGACAAAGGTACCAAGCATAATGTACTCGGAACGATGACTATCATTATCATCCTTCAAATCATTGAATCTAAACGCTGTTTTTATTGCCATCATGGCTGCAATTGCTGTAAACTGCCCGAACATAAAAAAAGTAAATATCATCACGCGCTCTACATACCCTATCCATTGCCCCCCTTTATTTGATGTAAACGCTTCTTTAGATTCTATGCTTATATCAACATTTGGTATTTCACTTACAATAATCTCTGCGCGGTCCTTGTAGTCTGTATACACTTTCTTTACAGCGGCTGGTGCACATGATGTATCGTCCATAAGCGCATTAAGCTTTACTTTAAGATTCTCTTCTAACATTTTTGAAATATGGCTTTTAGTTACTTTGATATGTGTTATTTTTGTTTCAGCCATTGCCATGTTGAGGAATTTTTCAACAAACAATGATACTGGCCTTAGGAGGATGAGTAAACCACACATTATTGTAATAATGCTGGTCATTCCTTTTATGTGCTCATTTTTGATGGGTGTGAATTTCAATAACTCGAATTTATATATAATGCTCACAATTATCAATATCGTTGACAAGTGAATTACTTGATCTGCCATGAAGAGGTGTAGATCTTTATTAGCGAACTTTTTCTTTGTAAGTTCTTTCAAAACGTCCGTTATCAGATGGATAACTGCATAAATCGCACCCAGGCACAGTACAGGAATTGAAAAATGACAGAAATTACCACCCATTAAGTAAAACCAAACAAATAATCCGAGACAAAAAGCTAAAAAGTGTTCGCAAACATGTGTAATATGACCCCAAGCGGCCTTTTTCCTACCGTATTTTCCTGATTTATTTTCAACCATAATAGTACTTTGAGTATAAAAATCAGCGATGAGATGCGCCAATAGCAAAATAAGTGCAAGATAGAACATTTAAATTATTCCTGTGATGTATTTCCGACAATTCAGTAATGATTCAATTACCTTGTCTGTTCCTGAACGCTCAATAATTTTGTGTATGTTCTGTCGTGTTTTTTGTGTTTTCTTAACCAGTTCCGGTGGGTTAACCTCCATCACGTCTAGAGCTTCCCTGAGAATCTCGGCCTGGGGCTTAGAGAGCATCGATATGGTGTGATCCAGCAGGCTGGTTATAGAGGAAATCGGAAGCATAAAATTTCTTTGCGTTGAATTAAACACCATTTTTTTTGATTTATGCATTGATTCAAGATTTTTACCTGAAAGTACATATGCCTGTTCATATGCGCTTTCATTGTGCTGAGAGTATCTGTTGAGCATTTCGATTGATAATGAAAGTCTGGCATCCAGATTTTCGGACTCGTGAACATCTGTCTGAGAAATCAGGTACGTTCGGATGTACGCAGCTACCTCAAGAATGGATTGAGGAGATTCCATCGTAATCTGGAAGGAGTCACCACGAAAGAATTCAGTTTTTGAAATGCCGTACCAGTCGTGACGGGAAACTTCACTTAGGAGCGTATTTGCCAACTCTCTGTACGTAATACCACGCTCTTTACCGTCACTTGAGTTAACCAAGTCGCCAGTAATAACACCTATGTATCTGTTTTCCATAGCATTTACCTTAATGCCTTAAGTGCTCTTTCATTTATCATGATGATAAATAATTCTTGACACGATACTACTTATTGATAATTTTTTGTCAACCAAATTGATTGACATTAGCTTTTGTCAATCAATTTGGTTGACGCCACTATAAGCTAACAGCGGTTTTACAACGATAATTTGATATAAAACAGGTATAAAAGGAATGGAGTCCCGCTGAAACTAGCTACGTTTTGCCACAAGGTTAAATGCTAGGTCTTTCTGACCTTAGCAATAGCTCTGCGGTGCTAGTCTGCAATTCGCTTTGAACAAATTTCCTTTCGTCGTAAGGCTGCGGCCGATTTTGATGTCCGTATCTGTATTAGACGCTCCCTGATGGATGCAGACGGGCTGAAACCACCTTCCTATGACGTATGGCTCTTGCCGTACTCACGGCAGATATACTCTGACAACTCAATTACGGAATGACCATGTGTACGTAATACCGCGTTCTTTACCGTCACTTGAGCTAAACAAGTCGCCAGTAATAACGCCTATATACCTGTTTTACATAGCATTTAACTTAATGCCTCAAGTACTCTTTCATTTATCATTATGATAAATAATTCTTGACACGTTACGACTTACTCAGGATTTATTGTCAACCAAATTGATTGACATTGACGCTTGTCAATCAAATTGATTGACGTCAATATAAGCTAACAGGCGGTTTTACAACGATGATTTGATTTAAAAACAGGTATAAAAAGGAATGGAGTCCTTTGAAACTAGCTACGTTTTGCCACAAGGTTAAATGCTAGGTCTTTCTCACCTTAGCAATAGCTCTGCGATGATTGTCTGCACCTGGCACAGAGCGGACTATCTCTATGTCAATTTACGGGTAACGATTCAGCCTGCAACCAGCGCTCAAAATTTTGCAATGCAGTTTCATTGATTCCTGTTTCAACCGGTTTTACCAAACAAAATGTTTTGCTCAGTTGTTCTGATTGCGGCCAGGGTGCCACAAGCGATCCTCTGTTTAGCTCTTTTTCGACGTAGATGCGCGGCACCATCGCCACGCCTTGACCCGCCAGTACTGCAGCTATCGCCATTTCATGAAGGTCATAACGGACACCTTGCGCCGGGTTATCAAGGACTATCCCACTTTGCTCGGCATAATGCAGCCAGGCTTCTGGGTTCTGCCGCCGGTGAATACGGGGGAGCGTATTTAGCTGTCCAACGATGTTGTTTCCGGTTAACAGGTCGGGATGGCACACCGGCACCAGCCTCTCCTCAAAGAGGAGCTGCATGCACATGCCTGCCCAGGCCGGGTGCTCAAAATGAATCACCGCGTCAAAGCCACTCCCGGTGAGAATGAAGGGATCGGTTCTGGCCGCGATATTCAATGTGATGTCCGGGTATAAGGATTGGAAGCCGCTAAGGCGGGGGATAAGCCAGCGGCTGCAAAACGTTGGCAGTACAGCAATTTCCAGACTTCTACTGCCTTCAGGCATTCCCATCACATATTGAGTATCCCGCGCGAGCCGTTCGAGCATTTCTCGTACGTGATGGGCGTAGTGTGTCCCCACCGTATTGAGCTTTACCCGGGTTCCCGTCCGGTCAAACAATTTGCACTCAAGCAGAGACTCCAGCCGGGCAATCTGGCGGCTGATAGCGCCTTCCGTCAGTGATAATTCTGCCGCAGCCCGCGCAAAATTACCGTGCCTGGCAGCAGCTTCAAACGCCTGAAGTGAAGCACTGCTGGGAATTTTTCTGCGCATTAATATTGCCTTATTGAAAGGGTGATATCCGTTGTTAGTGACTAAATGTCACTAAAGGTTGAATTAATATCGATTTATTGCCGTAATTACAACATATAGCATGAGTAAAAGTCACTAAGGAGGGCCAGCCTGTCCCTTTGAATCTACAGGCGGAGGTGAGCCAATGTTCTACATCGTGGAGTGCAGCTATACCGATCCTGAAAGTGAGAAGGTGTGGAATGACTTTTACAGTCTGGAAAAGCTGCCCGCGCTGATCTCGGTCATTGGATTTAGTACTTCCCAGCGCTTTCAGTCCCTGACGCCAGGCTGCCCCGTATATCTCGCCATTCATACGGTGAAAGATGCGCAGGTGATAACCAGTAAGGAGTACAAGCTGAAAGGGGGCGGTAATTTTTCACGCTGGCAAAAGCACATCACTGATTGGCACCGTAACCTGTATGAGGGTGAAGGCATGGCACCCGCCGTATCCAGTGATGAATTCCTCCTGCTTAGCACTCACCCTTTGAGTGTTATTGAAGGGCAGGGATGTCGGGCACTCGAGATGCAAGCGTCAGGGTTGGACAGAACGCACGACCGACGTATTGCATACGTGATAAAGCGTGATACTGCAGCGCAAATAGCAGATGTGCCCGGCGTATACCTCTATAAGCCACTGACGGCGCAACTGACCAATTTGCCTAAAACCAGAAGGGACCGGAATTCATGACAACATGCCCAATCTGACGTTTTATTTATTTCAATAACTCGCGCGAAGGTTCACTGATGTAAGCGATTAATAAAGGGCTACAGAGCATGTTGCGCAAGGACTCTGCGTGCAGAATCGAAAAATGTTCGTGTCACCGGTGTGGAGATAAAGCCTGGATGTTGGGATCCGCTCTATGTCTAACACTTTTATCGTCAGATTACATGACGTACACCCGATGTCAGGAAGGACATTATGCGTGAGCTAGAACAGGCCATTCGAAATGCCTCGGATTTCACACCGCGTATATGTTTTGCAGCACCAAATCCATTTGCACGCAATTAACCCGAGGCAATTATGATCCATCCGTCTTTTTCAACCCATCAGATTGGGGATTATCTGGTGACAGCGCTCAGTGATGGCACGATGTCAGCCAGTCTGGATTTGCTGTCAGGCATCGAAACAGCTGAAGCCGCCGCTATTCAACACAACGCCCAGATCGCTGAATCGGGCACTATCCATATCAACGGTTATCTTATTCAGGGCAGAGGGCGGGTCATCTTGGTGGATGCCGGGGCGGGTGGGCTGAATCACGTAGGCGGGCAGCTCAAGGCGAATCTCGATGCAATAGGCATCAGGCCCGATGACGTAGACACCGTCTTACTGACGCACGGCCATCCCGATCATATTGGTGGTCTCTTGGATGCAGAAGGGCAACCTGTTTTTAAACAGGCTGAACTTCATCTTCACCCTCTTGAAGCACAATATTGGCAAGATGATGAGGTATTCAAGGTGGTGAATGAGCGCGGGCAGCGTAATTTTAATCTGGCCCGCCGGATGCTAGACGCGTATGCCCGGCAGGTGCGCCTGTTTGATGAGGGCGAGATATCGGAGGGTATTCTTCCCGTATGGTTGCCAGGACATACGCCAGGTCATACCGGATTTCGCATTACCTCCGGGGAGGAGTGCCTATTGATCTGGGGAGACATCGTCCATTTCCCGCATATCCAGTCAGCACGCCCGGAGGTGTCCATTGCTTTTGACTGCGACCCTCGCCAGGCCGAAGAAACACGGAAAAAAATCCTGGCCCAAGTGGCAAAAGAAAAACTTCTCATCGCAGGAATGCATTTAGACCGAGCGGGTTTTGCCCATGTGCTCAACGCGGGTCAGGGGTACTGTATTGTCTACCGAGAATATAAATGAGGATCCGCCTTTGATTGAACACCTGCCAGCCCCTCAATTGACCTCGTCTTGTCAACCATAAGAGTGAGAGATATCGAGCACACTCGGACAGGTTATTAAAGAGGAGGCAGCCCGCGATGCACGCAGAGGATACGAATTAGCAAAAAGAGGGCGGCTTGGCGATAAGAAAAATCCTCCAGAGACAAATCGCGTCTTATCGGATTGTGATGCTTTTTTTATTACGTTGAAGGAGACAGATTACCTACATTTCTGCAAAGATCTCTCTTGAATTGGTAGATAAAAATTCTCAAAAGGCGTTGGACTTCGTGTCTGTGGGTTTTCTCCAATGACACTTTTCTCTCCTTAGAGAGTCCTGCCGCGAGACGAATACACGAGATGACACGCCTCAGGTCCATAATAGCCTGGGTATTTAGGTCATAGCAGGTGATGGCACCATTCTTTGCCGTGTAAACCAGCCAAGAGGTTAATGGATTTACCCCGGGCCATCACTCCCCGCCGCCAGCAATGGTACCAGGATGTCACTAATAGGGGTTGGGATACCCTGTGAGTGTCCATATCGCTGAATGACGCCGTTGCGTATATCCCATTCCATCGGGCGGTTAGCCTGGCGGTCGGCAAGGATAGAGGTCCCTAAGTCCGCGGGCGCCCGCTGAAAACCCGCTATGATCTCTTGTGGAACATTATCATGAAGTACCGCACCCTGCGCACGCGCGACAGTCAGACATTCATGAAGATATGCCAGCGCCAGCTGCGTGATATCCCTGCGCGCGAACATTCCCGCGCGTCGATTTGCGAGCACCATCAGACCTGCAACCGCATTCTGCAGCAGTTTGCGCCAGGCAATCGAGAGGAAATCGTCGGCTAACTCAACCCCACAGCGGGTGCCGCTAAGTGCATCAGCCACACGTTGTGCCTGCGGCACATCCGGCAGCGTCAGACGCGGTTTGGCGCGTAGTCTGACCGACGCATCGGGCTCGCGTTGTGCCGGAAACCACACCACCGAGGGCAGCACGGTTGCCCCGCGGACATAGGGCGCCAGCAGGGTCTTCTGCTCCACGCCATTTTGCAGCGCACACACGACCGTATTTTCATTGCACAACGCGGCCAGCCAGTCGGCGCTGTCAGTCACCTGGGTAGTTTTGACCGCAATAAACACCAGGTCCATTGGATGTGTGACCGCAGAAGGGTTACTTAAGACCGGACCTGGCACCACGATCTTCCCCTCATCGTGGTGAAGGATTAAGTGCGCATGCGCGGTACGCCCGCATAGCAGGGGGGTGCGGTTAACTTCATGAAGCGCTGCGGCAATCGTTGTGCCGATCGCACCGGGACCAATGAGCGCAATGTTTGGGCGGTCAGACATAATGGGTTCTCCTGATTTGATTAACCTATCATCAGCTTGCCGGATGCAATCACCGTACACGCCAGCATTTTTCGCAGTGTGAGCTTTTCACCCAAAAACAAATAACCCAAAACGGCTGCAAACAAAACGCTGGTTTCGCGCAGCGCAGAGACAGCACCCATCGGTGCAGCCATCATGGCGTAAATAATCATGCCGTAAGCCAGCAGCGACACCAGTCCCCCGGCAGCCGTCATGACAATGCCGGGGCGCCAGCGCAGTAAACTTTTTGCGTCCCGCAGAGTGATGTAAAGGGCTGGCATCAATGCGCCCCATAACATTCTCATCCACACGGTGTAGGAATACGAATTGCCGGAGAGGCGCACACCTATCCCATCCACGACGCTATACGCGGCAATAAAAGCCCCGGTGGCGAGGGGGTAGGTGAGGCCCCGTGCCGCCAGCCTGCGGCCTCTTATGGCAAGGATCATAATACCGCCAGAAATTAACCCGATGCCCAGCAGGGTGTCTATGTCGACATTTTCCCCGGCAAATATCGCCGCTCCACAGGTCACCATCAGCGGCGAAGAGCCGCGTGCAATGGGATAAGCCTGACCCAGCTCCCCGGTTTGATAACTGCGTATCAGGCACAGGTTATAACCCACATGAAGCACACCCGATAACACCACGTACGTCACGCTCGCCACCGCGGGGAAGGGGAGAAACAGGGCAAAGACGGCGCAGCTAAGAGCGATGGCCATGCACATGATGGTCATCGACCAAAGCCGGTCAGCACCGCCACGTAATAAGGCATTCCAGCAGGCATGCAGAAGGGCGGCGAATAATGTCAGAAAAATAATGGGTGTGGACATGCCCTGATGTTAGTCAGCACTTGCCCGGATTTAAAGCGATGCTTTGTCATCCCTGCATGAGTCAATGCTCATGATTTAACGGTAGCTGAGTTGTGCCTGGTGAGATTCACTCAACAGCCAGCTGCGAAATTTCTGGATGTGTGGCCGCGTTTCAATGCCCGCTGGACAGACGAAGTAATAGGCCGCAGGTGAGGGGAACCGTATGTCAAAGAGGCGAATCAGGCTGCCATCGAGGAGCTCTTTCTCAACGTGGCCACTGCGTGCGAGCGCAATACCCTGACCCAGTAACGCGGCTTCAATCGTCATATTCGTGTCAGCGAAGCGCACGCTCTCATGGAGTACGTCGGTATTCAGACCCACCTGCTTAAACCATGCGTCCCATTTAGGCACCAGGTCGGCACCCTCACGCGTCAGCAGGGGGTAGCGCAACAATTCAGCAGGAACTCTCGGGATGCCAAAGCGTTTTAAAAGTGTCGGACTTGCAACCGGAAAGAGTTGTTCGCGAAACATAAAATCGGAATGCAGAGCGGGATAATTACCATGGCCGAATCGAATCGCTACCTCCGAATCTGCGCTTGTGAAGTTAATGGCGCTATCCGTGCTCTCAATCGTCACCAGGATCTCCGGATGCAGGCGTGCCAGACCCGGCAGGCGAGGTAACAACCACTTTAGCGCAAAAGAATAGGTCGTATTAACGAGCAACCGTACCCGCCCTTTTTGTTCACGCTGGTCGGCGAGCGTGGTTTCCAGTTTGCTAAAGAATTCGCGCACGAGGGGGGCAAGGGCTGTGCCGGCAGGTGTTAACCGCAAGGTTTTACCACGCTCAAAGAGCTGCAAGCCCCAAAGTTCCTCCAACTTTTTAAGCTGATGGCTGACCGCACTTTGCGTGATAAATAACTCTTCTGCAGCTGAGGTAAACGTAGCGTGCCGGGTGGCGACTTCAAAGGCGCGTAATGTGGCAGTCGGGGGGAGATCTCGCATAGTGCAGTTCCTGTTAATGAGCTAAAACTCATATCAGGTTAGGCTGAAGTTATTGTAAAAGATACGGTGAAAAACAGTCCAATAAAGCCATCATAAGAGTTGGCTGACTTTTATCGGCTACAATACGCGCGTAAAAAAACGCATCAGAATTTTTCTGCTGGCAAAACCCAACATTAAGTGAGGAGAAAAGGGCCGAGGCAAAGAAAAAATGGTAGCTAGCAGTTTCTTAAAAGGGGGAAGGGCGGTAGAACCCCTTCCCCCTTTAGTTACGTTTCACCGATTTACTTCATCAGGTGATCAATCAGTGCCGCAACCGCTGCTACCAGCTGAAGGACAAGGACGATGAATGTTAAGTTCATCCGTTTACTCCCAACAAGGGAGCGTGACTAACCGGAGCTTTGCTCTTGGATTGCCTATCGGCACCGGCAGACCGTTTGTTAGGACGTCTACACCACGCAACCAGAGCCTGAGCACCGACGGCACCACCCGTTGCGGCTAGGACTTAGTATTTGTGCTAAAGCTTAAGACCCTACACCGGCCTTTGGTCAAAGCACCTTCTGCGTGATGTAACCTAACGTGCTGGATTATATACCAACCTATTGTGAATGGGGCTTGGATTAAAGGTTTCTTGCAGGGTGATTGCAACCTGCAAGGGTTAGCTGTAAAATTAATCACGTTAGGACGTCTACACCACGTTCTGTCAGTGCGAAGGTCACCAACCTGAGTACCGGCAGGAAAACAAAACCCCACACGCTGGGGTTTTTTTTCGTCTAATATGACCCGCTTGCCGTTGAGCAGTATTTTCACTGCCGACTTCTTGTCCAAGGTTGGCAATCGATGGTCGATTGTCTAGACCCCAGGTTGATGCTATCAAACATTACATAGACTGGAACTTACCAACATCATTTGAAAAATCTTTGGTGACCTTATTTCTTTCACTTAATATAATCTGGCGTCTGATTTTTCTGAATAAGCTCTGCTGGCATTTCATTACCCTGTGCGAGAGGCAGATAATTTATTCATTGAACAAATGACGCTAAAAGCCCGGAAATCGGAGCGTTTGTTTCCATAAATGAATTATGATCCGCATAACAGCAGGGGTATTGTGTGCAGGCGAATAAAACTATCTGGCGCCGCGTCGGGTTCATCGTGGTTTTGCTGCCAGTCTGCTTCTTTTTTCCATTCATGTTATTGGTTATTGCCTGGTTGATCTGGACCCTCTATCAAGACCTGAAAACCCCCTCCATCATCCCTGTACCGCCGGCGCCTACCTGGCGTGATGCAAAAGCAGATGATAAAGACTGGCTAGTCAAGTTCTGCGCAGGGTGTGAGTCTCCTGCGGAAGAGCGGTTCCTTCTTGCCATGGTCAGAGCATTTGATCTCAAACCTGCCCGCGCTAAATTAGTCTCGCCCTCGCTGACATTGGAAATGCAGGTCAATGTTGGTCATTATCGCTTTGATTTTCTGGCAAATGGCCGGCAAGTGATTGAAATAGATGGTGCAGCCTGGCACTCATCCCCTGAACAAATCGAACGTGATCGGATCCGGGACGACTATTCTCTGGAACAGGGTTACAAAGTGCTGCGCATTCCCGCCAAACTGGTTTTCGATGCCCCAGACCAGGCCATCCACCGCGTGAAAACAGCTCTCGCCTTAACTCCGCATTTTACCCGCCCGGTGAAACCACCGTCCCTGGCGCCGAGAAAGAGCCTGTCTCGACATCTTAATGCGTTCGCTGAAGGCGTGGCGGCCCTTGATCGCCACGTTACGATAGCCAGTACGAAACATTCAACGATGGCGGATTTTAAATTAGCGATAAGCACAGAACAGATGTTACTTGAAGCACTGGTCTCAGAGGTTGAGCACGATATACGTATTGAAGCCATGCCTTTATTAGCCCGGAAAAATTACGAAGTGATTAAGGCCAAACTTGAAACGCAACAGGGTCGGGTAGGGAAGGCCTCCCGTCACGAGGTATATTGCTGGAAAGAGATAATAAAACCGCCCCCCGTTAATGATGCAGCAGTATAAATCAACAACCTTAACCTATTGATTTTAAATCAATATAAATTCTCTTATTAAATTCAAGCTACAAGTGAGCTACAAATTACAAAAGCGATATACATATCGCTTTTACATAGGTTTTATTAAATTATGAGTATGATATTCTCCATGGATTCAGAAAATATTTATCAAAAAATATCAAAGTCTTTTCTTGCTCTGTTTTATTTCACTTTTTAAATTTTCTGACATAACTGGAGAAAGAACGCTTTCTTCTTTTTTTGCAATTAAAGCCGGTATATTTATATTATCACAATCAAGATTATCTCCCCACCAATGCATGAATTTGTTCACTGCAGGTGTCATACCCTCTTTAATCTCATGATATTCATCATTAGTAAAAATAGAGGATATTAACTTCAAGTTATCAACTTCGATTTTCCTTACAACTATTATAAATATATCTTCTGTAGGAAACAAATCAGTTTCTTCCAAGGTAATATTTAAGTTATCAAGTATCTCACTCATAAGTATATTAACCTCATTGAATACTTTTTCATATTTACCCATTATGGCGCTCCTTTTATTTGCATTATTGCCAAACATTAGATAGCGGATATATTTTAAATGTCAAGTATCAAAACAATAAAAAATTTATAAATCCTTTCATTATTACAGACATGAAATACAAAATCTTAATGGAGGTATAATCTCATATGGATAGCCTCCTTTGGTTTTACACCCTGATTCAGATATCATATATAAATGCTTTTTTGCTCGTGATGCACACAATCGAAGCAGAAATTTCAGCACTTCGCCTGCACTACAGGAGAAGCTTTTAAAAACATTACAAGCGAAGCTTTCAGTATTTTTGAAAACACAACTGCTACATTATTTTTTCTTTATTATAACTGAAGCAAGGGCTAACCCTACGAAGCCGCTGCGCTTGCTTCTCCGGATTGCCCTTGCTTTTCTTCCCTTCGGTCAGAAAATGAAAGCAAGCCCAGAGCCACCGGCCTGTAATGCTGTTCATTCTTCTGATAAGCTTATAGAGTGCATGCTCTTCCGCAAGCAGTGTGGACTCATCATCGTAGCTTCCCAGACATTATTGCGTATATCAGGTTACCACCTGAGACTCATGCTTAATAACTATCGATTCGAATACCAACCCGTAGTCGATTCAGACACCATTTTTCCTTTATTACTCTATTTATCTTTATGCCTGACAGTTAACCCTCACATTAATATACAATAACATTTTATCATCTACACTATGAAATTAATTTCAAATAAATTTGAAAAGCAAAAAATCATTGATTATTGTTATTTTACATTATCAATAAGGAGATAAACTATGAACCAAAAATCACAAAGCAGCAATATCCAGAACCTCTTCAAAATAAAATCACCAGCCGAGCTCAAAAAACTTTTAAAGACAGGGGTAGACATAAACACGCTCAATTCCTCGAACCAGAATGCTTTGTTCGACTGCAGATCCCCTGAGCTTATGAAAGAAATGATCAACGCCGGAATAAATATTAATCATATTGATCCGTTCAACAAGAATGCGCTTTTTTATGCACACTGCCCAGAAACTATCATTCTACTGACTGAAAATGGGATTGATATCAACCATACAGACACGCTGGGCAGAAATGTCCTTTTTTACACCAATGACGCTGAATCAGTCCGATTACTGGTAAAAAATGGAATAAACATAAATCATACTGACCCTGAAGATAAAAATGCTCTTTTCTTTGCAGTCAGTGAACGCTCAGCCAGAGAACTAATCGACAACGGTATAGATATTAATCATAATGACTACATGGGAAGAAATGCACTTTTTTACGCCTGCGAGTCTGAGGTCACACGACTCCTGATTCAAAGAGGTATAAATGTTAATCACAGGGATATGTATAATAACAATGCCGTGCACATTACCAGCATTAACGCTGACTTACTGAATGATTATTTCGCCGCTGGCCTTGATCCTGACATACAGGACTACTACGGAAACAGCTTAATTTTTTACCCTTATAAAAAATCAATTACAGACATTTTAATCAACAATGGCTGCGATATAAACCGAGTTAATAATAATGGGGAAACCGTCTTTGAATACATACAGACCATGTTGTTCAGCAACTATCAACTTGACCAGTGTCTCAGCGTGCTTACGCCTTACATTCACCTTATTAAAGCCAGACCATTAATTTTTAATCGCCTTACTTATGGCTGCATTGAGCTGATTAAAATACTGGAAAGCCAGAATATCGATTACAAAATTAATGACCGTTGCGTTGTAAGATACGCTAACAAAGACATTAAAAATTTTATTACTGAAGCGCAGAAAATAATTGATATCAGCAATATTACTCTTTGCTCATGGTATGACACCCCACTGGTCAGCGTAAAAAACAAGGAAATCATTAAATGGTTTATAAGAAACAATGTAAAAGTAAACATTAATGACATTGAAGAACAGGACATACGTACTGAAATCCTTGCCTATCTTGCACTGAGGGAAAATAAAAATCTAAAAAACATTATCAAGGCGAACATAAAACATTCCGCCAGCAAAATAAGGCTGTGAGAATTATTTCCCATACGCAACTTTGCTCTACAAGAGGTACTTAAACAAAGACATTATGTGTACCGCACTCAATAGGGGCACTGTATAGCGTGATTTGCTGTCAGCAGCCCCCTTAACCGACTACTTCATAGTAAAAGTTTTATGAATGAAAATTCTGGTGCTCTGGCAGTAATAATAAATGCTTTAGTTATTTGCATCCGTGATTTATTGCAAACCTTAACAACAACCTTTCAATAAAGAGCGAAAAAACACGGCAACCATAGACTACACACTCCACTATCAACATTCTGGCTATGCAAGCAGGTATTATATCTATACCCCATACTTACCCCGTAAAACTTAGTAATTGTGTTATAAGAATACTCTCAAGGACTGCTATTATATTTATCCTGGTAAAAAAACACCATAACTGCTCTATGCTCTAAAGTGATCCTTATCATCACCCTGATGATTAATCATAGCCATTATAAATCCATACCGTACTTTATTATTAAAACAATTAAAAATAAATTTGAAAATTAAAAAATCATTGGTTATTGTTATTTTTAACATTAACCACAGGAGATAAACAATGAAAAATAAAATTAAAAAAATCAATGACAATCTATTCAATGCCAAATCCAAAAAAGATGTTATTCGATTATTAAAAATGGGAGTGGAAATCAACACCCTTAATGAGCATGGACAGAATGCATTGTTTCACTGTCGTACCCCTAAGGCTGCACAAGCTATGATTGATGCAGGAATAAACATTCACCATCTGGATAACCGGGCAGAAAATGCGTTATTCCATACCCATGATATAAAAATCATTGATCTCCTTATTAGGAATGGAATTAATATCAATCACAGAAATCAGTCTGGTCAGTTAGCCTTTCCGAACTTTTCCGTCACTCCAGAAGTAATGAAACTGCTGATCGAGTCAGGTCTGGATATCCATTCGTTCGATAATAATGGGCGTACACTCCTTTTCAACGTCTTGCTCGCTGACATTTATATTTTATTAATTGGATCAGGCTGTGATATAAACCACAGAGATCATAATGGCCAGACTGCTTTCGATTATCTTCAATCAAGCCAGTACGATCTCGCTCTGGCTTATTCAATTAATTTAAAGGACAGTTCCCCCGTCATTTTTAAACATTTGACATATACCAGTGTGGAACTAATGTTTGAACTGAATAAACAAGGAATAGATTTTAACATAGATAACCAATGCAGATTGTCGCTCGATGAAAGTGAGGCTACAGAAATCATTACATTAGCCCGAAAAATCACAGACCTCAGCCATGTAACATTTTGTCTTGGTTCCTCTGAATTACCTATTATAAAATATGCAAGTAAATCTTTCATAAAGTTCCTTATCGACTGTAATATAACAGTAGATACAGATTTACTGAAAGATCGGGCTCTTTACGATGAATTCATTCATTACAAAAAGATTAAACCCTGAGGTTTTATCGAAGCGTAACCCGGGTAGGACAGTCCCAAAAAAAACACTGTGCCTGCCTATCATAAAAACATAGTAATACATCATTAACCACCAATGGCTATACGAAAAAAAATGGTGTTTGCACTTAGCAACTATCTTAAATAAATTAAAAATAAATTTGAAGTTCTGAAAACACCATGTTCTTAGTATTAACAGAACAATAAATAATATATACCCGAGATCATTGAAGATGCTTGATTTTGTTAAAGATAGAGATCATGCTGTCCAAATGAAAATTACGCTGACAGCAGAACAAAAAATTGCCCTTGAGATGCAGCACCGCCAGAATCGCGATCGCCGTGTATGTGATCGTATTCTTTGCGTGTTGCTTTGCTCCGAAGGCTGGTCTCCTGTCATGATTGCCCAGTCCCAGCGCATTGATGAAACCACCGTTCGCCGCCATCTCAACGACTGGCTTTACGAAGAAAAGCTGAAGCCCGAAAATGGCGGCTCTCAGAGATACCTCAACGAAACACAAGTCCAGCAACTCAGAACCGGGTTAAGCCCGGAAATTCCGCCGAAACCGCACGCGGCAGAGCCATTTACCTCGCTGGCGCTGGAGAATATTCACTACCAGTATCAGGGAGAGGATGGGGAACGTACCTCCCTCGGCCCGCTGAGCCTGACTTTTACGCCCGGTGAGCGAGTCTTTATCGTTGGCGGCAACGGTAGCGGTAAAACCACGCTGGCAAACTTGCTGGTGGGGATCTTCCCCGCTGACAGCGGCCAACTGTGGCTGAATGGCAACCCCGTCGCGGCAGACGATCTGCAGCACTGGCGTCGGCACTTTTCAGTGATCTTCAGCGATTTCTTTCTGTTTGATGATGTCGCGTTCGTCACCGATCGAACACAGGAGCAGGTTGAGCATCTTCTAGACCTGCTCAAACTTAGCCATAAAGTCAGCTTTCACAACGGACGCTTCTCTACCGTCGCACTCTCTCAGGGGCAGCGCAAAAGACTGGCTCTGTTGCTGAGCTGGCTGGAGGACCGTCCGATCTATCTGTTTGATGAATGGGCCGCTGACTAGGATCCCGAGTTTAAGGCCGTTTTCTATCTCGAACTGCTGCCGATGCTGAAAGCCGAGGGGAAAACGGTGATCGCCATTACCCATGACGATCGCTATTTCCATCTGGCGGATCGGCTGATTAAGCTGGAGTCGGGCCAGATTGTCGAACACACTTCTCCGCCAGAGTGACAACGCTGCTCAGTTTTGGTTGCGGTCGCTGGTCCTGCTGGCAGAGCAATGTCACAGCGACCCGCATCCGGCGCGAAGCGTTTCAGTTCATCCCGCTATATTGCCTTTCATCCCCGCTTATTACCGTTCATCACATGCTGTAGTTTTTGCTGGCGACACTCCTTAGATTGAATGCCATTAATTCATGCATCTACAAGGGGAATGGCTATGTTGTCATTTTCTAACATTAAAAAAGACTACAGGCTGGGGTCGCAAACGGTACAGGCATTAGGTGGCGTGAATGGCGAAATCCACCCGGGAGAAATGGTGGCGCTGTGCGGCCCATCGGGTTCCGGGAAAAGTACCCTGCTGAATATCCTGGGTATGCTTGATATGAACTATCAGGGAAGTGCCTTTATTGATGGCACACCTTTTCCCCGCAAAGTGAAAGAAGCTACCGCATTACGCCGCAGCAGTCTGGGTTTTGTTTTTCAGCGTTTCAATTTAATTCCGGTAATGACAGCTATTGAAAATGTCGCTTATCCCTTAACGCTGAATAAAATCAGTACGAAAGTAAAAAAAGAAAAAGCGGAACAAATGCTGGCGAAAGTCGGGCTGGAAGATTTTCTGCAATATCGTCCGGAGCGTTTGTCCGGGGGCCAGCAACAGCGTGTGGCGATTGCAAGAGCGTTAGTACATCAACCCCGGTTAGTGATTGCCGATGAGCCAACCGCCAGTCTGGACAGCCATTCCGCCAACACAATTATTCAGATCATGAAAACGCTCGGTCATGAAATGGGCACCACGTTCGTGATCGCCACGCATGACCCACGGATGGCAAGCCAATGCGACAGACATATTAATCTGGTTGATGGGCTTATCTCCTCTGAGGAGATTCAATGGAACGCCTGATGCCCATAAGTATTAAAAGTGCATGGCTCAACCTGCAACGTAATAGCCGGAGATCGACGCTGTCAATTCTGATTATCGCCGTGGTAGTCTTTGCATTGTGTTGTATTGGCGGCTTTGGCCTGTATACCTATCAATCGCTGATGAAGGAAACGGCGATGAGCATAGGTCATATCACGCTGAGTCAGCCGAACTATTTTGCGCAGGAAGAAGAGATACCGCTGGATAATGGCTTATCTGACTATTCCATGATTGGTAAAACACTGGTTTCAATTCCGGGAATTCATGCCATTCTGCCGCGAATTGAATTTAATGGCCTAATCAGCAACGGAAGAAAATCGACAATTTATATGGGAACCGGAATTGATCCCCAGGAATTTGCCATTAAAGGTGAATTTCTGGCAATGAAATCCGGGAAGCCATTATCTCCCCAGCGTGACGATCCCGCAGCAAAAGAAGATCCTGAGGTGATGCTGGGCGCGAACCTCGCGCAAAACCTGAAAGTGACCGTTGGCGATGTTGTGACACTGCTATCAACCACCACGGACGGTGTGCTTAATGCGATGGATTTCAAAGTACAGAGCATTTTTTCTACCGGCGTTCCGGATCTTGATAAACGGCAGCTTTATATCAATATTGCCGATGCGCAGGCGCTGCTTGCCACACATAAAGTCAGTACGCTGTCGGTCTATTTATTTGAAACACCCCAAACCCCGGCGTTACAAAAACAGATCGAAGCAAAACTTAATACCCTAAAACTGGCAGAGCCGGTGATCGCGATACCGTGGCAGAAATTAGCGGTCTTTTATGATGGCGTTAAAAATTTATACAACCGCATTTTCGCCATTATGGGTGGCGTAATGGCGCTGGTCGTCTTCGCCGCGCTATTTAACTCCATGACTATGTCGGTAACGGAAAGAACCCGTGAAATAGGCACGCTGGCTGCGCTCGGTACCTATCCACAGGAAATTATTCGCGGCTTTTTGCTGGAAGCGGGATTAATGGCAATGTGCGGATCAATTGTCGGCGGCGGATTATCCGCGGGGCTGGCGCTGTTATTAACGGTCGTTGATATCCGCATGCCGCCTGCGCCGGGCAGAACAGAAAGTTACCCGCTGAATATTTATTTCTCTGCGGAGCTTTTTATCAGCGTGGCGCTCGCCGTCGCCATTATTTGTTTTGTTGTAGCGTGGTTTGCCGCCCGAAAAGGTGTGAAGAAACCGATCATTGAGGCACTGATTTATGCGTAAAATATTGGCATTGTTATTATCCGGTGGAATTGCTTTATCCGCTCAGGCAGAAACAGTGGAACAGATGCTAACAAAAGCGGATCAATATCGTTCCAGAGAGCCTTATGCAAAAGTAACCACCGTGGTTAAGCTCTACCAAAATAATCAGCTCGATACGACCAGATTGTACGATGTGTATATCCGGCCAATGCGCGAGTCATTGGTATTATTTAAATCGAAAGCCGAGGAGGGTCAGAAATTACTGATGCTCGGTGATAATTATTGGCTGTTGATGCCGCAAAGTCGTCGGCCAATCAGAATCACGCCCATACAAAAACTCCTTGGCAATGCGTCCGTCGGTGATATTTCTACCCTCAACTGGAGCGAACATTATCAGGGAACGCTGCAGGGGGCGCAGGATATCGTGATACAAAATAAACACGTCATGGCGAATCACCTTGAGTTGACGGCAAAAACGGCAGGTGAAACCTACGCTAAAATTCAGTTATGGCTGGATGCAACGAATGATTTCCCACTAAAAGCAGACCTCTATTTGCTATCACAAAAGATGGCGAAGCAGGCAATTTTTACTGCAGATAACCCGCTTCATCCGCAAAAAATAGTTTCGATGACATTACTGGATAGCATACAGCCGGAGAAACAAACGGTTATTGATTACCAGAATGTCGTGCCCTGGCAGCTGGATGAAAAATATTACAATCCGGCCTATTTAATCCAACAGCCAAGGGTAGATCTGTGACCGCTTCGGGTCGTCTATGTCTATTATCCATGCTGATTGTTGGCGCGCGGGCTGAAGCTAAATTCGATGTTAACTGGACATGGCAAAGCAGCTTTGAAAGTGAGCAATATCGCCACACGCTGTTAAACGACACGTCTGATGGGTCGATACAGTCTCTGGATTCGCTGGTCACGGCAACGGCTGAGTGGAACAGCGTAACCGGGACATTTGCCCTGGAAAGCAATAATCTTTTAACAACTGATAGCCAGTCATCCGTTGCTAAGAAGTTCATTGTGCAGGAGTTATTTTGGCAGCCAGAAGCCGAACTGGCAGGTGTGCCGCTTGATTTGAGCATCGGGAAACAACGGCTGGACTGGGATGTCGGGTACGGATTTCGTCCCCTGGATATTTTTAAGTCGTACGAGCGCAACCCGATGGGGATACAGGTTGACGAAGGTGTTGGCGCGGCCACGGCATCCTGGTTTGATGGCGTCGGTCAATGGGAACTGGTGGCAACCGATGAGTCCTGGGCCTCAACCAATACGGATCAGGCCCGGCTAGCGGAAAAACAGCACGGCATGGGTCTTCGGCGCTATGCCCTTGTGGGGAATACAGAACTGCAAGGGGTGATGTACTTTGATCAGGTTCATCACGGTACTGTTGGGGGTTCCGTCGTTGCGGTCGTGACGCCGGCGCTGGAGCTGCACAGCTCGTTTGCTTATGCGCAGCGTTATCAGTCTTATAAGCAAGGCGATATGAATGAGCCGGTCAGGTGGGGAACAAGTAATGATTCGTATCAATTTTTGCTGGGTTTCAATTGGGCCAATACCACAGGTTTGAATATTATCGGTGAATATTGGTACGACGGGCGTAGTTGGGATAAAAGTATGTGGAAGAAGGCATTTCAGCGCGCAGACGAACTCTCGCAGCATCCGGCAACAACAGGTTTGGCCAGCAGTTATTCATGGGGGCTGGACAATACCAGTTTAGTTGCACAGAACGTGATGCTGCACTTTAAGATGAATATGTCCGCTTTACATCCCAAATATTTGTGGCTTGAAAAATTAGAACCCAGCCTGGATTTACTGGTTTCGCCAACCGATGGTGGTCTGGTCGCGACCCCAAGGCTCTCATATCCGGTGTATGAGTCAGGAGAATCTGATATGAAGATTGAGTTGGCAAGCCGATTTTATACCGGTGCGGGAAATTCCGTGTATGCCAACATGCCGGATCGGGATTTGATTTTTATAAATCTTGAAGGAGATTTCTAATCAATATGATATAATTTTCTGAATAAAGCAGGGAAACAGGTTAACGCAGAGAAATATGAGTGAAAACTTCCACCATAATATAAAGCTAAAAGGACATTCGGGATGCGCAGGCTATTACCAGTAAGCCAAAAGTTTCGCACTCAGCTAATACAAATAAGTTTGTATTGTATGGGCGCTGCCGGAATACTCATCTTGTTTGAATCGCCAGCAGATTTATCTCACAACTGGGCGTCCTTATTATTCAAAAAAATGATTATTAGTTTTGGTTATGGTTACAGTGCCTTGTTCAGCGCATTGTTGCTGAGATGGATGAAGCCATCACTGTCTGAAGCAAAAATTAAAGGTCTCTCTTTCATCTGTTGCATCCTGTTTGGCAGCCTTAATGCCTATTTTTGGTTTAGCCCATTATCTTATAACGAATTCTTTCTGAATCAACGTTCGACGCTGGTCCCGGGTTTCATTCTGGCCATCGTGAGTTTCACTTTCTTTTATATCCATGAACAGAAATTAAAAGCGCAGAACGCGCTCGAAGTCGCCAGGCGCCAACAATCTGAACAAAAGAAAGCGCTGGCATTAAGTCAACTCAAACAGCTCCAGAGCCAAATAGAGCCGCATTTTCTTTTCAATACTATGGCGAATCTGGATGTCTTAATTGATAAAGATCCTGCGCTGGCAAAACTTTTACTGGTCAATTTGACGAACCTGTTACGCGGAGCCCTGAAAAAAAATCGCAGTGATTTTGTGAATATTGATGAGGAACTGGCGCTAATCGATGCTTATTTATCTATCCAGCAAATAAGGCTCGGCGCACGTTTGGTTTACAAGATAAGGAATGAGTTCAGCACCGGTGCTTTTTTTATTCCGCCCATGCTAATTCAGCCGCTGGTTGAAAACGCCATTCGTCATGGTATCGAACCGCAACACCGAAGCGGATCTGTTGAAGTGACGGTGAAAAAAGAGGCCGAAGGCGCCTGTATCCAGGTTGCGGATAATGGCTGCGGGTTTTCTATGGCACCCTCATCCAGCGGGCATGGTCTGGCGCTGGAGAACATCCGGCAAAGGCTGGATGCAATCTATATGGGAAAGGCACGGTTACGCATCAAAGAAAATCCAACTCAGGGCGTCACTGCTGAAATTTTCATCCCGCTAATAGTAACCAATTCAACGCCGGAAATGCGCAATGACTAAAACCATAACCGCAATTATTGCTGACGATGAGCCTTTACTGAGATATCAGCTCAATAAAATGCTGGCAGATGTTTGGCCTGAGCTGGACATACTGGCCAGCTGTGAAAACGGGAAAGAAGCATTTGATGCCATCGCGGAAGAGCAGCCTGATATTGCCTTTCTGGATATCCGTATGCCGGAAATGGATGGTATGACATTAATACGCAGGATCAGCCAGCTGGATAAATTTCCGTTAGTGGTATTTGTGACGGCCTACGATGAGTACGCCGTGCGGGCATTTGAAACCAATGCCATCGACTATTTGTTAAAACCGCTGAATGAAAAGCGGCTGGAACAATGTGTGTTGAAAATGAAGCAGCGGCTGAATGAGACTACGGCAGACAAAACCACACCCGATCTGAATGCCTTATTCGAAAAGTTTCAGTCCTTTCTGCCCGTTGAGCATAAAAGTTATTTGAAATGGGTCCGAGTGCAAAAAGGCGAGGATATTGAATTAATTCATTGTTCGGATATCCAGTTTTTTAAGGCGGAAGATAAGTACATATCGCTGTATAAGAAAAATAAAACGCAGTCAGACATTTTCCTGTTGCGTGGTTCGCTGCGGGAACTGTTGCTACAGCTTGATCCGGACGAGTTCTGGCAGGTTCATCGCTCTGTTGTCGTCAACGTTAATGCTATTGAAAAAATAAAACGAGACTATACCGGTAAGATTCAATTAATCATTGGTGGGCATGTGTTACAAGTTAGTCGGGCAATGCAGAACAAATTTCTCTATAACATATAAATAATAAAAGACCAGAGATCGCGTTTACTGCTAAATGCACATTATCAATGCTGGTTATTAATCAGGAAAATAGTGTATGGCATAAAAATACCCATTACTGCAATAACTATATTTAATAATAGCTTACGCCAGGTATTAGAAAATTCATTTGCGAAGATACCTGCGGATGATTATTGCCTGAATTACAGGTTATTTAATATCTGATCGTTAGTGGATATTAAACTCTTGTGATTGAATTTCTTTTGCTTTTTATTTGTCTGTAAATATTTTAAAGTAAAAGTAATTGACTTTGTAAAATTAGATGATATTTTAAAACGTAATCAGACATTGCTTATTTATATAGCCTTCTCAGGGCTTGTGTTTGTATTGAGAATGGATGATTCAATTTTTGAGCTGCAATAGAGGATTCATGGTTACGCTTAAATATAAGCAAGATATAAGCAAGGAGAAGTGTCATGAGCCATATCTTTACCGATGTTATAAATCATCCTGCATATAATGAAAAACCTTTGGCACTGGTAGTGGCAGGTACTGCTGAGATAGGTCGAAATGTCATTGATTCATTAATTAATGATGATTATCTCGTTGTTTTTACATGGTTCAGTAATGAAACCATGGTCAGTGATATGAAGGCGCGATATCAAAGCGCTGTTATGCCGGTTCAGCTGGATTTAACCTCTGAGCATGATGTCGTGCAATTCTGTACTGCCTTAGAAAATATCAAAGTAGATGTTGCAATCTACTGTGCCGGTAATAACCCGGCGTGTCTGTGCGATGAGCTGAAACCCGAGAATATTCGCACCACAACGCGTCTTAACTATCTGTCAGCAGTGTTAATTTTTAATACCATCGTCAAAACGATGAAGCAGTATAAAGAAAATGAGACCAAGCTGGTGTTTATCAGCTCGGTGGCGGCCAAAAAAATCAGCGTGGGCAACTCGCTGTATGGTTCGACAAAAGCAGCAATGGAAAGATATCTTTCCAGCGTCGCTCTGGAAATGGCCAGATTCAATATCAGGACGCTATGCCTGAGCCCTGGTTATATCAAAACAAAAATGCTCCAGGACTATTGTGCGAAAGAAGGGAGAAGCATCGCCAGCATAGAAAAAACGATCCCAATGAGAAAAATGCTGGCTACTGAAGATGTTGCAAATGCCGTCAGCTCATTTATTAACGGCACAATTATTACTACAGGCGTTTCATTAACGATCGGAAATGGTGAGGGGATAATCTAATGTCTATTTCAACAATTAATCAGATTTTTAAAGATATCATGTACCTGGATGAAGCAGAGGAGCTTGATCCGAACAAGTCATTGTTCTCTGATTACGGGATGACCTCGATTGATTATATTGATTTTGCCTTCGAGTTAAAAAAGCACTTCAAAGTTGACGTTAGCCCTGAAAGCCTTTGGCCAGTAAATAAATGGGCTACCACCGAAGATTACTATTCATTTGATACCAAAGAGTGGACCAGCAAAGGCCTTACTGAAATCAACAACCTGCTGGGTTTAAAAGGAGCTGCCGCTGTTGATAAAAAAATTCAGTTCAAGGAGCTCTACTCCTATTTCACGCTGAACTATATCAACCAACAAATATCAGCCGTTAAGACGCAGGTCGCGTGATGGAAAAAGTCTATATAAAAAACTATGGTGTGCATCAGCAATTTGCCACCAATAGTGCGGCGCTGAGCCAGTTATTGGCCACTGAGGAGGAAATTAATCCTCATGATCTGGACTACTATAATTTTTCGACGCCGTCGGTGCTGGAAAAAAAGTGGGTCAGCAGAGAGGACTGCTCAGTACTGAACTCGATGTCAAAAATGGCGATCAATGCGCTGATTGATTTTAAAAGCAAAGCGTGCCTAGACGAGCATGCAAAAGCCTTTCTTTATACGGCATGTGATAGTGAGGAGCATAGTTTTTCTACGCTTTTTGAAATTTGCCGTAAATATAACGATGCTGGTTCAGTCTGGAAACATATCCAGCAATATAAAGAGATGAATAATCCTCTTGATATGCTGAGATTACTGCCAACAAATGTGCTGTATCACACCTCAAAATTATTACGCGACCATGAGGAAGGTACGCCGTTACGCGCCGCATCGTTAAGTGGCCTGGTGGCATTAAAACTGGCCTGGGCTGACATCGTTAATTCAACGGCAAAAAAAGGGGCCATGGTGGTGAGCGCGGCAAATATGCTGTCCTTTGACAGCCTGGCCGTCTTTAAAAAGTTTTGTGAAATCCGGAAAAATGCTGCGGATGCCTCCGGTATTATTCCCAGTTGGGGGGCGGCGGTGATCTCTTTAGATAATGACAGCCGCAATGCGCTGGCTGAATTAACCTCCGTCACTGTTCGCTATTGCCCCAAAGTCCGGTTTGAACAAGAAGACTGGGAAAGTCTGATGGGCAAGCAGCGAACGCAACAGGGAGAACCCGATGTTATTATTAGTTATAACAACGGCATTCGCGCACAAAAAATAGCGGAGTATTCTGCGCTGGAGAAATTTTTCCCCCGGTCCAGGATTATCAATTATAAAGCGAAAACCGGCTACACCGGAAAACTCAATAATATACTGGATATTTTATGCTGCCTTAATGATCCCGCTATTCCTTCAGGAGCCCGGGTCATGCTAAATGGCGCTGGTATCAATTATGGTATCGGGAACATTTGGTTAATTAAAAGCTGAGGAACGGATCACAATGAATACCCATTTCGATGCAGATACTTTATGTATCAGTGCATATGGCGCCGTCACGCCATTAGGCAGCAATCTGGATGAAATTCACGCCAGCTTTATCAATGAGAAAAGCGGTATACGGGAGATAAAGAAGTTTGATCACCGCTATTTTCAGACGCATGAAGCAGGTATCCCTGTAGAAGGCAATGCTGCAATTAGCTGGCCTAAAAAAAGCCCTTTCAGGAACGGTGAGCTTTTTTACGCCGGATTAGCAGCAAAGCGGCTGCACGATCGGCTGCGGCTGTCGGCGTATTATTCAGTGGAAGAAATTGGCTGCATCGTGGGAATCGATGAACCGGCGATCGATATTGAGCAGTGCATCGGTTTCTCGGAAAAGGTTCCCGCCGATGCGGATAAGCAATGCTTGGTCGATGCCGCGCTGGAGCATTTTAAAATTGGTGATTTTCTCGATCTTGATACCACTGCCGTTCTGAAAACGATACATGACATCATCCCTTTCGCCGGTCTCAGCTTCGCGCATTTAGGCCTCTGCTCAGCATCGACGCAAAGTATCGGACTGGCTATGCGAGCCATCCGCAGCGGTGAAATTAAAGTGGCAATTTGCGGCGGTGTTTCAGCCAAAGTTACGCCGTTAAACCTTGCGCGATTAGAAGGAATGGGCGTGATCTCGACCGATGAACACTATTGTGGCACCGGGCGTTCACGGCCTTTCGATCGGCACCGCAGCGGATTTGTCTTAGCCGAAGGCGCAGGTCTGTTCGTCATTGAAAAGCTATCCAGCGTATTGGCGCGGCAGGACAAACCGCTGGCCTATTTATTGGGCTATGGGGGCGCACTCTGCGCACAGCATATTGTGATGCCGCATCAAGACGATCTGGAAATGCAATTGTCGATGGAGCGGGCTATCGAACATGCGGGTATTGACCGTAATACGATTGACTTTGTGAATACGCATGGAACATCGACATTACAAAATGACCAGCACGAAGCCAGCGCAATCAGAAAAGTATTTGGTGAGCACAATCCGGCGATTGTGGCGACGAAATCGTATCACGGGCACCTGATTGCCGCCGCCGGGGCGATGGAAATTCTGGGCGTGCTGGTTTCATTTCAGCATGATCTCTTACCCAAAATTTTGAATTGCGATGAGCCCGATCCGCAATTATCTGATGGCATTGCGCTTGTGAATGAGCATCAGCACCGGCCGCTTAAATACGCATTGAAAAACTCATTTGGTATGGGTGGTGGCGCAGGCAGTCTGGTTTTAGGAAATCCCAAATATCTGTAAGGCAGACATCATGCTAACAATGCATTCCTTATTAGAAAGAAACTGGCAAGTGATTTATCATGATAGTCAATATTCGGCAGATGATATCACCACCATAACAAAGGGCTGTGCCAGTAACGTGGTCAGATATTTTCGTCATCATTCGCAGGCGGAACAAAATAAGCTGTTTGTTTTTGTGATTAGAAATAATTTCGAAGGCATGATCAGCTATTTTGTTGCTTCTGCGCTGAGGTTGAAAGCCTGGATAGTGAATGTTCATGACCTTGGCATTGTTGATATGCTGGTTGATACAGGTTGCATTGCCGCTTTTGTTATGAGTAATGAAGTCAGGGATATTAATACGATAAACCAGCGGATTAATATCTCGTTTGACCGCAATCCTTCGCTCGCAAGCGAGAAGCTTGAGGGTTTTACTGAGTATCCGTGTGCGCGTTTTTATTTTTGCACCTCCGGCACAACCAGTACGCCTAAGCTGATCCAGTATCATGAAAATACACTGATTGAAAACGCATGCGCGGTGAGCCAGTACCTCAAGCTCGACAATGAAGATCGCTCATTGTGTTATTTCCCGGTGCAGTATATGTATGGTCTCTCAACCATGCTGTGTGCGTTTTTGTCGGAAAGTAAGCTGGTATTTGAAAAATTTCACATCAGTAATATTGGTGAACTTGTTTCACACTACGGTATTACTAATTTGCCTTTAATCGGTGACTGGATGTTGCCCGTCAGCGAAATTTTTACCAAAAGCCGAATTCATGTAAACAATATCCTTAATGCATCCGATCGTCTGCTCACCGTGCAGGCAGCGAGCATCCTTTCATCCTGCAATACGTTGTGGAATAACTTCGGCCAGACCGAATCCGGGCCTCGCTTGTTTCATAATGGGATCCGCTTGCAAAGTGATATTGAAAAAACCAGCAAATATGGCGTTGTGGCACCTGGTAAAGTTATGACGGACAACATCAAAATTGATTTGCGTCCTGTTGATCCGGACGCGTCTGATTCAGTGTGCCGGATGTTTTATAAAACGCCTTTTGCTTGTGATGGCTATGTTGATAGCTACCTGCAATTAAAACCGCGTGCTGAATGGTTTGATTCCGGCGATCTGTTTGTGAAAGATGAAGCCGAATGCTACTACTGGATAGCCAGAGCGGTGAATGAATTCAAACACAATGGCAAATTTATTCCGGTTCAGCTTATTTCAAATGATATTGTGAAGTATGTCGGTGGTTTGCGACATTATTTTTCAAAAGCGCAGAGCGGCGATATTTATCTCAATCTTGATATGTCTGCGAACAGTGCGCAGATAAAAATAATCACTAAGCTATTAATGGATAAATGGTATCAGTATGCATTTAAAATAAATGTCAGAGAAATCGCGACGACAAAGACAGGGAAGATAAAATGTGCAGTATAGGGTTAGAACCATGACATGAATAAAGTGTATGTTAATCGTCATGCAAACAATTATCTGTGCATTGTGAGTCACTCTTTTTATACCGCTTATTTGCATATCGGCAGGCTTCATCGTTATTTGCCGGTCGCAACAAAACGCTCAGCGGAAAAACTATTGTATCGTGAAATGGCCAGGGTACTTTTTGTCGATATAGTGAAAAGGATTTTACCTGGCGTAGAGGTGACACACAGTTCCGTAAGCCATGGACGGAATGAAAGCGTTATGTTGGTGAATAACGATCGGCGGATTCATTCTGTCGGGATTGATATCGAGTTTATCGAAAAGGCGAAAGCACCAAGGCCATTTATGCTGGATTATTGTGAAAAATATGCCCGTTTCCCGGTCGGACAGGCTGACAACCGTTTGTGCACCACGATATTCAGCTGTATGGAGAGCTTGTATAAGGCGTTGTGCGCCATTTCGGTATGTACTTTTGATATCAATGATTATTTATTAGTTGCATATAACCGGGTGAGATGCGTTTTTCGCTATGTTGGCAACGTAGCCGAATTTAAGGGGAAGACGTTTATTTGTAACTGCTATTACCTTGATCAATCTGTAATAACCGTCGTTTTGCTGGATGCGTCTTTAACATCAATCATTTTAGATGATCTGTTATATGAAGAGATGAGCATCGCAATACCCGATTAATTTTTTAACAATCCTGTGGCTGCGCCATAAATTCATTTAGAGGAATATTGGTATGAACGATTTACTGGTAGATATCACACCTGAACATTATGAAGCTTACGCGACGGAAGGCACATCACCGTGGAATGCGTATTTAAAGGAAAGGATTCTGGAAGAAGCAGCCAGTATTACTTCGCCGAGGAAAAAGATTCTGGATATTGGTATGGGAACCGGCCACATGCTTTTCGACCTGTTCCAGTCGCAAAAACTCACTGATTACTCCTTTTATGGGGTTGATATTGATCCGCGGATGGTGCGTTTTTGCGTTAAAAAATGTAGCGAGCTGAAATGCCAGCACGTATTCAACATTGTTGAAGCCAGCGTCAGTAATTTACCGTTTCCCGATAATTCATTTTCAATGATCTATGCCCGCTCCGTCATTCATCACTGGGCTGAACCTGCAAAAGGGTTGCAGGAGCTGTGTCGTGTTCTGGATAGCGGCGGTCGCATTATTATCCACGAACCGCTGGCCGATGCAGAAGAGACCGCGCTGGGTGTTTTTAATCAGTCACGTAGTGAGTGTGGCGTGACTGATATGTCCACGGAAGAAAAATTCACCCTGGCGAGCCTTACCGCGCTTATGCACTGCTGCGATCTTGACGGGATAAGCTGGACAGTGACGCGCGGAGAAGGTCTTGCTGCCCTGGGCTGTGAAATTTTCATTAAAAAGGCCTGAGTCATCATGGATTATTGCTGCGCTGAGATGTATGCAAAAATGCAACCGCGGATTACGGCAATCACCGGATGCCAAGCCTTCGATTATACGGCCTTCCGTGATTCAGTCAGGATTAGTTCCCACGTTTATTCAACCACTGGCGACAGTGGTTCTTTGACGCAACGGGACCCTGCGGCTGAACAAATACCGATGCTGCTTGGCGCCACAAGCGGCACCACCGGGGCGATGAAAATGATCAGCGTCCGTTTAAAATCCAGTAAGGACGCGGTCAGCGCATCGGAGCACAACTTAATTCATAACCTGCGGTCGCGGGAGGTTTTTTCCGCAGGAGACGTCGTTGGCAACCTTTTTACGATTAACCTGTTTTCATCCTTACACTATTCAGCGTGTGAAATTTTAAAACATTGCCGCGCGCATGTGGTGCCGGTCGGCGATATTGCATTGCTGCGGAAGAGTCATTTTGATTTCCTGGCCGACATTCAACTCTCGACGCTGTTTGGTGTGCCGGCCACTCTCGTGCAGTTTGTGGAAACCATGATCGGGCTTGGGGTTCCGCTGGTCATTAAAAATGTGGTCTTTACCGGCGAACCGATGTTGGCCGCGCATGAAAACTATCTGCGCGAGGTGCTGGGCGACGACCTGCGGATAATCGGTTTGTACGGCCTGTCGGAGTGCGGTTTCATTGGGATGTCTGTCGAGGGGCATCATAATAAATATCTGCTATTCAGCGATGACTTCTTCTTTGAATATGAAGATAAAAAGGGGTTATTGGTCACGTCGCTGGACCCGGATGCCTCGCGTAAACTTGTCAGATATCCGGCAGGGGATAGGGGCAAATTATTCGTTGAAAATAATCAACTCTATTTTCAGGGTATTAAACGCAACGCTCTTGATTTTAATTTCATGGGTAATCTGATTAGCCATGAAAAAATAGCCAGAATGATTAACCAAAAATTGCCTGAGGCGATTGTTCAAATCGTCTTGTCTTTATCCGCTGAAAGACAAGAAATTATGGATATTAAAATCTGCTGCGGATTATCTCATGCCGTTGATTTGTCCGAACTGGAGGATGAAATCTGTCATTTGCCGGATATTTATGAAGCCTATATGAAAAAGCGGGGACGTATCAACCTCACCGTTGTTGAGTATAACGCTCTGCTTTTTTCACCCCGAGGGAAATGTCTGCTGGTTTGCGACACAAGGGAGTCATGCTAATGCAACTTGATAACTTGCTTCATGAAATTGTGTTAGTGAATTCGCATCCGATTGATGAGCATTCACTCTTTTCTATGGATTTTTACGACAGGCTACAGCATATCAGTATGCAATTTTCTGCTGCGCGCAGAGAGAACGCCGCCGTTTTTAATACCTTCATTGATACCCACAAGGATCTTCTTGCGGAACTGGATCGTAAAGCGCTCGACTATGAAATGAAATATGAAGAGCAGATGTCAGGGATGATGTCCAGGCGCCTGGCGATCCCGCAATCTGAAATCGAGAGTATCAGCAATAACAGAAATAAATTTATCGATTTTTATCGCCAGCTTTACGATGCAGAAAGGGCGCTTATCCGCAGTGACGCGGCTAATATTTGCCATGTAGGTTGCGGGCCGATGCCAACCAGCGTGCTGATGTGGGCAAAATATTCAGCATGTCAAATCACCGCGCTGGATATTATTCAGGATGCGGTAGCGCAGGCGCAACATGTTTTCGATTGCTGGCGTATTCCTAAAGATGTGGAGGCGCATCGCGTTCGCTTTTTATTCCAGCCGGGAGAAGCGTTTGATTATAAGGATATGGATGTGATCATTTTGTCCTCTTCCATTATGAATAAGAAAAACCTCTACGCTGCCATTAAAAAAACGATCACCAAAACGGTCGATGTGATCGAGCGGGAACCTAACTTTCTTTATGAGTCAGGATATCTGAATGCTGATGAAATGGCTGAGCAGCTTATCGCCAAAACCACGCTCAATAATGTCAACATCAGGCTCTATCGCCTGTCGCCAGAGCAACAGGAGTAAATTATGTCAGATGATGTTATCGATAATTATGATTTAGATAATAACGTATTGTTTGTTCGTGGATGTAATTTGATCGATATTGCCGATGCAAACCGTTATTTGCAGAACGCCTGGTTTGCACTGACCGGCAGCCTCGTGAATGAAGAACAGATGAATCGGCTTATACAGAGTGCCAACTCCGAACTAAAACAAACGGACCCCGTAACGAAAATTAAAGCGATGCATCAACTGATCAACGCATTGCCATCGCTGACCTTAATGCAGCGGTTTATGATGTTATTGTCGCAAGTTGAGGTGTCGGCAGCGCAGCGTAAAGTTATGGTGCCGATAAACGCTGACGACTGTCTGAAAATTATCTTGCTTATGCCGTGGATTATTTCGCTGGCGCGTTCCTCTGAGCCATTTTTTGATGTACCGGTGATAGAAAATTGCAAAACCTTTGAACACGCTTTTTGGTTAGCGTTAACCGGGAAGGCGGCGTCTTCCGGGCTGGAGGATGAATCGCATTGCCGGTTTATGTCTCTGCTGTTAGGCGGGTTTGGTACTGTGACGCCCACCACGACCACGATAAGGTTTATTGCCAGCACCAAGAGCGATGTGATTTCTGCATTAATCGGCGGGTTTTGTGCCACCGGGCCTGCGCATATGGGCGCCTGTAAATATGCCATCATGAGACTCTCCAGCGTCATTGATGATGTTGAAAAAGGGAATATTGATGCTGCGACAAACCATTACTGCAAGGACAAACCCTGGCCGGGATTTGGTCATCCGATCATGCGCAATGATGTCCGGGTCGATTTCTTCTTTTCACGCTTTCACATGTTGATGCGACCCTTCAGTGCGCTTGCCCGCGCCATTTCGGACAACAGCGGGCTGCAACCCAATGTCGATTTTTTAATTGCCAGCGTCATGAGCGCGCAGCGGGTTGCGCCTGAACTGGGACTGCTGGCCTTTTTTGTCTGTCGGATGCCGATACTTCTCGCGCACTATCAAGCGCGGTTTAGCGCTCACTCCTTTGGTTTGTCCTCAGAGGATTTAAGAGAAAAATATAAAAAGGTTCCCCAATCATGGCTATAAGTCATCGCATCGAGCCAAATTTCCTGGGAATATGTCAGGGCATCGCCTTAACGGGATCGGCGGCGGCTTGCGGGCAAATCAATATTTCCCACTGGGATTTAGCGCATAACTACCTGAAACCGGGTTTGTTACTCGAAGCCTTGCATCAATTTGCCGTTCGCTTCGCCACCGCGGTTTCGAAAAATACCGACCCAACCTGGCGCTATCTGCCGGTGATGGTGGAACAGTTTGACTCTACCGCCAATTTTGATAGCGATCTGTTACGCGTTGAAGGGCATATTGAACTTATTAATGATGCTTACCGTATTCACTGTAAGGCCACTCCACGCGATAATCACCGCGCTGTTATTGCGCTGGCTATTATCATGGTCAGCAAGGTCTACTTACCTGAATCGGCTTCAGACAACGCCTCGCCATCATTCCTCGGTGATTTATATAATGTTTCTCCTTTAAGCGGGGACACTTATCCTTTTTCCTTTAACGCGCATCATCCGCTTTTTCAGGAACACTTTCCCTCCCGGGCTGTATGTCCCGGTTCATTGTTGATTGACATGGTTCTCGCATTAACGTCGCGCGAGACGGCGGAAAATATTGCTTCTGTTACGCTGGAAAAAGTCAAATTTATTGAAGCAGTTTATCCGGGGAATGCCTATCTGCTGGCCATTAAACGAGATGTAGAGTGTGATTCGAGCGGTGTTTTTTATATTCATTCAGAAACTAAAAAACGGTGCACGTGCGGCAAGTTTTCTATTAAATATAGAAAGGATGATGCGATATGTTCAATATTATAATTTCCTTTATTCCATGGAGTATTTACTCGTGGGTGGTAAATGAAAACGTTTTAACTATCGTTGAAAGGTCACTGATCTTAAGTGTGATCTTACTGTTTATTATTGTGGTGAACATTAAAATCGTCCGGCAGGGCGAGCCAGTAATGATTACCAATATTTTGACGGTTATCATCCTGTTTGCTAATTACTTTGTCGGCTGGTCTACGCTGTTATTGAATTACCCAACAAGTTTTTGTTATCTGTCACTCGCGTTCGTCTCGTTTGTGAGTCTGCTGGTCAAGAAACCCTTTACCATTTTTTATGCCAGCGCCGGTGTTTCTGAGGAAAAACGCAGGCATATCATGTTTTACCTGATCAATAAATATATTACATGGATTTGGACGATCATCTTTATTGCCAATGGTCTGCTCAATGCGTTTTTTGCATGGACTCCTCAGCTTCGTCTGGCGACTATTGGTCTGGTCTGTGTTGGCATTCTTTTTTCTAAATATCTTCCTAACATCATGCGATATTTTTATCGCGTCAAACACCATGGTGCATAATATGTCATTATTAACGATTTTGACCGGAACTCCTGTATGGGTCTGGATTTTACTTGTTTTTCTCATTGCGAGGGGAATAAATGCATTGAATGACCGGGAAATGGAAGTTAAACGGCTTTTTCTTTTGCCGTTAATCTTCCTTTTTTGGGGGGGAAGCGGCGTGATTAATGAGCTGGCGTTCCCGCACTGGGGGATGGTATCTATGCTGGCGGGGCTACTCATAGGCGGCAGCGTTGGCTGGTTGCTCTGGCGCGCTGGTCCGCGTTTAGAAATCAAAGAGGGAACAGATTTAATTATTCGCCCGGGTACGCCATTGACCCTGATATTTATCATTGTTGCTTTTGCTACCAAATTCGCGTTGATTTTTTTTCTCAATGTCGAACCGAATTTGAAATACGCGTTTAATTTTAATCTTATGTTTGGTCTGTTAAGTGGGATCATCGACGGTGTGTTTTGGGGCGGAACGCTAAATTTATATTTTACGCCCCGACAGGCCGGGAAAGGCATCTGAATACCTTTGCGCCTGCGTATTGCTGCCTGGCCTTCGGGCCGCTGATAAGCGCATGCACGGGAGAATATGCAGAACGCTCCCAGGCTGAGGAGCGTTTCTGAGCGTGGCTTCTCTGTCGTATGTTATTTTAAGCACACGATAGCGTGTTTTCTCTGCGGCACTGTTTCTCTGGCAATCGATTGTGCCTATTGTGTTATGAGCATTAGCTCATTACTGATCCTACCCGCAAATAGTGGACACAGCCTAATCTGATAAGCCCTCCCGGGTATACTATTTGTAAAATGGCATACTTTTTTATCCTGCCAATTAAATAATTCACCCTGCAACAGTTTGACTTATTCACCACATCGGTTATCTGTAGTAATAAGCCTGCAATAAAAGGATAACTATGAACAAAGATATTAGTAAAGAGGGTGACATAAGCAAAGTATCAAGACGCGGTAAATTCCATACTGACAAACTTCCTGAGAAGGAAATACGACATCACTGCATCAGTGTCAGATTAAATGAAGAAGAGTTAATTCTTCTCGACCGTAAAAGAGGTCAGTATAAAAAAGGAGAATGGCTCAGGATGGCTTCCCTGAATAAACTCCCGCCGGTTCTGCCAGAAATCAAGCGTGAAGCATGGATTAAACTCGGCAGCCTTTCACAGGATTTAAACCAGCTGCTGAGTCATCTCGACAGCAAAAGCCCTGACAGCGAACTGACCCGTACAGAACTCTTTGCCCTGCGCAGACAAATAAAAACTCTTCGCGATCACCTTATTCCTACAACCTTTCTGGAGTCAGACCGATGAAAGGCATGCAGAAAATAAAAAGGGGTAAACAATTCGCTGGTGTGGTTCTTTACTGCCTGAAGTCAGCTTCTCACCACAAAATCACGCCTTATGTCATTGGTGGCAACATGACGGGCAGCACTTCCGTGGCCCGACATCTCCGCATTCCGCCGGAGCGGTTTTGTCGAATATTTGTCTGCTGATTGCAAAAGCAAGACAGGCTCAGGTGCCCGTCTTTTTCGCCCGTCACACCGGACTCAATGACTCCCCCTTATCTGAACAAAGTCCGTTAACACAACTGATACCTGAAATGGACGTTAATGTTGAAAGGGATATCGTCTTTATTAAAAAACACCCCAGCTGTTTCCGCGATACCGGCATGCAGCTTCAGCTCATCCAGCGAGGCGTTAAGCGGGTGGTTATCGCCGGGATGAAAACAGAATTTTGTGTCGACACGACCTGCAAGGTTGCCTCGGAGCTGGGATTCAAGACCGTGCTGATTTCAGATGCACAAACCACAGTGGATAACGTATTTTTATCAGAAAATGAAATTATTGCTCATCACAACGTCACGCTGGCCGGGCCGTTTGTGTCTCTGGCAACTGCCGATAACTTGAGATTTGCTCCTGACTAATGAGTTAGAGCGGAGAGCCGTCCGCAGGGAAGCTGAAAATCCATTTTCGTTTCTGCCACGAACCTGTCGGCTGAGTATCTGGTTGATATATTTGGTATCATCGCATTTTAAATCATGACTGAGACCTTATCTGATGGGTATAAACATAAGACCAGCACTTGTTACTGATGTCGGGAGTATTTTCGATGTGAGAACGTCGGTGATAGAAAATCATCTCAGTCGTGAGGAAATGCGGCGGATGGGGATCACTGAAAGCGTTGTGGCAGATATGATCCTGAAAAACCCTTGTGCCTGGGTCGCAGTTGATAATGAAAAAATTATCGGTTTCTCGATGATTTTACAGGATGAAGGCTGCCTCTTTGCGGCATTTGTTCGCCCGGAATATGAAAATAAAGGGGCAGGGCGTAAGCTTGTCATGGCTGCTGAGCAAGAGTTATTTAAACACCATGTTGTAGTCTGGCTGGAAACCGATAAGAACAGCCGTGCTGCGAAATTTTACAGACATCTCGGTTGGGGTAATGAAGCGGCTATTAATGATGTTGATATCAGATTAGAGAAAAAAGAGAAGAGCATTCTGTAATTCAATTTTACGCAAAGAGAGTTAATGCGTTATGCCCCTTTATTGAATCCTGTCAGGCGGGGCAGTCAGAAGAGGAATAACTTCAATGTGTTAAATTAGTAACCTGCAGCTTTGTTAGCGGCTTTTATACGCTTATTTCTGGCGTCTTTTTTTTGTTTATCATTAGCCTGCATTATCCCACCCGCAGCATCGACCCAATCGCTCGCCGTGCAGCCTGATAATCCCATGCTCAGCATAAATGCTAGTACATACTTCATTGTCGCTCCATCATCTTATCTTTGTAATACGTGAATTTGTGAAATTAATGTATAAATAACGTCCGTGTAATACTCAAAGTATTTGACACTTACTCTTTAACTTTAACAAAAACCCAAATCATCATCAAGATAATTGACAATACACAGTTATAATTATAAAAAGCAGGGAGCCTTAATCAACAAGGAATGGTTTGACTATGAATTTTTATGGGATAAGTTACCTGCAAACGCAGTCAAATATAAATGATTATCTGAAGTATGTGATTATTTTTAGTACATTGTTTGTTCTGATTGTCGTTTTCAGCTTGTATATGCGTCATCGCCTGCAGACCCGATATCGGGATTTAACGATTATTGCTTTTCTTTTTTTGCTGTTCGTCTCAGGTGTTCAGTATGCAGATTATGCCAATAGTGAAAATATTCACTCCCAGTCGTCGCAAATGGTTAATTTTGTCACGTTATTATCAAGGCAGAAGAATGTCAGCATTAATGATATTTATTCCAGCTCAGTGCAGTTATCCGATGGCGTGATCGTTAAAGTTAACGACGGCTATTACCGGGTTAACTTAAGTGCAGATCAAAACACCTATAACTTAACGGACGTCTGGTTAACAAACCCGGAAGTTAACATCATAAAATAAGGAGAAATCAATTGCCTATATACACGCCTATCATCATCAAACTGGGACTGGGCATACTGTGCCTGATTGTCCAAATCAACCTTATGGGCAAAGGCAATCTTGCCCCGACATCTGCCATGGACCAGGTTCAGAACTACGTTCTGGGCAGTATCATCGGTGGCGTCATCTACAATGAATCAATTACAGTGCTGCAATTTGTGCTGGTCTTAATTATCTGGACGTTGCTGGTTTTCATTCTTAAATTCCTTAAAGAAAATAATCGGTTTGTGAAGCGGATTATTGATGGTAAACCCATTACGCTGGTACATAACGGCAATGTGGATGTTAAAGAATGTTTGAGAAATGGCGTTTCAGCTAATGATCTGATGTTTAAGTTAAGATCTAATGGCATCTATGAAGTTGAGCAGCTTAAACGCGTGGTCCTCGAACAGAATGGTCAGTTAACGATTATCCAAAGCGGCGACGAGAATATTCGTTATCCCATCATCGTGGATGGATCAGCAAACTTCGATCTGCTTGAGATAATTAATAAAGACGCGGAATGGTTAGAAGCCAGGATCGCGGAGCAAGGTTTCAAAAAAATTAGTGAAGTCTACTTAGGTGAATACCTTTCGGGCAGGATTAATTTGTACGGATATACGCGATAACCGACCGAAGTTCTCCTGTTCATGCAGCACTGAACCCCGCGTCGGATAAGACCGTGATCACCGGTCCTGTTTCTTAAATGTGGGGCGTTTGCCCTTGCTTTTTCATTATCGCCACCAGCACATCGCCCGGTTTTTCAAGCACAGCCAGATGAGTTCTCGCATCTTCAAGACGTTTCACATCAAAGAAATCATGCGCCTGAGCAAAACGCTGCTGTAAGGCTAAGTAATCGTCATCTCTGTCGAGGGAATAGATGTGGGTAGCCCTGGGGGGTGTGACGGCCTAACAGGGTTACCTGCAATAGTAAGGCCCAGAAAGAACGGGCAGGTTTGGGTACGTCAAGGTTGCTGAATCAGCGCGTGTGAATTCTGGGCTCAATCAGGTTGCCGTACTCAAGGCAGTTGATACCAGCACGGCATCGGACATTACTTGGTCTGCCGATCCTGCCTCATACGTTTTTTCTGATTAACCTTCTCTTGACGTAAAAAAGCCCTCGTGAAGAGGGCCAGTGAACATCACTTAATTTAGTTTTGGAACGAGAGCTATGCTCGCGAAGAGATATTAGTCCCCTTTAGAAATTTGGCTTGAGAAAATGGGTTTAGTAATTAAAGAAATTTCACGGTATTTTTGAAAAAAAATGCCCGCAGTATGGGAGCCGGTTCAAGAGATAATGCAGTATCGCCTTGGCAGGCATTCTGATCTGATGCCAGTTAATACAAGGCTAGTGCATCTTAATGATATATAAGCATAAAAATAAAAAAACCACCAGCGGGAGAGGGGGGCCAGAAATAGTATTCCAAGGCTTTTGACGATTTGAGGGGCTCAGATCGTATTATTAGGGTAGGACATCCTTTTTTTGTAAGCCAAGCGCTAGGGCCGGTTAGGGTGTAAAATGGGATGTTTGTCCCATATTTCTGAGTATAGATGGAAAAATCGGCGCGAGGGATGTGTATTTTATTTAATTCATGTTAATTCAAACACCGTCGATATGTTGCAACTTAAAGTTGAAGAAAAAGTATTGAAGGAGTATAAATTTTTATATATTAATCAATTATTACTAATCATATGTATGAGTATAATTCCACTTCAAAGGGAAATACGAAGTGGCATAAAATGGGGAGTAGCACGTTATTATCTATTTTATGCGTCTACAGAGCTATGTTCCCCAGGTGCCAGAGGTATTATATTGGATAATTACAATTCTTTCCCTGCAGTATTACCCGAACTCAGGGAGTAGATGTTTTCAAGATGGATAAGAATGGCAAATTTAGGAGGTCTCATACCATTTTTCTTCGCAAACTCAAGGGAATCTATATAGGGTTCGCCCTCACAAAATATCTCGGGGCTACCCACAAATCGATATCCATCGAGCCTTTCTCTGTTAATAATCGCCACTGCCATTTTTGAACCGTCGATAATATTTTGCAAGGTTTGACCGCACGTATTTTCATTGTAGATCAACGTGCTTTCATCATATTTACGTAGAGAACGCTTAGGGCCAATATCCGGGATGCCTCCCTTGCTGGTTGTCGCCTGGATCGGAAGTTGTTTCGCTAACATGGCAATCATGGCTGCTGTTAATTTTTTCATAAAAACTCCTTTTATTGTGGGAAGTTGTGATGTTCATCATTCTGGGGGAATTAATGAAACATCGGCGGTGGCGGAAAAGAAAGTGAGGGGGCATTCTCGCTACTGGAAGGATTCTCACGCAGGAAAATAATCATATCCTCCTGAAGTCTTTGGTAATGACGTTCAGCAATACTGAGCATCTCCTCATTCAGTGATCCCTCCGTGAGGAGCTGGAACATAGCGGTATGCGAGCGAAGCAGTGACACTTTTGCCATCTCCATATCACCGAGGCGAATATAGAGATTTGCAAGATTATTATGTGTCACGATAAGCGCAGCGAGGGAGGATTCAAATATCTTTAGCATCACATACCCGACAGTCTCTGAATCGATTAACCATAATTTTCTGGCCACCATGTCCTGTGCCAATACGAGCGCTTTTTGATAAAGCGCCAACGCCTCTTCATTTTGCAGACATTCATAGGCTACATTTCCCTCATCAATAATGTCTTCCCACTCGCTTAAATAAGAAATGGAGGATGACAGTGTCGGAAACATTATTTGTCTCCCTTTTCGATACGTATCAGTATTAGCGCAGGGCCACAGGATACCGGCACATACTCTGATGAAGGAGATGTCGGTTTACAGGCATCTTCCACGATGTTCATCGCTCTGGCTTGCCTAATTAATTCCCCGAAGGCAAAAGAACGCGTTGAGATGGTTTTCTTGACCATTGTTAACCCTCCATGACTAAACATTAAACGATATTAGTGAGAATGATTATCGTTATCAACGTTTATTTTCATGATAATCCCGAAGGACTACGGCGAGAAGCGCCTGCTTTTGAAGCGGGGAAAACCCCGGTAACCGAAAAATGTAGGCGCACATCGGGGAGGGGAAGGGGGAGAAACACCTGGGTAAACACTGCTGTAATATCCTGACTGCAGGGCAGCGGAGACGAAACGTTGGACAACGTTTTTCGATGCTGGAGGCCTTCTGGCAAGCCGATGAGAAGCCATTCTCACCTCCTGCCTGATATCACCTCCCTGGCGTATTTGCCGAAAGGACAACGTCAAAAACCGGAGTATCGCCCGAAACATTCTTTCTTTGCCGATCAGCGGTATAACAGAAATATCCTAACCCGGACTTTTCAGACGGTGAGACTCATGATTATACTGTATGCATAACCAGTTATTGTGAGTGTGCATGATGAACGTATTTTACCCCATTTCCGACCCGCGAAAGCTGCTTATCCCTTTGTTCCAGGACAAGGTTCACGCGGGCTTTCCGTCCCCTGCACAGGACTACATCGAGAAAGGGATTGATTTAAATGAGCTGTGTATCAATCACCCTGCCGCCACCTATTTCGTGATGGTGACCGGGATGAGTATGGTCGATGCCGGTATCTATGAAGGTTCGCTGCTTGTCGTGGATCGCAGTCTGCAAGCTAAGCATGGAGACATCATCATCGCTTCACTGGCCGGTGAGTACACGGTCAAACGCCTTTGTACGCATCCGGTCTTTCAACTGATCCCCATGAACCCGGATTTCCCACCCATCGTGCTGCATGATGGCGGCGATGAACTGGAAGTGTTCGGGGTCGTCACGTTCAGCATCAACGGGTTTCAGTAATGTTTGCCCTCGCCGATGTCAACAGCTTCTACGCCAGTTGCGAGACGGTGTTCCGACCCGATCTCAAAGGACGACCTGTCGTGGTGCTCAGCAACAACGACGGCTGTGTCATTGCCCGCAACAGGGAAGCCAAGAAGGCGGGTATCGTGATGGGCGCGCCCTTTTTTAAAATGCGTGACCTGTTCGAGCGTCACAATATTGTAACGTTCAGCAGTAACTACGCGCTGTACGCCGACATGAGTTCGCGGGTTATGACCGTGCTGGAAGAAATGTCTCCTGCGGTGGAGGTCTACTCCATTGACGAAGCCTTCATGAATCTTCAAGGGGTCAGCAACTGCCAGAACCTGGAGGACTTTGGGCGGGAGGTGCGGGCGAAAGTCTTGCTGTGGACAGGCCTGACGGTTGGGGTCGGTATCGGACCAACGAAGACCCTGGCGAAGCTGGCAAATCATGCCGCCAAAACATGGACGAAGACCGGCGGCGTTGTTGATCTCTCACCGCTCATCCGGCAGCGAAAACTCATGGCGTTGGTCGACGTCTCGGAGGTATGGGGTGTCGGCAGACGAATAGCGAAAAAACTCAACGCAATGGGCATCAATACGGCGCTTCAATTGGCGGATGCGCCGACGCCCCTCATCCGAAAACATTTCAGTATCGTGCTCGAGCGAACGGTAAGGGAGCTGCGCGGTGAACCCTGCTTCGAGCTCGAGGAATTCGCACCGACCAAGCAGCAAATCGTCTGTTCCCGGTCATTTGGTGATCGGGTCACAGAATATGACCTGATGCGCGAAGCCATATACAGCCATGCTATGCGTGCAGCAGAAAAACTCCGCGGCGAGCGGCAGTTCTGTCGTCATATCTCAGCGTTTATTAAAACCAGTCCGTTCGCCGTGAATGAGGTGTACTACGGAAAGACGGCGGGCACCAAGATCCAGATCCCTTCGCAGGACAGCCGGGATATCGTGGCTGCCGCGACGAAATGCCTTGATGCCATCTGGCAGGAGGGTCATCGGTTTCAAAAGTGCGGGGTCATGCTAGGCGACTTTTACAGCCAGGGTGTGGCGCAACTCGGCTTATTTGATGAGTACAAGCCGCGGTCAAACAGTGAACAGCTTATGGCCGTGCTTGATGGGATCAACCACAGCGGAAAAGGGCGGGTGTGGTTCGCCGGACAGGGCATACAAAAGTCATGGGAGATGAAACGGCAGATGCTTTCACCGGCCTACACCACCCGCTTCAGCGACCTGATGCGCGTCAAAGTTTAAAGCAATGGATCACTGATCTGTTCGATTAAGTCAGCCCCGTTGTTCCTGATGTTGCCTACCTTCTTCGTGACCGGCTGCCACGTAAATTGTGCTGGGGGCAACGACTCCTTTTCTGCAATCTCAAGTGCCCTCTCAGGTAACGTATTGCCATCCAGCCATTCTAACGCTTGTGCACGGTCAAGAACGAGCGGGCGCCGGTCGTGGATATCGACCAACCCCTCATCGCTCGCGGCTGTCACGATAACAAAGCCATCTTCCTCCGGCGTTTCTGGCGCATCAGGGTGAAACCGGCTTATTGCAGCGAAGAACAGCGGTGTATGCGATGCGTGGTGGATGAAATAGGGTTGCTTGATCTTTGAGTCGTTCGCATCTTTTTTCCATTCATACCACCCGTCTGCCATGACAAGCGCGCGGCCCTGTTCGAAGAGCGGTTTAAACATCCGGCTCGTTGCGACGGTTTCTACCCTGGCGTTGATCATCGGTGGCCGCTTTGACTCCTTCGCCCAACCCGGCTGGTAACCCCACTTCACGGGATCGAGATAGATTTTATCATCTCGCTGATTGAGCAGGAGAACGCGCGTACCCGGCGTGACGTTGTAACGGCCGAGCGGGATATCATCAATGCCGCTGGCGAACGTTTTGTCAGGTGCCAGGACGTCGATGTAATGCGAGCGGGGCTCGTACTGAGTGAAACGTCCGCACATATCAGATCCTCCATTATACGTTTTTTAAGTATAGCTTGCTGCCTTGACAGCGTGTCCGCCAGAAAGAGGTGGGGATGCGAGAACCTTATCTTTCAAAAGAAATAGGGAGGGATATCGCGCAAGTGTAAAAAGGAGGATAACTCAACAAGAGGCTGAAGCACGGGCGCAAATTATTTTGGCGGAAACTGCTCATACAACACTTCGCAGAGTGGGAAGAAATGCCACTCTGCTCTGGTAAGCGTCTGCAAGAATGCAATCTTGCGACATGAGTGCGCGTTCAAAATGCATTTCTCTTGGGCACTCGGTAATATTGTCATGAAGAGGGGGGCAGGTTCGAAAAAAAGGGGAAACACATCGCGGTATGTCCCTCTATCCCTTCATAATGAGGGAATAGAGGGACATACGAGCAGGGTCAGTCTGACGGATAGAGACCTATCGGCGTGTCCGTTGCATTAAAGCCGCGGTGTAGTGAGGGCGATCTTGCGGTTCAATGTTTCGCTAATGGTATCCACCAATGCTTTGGTATTTTCCTGCGTGCGGATCTTGCGGGGAATATCGATACTGAATTCATCTGTGAGGGTGCCGGGTGACCCCGTCAATAACAGAACGCGGTTGCATAGCATTACGGCCTCTTCAATATCGTGGGTCACCAGAATCATCGATTTCGTTTTGATGTAATGTTTTTCCCACAGCTCCAGCAGATCCTGACGCAGCTTATGGCCGGTATAAATGTCGAGTGCCGAGAAGGGTTCGTCAAGCAACAACAGCTGCGGTTCTACCGCCAGCGCCCGCGCAAACCCTATCCTTTGGCGCATTCCTCCGGATAGCTCCTTCGGATAGGCCTCCGCATAACCCGACAGACCAATCAGGTCGATCATATCGACCGTTCTGCGGTTCACCTCATTGGCCGGCAACCCTAATGCCTGCAGGCCAAAGGAGACATTCCCAAACACAGTGAGCCAAGGGAAGAGCGCAAACGTCTGAAAGACCATGCTGGTATCCGGGCAGGGGCCGGTCACCGGCTGGTCATTACACACAATGGAGCCAAAGCTGCTGTCGACCAACCCGGCAATCATCCGCAGTAAGGTGGATTTCCCTGAGCCAGACCTTCCCAGCAAGGCAACGATTTCATTTTCTCTGACGTCCAGATTGATATTATCCAGTACGCATTGCGTATGCTTATGTCCTTTCTGAAAAGATTTGGACACGTTTTTAATTTCTAAAACAGTACGAGTATTGTTCATGTCATATTCTCGGCTTTAATAGGTTTCTGAGCGAGTTAGTCAAATTTGAACCGCGTTTCTGCAAAGCGATAAAGTGGCTGCCAGATAAAAATCACGCACAGGGCAACCATAAAGCACATCGCAATACAGCCCAGCGCAGCCTCAGGATTCAATCCGGCATCGGTGGTGGTGGAAATGAATGCGCCCAACCCCTCCGTTTTCAGGGTGACGTCACCCCAATTGAGCACTTCAGCGGCAATGGCCGCGTTCCAGGCCCCGCCGGCGGCTGAAATGATGCCTGTCACGATGTACGGGAAAACGGCAGGCAAAATATACTTGCTCCACCACATCCACCCTTTCACACCAAAAACCCGGCTCACATCCACCATCTGACTTGGGATAACAGACGCCCCGGCAATCACGTTAAACAAAACGTACCATTGCGTGCCCAGCATGATCATTGGCACCGTCCAGGCATTGAGACTTTGGTGCCAGGTGATCAGAATGATGGTGACTATCGGATAGAAAACATTCGAAGGGATCGCTGCCATGATCTGAATGATAGGCTGGAAAAAACGCACCCACTTTGGCCGCAGGCCAATCCAAACGCCCAGCGGCGTGAAGATCACAATGCTTAACAGCATGGCGATGATCACCCGGGCCGCCGTCAGTCCCATCCATTCAGGGAGCTGTGAGAGGTACTGGAAGGGCAGATAACCCCACAAAAGATGACCGTAATACAAGCAGGCGACAGCAATCGCCAGATACCACAGGCTTGCCCACAGCCAGTTGAGTACCCCCAGAAAATTAAAGAGTCGATTTAACCCCAGCAGGTACCACGCTTTCGGCAAGGTAAACAGCCAAAACCGACTGAACGAGGCGCCCAGTTTGCCGAGCTGTTGACCCGTAAGCGAACGCTTCAGGCAATTATAAAACCAGGAGGTCGGCCGTTCCGCATAGGTGATATCCTCGTACTTAAACTGGCTGGCATAGCGCACCAGCGGGCGGAAAAGTAACTGATCAAACAGCACGATGTTCACCACCAGAGCCAGAACTCCCCACAGCACCCCGTGGATACTCCCCGCATCAATGGCATGACCCAACCACGATCCGATACCGGGTAGATTGACGTTATTGTCGCCAATCGTCAGCATCTCGGAGGCAATCAGTGCAAACCATGCCGCAGACTGAGACACCATAGTGTTCCAGAGCAACCCAGGGAAGGAATAAAGAAATCCCAGTCGCCAGAACCGCTGCCAGGGGTTGCACTGAAACGCGCAGGAGACTTCGGTGAGTTCGCTGGGGACAACGCGCAGCGTCTGATACATCGTCAGCATCATATTCCACGCCTGCCCGGTAAAGACGGCAAAGATGGCGAGCCCTTCAAGACCCATCACGCTGTGCGGATACAGACCCAGGAAGAAGGCGGTGGTGAAGGTTAAAAACCCAAGGAGAGGAACGGATTCCATGAAGTTGACGAAGGGCAAAATAACGCGGCGCATCGCTGCATATTTTGCAGCAAGTACAGCGAATACCACCGTAAAAAGTAATGAGAACACTAATCCAATCACCAGACGCAGGGTGGTACGTAAGGTGTAATAAGGTAAGTCTTTATAATCTTGAGTAATTGCCGGCATCGTACTCCCATCAAAAGGCGTATGCATACCTTGCCAGCCATAAATGAATAATCCCGCTAACAGACACAGTATTGAGATGATAATCACATCATCCAGGCCGAATTTTTTCCGGCCCATAATAGGATTGTTCTTCTGCATAATGTTAATTCTCAGTTGGAATTTTTATATCGATAAAAATCGATGAGCAGAGAGAATAGGGCGCAATTAACCCCTCCATAGCAATGGAGTTATTTTTACACCGTATTCAATTTAAAAAAGTATTCATTAGGGTAACAATTTAGACGTTGTTACCCTAATGCGTGTCACCCTCTCAGGGGAGAAGGCTATCGATTTGTGCTTTAACCGCACGTTGGTAATGGGTTGAAAAGTAATGCTTTAGAGTCAGGAACAACGGAAGGGGGCGCGGCGGCCGAATAGCCGGGGCTGTCATGCCTGCAGTGGCGAGCGTATCGCTAAGAGATGAAGAGCTTATCGTCTTCAGGAACATTGGGGAAATAAATTTTTTCAACAGCATAAAGCACCTCGATATAACAGCATCGAAATAAAGATAATCTTCGCCCGTCATTTATCGGGCTTGTGGCTCTGATTATCCTTACAGACACTGACCGGTGCTGAGGATAATCAGGGAGTGGTCGGAATACCCGACGGGGGTTCATCGTTTAACATACGCGTCCTCACTGGATTTATTATTAATTGCACCGGGATACTATCAGGGGAATATTAAACAAAACGTATATATGCACACAATTGGAGAGGATTTATCAGAGAGAATTTAATTCGAAAGGCTTTGCGTAGAAAAATAAAGAATACGTCGCTTTAGGGGGAGAACTGGCAGCAGCGCAACCGAACCGCTGCCAGTGGTGACGCTCAGACTGTTTACGAAGGTTTTTTCTTGGCTTTAGGTTTTGCAGCCGCCACAACCTTCACGGCTTTGACCGCAGGTGCCGGTTCTTTGGCACTGGTCGCCTCGATGAATTTATCGTAATACTCACGAGACAATCTGCGAATCGCTTTACCGATGTTGGCATAGTCATACTCATTGAGGTTGGCCAGCGACACACGCCATGACGGGTGCGGCGTACCAAATCCTTTGCCCGGCAGCAAGATAACGCCGGTTTCCTCGGCAAGCCTGAACAGCGCCTGATTCGGTTTTAGCCTTGCCATCATCCACTTCACAAAGTCGGCACCGTACATCTGGGTCGCCAGTTCTTCCATGTCCAGCAGGTGGTAGTAGCGCACCGAGTTTTGATCCTGCGGCATAGGCAGCCCCAGCTCGCGATACAATGCTTCCTGGCGGCGCAGTACGATACGCTTCATTTCGGCTTTGTAAGCACCCGGCTCATCCATCAGACAAAACAGTGAGAATAACGTCATCTGTGCCTGCACCGGCGTGGAAAGACCTGCGGTATGGTTTAGCGCTACGGTACGGCTGTCGGCAACCAGCCTGTCGATGAACTTGAGTTTGCGTGGTTCCGTGGTAATGGAAGAGTAACGGTGATCCAATTGCTTTTTCTTGGCCGCGGGCAAATTGGCGATAATATTATCAATGATGTTGTCTTCATGCGTTGCCACAACCCCCATACGCCAGCCCGTTGCCCCAAAGTATTTGGAGAACGAATACACCAGAATGGTGTTGTACGGACAGATCGCAAACAGAGAGACAAAGTTGTCGGCAAAGGTGGCGTAAACGTCATCAGTGAGGATGATCAGGTCTGGACGTTTTTTCACGATTTCCGCGATATAACGCAACGTCTCATCATCAATTCTCACCGCCGGCGGGTTGCTCGGGTTCACAAGGAAGAATGCTTTGACTTTCGGATCGAGTAATTTGTCCAGTTCAGCAGTGGTGTACTGCCACTTATTGGATTGCGGTGCATCGATGTGGATGGTCTTCAGGTTGTAATCACTGAGTTCCGGAATTTCGATGTAAGGCGTAAAGATCGGCATACCGAGGGCAATGGTATCGCCTTCGTTGATGACGTGGTTGGCCTTCAGGCTGGCGAACAGGTATGTCATCGCCGCGGTGCCGCCTTCCAACGCGTACATATCGAATTTGCCGACAAACGGATAGTTACCGACCATTTCATTGTGGATGTACTTGCCGACAATGACTTCGGTCATCTTCAGCATACGGTCAGGCACCGGGTAGTTACAGCCCAGAATCGCTTCGCACATCTCGTAAATGAAATCACCGGCATCCAGCCCCATCTGGTCGCGCACGTAGGAGACGGCGGCTTCGATAAAGCGCACGCCGGGATTCGTTTCATGCTGTTTGGCAAATAATTCGAATCTTGCCTCAATGCCTTCGCGTTTAGGGAATCCGCCGACATGATCCATATACATGTACGAGCGTTCGGCTTCGGTCATCGCAAATAAGCCAAACTGGAAAAAACCGTGGCGCGGGGTGGTTGCAAGAAAGTTGGGGTTTCCGCGGCCTGCATTCAACATTAACTGATTGCTCTGCACAGCCTGATGCATCAGCGCATCTTTCAGTTCAAACGGGCTTAACAGCGCCAGCTTCTCGGGGTCGTCAAAATTCATGTCACTACTCCTTGCTGTATCATTAAGAACGTAATTTGCCAGCCCGGTTCGACCGGGACTGACGATTCGCAGAACAGTACCTGGTTATACAAATGCCACGACCAGCGGCCCCAGCAGGGTTAAAAATACGTTGGCCAGTGCGTAGGTGATGGCAAACGGAACGGTGGGAATGGTGTTCTCGGCTTTATCCAGTACCTCACCAAATGCCGGGTTGGCACTGCGTGTACCGCTAAGTGCACCGGCAAAAATTGCGGTGTTGTTGTAGCGCAACACATAGCGACCAAACAGCATGGTCAGCACTAACGGCAGGATGGTGACGACAACGCCAATAATGAGGATCTTAAGCCCCTGGCTTTCAACGGTTTGCACCGCCTGCAGGCCGGAAGAAATACCGACGACGACCACGAATGCGGCCAGACCTAAGTCTTTCAATATTTGAACCGCGCCGGAGGGCATGTAACCGAATGACTGACGACGGGAACGGAACCAGCCAAACAGCAGGCCGGATAACAATGCGCCGCCGCCGCTGCCCAGCGTCAGAGGGATAGAACCGATTTTTGCGGTAAGCATGCCGACCAGCAAGCCGACAATCAGACCCGCGCCCATATAGACGAAGTCTGTTTTGGCACTCGGGACAATCGCATGACCGGCCTGATCCACGATGCGTTTCACATCATTTTCAGCACCAAACACCGTCACCACGTCACCGAGCATCAGCAGGGTTTCAGGTTCCAGTGGCAGCGCTTTGCCCTGACGGGAAATCTGCGACACGTACACGCCGTGACGCACATCTTTCGCCACCGCCTCACGGATGTCGCCAAAGGTGCGTTTGTCGAGCGTCTTATTGGTGATGACCACATCCCGTTTCTGCATGGTCAGTTCCATGCCTTCTTCGTCCTGCAGTTCTTTGCCCAGACGCCCGGCGACCGCGACGATGGCAGAGCGACGTCCCACCACCAGCACGATATCGTCAGGTTGCAGCGGCATATCCGGAGTCGGTTCCATGATTTGCTTGCCGCGTTTCACGCGCTCAATGGTGAGCGGGATATCGGTGGTGTGTTCGAGAACCTGCACGGTATCCGTCGTATTGGCAGGCAGTTTGAAAATACGGCCAACGAGATCCGGGGCAGCCGCTTCCTGACCCGGCCCGTAAACACGAACCCCGGTCTGCAGGGCGTTTTCCGCCTTAAGCGCATCTTCTTTGATGGTGCGGCCCATGAATTTCGGCAGTAAGTTCACACAAACCAAAATCGCGCCGAATGACCCGAAGACATACGTGACAGCGTAACCAATCGCCACGTTGCCTTGCAGCCGTGTGACCTCCTCGGGAGCCAGCCCGAGTTTGGCAATGGCATCACCCGCGGTCCCGATGATGGCGGACTGCGTCAGCGCACCGGCGGCAACGCCCGCGGCCAGACCTTTGTCCAGATCAAACCATTTCGCGAGCACCACCACGGTGAGCAAACCGGTGATCGCCAGCACCGCCGCCAGAATGATCTCTTTGATGGATTGCTTGCCCAAAGACCGGAAGAAATCTGGTCCGCTCTCATAACCCACCGCGTAGATAAACAGGGCAAACATGACCGATTTCACCCCGTTATCAATTTCGACACCCACCTGACTGACTAATACCGCCACCAGCAGCGAACCCGCGACCCCACCCAGCTGAAACTTACCAAACTTGATTTTGCCAATGTAATAGCCCGCCGCGATGGAGAAAAACAACGCAATCTCGGGGGATTTTTGGAACAATTCGTGTAACCAGTTCATGTGCGTACCTCAGTTACCGGGATAATAAAAATGAACGACTAAAGAGGCTGAAGCGAACTGGCCAGCCCGACAATTAATGGCCCCATCAGGGGCAGCACAACGTTGGAAATCGCGTAAGTAATGGTGTAACCCAGCAGCGGTGTGGAATTACCACACGCATTTTGTATGGCGCTCAGGGCGGGCGTGCTGCACTGTTGCCCGGCGATCGCTCCCAGTAACACAGGCGCGCGGAGCTTAAGCCAAAAATGGCCGACGACCAGTGAGACGGACGCCGGAATAATCGCGATAGCGACGCCGAGCAGGGGCAGCGTGATGCCATATTGCATGATGAGAGAGAGCGCCTGCGGGCCGGAAGACAACCCGACACCGGCGATAAATCCGGCAAGGCCAAGGTCTTTGAGCAACGTCAGGGCATCACCATTAACCGAATGCAGGTCAGCGCGGCGTGCGTGATACCAGCCCATTACTAATCCGACGATCAACACACCGCCGCCGGTGCCTGCGGAGAAATCAATGCCGCCAATGTTCAGTTTGAAACTGCCAAGCCAGGTGCCCAGTGCAATCACTAGCCCGACGATCGCCAGATTACTGGCCAGCTTATCGGGCATCATTTTGCCGATTTTGCTCAGCACCGGTGCCGCCAGCGTGGCGCGTCCGGGATTGGCATCATAAATTTGCAGCACGTCGTGAACCTGCAAACGGGTGGCGGGAAGCGCGGGCAACATCGCGTCCCCACGCAGAACGGCTGCCACATGCACGCCGGTCGGCAATTCCAGGTCGCGCAGTTCGCGGTTAGCCATCGTCGGTTCAAGGAGGATCACATGGTAAGTGTCGAGGGCGGCGGTAAGGGAATTGGTATCGGCGACTTCGCTGCCGAGGATCCTGGACATTTCAATGACCGTTCCGCGATATCCCACCAGTAAGACCTGATCGTTCCTACGAAGCCGGAGGGAAGGGGAGAGCGCCAGTGTGCGGCCGTTGCGCTGTACGCGCACAATGCTGCTTCCCTGACCCAGGCGTTGCTGGAGGTCGTCAACACTTTTGCCTGCTCCGGCCTGAAGCCGGTAAACGCGCCCGACCACCGTAGGCAATGCGGAGATGCCTTCTGCATCGACCTGGCCGCCCATTTCCTTCCAAAGTTTTTCGGCGTCTTCGCGCAGATTGGTGCGCATAATCAGCGGGAAAATCTGACTGGTGACAATGACAATGGTGATAAGACCGCAGATGTAGGTGATGGAATAGGCGGTGACGACGTTACCTTGAAGACGAATGATTTCGCTGGCAGGGAGGTCAAGGCGGGAAATCGCATCGGTTGCAGTACCGACTACCGCTGATTCGGTCGCCGCACCGGCCATCATGCCCGCTGCCGTGCCCGGATCCAGATGCATCACGACGGTGGCGGTCAGAACCAGACCGAGCACCACCACGACCTCAATCAGACAAAAAAGGCCTAACTGGATATTTTTGGCATTCAGATTGGCGAAGAATTGCGGTCCACCGCTGTAACCCAGCGCAAAGATGAACAGCATGAAGAAAATGTTTTTGATATCGGCATCGACGGGAATATTCAGCTGACCAATGAATAATGCGGCAATCAGTGTTCCGCACACACCGCCGAGCTGGATCGGCCCCAGACGAATTTGCCCGATGGCATAGCCCAATGTTAATGCCAGAAAAATGGCCAGACCGGGCACTGTTTGTAACGTCTGTGTGATGAAAGTGATCAGAGTGCCAGACATTTAAAATCCCTGGGTGAGGAGTTGATCTACGAAGAAGAAGGTTATGGAACCTTCAGGTCATGAAATTGTAAATAAAATGTTTTTATGATGCCTTTACGAAATATAGCAGAGGTTTGAGTAATAGAAAGAAAGACGCTAAATCAATCCTGGGACTGTTGTTGACGCGTGCGTGAGGTGGACATAAAAACCATAGGGTTAACAGGGGAATTAATGTTGCACTGTCTCCGTTACGGCCAGATTATATCCCCCCGCCTTATTTCCTTGATTTATACAAGGTCATCCGAAAGTCGTGAAAGGGTGAAAATGAACACTCACGCCTGGCAGAAACAGGTAAACCCATTTAATAAATAATCCGGTCCAAAACGGTTCCTGGATAACAGCGATAACGCCATTCTCCTTAGCAAATAAACGCCTAGTTTTAACTGGTTAAATTCATGGACTAATCTGCCAAATATTTAATCCTCTGATGCTCTGCAAATTAATAATAGCCCTTTTAAATAAAGTGGGGTTTTATAACAAAAAATAGTGAGGGCGCCATGAGCGTAAATACCATTGTCAGCGCTAACGCGAGAAGCAGCACGGAGCGATTAAGTTTCTTTGAAAAAGTGGGGTTTGCATCAGGCGATGCCGCCTGTAATATGTTGTTTAACCCCATAACCATGTTTCTTTCCTTTTTTTATACCGACATTTTCGGTCTCGCCCCCGGTATCGTCGCGGCCATCTTTTTGGTGGTAAGAATATTCGATGCGATTTTTGACCCGCTGTATGGCGCATACATGGACAAGAAAATCACCCGCTGGGGACGGTTTCGTCCCTGGATCATTGGGTGCGCGATCCCCTTTGCCTTAAGCTGCATGCTCATGTTCTACACACCCGCCTTCGAGGGCACGAGCAAGGTTGTGTATGCTTTTATTACCTACCTCGTCTTGTCGCTGCTGTATTCCGGTGTGAATATGCCTTACTGCTCACTGGGCGGTGTCATTTCTACAAACTCACAAGAACGGGTGTCATGTCAGCAATTTCGCTTTCTGGGCTCAGGCATTGCAAGTTTATTTTGCACCCTGACGCTGCTCCCACTTGTGGCTTATTTTGGTCACGGGAATAAACAAGTAGGATTTTTTTGGGTGATCACCGTATTTGCGGCGATTTCAGTCGTCCTATTCTTCTTTTGTGCACTCACGACAAAGGAACGCATTATTCCGCATGACTACAGTGAGGCGAAATTATCGACCATGCTACGGGAAGGATTGAAAAACGATCAATGGATCGTTTGCATGGTGGCTATGTTTCTTGATTGTATTCCCTCCTTTGTTCGCGGCGCAGCTTGTATTTACTTCGGTAAATACGTCATGCACCTCGATGACATGCAGACGACCTTTTTTTTAGCACTTTCTGTGGTATCCGGCATGGTGGGGACATTCCTCACACCCTATTTTACTGTGCGGTGGGATAAAGTCGCCGTTTATAAGATCACCAAATTTTTGGCGATGCTAATAACGCTTGGGTTTTACTTTATCCCCGCCAGCAATATCACCGCGGTATTCGTGTATTTCTTTATCCTGTCTGTTGTCCATCAAATTGGTTGCCCCATTCTTTGGACGTGGATTGGCGATGTGGATGATTACGGCGACTGGAAAATGGGCATGCGCTACAGCGGCATTTGCGCATCTGGCAACTTGTTTACCCTGAAAGTCGCTTTGGCCGTGGGCGGGGCTATTGTGGGCGGTGTGCTTTCACTGACGGGATACCAGGCCGATGCAGCCACCCAAACTCCGCAGGCCATTCATGGCATCTATGCATTGATGGTCTGGATACCTGCCGTGGCGTATGTGATCAGCGTGGTGAATGTCCATATGTTTTATAAATTAAACGCCAGTCAGATGGACACTATCGAGCGCGATCTTTTTCTTCAACAATAAATAGGGTAGACATGCCATGACACACCTTAAATTTCTATTTCAGAAAGAGAATTATATCGATGCCGTGGACCCTGCGCTCTATGGATCATTCATAGAGCACATGGGGAGGGCAGTCTATTCGGGGATTTATGAGCCTGGCCATAAATCTTCGGATGAAAAGGGATATCGTGAAGATGTAGCCAAACTGATCAAAGAGCTCAATATCTCGACGGTGCGCTATCCTGGTGGCAATTTCGTTTCTGGCTATCACTGGCGAGATGGTATCGGGCCTCAAGATCAGCGACCTGTGCGGTTAGACTATGCCTGGTTAACGAAGGAAACGAATCAATTTGGTATTCATGAGTTCGCTGAATGGGCGGAGAAAAATAGTATAACGCCCATGATTGCAGTCAATCTGGGAACGGGGACGCCTCAGGAGGCGGGGTACTTCATCGAGTATTGCAATGTCAAAGAAGGGACGACGTTAAGCAATTTGCGCCAACAACATGGCCGCCACGAACCCTATGGTTTCAAGCTTTGGTGTCTTGGCAATGAAATGGATGGTGCCTGGCAGACCTGCCATCTCGATGCTGAAGATTATGTGAAAAAAGCATGTGAAACAGCAAAGATCCTTCGCTGGGTTGACCGCGATATCAAACTGGTCGCCTGCGGGAGTTCAAGCTCTTTGCAACACACTTTCCCGGAGTGGGACCGTATTGTGCTCGAAGGGTTATACGAGCAGGTCGACTACCTTTCCTGTCATCACTATTTTGAAAACCGCACCGGAAACCCTCAAGACTTTTTGGCTTCCTTTGTGCAAATGGATAACTTTATCCATACCATTGTCGCCACCGCCGATTATGTGAAAGCCAAACTGCGCTCCAAGAAAACGATGATGATTTCATTTGATGAGTGGAACATCTGGTCGATTGATGGAGAACCTTGGCAAGACTATTTCACAGATCACAAGCGTCTGTATGAAGTCGCGCCACCCATTCTCGAGCAGCGTTACACGTTTCTTGATGCACTCGTTTTTGGTGGTTTGATGTGCTCGCTGATTAATCATTGCGATCGGGTGAAAATGGCATCACTGGCACAGCTCGTCAACGTCATCGCGCCCATTTTAACGCAACCCGGTGGCGAAGCGATCAAACAAACAATTTTCTGGCCTTTCCAGATGGTGAGCCAGTTTGGTCGAGGGGTTGCGTTACGGTATTTTGCGCGAGTACCGGTAATTGATACCGTCCACGGCACATCGAAAACGGTTCAAAGCGCGGCCGTTTTTAATGAAGAAACACAGCAAATTGCCTTCTTTGCGCTTAATACGGATCCCGAAAAGGCATTTGATGTCACCTTCAACTTAGAGGATTTCGGGGTTACCTCTATAGAACGTCACGTTGCCTTGTACGGAGATGAGCTGGATGCATGCAATACTTTCGAACAACCCGACAATGTGATCCCTAAAATACTCCCCCTTTCGGACGAGGGAAGGATAAACAAACAAGTTTCATTGCCGTCATTGAGTTGGAATATGGTGGTTCTGAATGTGAATCAATAATGTTAAAGAAAACTCAAGTGGAGTACCCCGTTCCGGTAGAGATTTTCTGTCCTCACGGTGAGGCCTTTTCGAAGGCCTCAGGGCTGACGCCACCAAGATGACTGTGACGTCGGGTTCGGTTGTAGAACACTTCAATGTTATCGAAGTTATCCGCCCGGGTCATGTCCCGGGTTTTATATATTCGCTTTCTGGTAGCCAGCGCTCGTGCCGACTTTCAACATAAATTATTTCGCGCAATTTTTGACGAAAACCAAACGGTAATTGTCGAGACACAAAAATGGCAAACATGATCAAAAATCACAGACCGGCATGTTCTATCTGGAACGCTGGCTGGACTGGATTTATGACAAAACTGGGCGAGGGAGTTCAACACCACACGGCAGACCATTCTCAGAGGGAAAGTGGCGCATCCCTGATGTTAAGTTGCTCTCCTTTGTTTCACCTATGGCAACAGTGGATTACTTAGCCAAAGATGCCAAGATACCCATGAATCCCCATATAAATCCCTACGCATCCAATAAGAGCACTTGAAAAATAAGGTATTTTTCTTCCAATGTTCTTAAAACCACCCCAGCGCTTTGCGACCTGGCGGACACTCAACGCAGCACCAACACCGACAGTGACCAGCGTCAGTGCAAGCCCAATGCTGAAGCAAACAACCAGTGTTGCTCCTAAAGTTAAAGCTTTAAGCTGGATGCAGATTAATAATACGGTAATTGCAGCAGGACAAGGAATAAGCCCTCCAGTCAGGCCGAATAACAGGATCTGTCCGTTCGTGACTTTATTTTTGGTAAAGCGCCGATTGATGTCCTTTGCATGTGCCAGCTCATGAGCATCCTGAAATTCATTAGAATCTATATTCAGGCCTGCCAGAGAAGAGTGATCATGTTCGTGTTCATGGTAGACAACATCATAATCATGGACATTGCCCCGATGGCCTAACGAAAGACGAACTCGAAAGTTATGAGGTTCTGGGATCGGCAATCTGGATTCTAAATATTCACCTTTATCAATAAATTCAAAAAGCTGTAAAAACGTAGTTGCCTCTCGGATTGTGACTAACGAAACCTCGCGGGCTGCCCATTTTGTGCCACTGAGCGTACGTAACCGCCAATGTGGGGACTCATCTTCTTCAAAGATGGATAACTCAACTTTACCGTGACCGGTATCTATCAGACGTGACTCGTCATGATGAAGGTGTTTTTCACTTTCCTGCATCCCTTCCAGCCAGTTTTTTTCACCTTTCCAGGTCCGCCAGAACATCCAGATAGCAGTGCTGAGGATGATGACTGCGGAAACCAACTGTAACCAGGGTTCGGCAGATTCGGCGGTGAACTTATTGCTCAAATACATTCCGCCGAATGCAATCAACCACACGATCGCGGTATGTGAAAGGGTTGCTGCCAGTCCAAGCATGACAGCCTGCCGGATAGTGCCCCTGATAGCGATAATAAAGGCCGCCATCATGGTTTTAGAGTGCCCGGGCTCCAACCCATGAAGAGCACCGAGTAAAATTGCACTGGGAATGAAGAACCAGGTGTGTCCTTGCTGCATAAGGATTGTAAATTCATTCATGATAATAATTCTTAGTAAGAAGTGGCGATTGGAATTATACTCCCCCCCAGTAGTATATACTACCCCCCAGTAAAATGATGATGCTACACTTCAGAGAGAGTTTTTTTGTTCAATGAGGTTTCAGGATGTCGCATACGATCCGTGATAAACAAAAAATCATAGCCCGCACAAACAAGATTCAGGGGCAGGTGGTGGGGTTGAAAAAAATGCTGGATGAACCTCATGAGTGTGCCGCCGTATTACAACAGATCGCAGCAATACGTGGGGCAGTGAATGGATTAATGCGGGAGGTAATTAAGGGGCATCTGACAGAACATATTGTTCATGAAGTTGAGGAAAAGAAACGAGAAGAAGATCTTGAGGTCGTGCTGAAAGTGTTGGATTCCTATATTAAGTAATCGCACCAATCGCCCGTTTTTGAAACAGTGCTTTTTATTTGCTTTCTTCTCTGACACGTTAAAATACCAAATGAAACCATGCGTTACCACCACGTGTGGTGCACATCCTGCACAAAAAGCAGGCTTATTTTAAGATGTTATTCGTTTTCCAAGCGGCAACCATTATCGATTAAAGATATCGTTCAGCAGAGGGAGACAAGTTACCCCCGAAATGATTTACCCGTTGTGTCTAGGCGGAGGCGGCAGGGGTGATAGCCCAGACCCTCAGTTTAGATCTTGCGAAATTACGCGATGGCGTTCTGATTAGTGTGGAAGCGGCGGGCAGGTATCGGTATTTTCGTCTTGCCGGCCCTCACATAGCCCAGTTGCTTGAAAATTTGGCCTCCGTCGGCCCTGTCGCTTCTTAATGGCAGACAACCCCCAGTCCGGCTGCCAAAGAACCTCGCTTTGCGCGGTGCTGTTATGCTCATCTTGCGGGTCAGACTGGTATTGCTATTACTCAGGCCATGGTTGACCGCAATCTGCTCGAAAAAGCCGGGGACTTGCATTATTACGTCACTGACGCCGGGGTAACTTGGTTTGAAATGCAGGGGATAGCACTGGCATGTGCGAAGGAAGGCAACGTTCTGTGCAAACGTGTCTCGGCTGGACAGAACGACAGCCTCATGTTTCAGGCACAGTGGGCGCGAAGTTGATGCAAATGTTTCTAAACCGCCAATGGTTAAGCCGACAGCCCGCGACTCGGGCGTTGAGAGTCACTTCTCAGGGACGTAAAGCCTTTGAACAACATTTTGGTCTTAAAGCCTCTGCCTTACTCAAAGGGGCGCTGGCGAGTCAGAAGAAGTGAAACTCAGGGGGAGGGTGAAAGTGGCGGTAACGCCCCGTTACCGCCACTTTACCGTAACAGGCGGTATGCAAGCCCCTGCTACACAGAAATCATATCAGAGAATATAAAAGCGTGGGTGACTTTAAAACACTACCAGACTCGCAATTTCCAAGCTTGAAAATAGTGCGAAAAATAATAATAGCTATTTGGGACAGGTGAATGAAATGAGTCAGAATACCTAAAGGCGATGAGTCATGTCATCGATGCAGTTTGTCTTGAAATAGTAATGAACTCCGCCCTTTTATGAACAATACTACTTTGTATTGAAGACTATTTTTCAGATGGTCATTCTCCGACTATGGAAGGATTGAGAGGTTTCGGCGTCATGAGTGTGGCGAAAGAAAGATAGCCGAAATTTAAATGTTGATTGGAGCGCACTATAAAAGTGGCTTGCTGTTTCACACCAAGATATTGAGATGAGTTTTTTCAGGGTAAATCTAAGTTTCGCCATCATGAATATAAAATGGATATACGATGAGCTCTGTTTGTGAGTTTATCTTAACAGGATGATTGCGATTGCTCTCCTCAGTGCTAATAGGATAAGCGTCCACATTAAAACAGGCTTGGAGCGTCAAATAACTATCTGATTTGCAGTTGATATATTTTTAATTCACATGACTTATTTATAAAGCGCTGTGAGTGTAATAAGAGCCTTGCGCATTTATTAAAGGCAAATTCCCATGATTTAATTATTAGGGTTTTACGCATATTAATTGAGTGTTATCACTTATAGGAATGATAATGATATTAGGCACCTTAACTAAAAAAGCATTGCCAGTGGCCTTGTCAACAATACTTCATCATCTGGATGAGTCAGGGCTGGAAAAAATATTTCGTCTCGGAGCAAGGATTTCAAAGGACAGTAAAGAGGATTTACTTTCATTAGCTAAAATGTGCCATGACCACGATCCCATGGTTAAAGGCTGGATCCAGGCAATCAAAAAATTAAATCCCGCTTCACGCAATAAGCTCATTTCAAATCTTATTTTTAATCACATTGTCGAAGGCACGGCCTTGCGTGATGCGGCAGGCGAGGAGTTTGAAACACACATTCCCTTTTTAATATTAATCTCCCCTACCTATGAGTGCAATCTGGAGTGTAAAGGATGTTACTCCGCATTATATGGCAACAGATATCATTACACGGAAGAGGAGATATTCAATATCGTTCAGCAGCTCTATGACCTTGGCGTTCGCTTTTTTACCTTCACGGGTGGCGAACCCTTTGTTTATAAACCCTTAATGAAGGTGTTTGAAAAATTCAGTGACTGTTATTTCATGGTCTTCACGAACGGTACGCTGTTAACGGAATCTCGCGTCGATAAACTGGCCAAACTTGGGAATGTGGCGGTCACCATATCGATTGAAGGGGATGAGCTCATGACAGACTGGAGGCGGGGAGAAGGGACATATCAAAAAATCATCACGGCGTATGATCGGCTCAACCGAAGAGGCGTTTTATGCGGGGCGTCTATCATGGCGACCTCCAAGAATCATGATCAAATTATCAGCCATGATTTTTGGGACTTTATGATCAACGACCTGGGGATTAGCTATTCCTGGGTATTTCAATATATGCCAATGGGGCGAGATGCCGCGTTTGACCTTGTCCCGACAGCCCAGCAACGGTATGAACGTTTTCATTTTCTAGAAGCGCTCCGTCAATCCGGACGTTTAGCCTTTTTGGCCGATTTCTGGAACCACGGATTCTTAGTCAATGGGTGCATGTCAGGGGGAGCCAACTACCTCCACATTAATGCCAAGGGAGGCGTTGAACCCTGCGTATTTCAGCCCTATTCAGTGGATAATGTCCGCGAAAAATCCATCGTGGATATCCTTAAGAGCCCCTTCTTCGAGGGCTATAAAAAACAGATCCCCTTCAATGATAACCTCATGCAACCCTGTCCGATTATTGATAATCCGCAAAAGTTCAGAGAGCACATCCAACAGCATCATGCCACTCCCCAGCATGAAGGTTCGGACAGCTACTTCAAGTTCTCACATGAATTGGATGCACTTTCAAAAGAATGGGAGAAATATGCCATTAAAATATGGAAGGACGAAGGCTACGGCGAGGCCTACCATGCTGAACACGGAACCTATACCGTGACCAAGCCGGAATGAGAAAAAGATTTTTCCGCAGAGTAGTCAGTAGCTGCATGTGTTTATGAACGATATAATAAGATTATATTATTGATTCTGTAATCCGGTAATCCTATGAGCCAGTAATCCTTAGCTGTTGTGACGTCACTGAGGAACCTCTTACAAGCCCCTGCGTTTACCGGATACAGCCTATCTGGGGCTGCCAACGTATGTTGGCGATACAGCTCACTCACCGAAAGACATGGCGTGATACCTACGCGGTATTGATGCATAAGTCGGTGATCCCGCAGACCGTCAGGCGCCGTTCTCTGTGCAGTACATGCAAAAAACAGGTCAGAACGGCCATCAAACCTCCCGCCACTGAACCGCCATCTGCCTAACTGTGCACAAGCATCTTCTTCGCTGAGCGCAACCCCCATGTTGTCGAGGACTGCTTTGGATTTTATCAAATAGTAATGATAATCATTTGCATTAACTTGTGGCAAATGATAACTGTATTAAGAGAAGCGTGAACACAGCGTCAGGTTTTTTGGCGTCTGCATTTCTCGCGATGCGGCGAAAAAGGGGGGGGGACTACCGACGAAGTTGCCGTTCTCCCAGGCAGACGGTGCAGTTGAGGTACGGTCAGTGCTGCAGGTGGCGGTAAAGGACCCTGGCAGAGAGGGCCGGTATTACGGGGAAAGGAGAGCAGTGAAGGCTATGAAGACTGATGAATTTGTGCTGGAGGTGGAAGGCCTCAGCCTTCTCTCGCCTGAGCATAACCTGATACTGGATAATATAACTTTCAGCCTGAGGGCGGGAGAGAAAATGGCGGTGATTGGGCCAAACGGAAGCGGAAAAACCAGCCTTCTCCAGGCACTCATTCGCGAAAAGCGTCCTGACAGCGGCACCATTTTACTCAGGGGCCAGCCTCTGAATACGCGGTCTGCTCTCGACTGTGCCAGAGAAATCGCGTTTCTTTCACAAAGTGACATCCCCGATTTTCGTCTGTCCGTTGAAGAATATGTCTCACTCGGCCGTTTGCCTTATTTCGGCCAATACGCGTCTTCGGACGGCGCCCATATTGTGGCGCAGGTGATAAAGGACATGGGCCTCACCGCGTACAAACACCGCCTGATGGGAGAGGTATCCGGTGGACAGCGGCAACGTGCTGCCCTCGGCAGAGCGCTGGCACAATCGCCCTCAATCTTACTTTTGGACGAACCTACCAACCATCTTGACCCAACGGGCCGGACAGCGCTGCTTTCGCTGGTCAAAAGCAAAAATATCGCAGTGATTGCGGTATTGCATGATTTAACCGCCGCGGAAGCATTCGCCGACCGGATCCTGGTGCTCAACGAAGGAAAGCAAGTGAGTGATGATATTCCCGAGTCCTCCTTGCGAAACCAAGTCATCTTCCCGGTATTCGGCATGCAGAGTTTCCGTGTCGCGCATCCCCACGAAGGGAAAATGTTGCGCGTTTTTGAAGTGCCGAGCGGTTCTTAAGGATAGAGGTCAACAATGAAACGAATAGGGTTACTCATTATCTTTCTTTCAGCAGGCTTTTCGGTCAGCGCGACGTCATACCCCATAATCATTGATAACTGCGGAAAACCGGTCACTTTCACCCACGCCCCTCAGCGCGCGGTGATCAATGATATCAATATGGCCGAAATGGCCTTTGCACTGCACTTGCAGGATAAAATTGTCGGGCTAACCGGTATCACCGGCTGGTACAAGCTGACGCCGGCATTCCGCAAAGCCATGGGTACCCTTCCGGAACTGGCGCCAAAATACCCTTCGCTGGAAACATTAGTCGCCGCCGAACCCGATTTCTTTTTTGCCGGCTGGAATTACGGCATGAAAATCGGCGGGGACGTGACGCCAGAAAAATTAGCCCCTTTTGGCATTAAAACCCTCGTACTCAGTGAAAGCTGCATACAGGCCGGCGTACGTCCCCAGAAAGTCAGTATGGACCTGCTTTATCAGGATGAACTGACGCTGGGTACCCTGTTTGATAAACAAGAAGAAGCCCGCGCGCTGGTCAATAACTGGAAGCAACAACTGGCGGCGCTACCTGCGAAACCTGCGGGCAGCCCTGCGTTGAAAGTGTTCGTGTATGACTCTGGGGAAGATAAACCTTTCACCAGTGGCAAATACGCGATGCCGACGGCCATCATCGAAGCGGCGGGTGGCCGAAACGTGATGGATATGCTTCCCTCCGGATGGACAAGCACGTCCTGGGAGACCGTCGCGACGACAGATCCTGATTTGATTATCCTCCTGGACTATCAGAACGGTGCAGGTGCACCCTCGCTGCGAGAGTTTCTGGAGCATCACCCGCTCATGAAGCAAACGACGGCTGTGAGACAACATCGTTATCTTAAATTACAGTACGCTGAGCTGACACCCGGTCCTGCCAATATCCCTGCTGTACAAAAGCTCGCTCACGCGCTTTACGCCCCGGAGCATCCATGAGCAGCGTGGCAAAGCGGCTTGCGCTGATTGTTCCGCTTTTCTCGTTAATCCTGATGGGGCTGCTGTTTTTGAGCCTTGGGCTCGGAAGTGTCGCGCTGTCATGGCATGAGGTTTACGCAATACTGCGTGGCAGTCATCTGCCAGGCATGCTCGATACGATAGTCATGGATTTGCGCTTGCCCCGGGCTTTACTGGCCATATTGACCGGCGCCGGTTTGGCCATCACCGGTGCATTACTTCAAACGACGGCACGCAATGAACTCGCCGATCCGTTTCTTTTCGGTCTCTCGTCAGGTGCCTCCGCCGGAGCGGTTCTCGTCATCACCCGCTTCGGCGACGTGCTGGGGGACATGACGCTGCCGATATCAGCCTTCTCGGGGGGCATACTTTCCGCTCTGGCGGTCATGATAATGTATCGAGTGAGCCGGATACGGCGCGCCGAACAGCTCATTGTGTGCGGCCTTGCCGTTTCATTCCTCTTCAGCGCACTGACGAGCTATCTGATTTTCTCTGGCGATCAGCGTGCCGCAAGTTCCGCTTTATTTTGGTCCCTTGGCGGTCTGGGTCTGGCGAGATGGGATAACCTCTTTATCCCGTGTTTAAGTCTGCTCATGCTCGGGGTCTTTACGGCATGTCGCTGGCGTTCGCTCGATAGCCTGCTCGCGGGCGAACAAACCGCGCGTTCTATGGGCGTGAACGTCTCGCGTTTAAGAACGGAGACATTCATTTGCTGCGCGATCTCAACGGCGTTTCTCGTCTCCCTGACGGGGGTGATTGGATTTGTTGGCCTTATGGTGCCTCATCTGGCGCGACGCGTTGTCGGCGTGAGGCACAGTATTGTCATCCCGATATGCGGTTTATTTGGGGCAATCTTGTTAACCGGGGGAGATATCCTGAGTCGCAGTCTCATACAAAATCAGGAACTCCCGGTCGGCATCATTACTGCTGGTGTCGGGGGCGCTTTTATTATTTCTATGCTCATACGAGGGAAATAATGTTTAAAAGGACATGCTCATACGGTGTGAGGCGATAAAAGTAATGCAAATGTGACAGGGAGTATGTTTAACCCCCTGTGAAAAAGTCCCCCATCGCAAAGCATGCCCATTTATTTAACAGCAAGCTGAGGGGAAATGATTAAATAAATACTTTTACTATTGTTATCTTAAAAGTAACCCTATTCTTTATGAAGGGTGACTTAATATCTATGTCTATCTAAAGGTTTCTGGGGGAGGGGTGACTGCGGTTTGTCTTTTTCAGGGAAATAGGATAAGCGCCTTAGTGAGTTCCAGGCGATATTGCGTTGCCAATCTTCAAATCTCTGGGTGGTGGCAATGGTCTGCCATGCGCGGATCGCCCTGCGAAATAACCCTTTCTTTTCGAGCCAGTATGCATTGTTTTTTAATGTTTCGAAGTCAACCATATCCATAGCCTCATCGGTTTAGTGTGAATTCCTATCAGAACAGTAATCGTAAAAAGAGGGGGGCGAACACTACCAGGCAGACGCCGGAAAACATCATCACCAGACTTGCTACCACCCCTTCTTCTTTTCCCATTTCATAAGATCTCGCGGTGCCCGCCCCATGCGATGCCCCGCCCAGACCTGCACCCCTTGCGGCAGCATGCCGAATAGATAGCAGCAGAAAAATCGCGTCACCCACGGCCACGCCCACGACACCCGTCAATACCACAAAAAAGGCAGCCAGATTAGGCTCGCCGCCGAACGACTTCACCGCAGCAAGTGCAAAGGGTGTCGTCACTGAACGTACCGCCAAACTGCGTTGCACCAGGTCCGGCAGATAAAATAAACGCGCCAACCATACCGAGCTGGTGACAGCCAGGACCAAGGCCGTCACAACGCCTGCGGCAATGGATTTCCAATGCAGGCGGATCATCGCCATATTTTCATAAACAGGGACCGCAAAAGCGATGGTCGCCGGCCCCAACAACCACACCAGCCAGTAAGACTCAGCAGAATAGTCAGCCCAGGAAATTTTTATGGTCAATACGAAGATTACCAGTATTGCGGGCGTAAAAACCAAAGGCATAAAGAGTAACGTATGCCATTTTTGATAGAGCTTTTTATTCAAAATATAAATCACAAATGTGACAACCAGGCAGAGTAGCTGCACTTTCTGAATATGTCCTAGCATTTTTCTCTTTTCCGTAATTCATATTTAAAGACTTTATCTACAATATAAGCCGTAGCCGATAATACAATCGTGGTGCTAAGGACGATAACCACTAGAATGCGGATGCCCTCATTCTCAAGAATGTCGAAATAATTGATAATGGCGACGACGGCAGGAATAAAGAACAGCAGCATTTCTGAAAGCAATAAAGATGAACCACGCCTTACATAGCGTACAGGGATCACCTTCGTAAACATCGCGAAAAATAAAATCGCCATGCCGACGATATTTGCCGGTAAGGGTATCGATAATTTGTCCACGATAAATACGGAGAGTAAAAACAAAATAATATAAAAGACAACCTGAATACTGGTTTTACATGTATTAATCATAAGAATGATGACGTGCTCTGGAAAGAAGTTGCAGAAAGCTTATCACTTTTCCTATCATTCTATAAATGAATAAAAAGAATCCAAAACATTCCACTTTGGAATGTTTTGGATGGTCGAGTCCGATATGCCCCTGCACGTACCTAGGGATTTAAACGGTGATTTTACGTCGTACAAACAGACCGTAACTTAGGGCACCCATGAAGAGCAGAGCCGCGCCGAGTAAAAACACATTCGTAAATTTTCCCGTCATATCGAGGATGATACCGGTCATAATCGGTGCGAGTGCGGCACCGAGGAAACCACCGAAATTTTGGATCGCACCGAGGGAGGCCACCTGGTCTTTTGGCGCAATGTCGCTGGCTAATGTCCAGAGAACACCTTGTGGCATCTGGGAGAAGAAGTATCCCAAGGCAAGAAGGCCAATCGCGACAGGCGTGCTGGAAACAAACGGAATAGGCGCAACAAAACAGGCTGCCAGCAAGGCTCCCAGCACAATGGGGATTTTTCGTGAGGTGATAGCCGCAAATCCGCGCTTTACTAACGTGTCGGAAATGAGTCCGCCCACCAGGACGCCAAGAATACCGGCGAGGAAAGGAATAGAGGCGATCCACCCGGTCGCTTTGAGGCTAAATCCCAGTGAGGTTTCCAGGTAGCTCGGCAGCCAGGTCAGATAGACCCAAATCGTGAACATAATGGAGAAGTTCCCAATTACCATGGCCCAGGTCGCCGGGTAGCGGAACAAAGCTCCCCAACTGGATTTCGAATTTTCACCTCTTTGTGGGAGCGACGCATGGCCTGCATGCAACAGTGCGTATTCACGCGCATCAGGATCCCGATAAAACTTCCACCACGCGAATAACAGCGGCACGCCCATTACACCAATGGCGACAAACATCCCCCTCCAGCCTAAGGTGATCAGAAGAATCGTCAAAATGGGGGGCGCTATGGCATTGGCAATCTGCGAACCCGTGTTAATGATGGCACTGGGCAAACCCCGTTCATTTTCCCCAAACCAGCTGTGGATAATCTTTATGCCTGATGTGAAAAACGGCGATTCGGAAATGCCGAGCATCATGCGCAGCCCATAGAAAAAGCTGTAACTGTTTACAAAGGCCGCCAGCACGCTGAAACCCGACCACAAACAGAGCGCGGCTGAGAACATGCGTTTAGGACCAAATTTATCCACCAGCCAGCCGGCCGGTAAATTTGCCAGCGCGTAAGGCCATAAAAAAGCCGATAAAAGCAGGCCCATTTCTGTTTTAGAGAATCCAAATTCTGCGGCAATGGTGGTGTTGGCGATGCTCAGGTTGGCGCGATCCAGATAATTTACAATGGCCGCCAGCAATAAAACCAGGATGATGACCCAGCGTAATCGACTGATGTGCGGGCTCGGGATAGCGCCCGCTGTGGCTTTCACAACGACTGGAGAGGTACTCATAAAGAAGCTCCTTGCTCAAACTGACGGTAATAGGGTTTGATGGCCGCTTTGCGTCACCGCGATATGATCGCGTTCTTGAAATCAGCGCGATGCCTGTTCGGCGTAAACACGATGTTCAAAGAGTGAGTGGGAGACATTTCACCCCCACAGAAACCGCTCACTCAGGGAATGCAGGGCACACGTTTCCCTCGCCGGAGTGAAGCGATCTAAATAATCATCGTTATTGCGTATATCGTTAGCGAGTGGACATAGGAAGGCACGTCATGGGGCAGTGTCCGCCACCCCATTTCAGTGAATTACTCTACGATCCTTTTGCCCCAAAGCTCGCTGCCCTGGTGGATTTGCGCCAAAAGCACACTGAGTCCCCAGAATTTTTCCAGGACGTCATCTTTATTCGCTCGGCAGAATTCGCTCTTAAAAGTGCCAAGATGCTGATGATAGATTTTTGCGTTTTTCGGGTATCCCAGCGTTTCAGTGACGGCGCTGAGGGACAGAAACAGCGACAATTCCTGTGCTTTCTCGGGCTGGCCGGCTCCGTGGCGGTAAAGCCAGCAGTAAAGCTCGGGATGAAAATTGGTGAATACACCACTGAACCCTTTTGCCCCGGCTAACATTGCTGGCCACGCAATCGCGGCATTGGCATTGATCACGTTAAGGGGGGAGTTTGCTGCGATCGCGACGCGACGCGATACTGTGGCCAAGTCACAACTGACGTCTTTGAGCACCACAAAACGCCCGCTCTGAGCGCAAACACGGAATTCTTCATCGGTCAGCAAACGACGATAGGGGGCGGGACATTCATATAATCCGAGAGGGAGGTCCGAGGGTAATGTCTCAAGTAGGGTATTGAGGGTGGAATAAAAAACCTCACTGCCTTGGTTTTTTGGATCCAAATGATTCGTCACCAACACCAACGCATCAATGCCCGTTTGCGACATGGCTAAGAGTTCTTCTTTTTGGCACGCCAGATCATCACTAATGTGGCCTGATGCGATCACCGGGATGCGACCTGCAACCTCTTTGACGACAAATTCAGCCACGGCAACGCGCTCATCCAACGTCAGAAATTGCATTTCACTTGACTGGCACACCGCAAACAGCGCATCGACACCTTTCGCCAGATACCAGTTAATTAAGTGGGTCAGTCCGGGATAATCAATCTGATTGTCTGGCGTGAAAGGGGTTAACATCACAGGCACAATGCCTTCTATCGGTTTCATTTATTCTCCTCTCCCCGGCTCTGGCCGCGGTAGTAAATGTTAGATTCTTCGCTGAGCCAGACGCGTCAGGACCTGCTCACGATCGGGCATATTGGATGCGCCTTCGCGTTCAACCGCCAATGAGGCAAAGGCTGAGGCGTATGTCGCGGCTTGAGCGATGCTTTGCCCATCGGCAAGCGCCGCGGCTAACGCACCATTAAACGCATCCCCGGCGCCGGTGGTATCGACGCTGAGCGCCGGGAAAGCCGAAATATGCTGAAACTGGCGTTGGTCATAAAGTAATGCACCCTGGGATCCCATGGTGATGATCACGCATTGGGCACCGAGCTGAACAATGGCCAGCGCAGCGTCTTTCGCGCTGGCCAGGTCTGTGATTTCAATCCCTGAAAGTAACGAGGCTTCGGTTTCGTTGGGGGTAAGGATGTCGATAAAGTTCATACAAGACAGTACGTCGCGGGAAAATGGCGCAGGGTTCATGATCACCCGAACGCCCAACGTTTGCGCAAGCTTGAGGACGTTCAGCGTAGCGGAAATGTTGTTTTCTAGCTGTACCAGCAGCACGTCAGATTGCGCCAGTTCCGGCGTAAGCTCCGCAATCTCCGCGTCGGTAATCGTTTTGTTTGCCCCCGAGTAAATCGCAATCATGTTTTCACCATCTTCCTGGGAGACATAAATGATGGCGCTGCCGGTCGGCTCTTCGTCTGTCTGATACAGTTTGAACGAATGAATGTCTGAGGCTGATAAGTGATCAAAGGCAAACTGACTGAACTGATCCGTGCCGACTTTCGACACAAAGTGGACGATGGCCCCTGCGTGGCTGGCCGCCATCGCCTGATTTGCCCCTTTCCCGCCCGGCCCCAACGTACTTCCTAGGGCCATCAGCGATTCACCTCCCTTTGGAAAACGTGCCACTTTAGCGACGATATCCACATTAAAAGATCCGAGAATACAAACCTTACCTGCCATTTTCTCTCCCTTATATCGAGTCGGACGCTGCGTACGCGGGTTTTTCATCCGTTGCAGAAGCACGTCGAAACTCTCACTCATTTCACTGATTAATGGTGCTTGCATATTGCGGCGCACAATCAGGGCGCCACCATGACATCGCTGCACCAGACCTTGTTGCGCGAGGGCGTTGAGATCTGAGCGGACAGTCTCTTTGGTGACATCGAGGGTGTGTGCCAGCCAGTTGACAGTGATGCTTTCATGTTGATTCAACCAGGCGAGGATCTGCTGTCGTCTTTCTTGTAAAAACATTGAAACCTCCTGAACGGCGAAATAAGAATAAGCGCGCGATGGCTTTTAAGAATGTGACTGAAATCTATTCGCTTCGGTCAAAACAAAAACAAACAAAAAACGACGGACCTCGGGAGACGTCTGTTTCAGGTGATAAGAATGTCCTCGGGATGAACAAATGAAGGGATGGAGGGAGTATGTTGAAGGTTAAGCTACCGTGACCATGGCCTTGAATCTAACAGGGAGAAAATTACCGAACGACTATATCAATCCATTTACAAATGCGACTTCAGACATTTCGCAGGGCGGAACAATAAGGCCAGGAGGCAAGAAATAGTCAACACGATCAGAACTTCCTCTGACCTTAATATGTACGGATACGATATTATATATTTTGTGGCTCGCGATAAACATATAGCTTTTCGCTATACGTTTATCGGATTGGTATTGCTTTCGTCTGATCCCAGATAGAACAATCGAACCTTCTTACTCGAGGTATAGCTTTACTGCCAATGTTCACTGGGTGTGGCCGAAATAACCTGCTTTAAAAGTGAGGCTCTATTGCCTGTCATTTTTAATGACTTTCATTCCATCATTAACAAAATGCATATCACCGATATTCTTGACGTTATACTGACCATCACGATACTCAATTTTTACGACTGCGGCATTCCCCATGCCTTTATTTTTTAAAGGGCTGTCTGTCATGTCTGAAATCATAATACCGATTGACATACCCGATGAAACAGCAAGGATATTTCTGTCATGATGAACCAGCGCATTTGCTACCATGTAATGCAGGGCTCTTTGCATCCGATTTCTTACCTGAAGTGCCGTCTCCGCATCTTGTTTCTCATCGGCCTTATGAATCGCGTCGGCCAGTTGGGTAAGTGGCATTTTCCCTTGTTGGCGAAGCAAGGTCATTTCATCATGGGTATGGAATCCTAACGCCTGACCTGCTGCGCTATTCATTGTTTCATTAGATAATCCTTCAAAGCCGCCAAAAAATACTTCGCGGAGATCCTCTAATTCGGTGGGCATCTGCTTACTGTGGTGCGCCTGCATAATTAACGCCAGTGTTTCACGCTGCCTCCCGAGATCGCTTGAGTAATACTGAGTAAAATCGATGGCTCGGGACCCCACGCCGAATGCGCGTGCCACCTCTGTGCCTTCAGTTGTGAGGGGAGTATCAGACCATCCCTGTACGCGATCATATTGATTAAATATCGTCTGTCCATGTCGCACAAAATAGACATCCACCTCACCTTTCTGATTGTCGTGGATTTGTGCCAAAGCACTGCCTGAAATGAGGAGTAGGGAGGTTAACACTGCGTGTAATTTTCTCATGTCGTCTTACTTCCTTGTGAAAAAATGAAATATAGGCCGGTTTTACATTTAAATAATATGAGGTGGTTCACATAATAGATAATGTTACATTATGAAATGTTCTCACGCGCATAGTTTAATTTTCCTGGCGTTAAGCGTGAAAATTTGGCGCAGCCTTTCGCTCCGTCAGATAATTTTAGAAGGTTTGACCTCAATCACTGCCAGGTTATTTATGATGTCTGGTTATGTAGATATTCTCATTCTATTGCCTCGTCGTTACAGTGATAGAAGACTTGTGTCTAAAAAATGTTATCGCTGAAAAAAAACAACTAATAATAACCTCGGATAGGAATTTTCGCTAACCACGCTTTGAATCCACAGATTATTCTGTATTCCTCTTTCTGTGACTATTACAAATATATCGCCGTTATGAATAACCCGGGGATATAGCACGACGAGTTAAAATTGTGCTGCGTACAGATATCACCCTCGGGTGAGCATCACTCCCGATGAGGGCGTCGCACGCTATTGTTGACCCATTACAAGTCGCATGAAGATAGTTAATTTAAGCATTTGATGTAAATCAAGACGTATCATTTTTCCGCGTTTTTCACCGATAGAGATGGCTACATATGATAGTTAATATCAATTAGATATCTATTATTGATAGCTATTTATGATCATCATATCGTGTGGGAAGCCTCTTTTCTGGACATACCGGTTTCGCGTATTACAGCCCTGAAAAGACAGCCTGACACACTATTTAATGCGTTTGGGGCTTGCGGGGCTTCTCGATATTTAAAATGTGGCGTTTACGCCATCTGAACTTGAGGTGAGATCTGGATAGGTTGGCAAACTCCCTACCGGTCGAGACGAATAAGGACAGAGCAGATGACATGGCGAGTGTTGACCGCAGGAGCGGTCCTGTTAGCGACCTTTGCACAAGCTAGCGAAGTGACGTTAGAGCAGGAGTTACAAACCTTTTCAGTGGAGACCGGCGCAACGCGTGTGATTTATACCCCGGGATCTGCTGGCGCCACTCTGACAGTGATTAACCCCCAGTCTTATCCCATGCTAGTGCAATCAGCGGTATGGCAGGCGGACAAAAAAACCAAGGCACCCTTTATCGTTACACCGCCCTTGTTTCGTCTTGACGGTCACCAACAGAACCGCCTGAAGGTGGTGAGTATTGGAGATCTCAGGCCGTCAGATAAGGAGTCGCTGAACTGGCTGTGTCTTACCGGCATTCCCCCTGAACCCAACGCCGTTTGGGCACAAGATGACAAGGTCATCAAGGCCGCCCCCGCAAAGCAGGCCACGCTGTTAACGCAACTTCGGGTTACCTCCTGTCTAAAATTGCTGGTCCGCCCAGCGTCTTTAAAAGGTGACCCCGTCGATAAGGCGATGTCCCTGACATGGCATCGGTCCGGCACCACGTTGACGGTCAATAACCCAACCCCTTTCTTTATGAACTTAAAATCTGTCCGGCTAGGGACAACATCGATCGGCGCGCCTGGGTATGTGCCGCCGATGGGCCATCTCGGACTAAAGCTCCCCGAACATCCGACCGAGGGCCCGGTGCGTTGGACGCTGGTGACTGATTATGGAGGAGAAAGCCGTGAGTTTTCTGCCGCCTTACAATAATTCACTTTTCCCCCTAAAGGCTCCACAGACTGACACACATTAAGGATAAGCGGTGGGACGCAAATATCACATGTTATCCCTCAGTCTTCTGGCGATAGTGAGTGTTCCTCAGGGGCGAGCAGGATTATATCGGTTCAACCCTTCACTGGTAGACAGTAAGGAGCAGCAAACCGATCTTTCTCTGTTTGAACAGGGTGGGCAACTGCCAGGGACATACACCGTAGATATCTAGCTCAACGGCGATCGGGTGGACAATCGGGATGTCATGTTTACCCAAGTGCTTACACCAGCGGGTCATTCTCAATTGAAGCCCTGCCTGAGCAGGGCGCAACTTTCCGCCTATGGCGTCAAGGTCGAAGGTTTCCCGTCAGGTGAGCGAGAAGGGGGGCACTGCTTCCTTCTCGATGCTATCCCCGGAGCCCGAGCGGAGCTGAACTTCAATACGCAGACATTGCAACTGAGTATTCCTCAGGTTTACCTCCGGCCGGTGCTGTCGGGGATAGCTCCGGAGGCCCTTTGGAACGACGGCGTGCCCGCTTTGCTGCTTAATTACCAGGCCAGCACGACCCGACTAGAGTCCCGGGGAGTGGCCGGAGAGGTAGAAGAAGATCATTACTTACAGCTGTCCCCTGGCGCCAACTTCGGTCCATGGCGGCTGAGAAACACCACAACATGGCAGCGCACCGGCGTCCAGCCGGGACGCTGGCAAACCATCAGCACGTATGCAGAACGGGGACTTAATGGTATTCGCAGCCGCCTGACGTTCGGAGACCGTTACACGGCAGCGGATATCTTTGACAGCGTGCCGTTTCGTGGCGTGATGCTCGCGTCGGATGACAACATGGTGCCCTCGAGCCAGTACATGTATGCCCCGGTGGTCCGTGGAGTGGCCCGGACACAAGCCCGCGTGGAAGTTAAGCAGAACGGTTACACCATCTATAACCGGGTGGTCGCCCCAGGTCCCTTTGCGCTGACCGATCTCAGTCCGACCGGTTCCGGAGGTGACCTGCAAGTGACGGTGTGGGAGACGGACGGGCGACCACAGGTGTTTATTGTGCCGTTTCAAACCCCGGCAATCGCGGTGAAAGCCGGTTACCTGCGCTATGGGCTGATGGCCGGGCAGTACCGGTCGTCCGATCGCAGTGTGAATGACGCCCAGGTGATGCAAGCCACCGTGATGTACGGCCTGCCCTGGGATCTCACGGCTTACGGTGGCGCACAGGCTGCGGAGCACTTTCAGTCTGCCTCTCTGGGAATGGGTGTGGCGTTTGGCGACTGGGGAGCGGTATCGGTCGACGTGACGGAAAGTCAGGGGCAGCGCTGGCAGCAGCAAAATGAACGGGGGCGCTCAGTAAGGATGAGCTATAGCAAGCAATTAGTAACAACCGATACCACGATGACGCTGGCGGACTATCGATACGACCAGGACGGATACAACACCCTGTCGGACGTCCTGGACACCTGGCGGGATGACAATCAGCAGGGCTGGGAATCGAATAATACCCGGCGAAAAAGTCGAACCGGATTGACAGTGAGTCAGGGGCTGGGGCGCTGGGGGTATCTCAATTTTAGCGGGTACAGAGAAAGCTATCGTAAACGTTCAGGATCCGACACCACGGTGAATGCGGGTTATTCCGTACCCATCGGGGATATGACACTTTCCCTGAACTGGTCGCAGAGCCGCTATGTTCACTCATTAAAGGAGGGCAAAACCGACCGCGTCACCAGCCTGTGGTTGAGTGTACCGCTGCGTCGCTGGATGGGCGGTGACACCGCGGTCTCTTACCGCTTGACTCATCCGTCTTCAGGTTCTGATACCCATTCAGTCGATCTCAGCGGGAATGTGCTGGACCGCCAGCTTCACTGGGACGTCAGCCAGCAGTACCGGCCGGATACCACAGGTGATCGGGATAACGGGGCAATCAACCTCGCCTGGAGTGGAGCCTACGGGCAGCTTTCAGGTAACTACAGCTACGGGAGCAGTTACCGCCAGATGGGGGCCGAGCTCGATGGCGGTATGGTTATCCACCGTCACGGGCTGACGCTCAGTCAGCCGCTGGGTGACACGGTCGCCCTTGTTGAAGCACCGGGTGCGGCAGGTGTGGGTGTCGGCGGATTCCCCGGCGTACGAACAGATTTTCGGGGTTACACCACGCAGGCATACCTGATGCCTTATCAGGAAAATACGGTCAGCGTGAACCCCCTGACGCTGCAATTGGGCGTGGATATCACCACCACGGATGTGAAGGTGGTGCCCACTGCCGGGGCCGTCATACCCGCCCGCTTTGCTACGCGACGCGGAGCGCGGGCATTGATTACCCTGAAACAGACGGATGGACGCCCGATACCCTTTGGCGCACTGGCTTCCCTTCAGGGAGAGGCTGGCGGAAGCGGCGTGGTGGGTAACGCAGGAGAGGCCTATCTGACGGGCTTATCGGGGCAGGGGGAACTCAACGTGAGATGGACGGGACACGCCTGCCACGCGCCACTCCGTTTGCCGGCGCAGGTCGGTCCAGGCGGGGTCTATCGTATGACGGCGGTCTGCAGAGAAGGAACAGGCAATGAAACGGTTTCGTACCACCAGTAGAGTCACGTTGCTCGCCTGTGCCCTGATGTGGGCGTCCGTGGTGCAGGCAACGGCCCCGCAACTGTATATACGGGTGACAGAGAATATGCGGGCAGGGCGATTGAAGGATGGCATGTTGCTCGCGCAAGTACGTATCACTTATCTCGATAATCACTGCGGTTTCCAAGTCTGGAGTGAGGTACCCAGGGTGAATGGGCAGCCGGACCGCTATGCGCTTACGGGGAAGAATGCGTTGAATCAGATACTGCATGTCCGCCTGAAGGGGCAGGACTGGAAGACAGACACGCAAGGTGGGGAGGGGTTGATGCTTAACAGCAGTGAAACCTCAGCAACCCTCCAGGTGCTGGCTGATGGTAACCAGGTTGTGCAGCCGCAGAAATGGCCCCTGTTATTACAAGGTGTGGCAACAGGGTGCCGTTAACAGATGGCCATGAGGTCATCAACACGTCAACAGACGAGGATTGCATCATGAGAAGAATGAAAACTTACGGCGCCAGTACTCTGCTGGCGACCACACTTCTGGCGACGGGGACGTGTGGCATCGCGCGGGCGGCAGGTCCGGTTAGTGACATTGTCACGTCATCAGCCGAGGCTGTTTTCCAAAAAACAGGCGCGGCAACGTTAACGATCACGCCCCGCACAGACTTGATGGCGGGAACCTATTCAGCCGATACGGTCCTTGCCACTGTTAAAATCGAGCCCCCGGCGCCGACCGACAAGATAGTTTATCGCTGGTCACCGGGAGTCGGGGTCAAACCTGCGGGTTATACAAGCCGGGACGATTACCGGGAATACAGTGGTAAAAACAAGTCAGAAAATAAGCTGGTTGTCTCCTTCAAAGAGTCCCCGAACTCATTCAATGAGACAGATTGGTTTAAAGCGAGCGCCCCCGGTACGGTGACAGAGTCGATCAAAACGCCCTTTGGTAAAAAGGAATCCATCGCCCCCGATGTCTACACCCTTTCCCTGGATGCAGCCGTATGGGCTGACTGAATCACCCTCTGTCACACAATGACATGTTAATCATCCCGTACAGAATCGGGTATTTGCGAGGTAGTTATGAACAAACTCAACACTCTTAAAATTTCTGCTGCTCTGTTACTGATGGGTATGGGCAGCACGATGGCGTATGCCGGTGGCATTACCTCAGACATTACGACTCAAACTGCTGATCTGACGTTTGCCTCTACAGGAAAAGCGACAATTTCACTTGAAGCCCAACAAGATTTGATAGCAGGTGCATTTAAAGCTGGTCAGGAAATCGCCAGCGGGGAAGCGACGGCGACTGCCGGTACCGTCGCCTATCGTTGGACACCCACTTCAGGCGATATCTCACAGGCCAACGGTGTCAGTAAGATCATTAAAATCAAGGGTACTGAGAACAAGAACAACAGCATCACATTAGCGCTGGTACCCTCCACCAGTGTGGGGACGCTAACTGATGGCGGAAATGGCTGGATAGTCCCGGCAACGCTAAATACTTCAAAAGTGGAACTGAGCGTGCAAAATAATCAGGCTGCGGTGATCTCACCTGATACCTACACATTGTCTGTAGATGCGGCGGTTTGGGGGTACTAATATCCTGCTTAATCACTATCTCACGGCTTGATTCTCTATGAGATTCGAGCCGTTCTGATTTCGTATTACGCACAACTGCGACCTGAGGGGATGTCGTATATCTTTAATGAGTAAGGCGCAGAACAATCGTCTTAACATTGAGTACTGTATCTTGAAGGCAACGTCAAACAGGTCTGTAAGCCGTTGCAATCACCAATAGAAACGGCTCTATATATTTAGCTAATATTTCAGAAAGACGTGGTCATTTACAAGTCATCACAACGCGTCCATACACTATTATGTCATCTAAGTTGCAATCAAATGCTATACCCACACCACTGACGCGAACTCTTTTGACCGGCACGCGTGTCAATGTTCTGATGCTTATCTTCCCTTCAATGTCTACCAACCAATCACTGTCATAAATTTCGAGGAATTTTTGCTCGACGATGAATTGCGTTGAACCATCAATTACACAGATCGGATCTTCGGGCATATGGGTGCCAGGAAGAAACAAAACTTTATCAAACAGTACATAGCCTGAGTCATACATCTGTCCATCAATTAGCTTTTTGCGAGGCAACCGTATGACGTCCAATTCGCTGTCTTCAAATTTCTTCCCTTGGCCTGTAGCCACCCATTCCAGATTTGCCCCCGTTTCTGCAACGCATCGCACTACGATATCCGCAGGAAATCCTCCGCGCTTATAACGTCCAGCCAAGCTACTAGAAGCTATACCGAGATGCGCTGCCAATAATATTTTGGAACTGAAGCCATATGCTTCTAAAACCCGATCCAGTACCGGTGCGCTCTCGCCATCAAAGTTGAAGGAAAATTTTGACATGATTTCATGACGACCATCCCGCTTTTAGCTACATAATCCTTGATTTGTAGCTTTATGCGAGTTAATCTAGCTCCGTATTGTAGTTATTAGAGATTAATGATGGATATTGCAGTATCCAATCAATAAAGGAGTTTGCCTTATGAGTCCGACTATTACAATTGCCATCCCCGAACCTTCGGAGCCTCTTGTTGAGTTATGGCATGGAACAGGAGTCTAGCGCGATGAGATCAAACTGATAATTTTCAGGCTAAACCAAGAAATCTTCAGGATTAGGGATTAACCAAAATGGTAAGAGGTCCTTACTAAACAGGCTTGAAATGAATGCAGCGTGGTGTCCCTGATATCGTTACTCGCCTACCTCAGTGTATACGACACTGTTTGAGCTCCAGGCTATACATCCAAATTCTGAATATGCTCATCTCCACTTCCCAGTGGGCTCAAAATTTAAATGAGACATTGTGCAGTGGTTCACTGTATTTGGACTAGAAGGGGTTTACCGATATGAATCTTTCCCATTCTGTATTTAGACAAGATATTTTAAAAAATGTGTTTCAGGAAAAACCTTCTCCACGAGAACTCGTGGACCGTTCACGTGTACTAGCGAATGTTATGCTCGATCGCCCTGATGAAGCTGGCCCGAATTTTGTTATGCTGATCATTCTTGCTGACCAGCTTCAAATGCTACATGACGTGTTCGAAGCAGAAGAAGTTCGGCAACTTAGCACTGAAAATGTACTTGAATGATCACTAAAGCGAAGGATAACCCGCGGCATCTTTGAAGATTTTACGGGTTATCAACAATCGTATTAGTGATGGGTCTGGGGGAGTTCAGTTTCGCTGGGGCCGGTCATGCGCATCACCATGGCGCTATCTAGCCCGCTCGTTAACATCTTGCGGGCAACTTTCAATATCGCGTAACATTCGCCTTCTTCAATACCTTCCAAGCGTGCTTCCTCTCGTCTTTTCAGCATCCCGCGCTGTTCACCCTCAAGCCGTTAGTGTGCAGAGATTGTCATACCGGTCTCCTCATCTTCGGGTACATATGATGCAAACGTACCGATCAAGGCTGCGCCGGGCCACACTGTAATCCGTAAGTCTTGAATTTCTCCAGCACGACGGCCATTTCCTCATCATCCAGCACCGGTACCGGATCAGTGATCGCCAGCGTACAAAGATAAAGTTGTGCCAGTACTTCCACTTCATGTGCCAGCCACAAGGCTTTTTCCAGATTTTCGCCACAGGCTATCAGGCCATGATGCTGCAGGAGTGTCGCTTTACGGTGCTTGAGGGCTACTGCAACATGCTCCGATAACTCAGATGTCCCAAACGTTGCATAGGGTGCACAGGGGATCGAGTTACCGCCTGCCGCCGCGACCATGTAGTGAATGGCCGGAATAGGGCGGTTAAGAATTGAAACCGCTGCACAGTGTATGGCGTGATTATGCACGACGGCGTGAGTATCCGAACGGGTATGGTAAGCAGCTAAATGAAAGCGCCACTCGCTGGACGGCAATTGCGTCTTGTCGTGATTTCCTTCTGCATCCACATACACAATATGTGACTCGGTCAGCTTTTCATAAGGGATGCCGGAGGGCGTGATCAACATCCCCTCCTGATAACGCACACTGACATTTCCCGCCGTGCCCTGGTTTAACCCTAAAATTGTCATCTCAAGGCAGGTATTAATAATCTGCCGAGCCAGCGTGTTTCGTTCCATTATATTGCCCCTTTCATGAATGCAAACACGATGAAAATATCCTCGTATTATACGGCGTTAACTTAATAGCCTCCTATTTTTCTACTTTAGAGCATGATGTGAATCGAAATGGGGATGACTTGTGACGAACCTCAATGAATTACGCAGTAAATAGCGTGTGTTTGAAATTTAAAAACCCCAAATATTGCCCGTATTAACGGTTTATTCTCAAAGCGGTCATGACTTTGCCATTTTGTTAACAAATGCCCGTTTCTATTTCTATGTACTTATTCGGTCATTCCCGCACGTGGTTTATTTAAACCTTAATTAAACAGGTAATCTGTTTAATTAAATAAAGGTGATTACAGTCACAAAAACTCCCCTCTCAGAAGTTAAGTGTGACAACGGTCAAAATAAGGGGCGTGCTCATTGGAGAAGGTCCTCATGAGCGCATTGCCCTTGAGCCATGGCGCATACCTTGAAAATGCCGGCACCAGTCAACCGAGGCTTGGGGACTGTGTTTTAACGCCGTTAACACACACCTGAATAGAGGAGGATGCTATGGGAAACATAACACTACCAACGCAGAGTTATTGCGCAGTGGCCGGAAGGGAAGCAAAAAAATATGCCATTCCTTTCGCATTACTCTGTTCCCTCTTTTTTCTCTGGGCAGTAGCAAATAATCTCAATGATATTTTACTCCCCCAGTTCCAACAGGCTTTTACGCTGAATAATTTCCAGGCCGGCCTGATCCAGTCCTCATTCTATTTCGGCTATTTTGTGATCCCGATCCCTGCTGGGATTTTGATGAAAAAACTCAGCTATAAGGCCGGCATTCTTACCGGGCTGATATTGTATGCCGTTGGCGCCGCTTTATTTTGGCCGGCGGCGCAAATGATGAGTTATGCGCTGTTCCTGATTGGCTTGTTTATTATCGCGGCGGGTTTAGGTTGCCTGGAAACAGCAGCGAATCCTTTTGTCACGGTATTAGGCCCTGAAGAAAGTGGCCACTTTCGTATTAACCTGGCGCAAACCTTTAACTCCTTCGGCGCGATTATCGCCGTGGTATTTGGACAAAACCTCATTTTGTCGCACGTACCTCATCAGTCTCAGGAAATGCTGGACACACTGACGTCTCAGCAACTCAGTGCCTATAAACACAGCCTCGTGTTATCCGTACAATTCCCGTATCTCATCATCGTACTGATTGTGTTAGTGGTCGCACTGCTGGTCACGCTCACACAGTTCCCTTCGCTTAAAAGTGACGATCACACTGACACCGTCCAAAGCACCTTTTTGGCTTCCTTTAGACGCTTGGTTCGCCATCGTCACTGGCGCTGGGCCGTGCTGGCCCAATTTTGCTATGTGGGCGCGCAAACGGCGTGCTGGAGTTATTTAATCCGTTATGCGCTGGAGGAAATCCCTGGCATGACGCCTGCCTTCGCGGCGAATTACCTGACGGTTTTCATCGGTCGTTTCAGCGGGACGTGGCTTATTCGCCGTTTCACCCCCTATAAAGTGCTCGGCGGCTATGCGCTGGTGGCCATGGTGCTATGTCTCATCTCAGCCTTTTGTGGCGGACATGTCGGCCTGCTGGCGCTCACATTGTGCAGTGCCTTTATGTCGATTCAGTACCCGACCATTTTCTCGCTGGGTATTCGTGATCTGGGACCGGATACCAAATACGGTTCGTCTTTCATCGTGATGGCCATCATCGGCGGCGGCATTGTGACACCCATTATGGGCTTCGTCAGCGATGCGGCGGGCAACATCCCCATGGCAGAACTGGTCCCTGCGATCTGTTTTGCCGTCATCTATATCTTCGCGCGTTTCCGTTCTGATACCGCATCGGACTGAATCTTTTGCGAACAACTGAGGGTCAACCATGAAGAAAATCAGCTTACCAAAAATTGGCATTCGTCCGGTCATTGATGGACGTCGTATGGGAGTGCGAGAGTCACTCGAAGAGCAGACCATGAGCATGGCAAAAGCCACGGCCTCACTTATCCAGAATAAACTCCGTCATCCCTGCGGAGCCACGATTGAGTGTGTGATTGCCGATACCTGTATTGCCGGTATGTCAGAAGCCGCACTGTGTGATGAAAAATTCACCCATCAGAACGTAGGCGTCACGATAACGGTGACCCCGTGCTGGTGTTACGGCAGCGAAACCATCGATATGGATCCTCTGCGCCCAAAAGCGATTTGGGGCTTCAACGGGACAGAGCGCCCTGGCGCCGTTTACCTGGCCGCCGCACTCGCGGCGCACAGTCAAAAAGGTCTTCCCGCTTTTTCTATTTACGGCCATGACGTCCAGGACGCCGGTGACGGGGCGATCCCTGTTGACGTTGAGGAAAAGCTGCTGCGCTTTGCCAAAGCGGGTTTGGCTGTTGCGACGCTCAAAGGGAAAAGCTATCTGTCCGTGGGTGGGGTTTCAATGGGGATTGCCGGATCGATTGTTGACCATCACTTCTTCGAGTCCTGGCTAGGCATGAAAGTGCAATCAGTGGATATGACGGAACTGCGTCGTCGTATTGATGAAAAAATTTATGATGTTGCTGAACTGGACATCGCCATGGCCTGGGCGGACAAGCATTTTCGGTACGGTAAAGACCAAAATGCCCCGCAGTTTCAACGAAATGAAGTTCAGAACCGTGCCGTGTTGCAAGAAAGCCTGCTGATGGCGATGTGCATCCGCGACATGATGCAAGGCAATGCCAAATTAGCCGATAAAGGCATGAGGGAGGAGTCGCTTGGGTATAACGCCATTGCCGCCGGTTTTCAGGGACAGCGCCACTGGACAGATCAATACCCGAATGGAGACACCGCGGAAGCGCTGCTCAATAGCTCGTTTGACTGGACGGGTATTCGTGAACCCCTGGTCGTTGCCACTGAAAACGACAGCCTGAATGCCGTGGCGATGCTCATGGGGCATCAACTGACCGGCACGGCTCAGCTGTTTGCCGATGTGCGGACTTACTGGTCACCACAGGCGGTTCGGCGTGTCACCGGTCAAGCGCTAAGCGGCCTGGCCGAGCATGGCATCATCCATCTTATCAACTCCGGTTCTGCCGCTCTCGATGGCACCTGTAAGCAGCGTGACAGCGAGGGCAGGCCGACCATGAAACCCCACTGGGAGATTTCCCAAAAAGAAGCGCAGGAGTGCCTGGCGGCCACCGAATGGTGCCCGGCGATCCATGAGTATTTCCGCGGTGGGGGCTATTCCTCCCGTTTCCTGACAGAAGGCGGCGTTCCCTTCACCCTGACCCGCGTCAACCTCATCAAGGGTCAAGGACCGGTGCTACAAATCGCCGAGGGCTGGAGCGTGGAATTACCTGATGACGTACACGATATGTTGGATGTGCGGACTAACTCGACCTGGCCGACCACTTGGTTTGCGCCACGCCTTACCGGGAAAGGGCCTTTCACCGATGTGTATTCGGTGATGGCGAATTGGGGGGCAAATCATGGCGTACTGACCATTGGGCATGTGGGGGCCGACTTTATCACGCTGGCGTCCATGCTGCGGATACCGGTCTGCATGCACAATATTGATGAAGCGAAGATCTACCGGCCTTCTTCATGGGGCGCTTTTGGTATGGACAGTGAAGGGCAGGATTACCGCGCCTGCCAAAACTATGGCCCGCTCTATCAACGTTAATCTCTCACGCCCTCGCTTTTGGGGAGGGCGCTTTCAGGAGCACACATGAAACTTGAGGTCATATTGGTTCTCGACTGCGGGGCCACAAACATCAGAGTGATTGCCGTCGACCGCCAGGGAAGGAATGTGGCACAAGCCGCGGTCGGAAATGCCAGCGAAATAGCGTCAGAAAACAGTGCCTGGCATCAGTGGTCATTGGAGGCTATTTTGCAGCGTTTCGCGACCTGCTGCCAGAAACTGGCCACTGAGCTTTCCGATTGCCACATTCGGGGGATGACCGTCACGACCTTCGGCGCAGATGGAACATTGGTCAATGAACAGGGGGCGCTGCTCTATCCTGTCATGAGCTGGAAATGTCCCCGCACGGAATCTGTCATGAAGGGCCTAAATCTGTTCAAACGCCCCAAACAGCTGCAGGAGATCACCGGTGTCGGTGACTTTCGCTTCAATACGCTCTACAAGCTGCTTTGGCTTAAAGCAAACCATCCTCAATTACTGAAACAGGCGCACGCTTGGTTGTTTATTTCCTCACTGATTAACCACCGGTTAACAGGACAATTCACCACGGACATGACGATGGCGGGTACCAGCCAGATGCTGGATATCCATCAACGCGATTTTAGTCCGGACATTCTTGAAATCACAGGACTGCCTCGTCGTCTGTTCCCCCGGCTGGTGGAGGCCGGAGAGAAAGTGGGGACGCTTCAGGCCGATGCAGCATGCCTCTTAGGTCTCCCTGCCGGTATACCGGTCATTGCAGCAGGCCATGACACCCAGTTTGCGCTTTTCGGTGCAGGTGCCCAACCGGGGCAGGCGGTTCTTTCGTCTGGCACATGGGAAATCCTGATGGTGCGCAGTGCGCAGGTGAACACCTCCTTGTTGAGTCATTTCGCCGGTTCCACCTGTGAGCTCGACAGCAGGGCGGGTCTGTATAACCCCGGGGTGCAATGGTTGGCATCCGGCGTGCTCGAGTGGGTACGTAAGCTGATGTGGCCCCCAGAGACACCCTGGCAAACCTTGATTGATGAAGCGCGGGTCATCCCTGCAGGCGCTGAGGGGTTGAAGATGCAATGCGAATTGCTGACCAGTCAGTATGCAGGTTGGCGTGGCGTCACCCTCAACACCACACGCGGTCACTTTTACCGGGCTGCGTTAGAGGGGCTCACGGAGCAACTTCAGCAAAATCTTCAAAGCCTGGAAAAAATCGGTAACTTTCGGGCAGGCGAGCTGCTGCTGGTCGGGGGAGGCAGCCGCAATACGCTGTGGAATCAGATAAAGGCAAATAGGCTGGAGATCCCCATTAAGGTCCTCAGCGACGCGGAAACCACCGTCACGGGGGCCGCAATGTTCGGCTGGTATGGCCTCGGTGAGTTTGCCAGCCCTGAACAGGCACGTGCACAGGTTCACCATCATTACCGTTATTTTTATCCGCAAACTGAACTCAACGCACTCTGAGTGGTGGCGCCACCATGGCACCTCTGATCATGAGCGCATCACGCTATGCCAAGGAGTCTGAAATGTTGAAGACTATTTCACCACTGCTTTCCCCTGAATTGCTGAAAGTCCTGGCGCAAATGGGGCACGGGGATGAGATCGTGCTCTCCGATGCCCATTTTCCTGCACACGGTCTCGGCGTCCCTGTTATTCGTGCCGATGGCGTGCAAATTGGCAGTCTCCTGCGGGCCATGCTTCCGTTGTTTGAGCTCGATAATTACGCTGCGCCGCTGGTAATGATGAAAGCCGTTGAGGGCGATACGCTCGACCCCATTGTCGAAACCCGTTATCGCAAGGCGTTATCAACGCCCCAAACACCGTGCCCAACCATTGTGCACATAGACCGCGTGGCGTTTTACGAGCGGGCGAAAAAGGCCTTTGCGATCGTCGTTACGGGTGAAACCGCGAAATACGCGAATATCTTGCTGAAAAAAGGGGTGACGCCCTGTCTCCTGACCGGGACAACCGAGGACGGAGACGTTTACCCATGACGAAAAACGCAATATGAAAGCCGCTCGCCAACAAACGATAGTCGAGCTGCTCATCCTTCATGAAAATCTCACCACTGAAGCACTGTCTCTTCAACTTCATGTCAGTAAAGAGACCGTCCGTCGTGATCTCACTGAACTCCAGAGGCAGGGGAAAGTGCTGCGCACGCACGGGCGTGCCAAATCTCTTCACCGGGAGAAGGGAGACAGTGGCGACCCTTTTCACGTCCGAATGAAAAGCCACTATGTGCATAAAGCCGACATCGCGCGGGAGGCGCTTAACTGGATAGAAGAGGGAATGGTGATCGCTCTCGATGCGAGCACTACCTGTTGGTACCTCGCCCGTCAATTGCCGGATATTACGTTGGACGTTTTCACCAACAGTTTTCCTGTTTGCCAGGAACTGGCTAAGCGTCAAAACATACAGCTCATCTGCTCGGGGGGGACGCTGCAGCGAAAATACGGTTTTTACGTCAATCCGTCGCTCGGGTCTCAGCTCAAAACGCTCGACGTGGATCTGTTTATTTTTTCTTGTGAGGGGATTGATGCGCGTGGCGCACTTTGGGATTCCAATACGTTCAGCGCAGAGTTTAAAAGGGTGTTGCTTAAGCGTGCTTCACAGTCCCTGTTATTAATGGATAAAAGTAAATTCGACCGGTCCGGCGTGGCTCACATCGGGCATCTGGATGACGTGACGCGCATTATTTCAGATGCCCGGTCCGACGCATGGCACGCGTTATCGACCCGGGGGCCCACGGAGTAATCACCCCCTGACTTTCCGTGACGGCCTACAGAAAACGACAGGGTCGTCCAGTTCCAAAAGGGGGCATGAAAGCTCATCGCGTTGGGTGGCAATGACCCCCACTCCTTTCGTGACACCCAAAGAGGTATGCCACCGTTGTCTCAACGAATACTCAGAGAAAGAGAAAGTCTAGGGCGAAGTGTTATCACAAAAACGTTATTTTCTTTTCAGATGACAGGGGCAATTTCAGCTATTTCATGGCGCCGAATGCGCGGTGCTTTACTAAATAAACGTGACCGGTATTGCATAAAGAGAGAATTCCATGATCGTGCTCGCTATTTTTTTCTCTCCCTAACAAAACATTTCCTGTTTAAGGAGGAAACCGACTGTCTGTTAATACTAAAAATAAGTCCTAGTATCGTATACAACTCAATTGCGTCAACACTTGGATGGAAATGTATGGATATGCTTATTGCTCGTGAAAATATTTTCCTGGATCAGAATTTCAACAACAAAAAGGATATTTTCTGTTTTCTGGCGGCTCAAGCCGTCGCGCAAGGTTGGGCGGAGGATGCGAAGAAAATAGAAGCTGACCTTTGGGCGCGGGAAAACGAGTATTCCACCGGCTTTGAAAGCCAAATCGCCATTCCTCACGCCAAGACCGCGAATGTGATCCATGCGGGTGTGATTTTTATTCGTTTGCAGCAGCCTATCGATTGGGAAAGTTTGGATGAACAACCTGTACAGATTGTTTTTGGTCTCTTAGTGCCTGAATCGGGCGCAAAAAGGTTGCACCTTCAGATCATTAATAGCCTGGCGACTCAGCTCATTGAAGAGGATTTCAGGACCAGATTGTTAACAACAAGCAACAAAGAAGACTTATTCCAATATATGAAATCACGACTCACTGTGGAGGAGAACGTATGAAGATTGTTGGCGTCACATCCTGTATTGCAGGGTTAGCGCATACCCCAATGGCGGCGAAATCTTTGGAAAAAGAAGGGGGGCGTTTAGGGCACCAGATAAAAATTGAGCAACAGGGTGCTATGGGGATCATGAATAAAATCACCAAAGAGGAAGTCGCTGCGGCGGATTTCGTCATAATTGCCGCTGACCGCTCGATTGAAGAAGAAGAGCGCTTTGCTGGAAAAACGATCATCCGGGTGAAAATAGGTCAATGCGTGAGTCATGCCGCTGACGTTATCACGAAATGCGTTGCGGCGGTTGAGGCTCGTCGGAATACATAATAAAGGTGATGTCATGAAAAAAATAATGATAGACATAAAAAATCATTTAATGACGGGTATTTCATTTGCCCTGCCTGTCATTATTTCTGGCTCTCTCATGGTCGCGGTGGCCAAGATAATCGGACTGGCAATAGGAGAGCCGAATCTGGATGTGCTCGCGCATAGCAGTGGTTTAGGAAACTGGTTGTATCTGACGCAGGATATCGGTTTCAAAATCATTGGATTGATGAACTATGTTCTGGGTGCGTATGTGGCCTATTCCATTGCGGGAAAGAAGGGGCTGGCGTCAGGGTTTACAGCCGGTCTCATCGCCTCGCTCACCGGTTCCGGATTTTTGGGGGCGGTGGTGGGGGGATTGTTGGCGGGTTACTCCTCAGAATGGGTCTCCCGCAAGATTCAAATCACCGGTTCTGCCGCGAGCTCCGTCCCGCTGATTATCCTCCCCTTTATTACCGTAGGCTTACAGGTCGTGGTGATGCTGTTGCTGCTCGGGGATGCGCTGAGCTGGATAAACATTTCCCTGATGAGCTGGGTTCAGCACATGACCCAGGACGGCACCAGCACGATTGTGCTTGCCGCCGTTTTGGGCGGAATGATTTGCTTTGACCTGGGCGGGCCTGTCAATAAAGCCGCGTGGGGTACGGGCAATGTGCTGTTTCTCAGTGGCGTCTATCTTCCTGCAATACTTGTGAATGTCGCCATCATCACACCGCCGCTTGGCTATGCCGCTGCCCGTTTTTTACGGCCGAACAACTTCAATCAAACACTCAAAGAAGCCGGCAATGGGGCTGTGATTATGGGGATCCTGGGCATTTCCGAAGGCGCGATCCCCTTTACCTTACGCAACCCAGCACGCCTGATTCCGCTTAATGTCGTTGCGGGTGTCTTGGCTTCGGTGTCGGTTGCGTTGTTTAAGGCCTATCCCATTATGCCGCCGCTGGGCGGGCTTTATGGTGGACTCACTGTCGGTAATCCCTGGGCGTATTTTATTGGCGCTGCAGTCGGCACAGCCGTGATCGCTTTTGGGGCCAATCTGTTGGTCAACTTCAATGACGAAGAATCTGACTCGCCTGTCAGCCGTCAACGTGATGAAGGGATCGATATCAAGTTTGATTGATGTTCGTACTTCGCGAGGGAGGTTTTATGAAAGATAAAATTGTTCACATTTATAGCCACACTCATTGGGACCAGGAGTGGTATTTCACATCTTCACGCTCACGAATTTATTTGTTTAATCACATCAAGAATGTGATCCGTATTTTGCAGAGTAACGATGAGTTCCCCTGTTATCTTTTGGATGCGCAGAGCGCCTTAATTGAAAGTTATCTGCAGTGGGCGCCGGCGGACAAGGAGGTACTGTCCCAGCTCATTGCCGATAAACGGTTACTGACAGGGCCTTGGTATACCCAAACTGACCAGCTCGTGATCCATCAGGAGTCGGTTGTGCGTAATCTCTGGTATGGCATCAAAATAGCGAACGATGCGGGGGGAAGCATGGCGTTAGGGTATGTACCAGACTGTTTTGGACAGGGCGGAAACATGCCGCAAATCTATAAACAGTTCGGTATTCACCACGCCCTGTTTTGGCGGGGTATCGCGGATAATACCCTGTTTGAGACCGAGTTCCTCTGGCAAGGTGATAACGGTGAGCAGATCTTTGCCGTACAAATGCCATGGGGTTATCACTATGGCGGATTACTGGATGAAACCCCTGAAACGATGGCGGCTTTTCTCAGTGAAAAAATGGCAGTGATTGAAGCGCGCAGCGCTCGCCAAAATCTGCTTTACCCGCACGGATTTGATCAGGCACCTATGCGTGAAAACCTGCCGGATCTGGTCAAACAGTTCAATGCCTGCGATCCGGACCGGCATTACCAGATTGGCAGTCCTTTGGCCTTTGTTGAGGCGGTAGAAAAAGAAACGCAAGATGTGCGAGTGCTGCAAGGGGAGCTCACAGAGGGCAAACATTCCCGTGTGCACAAGACCATTTTCTCATGCCGTGCTGACCTGAAAATACTCAATAATGAGATGGAATCTCTTTTAGTCAACACGTTGGAACCGATACTGGCAATCAGCCACACCCTGGGACATGACTACCCATCAAACATCATGGCAGATATCTGGAAGCTGATGTTTTCTAACGCCGCCCATGACAGTATCGGAGGGTGTAACAGTGACACGACAAATCAGGACATCTTCTTCCGTTATAAGCATGCCCGCGATTTAGCGATCAATTTGCTTGAATTGCATACTCGCTTGATAGCGACCCGCACCCCGCGGGAACATGATTACGCATTTACGGTCTTTAACCCGCTGACCAGCAAGGCGTCCCCGCAGGTGACGTTTGAGGCCTGGTTGCCAGGTATTCCCTTTATCTTGCGTGATACGGCAGGGAATGCGATGCCTTACGTGATAGAAGAAGAGACAGACCTGACGCAGTACGTGCTGAATCAAACCATACGACTTAATCCTGGTAAGCCCTACCTTAAGCCGGAAAAGGTCTATCGCACGAAAATCACCGTAAAAAGCAGTGCCTTGCCTGCCCTCGGTTATACCCGATGGTACCTGGATTTTGCAGGAGCAGGCGCAAGCAAAGTGGGGGAAGATAAATCCCCCGTTATTGAGAATGCGTTCTATCGTATTGAAATCGAGGAAAATGGGTTGCTGACGGTTACCCATAAACCCACAGGGAAAAGCTATGGGCGTCAGATGTTACTCGTCGAAAACGGGGATGATGGTGACTCCTATAATTACTCCCCTCCGCGTCAGGACCTACTGGTCACCTCCGAAGGCTGTCTGACGTCTTTCTGTCGGGAGCAGAGTGTCTTAAACCAGTCTCTGCTACTGGAGTATGTGCTGAAGGTACCGCGCGATCTCGATGAGAGGGCGAGAGGGGTAACCACGTCCGCCATGAAGGTGGCCGTCTGCGTGACGCTGCAGCACGACGACATGATCCGCTTTTCTCTCGACGTGGAGAACCAGGTGCTCAGCCATCGCCTTTGCGTCCATTTTGCCACGGACATTATGGCAAACATGTCCTATGCAGATCAGCTGTTTGGTGTGGTAGCCCGCCCCGTTTTACTGAGTAACGCGTTGAAAGTGTGGGAGACCGAGCACTGGCATGAAAAACCTGTCTCGATTGAGCCGATGCAAAGCTACGTGAACCTGCATGACGACGAACATGGCTTCACCCTGCACACCAACGGTGTGCGTGAATATGAAGTGGTCGGGGATTGTTTCGATACCCTGTCCCTCACGCTTTTCCGGTCGTTTGGTTACATGGGAAAAGAGGACCTGCTCTACCGGCCTGGCCGTGCGTCGGGTGAAACGGTCGTGGCAACCCCGGATGCACAATTGCTGGGGCCGCTGGCGTTTCATTTTGGCTGGCGGCTCAACAGTGGATGCTTTGACGCTGCCCAGCATGCGAGACACTCGAAAGCCTTCCTGACGTCTTTCCCGGTCTATCAGGACAGCGATTTCCTTAATGGGCGCCTGCGCTTTTGTTTAAGCGAGGAAGAGCGTACTTATCCGCAGGAATACAGTGTGTGTGAATTGCCTGACAGTCCCACTGATGCCCTGGTCAGCGTGGTGAAATGTGCTGAAGAAAATAAAGGGCTCATTTATCGATTTTACAACCCGAATCTGAACGCGCCGGCGACCCTTCCCGCGTTGCACAATGCCCGGTATGTGCTGCTGGATGAGAAAACGCCGTCGAAGGAAAGGGCAATGTTAAATCCTAATGATATCCAGACCCTGTATGTCGACATTGTGTAAAGGAGGCGCAATGAGACTGTTTGCCAATAGGCGGATACGCGATATTTTCATACAGGTTGCCCAGAAAGCCGTCACGCAAGCCTCGTTAGCCAAAGAGATGAACGTGTCCACGCGAACGATCCGCAGCGACCTGAAAGCACTCAACGATATCATCAGTGAGTATGGTAACAGCCTCATCTACGATCGAAAAAAAGGGTACTCAATTCGTGTGGACAATCAGGCCGGGCACGACACGTTGCTTGAGTTGTCGCAAAGGCCCTGGAAAGAAAAACGGTCAACCGTCGAACGTCGCAGGACATTACTGTCTGCCCTTTTGCACCAGGAGGCGGAAATCTCACTGGAGGAACTCGAGGCAACATGGTTTATCAGCATCTATAGTTTACGAAATGACATTACTTTGCTTAAACGGCATGTTGCGTCCTATGCGCTGAGTATTGTGACTGAAGGCGCCGATAAATTTACCCTCGCGGGGAGTGAAATAGCGGTTCGTCGGTGCATATACGACCACTTGCTCGGTTCTAAAGACGTCGACGAGGATTATCAGGATGTCTTTGGTTCGTTAACGCCTCTTTCCACTATTAAAGTGGCGCTCACTGACTACTTTGTTAAACATGATGTCGTGATCAGTGATGTCAATTTACGCTTTTTCAGCTTGATTTGTGCTATTGCTTGCGAGCGTATTATCCGGGGAAGTTGGTTGCTCGATTATGAATTTACCGACTGTGCGCCCAGGATAAAAACCGTGGCATCGGACATACTATACCTGCTGCTGGCGGGGCAAGTGACGGTTTTACTGCAAAGTGAAATCGATTTTATGGCGATGAATCTCACCGCATTTTGTGCCGTGTCGAACGAGAGTGCTTCTGAGGGTTCACTGTACGACGCTGAGCACGCGGTAATGAACCATTTTTTAACGTACATCAGTGCGTCCTGGTGTTTCGATGTTCGTTATAACGAGATGTCGCGTCAAAATTTGCTCCGACACATTAAAGCCATGCGTCTACGGGTTAATCATGGCATCACCATGATTAACCCGCTGATCGACCAAATCAAACGTCACTATCCGCTGATGTATGAGTTGACGCTCGCTGCTTTCAGTGAGGTAGAACCGCTCTTTTTTTCGAACACGATCAGTGATGATGAGATTGGCTATCTCGTCATGCATATCGGTGCCATCCTCGAAGAGACGCAGTTGAAAGACGAGGGGAGGAGGATCACTGCTTTAATCGTCAACGAACAAGGTGAAGCGTCGACCAGGATGGTTTGCCAGAAAATAGTCAGGATGTACCCGCACATTGTTATTGCAAAGTGTATTTCGCTTGAGCAATACAAAGCGATGGGCAATGTTGAAAATGACATTGTCATCAGTTTTGTGGACATTGAGGAAAAAAATAAACGAGTGATCAGTCTGCCTCCTTTGCCTGAAAGGTGGCAACTGGAGAATATGAAATATTTTTTAAATGATGAAACCATTCCCCCCGCCGCAACGGTGAATTATTTCTCTGCAGAACACTTTTTTGTGTTCGATAACCCCAACCCGACGAAGTCGTCAATCATCCGCTTTCTGGCATCGCAGTTAGAATTAAAGGGGAGGGTAAATCCGCATTATTTAAGCTCGGTCATGGAAAGAGAAGAGAGGGCATCTACATTACTGGATGACAAAATTGCCATCCCTCATCCTTTGGGGCTGGTGGCCTTAAGCACAATGGTCACGGTGGCAATATTCCCTCAAGGTATTGAGTGGGATGAGGGGAAAAGAGTGAAGTTGGTGTTTATGTTGGCCATTAGTGAGGATGCTTTTGTGGATAGTATGATCATTTATGACTACCTAACGAACATTCTTGATAACGACGTTATCGATCATTTAAGCCAGTGTTTAACATTTACCGATTTCATGTCTTTGTCGAAGAAGTATTTTCTCTAACACGGCGTTGAATTCATTTCTTAATTTAAGCAGCAAGGCCTGCAATGCAGGCCTTGGGTATATTATTGCGAACGGATCAGAACGAGAAGCACGAACATCCCAGCGCGCCCCAGAAGGCGTTGTCGTTGGAGACCGGAACATCGGACCCCCGGGCGATGTCATGGCTGTGTTTATGCACGCCACACGGACCGGCGCACTGATGTGCCTGACGAACCAGCCCGACGCGCGCCGCACCTTCTGGCGGGGCAGAGCGGTAGTGGCCCGGCACTTTGGTGACCGGCGACCAGTCTGGTAAAACCGGGATTGCAGGAGGTGCGAGCGGTGAGAAACTGCCTGCCGCGTAAACCACTTTGCCGTCCACCACGGTCATCACCGATTCAATGCCCTTGATGCGTTCTTCCTGCACGCTGAAGAAATCTTCAGAAAGCACCGCCAGATCTGCCAGTTGCCCGGCTTTGATCTGCCCCTTTTTTCCCTGTTCACTGGAGAACCAGGAGCTGCCCTGCGTCCACAGCATCAGCGCAGTTTCGCGGTCAATGCGCGCATCATCGTCATACATCGCCATACCACCGACGGTGCGGCCAGAAACCAGCCAGTATAGCGCCGTCCACGGGTTGTAACTGGCCACGCGGGTGGCATCGGTGCCTAGCCCGACCGGCAGTCCGGCGGAGAGCATTTTCGCCACCGGCGGCGTATGTTTAGTGGCTTCGATACCGTAACGGTCTGCGAAATATTCCCCCTGGAACGCCATGCGATGCTGAACCGCAATACCACCGCCCAGCACTTTCACACGTTCAATATTCCGCTCGGTGATGGTTTCCGCATGGTCAAAGAACCAGTGCAATCCGTTGAACGGAATGTCTTTATTCACCTTTTCGAAGACATCGAGCATACGGCTGATCGACTCATCATAAGTGGCATGCAGGCGGAACGGCCAGCGGTGCTCCACCAGATGACGCACCACGCGCTCCAGCTCAACTTCGGTACCCGGCGGTAGGTCCGGCCGCGGTTGCAGGAAGTCTTCAAAGTCAGCGGCGGAGAACACCAGCATCTCGCCCGCGCCGTTGTGGCGGTAGAAGTCGGTGCCTTGTCCCGGTTTGAGCATATCGGTCCACATTTCAAAATCTTCCAGCTCATGCTGTGGCCGCTGGGTAAACAGGTTGTAGGCGATGCGCACGGTCAGCTGATTTTTCTGATGCAGCTCATCAATAATCTGATAATCCTCAGGGTAGTTCTGGAAGCCGCCGCCCGCATCAATCGCGCTGGTCAGGCCGAGACGGTTCAGTTCACGCATAAACTGGCGTGTGGAATTCACCTGCTGCTCCAGCGGCAATTTCGGGCCTTTTGCCAGCGTCGAATACAGGATCATCGCGTTCGGTTTGGCGATCAGCATACCGGTCGGATTGCCGTTGCTGTCGCGCTGGATTTCGCCGCCCGGCGGGTTCGGCGTGTCTTTGGTGTAACCGACCACCTTCAGCGCGGCGCGGTTAAGCAGGGCGCGGTCGTACAAATGCAGGATAAACACTGGCGTGTCGGGTGCTGCCTGATTGATTTCTTCAAGCGTTGGCATCCGGCGTTCGGCAAACTGGAATTCCGTCCAGCCACCGACCACGCGTACCCATTGCGGGCTGGGCGTGCGCAGCGCCTGTTCTCTCAGCATCCGCAACGCATCGGCCAGAGACGGCACGCCTTCCCAGCGCAGTTCCAGATTGTAATTCAGCCCGCCGCGGATGAGATGCAGGTGCGAATCGTTGAGACCGGGAACCGCCGTGTGACCGTGTAAATCCACCACCTGAGTGGAGGCATCCGCAAACTGCATCACTTCATTTTCGGTACCGACAGCAAGAAATTTGCCGTCTTTAATCGCCACCGCGTTAGCCAGGGGTTTCTCCCGGTCAACGGTGTGAAATTTGCCATTAATCAGGATCAGGGATGCAAAACTTGTCATTGGAAAAGCTCCTGTTATTGCGCGGAAGAGCGCGTCAGCCATGAATGGAAAACTCGGGTAATGATGGGCATCCAGAGGAAAACCACCAGCGCAACGACGGAGGCATCATTGAGTAAATGACCGCCTTCCGTGCCTTTAAGCTGTGGCAAAAACTGCCCCCAGAACCAGGGCACAATGTGGGTCGAAGGGTAAATCACCAGCAAGGTCAGCAGATATTGTTTCCAGCGGGCAGGCGGGCGAACGGTCGCACTCGGCGGAGTAAACCAGAATTCTGCGCCGGGGCGCACTTCGGTGCTGTCTTCCTGTAACAGCAGCGGGCTGACTTCTGCCACCAGCTGTTTACGCAGTTCGGAACTGTGCCAGGCATTGAGATTTTCCAGCGTGTCGAAGCGCACCAGAATGGTATACGGGTCACCGCTGCGGCTTGGACGGATGACGTTGACGCCCAGATGTCCGGGGAACGTGCTCGCTTGCGGCATGATTTTGTTCAGCCAGGCTTCGTACTGCGCCTCGCTGGCCGGGGCAATTTTATGCGTGATGACGAGCGTAACGTGTTGGTTATGGGACGGGGACATACATCACCTCAGCTGATTTAAATGAAAGCATTTATCGAATCAATGAAATGATGTTAGTCGGCGGGTTGAATCAATGATAGGCGAGAATTTTTGCGTTCTTGTTAAGATTTTTTGAGGGTTATTCTTCGCCGACCACGCGCAGTTCACGCTGCCTGAGAATGCGGTGCAGATTAAACTCCAGCCAGTCGGCCAGCCCGGCAACCTGGTCTTTCATCTCAAGTCCGAGAGGCGAGAGACTATACTCAACGTGCGGCGGCACCACCGGAAATGAATGCCGGTCAACAAAGCCATCTTCTTCTAACGCCTGTAAGGTCTGCGCCAGCATCTTTTCGCTGATGCCACCGACTTTACGGCGCAGTTCGCTAAAGCGCAGCGTTTCGTCGCACAGGGCAATCAGGATCAATAAACCCCAGCGGCTGGTGACGTGGCGCAAAATCTCGCGGGAAGGGCAATTTGGATCAAGGACTTTCCCCTGACGGATTTGCTCTGACAGCGGCAGGCGTGATTCAAACGGGTCTGACGGAATTATTTTCATACTTACCTTTTGGTGCGTACTTACGAAAAGTAAGTGTATCGCATAGGATGTCTTCACGGCGACGAATTTCGCGTCTTGCAGAACATAAACCCAGAATATGAACAGTGTGTCGAACCCTTCAGGAGAATAAATATGATCGCAGTTACCGGTGCTACCGGCCAGTTAGGCCGCCTTGTTATTGCCGCACTTCTGAAAAAAGTGCCCGCTAATCAAATTATTGCCGCAGTGCGCAGCCCTGAAAAAGCCAAAGATCTGGCAGATTTAGGCGTTCAGGTTCGCCAGGCGGATTACAGCCAGCCGGAGACGCTGGATTCAGCGTTTAAAGGCGCAGAGAAACTGCTGCTGATTTCCTCAAGCGAAGTCGGTCAGCGCGAAGCGCAGCACAACGCGGTGATCGCGGCGGCGAAACGTGCGGGCGTGAAACTTCTGGCTTATACCAGCCTGCTGCACGCGGATAAATCTCCGCTGGGTCTGGGCACCGAGCACCGCGCGACCGAAAAAGCGTTAAGGGAATCCGGCGTTCCTTTTGTCCTGCTGCGTAACGGCTGGTATACGGAAAACTATGCCGCGAGCATTGCTCCGACGCTGGCGCATAACGCCTTTATTGGCTCCGTCGGCGAAGGAAAAATTGCTTCCGCAGCGCGTCAGGATTACGCCGAAGCGGCAGCGGCCGTTCTGGTGCTCGATAATCAGGGCGGAAAAATCTACGAACTGGCGGGGGACGACTCTTATACCCTGGCGGAATTCTCAGCCGAAATTGCACGTCAGTCCGGCAAAAAAGTCGATTACGTGAATCTGCCGGAAGCGGAATTTGCGAAAGCGCTGCTGGGTGCGGGTTTACCGGAAGGTCTGGCGAATATGCTGGCAGATTCTGATGCGGGCGCAGAGAAGGGCGGTCTGTTTGATGACTCTCATACATTGAGCAAACTGATTGGTCGTCCGACAACGCCGGTAAAAGACGTGATTGCCGCGACGTTAAAATCACTGTAATACGTTAGGACACTTTTCCGGCCTGTTAACATTTTACGTAACAGGCCGGTGGTGATGTTAAATCACGTCATCCTGCGTGGAGAGCAACACCAGCTCCAGCAAATTGCGGCAACCCTGCTGGTTGCTGACGTTAGACTCCTGCTCCAGCTGGCGCAGCAGCCCTTCAATGATCGCTTTATTACTGACCGGATACCGGTTGTTTAATAGCCCTGAAACGATGGTGCCGAGGATCTCGACTTCGCTCAATGTTGGGGTTTCACGGACTTTGAAATAATCACTGATTTCTGTAACTGTTTGTTCTGCTTCGAGTTGCATGTAGACCTCCTCAAACTTCTCCGCGAATTTCATCGCCGGAAAAGTGCCTATTGCCAGTCAGAAAAGAGAATATTGTGAAGCGTTTCTTCACAATCACCGTCCCTGTTCATCCCGTGATTATTTTATACAAAAATAAAATTCAGCCGTAAAAAAAACCTTTGGAAGAAGGGAAATCCAATTTTTTCTTCCAAAGGCCAGGCCGAAACTGCCCGTAAAAGACGGACTAATGATGAAGCAGGGGTAGAAGAAAGTTATACAATGATTGCAAATATGTACAGGTATGGATGTGAAAAATCTCAGATAATGTTGCTAGCAATGGATTAAAAAGCACGAAAAGCTCATTTCTTTATGCTGCCAATACATTCACGGTATGAGTTAGTTCCGTGAGTTATGGTTAAGAAGGTGATTTATGTGGCAGCCTTTGCATCAGTATTTCTGCATCTGTACAACCGCTTACGTCTGCGGCAGAATAGTCGCCCTTTTTTTGCGCTATCTGGCGAATTCTGCGGCGGCAGACAGGAGATTTTCGGTGAGAATTAACGTCATCGGTACCAGCGGCAGCGGCAAATCGACGCTGGCGCGCGGCATATCTGAGAAACTGAATATTCCCTATATTGAACTGGATGCGTTGTTCTGGCGGGCTGACTGGCAGGGTACCCCTGACGAACAATTCTTTGCCCGCCTTGAAGAGAGATTGGCGGCCAGCGACAGCTGGGTGATTGACGGCAATTACAAACGCACGCAGCCGGTAAAATGGCGCAATATCGATCTGATCGTGTGGGTGGATTATTCGTTCGGACGCACGGTGTGTCAGGCAGTGAAACGGGCGGCCACGCAGGCGTGGGGCAGGCAGGAAATCTGGGCGGGAACGGGGAATTGCGAGACGTTTCGCAAAAGCTTTTTCAGCCGGGATTCGATCATCCTGTGGACGCTGAAAACGTACAGTAAAAACCGCCGCCAGTATGAGGCCTTACTCAGTGACCCCGGCTGGCAGCATGTCCACTTTGTGCGTTTACGCTCACCCCAGCAGACTGAGGTTTTTCTGCGTAATCTGACCGAGCTGTAACACCATCCACGGGCTGAATGCCCACGGCGTGGTACGCACACTGCTCAGTAAATCTTCCGGTTTCACCCATTGGTAATCCATCACTTCAGACTCCCGCGGAGCCGGGGGCTGGCGGGTGAAGGCGGCAAAAATCGGGCAGAATTCGTTTTCGACAATGCCGGAAGCATCGGTGGCGTAATACTGAAACTCATCAATCAGCGGGGTGATATTTTCCACCGGCAGGCCGAGCTCGTACTGGCAACGGCGCGAGACAGCCGCCTGCAAGGTTTCGTCGGGCAACGGATGTCCGCACACCGAATTGGTCCAGACGCCCGGCCACGCGACTTTGCACAGAGCACGGCGCGTCAGCAGAATTTCGCCACGTTCATTGCGGATGTAGCAGGAAAAGGCCAGATGCAGCGGAGTATGGCCGGAATGTACCAGCGTTTTATCCATGGTTCCAGATGGCCGATTTTGCACATCCAGCAACACGACTTCTTCAATCATAAAAACTCCCGTAACTCCTTAACTTTCAACTCTCAGCTTCAAGCATTTGCCTGAGCAAACGCACCAGATGCTGCTGATCGTCAGGAGATAATCTTGCTAAAAACTCGGTATCCACCTGCTGACTGACCGGCTGAGTTTTCGCCAGAACGGCATTGCCCTCTGCAGTCAGCGTAATAAAACGACGACGCTTATCTGCCGGATCAGCCTGGCGGACTAACAACCCGCGTGATTCCAGCCGTGACAGCATTTCTGCCAGTGTGGCCTTACTGCTGATCGCCACACCGGTCAGCTGCACCTGCTCAATTCCCGGATTTTCAGCAACCGAGCGCATCACGGCGTATTGCGGTTTGGTCAGTTCCGGGATGCATTGCTGCCAGCGTGCAGTGTGCTGCTGGAATACCTTACGCATTATATGAAAGGCTTCCTGTCTCAATTGTGTGCTCATCATCAGTTTCCGCTGTTCTTATTGCTCTGCGGCTATTTTAGCAACCTCTGAGGAATGAATGCGACAGACCATTGCGGTGATTTGAAAAGGAGTATAAGGTAAAAATCATTCGTATACGAACAATATACTCAAGAATCATCATCTGTGTGAGGCCGGAATGAAACTGATTATCGCAATGACGGGCGCGACGGGCGCTCCGCTGGCAGTGACGCTGTTGCAGGCACTGCGGGAGATGGAAGGCGTGGAAACGCACCTGGTGATGTCGAAATGGGCGAAAACCACGATTGAGCTTGAAACGCCGTACACCGCGCGAGAGGTCTGTGAGATGGCCGATTTCACGCACAATTGCGCCGATCAGGGGGCCACGATTTCTTCGGGTTCATTCAAAACGGACGGCATGATCATCATCCCGTGCAGCATGAAAACGCTGGCGGGGATCCGCGCCGGATACGCCGAAGGTCTGGTCGGGCGGGCGGCGGATGTGGTGCTCAAAGAAAACCGCAAGCTGGTGCTGGTTCCGCGTGAAACCCCGCTCAGCACCGTTCACCTTGAAAACCTGCTGGCACTGTCCCGCATGGGGGCCGCCATCGTGCCGCCGATGCCGGCTTACTACAACCATCCTGAGACTATTCAGGACGTGACAGACCACATTGTCACCCGCGTACTCGACCAGTTTGGCCTTGAATATCATCGTGCTAAGCGATGGGCAGGGTTATCGGCAAGGAGTGACGGCGTCACTAATTAGTTTCTAAAACGTGTTAAATCTACCCCGCACTACGTAAAGGAGAATCGAGATGGCTTTTGATGATCTGCGCAGCTTTATGCACGCACTGGATGAGAACGGACAGCTGCTGAAAATCACCGAACAGGTGAAAGCGGAGCCGGATCTGGCCGCAGCCGCGAACGCCACAGGCCGGATCGGCGAGGGCGCACCCGCCCTGTATTTTGACAATGTGGAAGGATTCACCGACGCGCGTATCGCCTTAAATACCCTCGGGTCCTGGCCCAATCACGCCATTGCGATGGGATTACCGCCTTCCACGTCGACCAATGAACAGATTGCCGAATATATCCGCCGCTGGGATACGTTTCCGATAAAACCTGAGCGCCGTGAAAATCCTGCGTGGGCAGAAAATACCGTCGACGGCGAAGACATTAATCTGTTCGACATTCTGCCGCTGTTTCGCCTAAACGACGGCGACGGCGGTTTCTATCTCGATAAAGCCTGCGTGGTATCCCGCGACCCGACGGATCCCGACAGTTTCGATAAACAGAATGTCGGCATTTATCGTATGGAAGTGAAGGGCAAGCGTAAGCTCGGGCTGCAACCGGTGCCGATGCATGACATTGCGCTGCACTTACATAAAGCGGAAGAGCGCGGCGAAGATTTACCGATAGTCATCACGCTGGGTAATGACCCGATTATCACGCTGATGGGCGCGACGCCGCTGAAATATGACCAGTCTGAATATGAAATGGCGGGCGCACTGCGTCAGGCGCCGTATCCGATTGCCACCGCACCGCTGACCGGTTTCGACGTGCCCTGGGGTTCAGAAGTGATCCTCGAAGGAGTGATTGAAGGGCGTAAACGCGAAATCGAAGGGCCGTTCGGCGAATTCACCGGGCACTATTCCGGTGGCCGCAACATGACCGTGGTGCGTATCGATAAAGTGTCTTACCGCAATCATCCCATTTTTGAATCGCTGTATCTCGGCATGCCGTGGACTGAAATCGACTACCTGATGGGACCTGCCACCTGCGTGCCGCTGTATCAGCAACTCAAAGCCGAATTCCCGGAAGTACAGGCGGTCAACGCCATGTACACCCACGGTCTGCTGGCAATTATCTCCACCAAAAAACGGTACGGCGGTTTTGCCCGTGCCGTGGGGCTTCGCGCAATGACCACACCGCACGGTCTGGGTTACGTGAAAATGGTGATTATGGTCGATGAGGATGTGGATCCGTTTAACCTGCCGCAGGTGATGTGGGCGCTTTCCGCCAAGGTGAATCCGGCGGGCGACCTGGTTCAGCTGCCGAATATGTCCGTGCTGGAACTGGATCCGGGGTCATCGCCGGCGGGGATCACTGACAAACTGATCATTGACGCCACCACGCCGGTCGCACCGGATAACCGCGGTCATTACAGCCAGCCGGTACGCGATTTACCGGAAACCAAAGACTGGGTCGCCAGACTCAATTCCATGCTGGATGAGCGCAAAGCCTGAGCATTTACCGACTCTATTAAGGAGTGATTATGATTTGTCCACGTTGTGCCGATGAGCATATTGAACTGATGGCCGTGTCGCCGGTAAAAGGCGTCTGGACCGTGCATCAGTGTCAGCATTGTTTATACACCTGGCGTTCCACCGAACCTTTGCGACGCACCAGCCGCGAACATTATCCCGAGGCGTTCCGTATGACGCAGGCGGATATTGATAATGCGCCGATGGTGCCGTCGATCCCGCCACTGCTTGCGGAGTAATGTTGTTTTCTCCTCCCTCTGAAAAGGGGGAGTAAAATGTTTCAGAAGCCGTTTTTCCGCAAATTCAGCTGAACATAAATTTCTCGCTAAAAATTGGCTTCTGTAATCTCTAAGATAATTCTTTAAATCAATCAGTTAATACCTCTCTTTGCTCGAAAACCTCCCCTTTTTTATCCAAAACAATCCCGTATTTTTGCCATCATAAACTCTGTAAAGGTAGACAGTTGTCGACTTTTCCTCTAAAAGTTCTGCAGTTATCGCCAGACAAAACTAGTTTCCAATGGCAAGTAATAATTTCTGAATGTTAAAGAGCGGCGAAATCATAACCGCCAGGCATTGAGTTTTTACAAACACTACGACACACCTTTTGGAGAGTTTATGCATTCCTCTGATCACAAAAACGAGAGCCGGACGTTCTTCGGTCATCCTTATCCGCTGGGTTCTCTGTTCTTTACAGAAATGTGGGAGCGGTTCTCGTTTTACGGTATTCGTCCCTTACTGATCCTGTTCATGGCGGCCACGGTTTATGACGGCGGCATGGGGCTGGCGCGTGAAAACGCATCGGCCATCGTCGGTATCTTTGCCGGTTGTATGTATCTGGCGGCGTTGCCGGGTGGATGGCTGGCCGATAACTGGCTGGGTCAACAGCGGGCAGTCTGGTACGGCTCGATCCTGATTGCGCTGGGTCACCTGTCGATTGCTTTGTCGGCTTTCATGGGCGACAACCTGTTTTTCATCGGCCTGATGTTTATCGTGCTGGGTTCCGGCCTGTTCAAGACCTGTATTTCGGTCATGGTGGGGACGCTGTATAAGAAAGGCGATGCGCGCCGTGACGGTGGTTTCTCACTGTTTTATATGGGCATCAATATGGGTTCCTTTATCGCGCCGCTGATTTCCGGCTGGCTGATAAAAACGCACGGCTGGCACTGGGGCTTTGGCATCGGGGGTATCGGGATGCTGGTGGCGCTGATTATCTTCCGCGTGTATGCCGTTCCGGCGATGAAACGCTATGACAGCGAAGTCGGTCTGGATTCAACCTGGAATAATCCTGTCGCGAAGAAAAACGGCGTCGGCGCTTGGCTGCTGGTACTGGCAGTGGGTGTGGCGGTCGTCGTGACACTGATTGCGCAGGGCGTGATCGTCATTAATCCGGTCGCTGTCGCCAGCGTGCTGGTTTACGTGATTGCGGCTTCCGTGGCGCTGTACTTTATCTATCTGTTCCTGTTCGCCGGGCTTAACCGCAAAGAGCGCGCCAGACTGCTGGTTTGCTTTATCCTGCTGGTTTCCGCTGCGTTCTTCTGGTCTGCGTTTGAGCAGAAACCGACCTCGTTCAACTTGTTTGCGAATGACTACACCAACCGTATGATCGGCGATTTCGAAATCCCAGCGGTCTGGTTCCAGTCCATCAATGCGCTGTTTATCATTCTGCTGGCCCCGGTATTCAGCTGGGCATGGCCGATGATGGCACGTAAGAACATTCGTCCGAGCAGCATCACCAAGTTCATCATCGGTATTTTGTGCGCTGCGGCAGGCTTTGGCCTGATGATGATGGCAGCGCAAAACGTGCTGAGCAGCGGTGGCGCAGGCGTTTCGCCATTCTGGCTGGTGGGCAGTATTCTGATGCTGACGCTCGGTGAGCTGTGTCTGAGCCCGATAGGGCTTGCGACCATGACGCTGCTGGCGCCGGAAAGAATGCGCGGTCAGATGATGGGGCTGTGGTTCTGCGCCAGTGCGCTGGGTAATCTGGCGGCGGGTCTTATCGGCGGTCACGTGAAAGCCGATCAGCTGGACATGCTGCCTGATCTCTTCGCACGTTGTTCTATCGCGTTGCTTATCTGCGCCGCAGTGCTGTTCGTGCTGATCATTCCGGTGCGCAGAATGCTGGAAAACGCGCAGACCAAAACTGAGCAGAAGCCAGTGACCCACGCCTGACGGGCAGTGGCGCTGTTCATCACGAATAGCGCCGGGTACGAAAAACAAAAATGAGGGGGTCTCCGGACCGCCTCATTTTTTTTCTTCTTATCCATGTTACCGGTATCACATTAATCAAAAAACATAAGAAATTTATAACATCTCGCAATTGTGACTGCCTTTTAACCATTCTATAACAAGTCCTCGGGCCACGGACGGACTGACTTTTTTGTGTTTAACCCTACAAAAGGCAGGACGAAAAATGACGGCGAAGTTATCCGTAAAAGAAAAAATCAGCTACGGTCTGGGGGATATGGCGAGCCATATTGGCCTGGATAACGTGATTATATTTTTGACGTTTTATTACACCGATGTCGTGGGATTACCGGCGGTGTTCGTCGGGACAATGTTTCTGGTCGCTCGTGTGGGGGATGCGATTGTTGACCCTGCAATGGGGCTGATTGCCGACCGCACGCAGACCCGTTTTGGCAAGTTCCGCCCCTATATTCTCTGGCTCGCGCTGCCATTTGGTGCCAGTTGTTTACTGGTTTACGCGGTGCCGGAATCGCTCTCGCTGGGTGGCAAAATGGTCTACGCCAGCGTCACCTATTGCGTGATGATGCTGATGTATACCGCGATCAATATTCCTTACTGCTCTATGGGGGCTATCATCACGCCGGATAACACCCAGCGTATTTCGCTGCAATCCTACCGCTTTTTCCTCGCCACGCTTGGCGGCGCGATGTCCACGTTCCTGATGATGCCGCTGGCAGAAATGATGGGCGGCGGCAATAAACTCGACGGCTATTTCGGCGCGATGGCTGTAATGGCGTCGATTGCCGTGGTGATGTTCCTGCTGTGTTTTATCAATACGAAAGAACGTATCAGCGCACCGCCAACGCACGAGAATTTCCTCTCCGATCTGCGCGATTTAGTGCGTAACGATCAATGGCGCGTGGTCGCGGCGCTGATCTTCTTCAACATCTCGTTTGGTGTCGTGCGTCTCGGCGCGATGATGTATTACGTCACCTATTATCTCGGTAACGCCAGCTACTTTATGTGGCTGCTGGCGGCACACATTATTGGCAAAAGCCTCGGCAGTTTGCTGGTCAAACCGCTTACCCGCAACCGTAGCAAACTGGCGGCATTCACGCTGTGCGCCATTCTGACCGGTGCGCTGAGCGCGGCGATCTTCTTCGTTCCGGCGTGGATTTCCCTGCTGGTCGGCATGACGTTGCTGGTGTCCACGTTCTATCAGGTCACGACCACGCTGATGTGGGTGATGATGTCCGACGTGGTGGATTACGGCGAATACAAACAGGGCAAACGCATGGACGGCACCGTGTTCTCGACCTTGTTGGCGATCCTGAAAATGGGGATGGCGGTGAGCGGGGCGGTGGTCGGCTGGACACTCGGCATGAGCGGTTATGTGCCGCACGCCGCGCAGCAAAATACCGCCGCGATGCTGTCCATTATCGCGCTGTTCTCACTGGTGCCGGGCGTGCTCTCGATGTTCAGCGCGCTGTCGATGCGCTGGTACAAACTTAATGACGCCACCATGAAACAGATTAACCAGTCCAAAATTTCACGGGAACACGAGCCTGTCCCTCAGGCCACCTTGCATACACAGGAGTCCGCATGAGCGAATTAATCGCCGAAAAAAACCGTATCCTCTGGCATTTCGATCAGCAAACGCTGGTGATTGAACCCTGGGGTGAAAACAGCCTGCGCGTTCGCGCCACCTGCCGACCTGAGCTCAATGATCATCTGTGGGCGCTGCTGCCAGCGGACAGTCAGCCGCAAACCGACATCAGCCGCGGCACCGAAACGCTGAGTATCCGCAACGGCAACATTACGGCGACGGTGAATATCAAAGGGCAGCTGGCGTTTTATAACCAGCGAGGTGAGCTGATCCTCGAGGAGTTCTGGCGTCAGCGTTCGACGGTCGGTATCGGCGCGACGGAGAAGAGTCAGGACAAATACATCAGCGCGCTGAAGATGGATGCCCGCGAATTCAAGGCCATTCCGGGCGGCAAGCATCAGCTGACCGTGCGTTTTGAATCACGCCCCGATGAGAAAATCTATGGCATGGGCCAGTACCAGCAAAGCTGTCTGGATCTGAAAGGCTGCACGCTGGAACTGGCGCAGCGCAACTCACAGGCCAGCGTGCCCTTTATGCTTTCAAGCCTCGGATACGGCATGTTGTGGAACAATCCGGCCATCGGCGAGGCGACCTTCGGCAAGAACATCACTCGCTGGGAAGCGCAGGTCACGGAGCAGATGGATTACTGGATCACATCCGGAGACACGCCAGCAGACATCATGCATCAGTATGGCCGTGCGACCGGCACCGCGCCGCAAATGCCGGAATACGCCACCGGTTTCTGGCAATGCAAACTCCGTTACCGCACGCAGCAGGAAGTGCTCGAGGTCGCGCGCGAATATAAACGCCGCAATCTGCCGATATCGGTCATTGTCATCGACTTCTTCCACTGGCCGAATCAGGGGACATGGTGTTTTGATCCGGTGGACTGGCCGGATCCAAAAGCCATGGTGGCAGAGCTGAAATCACTTGGCATCGAAACCATGGTGTCGGTCTGGCCGACGGTAGACAGCCGCACTGACAATTATAAGCAGATGAAATCCAAAGGTTATCTGGTGAATACCGACCGTGGTGTGTCGGTGAATCTGGATTTCCTCGGCAACTGCACCTTCTTTGATGCCACACATCCCGGCGCGCGTCAGTTTGTCTGGGAGAAAGTGAAGCAAAATTATTACGATCTGGGTATCCGTACCTTCTGGCTTGACGAAGCGGAACCGGAATACCGCGCCTATGATTTTGATAATTATCGCTATCACCTCGGGCCGGTACTGGAAGTCGGCAACATTTATCCGCAGAAATTTGCGCAGGGTTTTTATGACGGTTTACAGCAAGAAGGCGAAAACGAGATCGTGAATCTGGTTCGCTGCGCCTGGGCGGGCAGCCAGCGATATGGTGTGCTGGCCTGGTCCGGCGACATTCACTCTTCCTTCCACGCCTTGCGCAATCAGATTGCTGCGGGTCTGAACATGGGACTGGCGGGCATTCCGTGGTGGACGACGGACATCGGCGGGTTCCAGGGCGGCAATGTGAACGATCCGGCGTTTCAGGAGTTGCTGATCCGCTGGTTCCAGTGGGGCGTATTCTGTCCGGTCATGCGGTTACACGGCTACCGTGAGCCACAGATCCAGCCGCCGGAACCGTGGCGCGATGGCATCGCCCAGTGCAACAGCGGCGCACCGAATGAAGTCTGGAGTTATGGCGAAGAAAATTACGAACTGATGAAAAGCGGATTATTCCTGCGCGAAAAACTGCGTCCGTACATCAGCCGCGTCATGCAGGAAGCCCACGAAAAGGGCGATCCGGCCATGCGCACCCTGTTCTATCAATACCCGCAACAGCCGGAAAGCTGGCAGGTGGAAGATCAGTACCTGCTCGGCGCAGATATTCTGGTCGCGCCGGTACTGCATGCGGGTCAGCGCGAGCGGAAAGTGTGGTTACCGGCAGGAGAAACGTGGGTGGCGTTGAATGGCGAACGGTATGAAGGCGGAAGGGCGATTACGGTCGCCGCGCCGATGAGTGAAATCCCGGTGTTTGTAAGGGAAGGGGCAGACCCGACTGCACGGGCGATTTTGTAATTGGGTTGCAGATAGCCGCTGCAATGAGGCGGCTGTTTAGAACAGAAAGGTGATAGTTTCGGTTTCTTAATAACTGTTATCACCTGGCCTTTGGCGCCGAACCGAACCGAGCAGAGGGGAAAGGCTTTTCCCTTCTGCTCGCCCTCGCTTTTTTAATGCCAGCTGCGCTCGCTGTGTATGTTTCATGTAACACAGTGATAGCTGCAATATTCCGCCGCTGCGCGGTGCCCTCCGTGCGGGTTACAACCCGCGCAAACTACCGCGATCTGACCGCTCTCCCAGCCCGCAGTGCAACTGCAAATCGATTTATCACAAAACTGTTAACTCTCCGCGAGGATTCCGTAATCCATCCCCTTGTAGTCTGATGCCATCGACAGTAACCGGATCGGTGACAATAATGATTAACAGACGCAATTTCCTGCTGGGCAGCAGTGCGGTTTCCGCGGTCGCGGTGATAGGGCTGCTCCCGACGTTTTTCCCACGCAAAGCGGATGCGCAGGCCAAAGCCGAAAAATTTGAATTTACCCTGACCGATGAGCAGTGGCATCAGAAGCTGAACGATGATCAGTACCATATTCTGCGCGAGGCGGGCACCGAACATCCTTATTCCAGCCCGTTAAATAATGAGCATCGTGTGGGTGAATTTGCCTGCGCGGGCTGCACTCTTCCTCTCTTTTCATCGGCCACAAAATTCGACAGCCATACAGGCTGGCCGAGTTTCTGGAAGCCGTTACCCAATGCCGCGCTGACCAGCCGGGATACCTCGTTTGGCATGGTGCGTGATGAAGTGCATTGTCGCCGCTGCGGCGGGCATTTGGGACATGTGTTTGATGACGGCCCGCAGCCGACCGGCCTGCGTTATTGCATGAACGGGCTGGCGATGACGTTCACCCCCAAAGCTTAATCAGTCAGGACATTCACAATGAAAAATGCATCTAAAAAAGTGCGCAGCTTGCGTAATTACAGCCTGATAGCCGGACTGGTGCTGGCTTCGGCTTTTGCCTTTCAAAATAATGCCTGGTCGTGGGGCGGTGGAGCAGAACCGGCGGTGGTCATCCCCGCACCGATAAAAGATGAGCCTGCGGGAACGTCGCACAGCGAAACGGCTTTGTTTGCCGGTGGCTGTTTCTGGGGTATTCAGGGCGTATTCCAGCATGTGAAAGGCGTCACCAGTGCGGTGTCGGGATATGCAGGCGGCGAGGCGCAAACGGCCAGCTATGAGCAGGTGAGCAACGGCGATACCGGCCACGCAGAATCCGTCAAAGTCACGTTTGACCCGACGCAGGTGAGTTACGGTGAACTGCTGCATATTTTCTTCTCAGTGGGACATAACCCGACGGAGCTAAACCGTCAGGGGCCGGACACCGGCAGTCAGTATCGTTCGGCGGTTTTCCCGCTTAATCAGGCGCAGGCGGAAGTAGCAAAAGCGTACATTGCCCAGCTCAACGCCAGCCACAGTTACAGCGAACCGCTGGTGACGAAAGTGGAAAGCAGTGCACACTTTTATCCGGCTGAGGCTTATCACCAGAACTTCTTAAACGATAACCCGGATTATCCGTACATCGTGGTGAATGACTTGCCGAAAATTAAAGATTTGAAACAACATTTCCCGGCGGATTATCGCGAACAACCGGTGCTGGTGAAGGGGGTTAACCCATAGGAAAAAATAAAGACGCCGCCGCGTTATCCGCGGCGGCTTCTTAAGGGGTTAACTGAACAGATTATCCGGATTTACCGTGGCTTAAAATCCGTAACGGATAGCATCTTTGCTTTGTTGCATCAGCGCATCAATTTTTTCTGAATACCGCTCCAGCCCTTTGCCGTCCCCGGCTTCAGAACACTGGCGACGTCGCGCGTTATACGCTTTCATCAGTTGCGCCTGTGCAAATCCCGGTTTGCCGTAACAGGCCATGCTTTCCTCCCAGCAGGCAATTGCGGCATCCAGATCCTGCTGCTCCTGATACTGTTTTCCCAGCTCGTTAAGCGCTTTCGCCGACTCCTGAGGGGGCAGTTGCTGCGCTAAAATTTGCTCAATACGAGTGTCCATAATCATGACCTCCGGCTCACTTAATGGAAGAAGTTAAGGATATGACCAAATACCAGCCCGACGCTGATGACATCAGAGTCACTGAATGTTACGTTCGAGAAGCCAAACTTGCCCAACAGTGGCAGCAGCAACGCCGGCAGCAGGGTGATAAACAGGCCGTGGAAAATCCCGCCGATAATCGCGCCGCGACGCCCGCCGACGGCGTTACCGAAGATGCCCGCCGTACCGCCTGCGAAGAAGTTGGTCAGCATGCCCGGTAAGATCATCGCCAGTCCGAGGCTCGGGAACAGGAACATGCCGATCACCGAACCGATGGTGGTCGAGATAAAGCCGATAATGACTGCGTTCGGGGCATAGGGGAAAAGTACCGGACAGTCGAGCGCCGGAATGGCGTTCGGCACAATACGCAGGGCGATACCGCGGAAAGCCGGGACGATTTCCGCCAGCAGCAGGCGGACACCTGACAGCAGCACGTAAACGCCGACCACAAACTGAATGGATTGCAGGAACGAATAGACCAGATAGTTAACGCTGTTGGCATAAGGCGCGATGACTTCTGGGCCTGCTGCAATTGCCGGGATCAGGTAAATCGGGATCATCACCACCATCATCGACAGATAGGTGTCTTGCAGGAAAGAGAAGGATTGCGGCAGCTCGAAGTCTTCGGTGCTTTTACTGACATCGCCGGTAAGTTTCGCCACACCGGCCTGCACGATATAGCCGATAGTACAGAAATGGCCGAGGGCAATGTCATCGGAGCCGGTAATTTTGCGCACAATCGGCTGAGCCAGCACCGGCATCCCGACGGCCATTACACCGGCAATAATCCCGCCGGTCAGGATAAGCTCGGTACCGCGCAGACCGCCCATGTAGCCGATGACGGAACAGACCGTGGCCATCCACAGCGACGCCTGTCCGGTGAGGAAGATATATTTGAAACGGGTCATGCGGGCAATCAGGATATTGACGATAAACGCCAGTACCATAATTAATGCCGTTTCACGCCCGAGAGTTTGCTGTGCGATACCGGCAATAGAACCGACGTCGGTAACAATCCCGCGCATATGAAATCCTTTCTGGAATATTTCACCCAGAAAGGTCAGGGTATTAACAATTATGCTGGCACCCGAAAGCAGAACCAAAAATCCCAGAAGCGTTTTTAATGTACCGGTAATAACTTGTCCGGTGCTTTTCTTTAATGCGATCAGGCCAATCATGGCGATCAGTGATATTAATATTGATGCCTGGCCTAATACATCATTGACAATAAAGTGAAGGAAAGACATAAGCGTCCCCTGTAGAGTTCACGGTAATTGTTCTGTCGATTTATAAGTGTTTTTACTTTAAATAATAATTTATTAAATGGCCAGATGTCCCATTTCCTGAAGGATAGGGGTCAGCTTGGCCTTTATTTCATTTTTATCAACCAGACGCTTCAGATAAATAATGTTGGCGTTGATTGTGTAATGCTGGAATTGCGATCTGAAGTTTTCGCCGGTCATAATAATGTCGGCTCTCGATGACGTGGCACTGGAAATATCACAATGTGATAAATCGGCTTCCACACCCAAATCTTTTAACGCTGCTTCGATACTCATTTCACAGGCAAAACTGCTGCCCAGACCCGCACCGCATACCGCCAGGATTGATAGCTTTTTCATCATTTTTCCTTACGTTCTTTGTAGGTGTTCATAAAGGGTTATGTTTAACTCTTTTCACTTCACGTTTAAAACTGCCGGATGATATCTAATGCTTCCTGTCTGTTTTTACTACGTTTTAACCGCTCTGCCGCCTCGTCATCACAGAACAGATGGGAAAGGCTGGCAATCATTTCTATGTGCGAATGGCTGTCCACAGCGGCCAGCGCGAAGATGACGTAAACCGGATCGTTATCTTCACTGCCAAACTCAACGCCTTCTGAAACAATCACCAGGGACAGTGCCGTATGGTTAACCCCTTCTTCTGGCCGGGCGTGTGGCATTGCTATACCTTCGCCCAAAACATAATAAGGCCCGATTTCCCGGTGCATATCATATATAGCCTGAAGATAACGGTTTTCCGCTGCGCCCGAATCAATTAACGGTTGCACGGCAAATGCCACTGCACTTTTCCAGTCTTCTATTTTACTGATGATTTGCGTGTTATTTTCATTAATCCAGTCGCTTAACATAATGCCTCTTCATAAGAGTAGGGTATTTTCTCAGTATGTTATTTAATTAAAATAAAAACTGTGATCTATCCAGTCCTGTTAGCCATCAATGAAAGATAATAATTTCAGGCGACCTGAAAGAATGAATGATAGCAGAGGTTTAACAACGTCCTGATATCAGAATTAACTTACTTTTTCGGTAAACGAATATTTCCTCTGGTCAGCTTTCATTGAATTTGTGTGTCGAATGAATTCATTATCCACTGATGAATATCAACAATATTCACAGGCTTATTTTGTCCAATAACATTCTGATCAACAGAATAAACTGGTCCTGATGTTATTGGCCGTGCATTTCCTGCGAGAATTTTTAATTCGGGAATATATTCTGCCCCGACATGTCCCGGTAAACGTTCGCCCAGTCGTGAGGCAAAACGTCCGGCAACCAGTTCAGCATCAATCTGACACCAGATTTCTACGACCTGCGTGACGCCCGCCCGTTGCAGATAATCCTGCAAGACTTCCTGGGGCTGAAAACCAAACCACGCATCGACAATAAAAGTGCTGCCCTGTGGTGCGCCGCCGATGATGTCCCAGATAACCTGATAGCTTGCCAGCCCAAGTACGCGGTTAAAAGGGCGGTCAACGTTCTCTAATCGCTGAAGAAAAGGATTTTTAATGCCATCAAGCGACAGTTGCAGCCAGCCGCTGTGTGCAGAAAGCTCAACAGCGAGCCGGCTTTTACCTGACGCCGGGATCCCGTTCACCAGGATAACGCGTTTGCTGGTAAAGCCATTTCGTGAGGCGCTTCTGTTATCAGACATGTTCCACCTGTTGTGTTTGGTTATGTGCCGGTGCATGGAAATACTGCTGAATGACAGCCTGCAACTCGTTCAGACGCGGTACCGCCAGCGATTCCAGACGGGATTTCGTTGCGTTGCGATCCAGCGAAATGCAGTCTTTCCACAATGAACGGCCTGCGATAACGCCTGACGCGCCCTCACTCATGGCATCTGCGACTTGTTTGAGGAAAGTGGAATGGTCAACGCCCGCTGAAAGCACCGCCCAGGGCACGACCCCTGCAAGTTTGGTGATGTCAGCACAGGCTTGTTTCGAGCCCGGATAAGGCAGTTTTAGCACTTTCGCGCCGCATTCCAGGCAAATCTTCGTGCCGCCATAAATCAGTGACGGGACTTTTTCTTTATATTCTTCCTCGGTTTCGTTGTCGAGTTTATAGGTCAAAAACTCCACCACCAGCAGCAGGTCTTCGCGGGCGAAGTCCTCAATACACTGACGCAGAATATCAATGTTATGTCGGTTAGCGGCTTCCTGATCGGAGCGCAGATAGACCATGATTTTACCACCGGTCGCCCCCAGTTCACGTACGCGGCGTGCATCTACGTTAGCGACAAGGCGTGACAGACGATAACCTTCCGGCGAATTATCCCAGCCAGAAGCATCAAGGCCAATGAGCAGCGCGGTGTCGCGGGCAATAATCCCGTTATCCACCAGTTGCGGGACGGCGCAAACCGGATCGACCAGCACACAGGAGGCTTTACTGGCGAGATATTGGGTGATGTCGGCTTTGATAAGCCCGAGTTCATGTTCTGAAATGGCAGATTGTTGCTGCGGGTCGCTGGCGAGCAGGCTGCGCATGGCGCCACGCTGGTCACAGGCGATCACCAGCATCGCACCGTTCTTGCCGCAAATCTGCTGATAACTGCGTAATTCTGAAGTAGACATTTTTGACATGGAACTCTCCTTTGCGTGAAATTTATTACAGATGAAAAAATCTCGATTACACTGGACGTTCTGTCTTTGCCCCCTGACGAAAAGGGGCGGAAAATCGCGTAACACGCCGTTTTACAAGGGTTGAAGCCCGAACCGGCACATTGCATTTTTACAGGTGTTGCGCAATAATCCCTCAATCGACGATTTGAGTGTAATTCATTACTGAAAGGAATTTCAAGCTGAAAGAGCCAATTTTGCAAGATATTGCAGCAACGCGTGCCATGATGCATCTGGTGGCGAAGCTGCATTACGAGTCTGATATGTCTCAGGTGGAGATTGCACGCAAGCTGGATGTGTCGACGGCAACCATTTCCCGGTTGCTGAATAAAGCCCGTGCAGCAGGGATTGTGCGCATCGAAGTGGTGGGTTTATCGTCGCCGGAAGACATGACAACTGACCTGATGAAACGCCTCGGACTCAGACACGCGTATGTGGTGGATGCGCCACCGGGCAACGTGCTGGGCGCGTTGGCGACACCGCTGGCTTCTTTGTTACAGGAAGCCGGTTTAGGTGCTGGATCAGTGCTCGGTATCGGCTGGGGAAGGGCCGTGCGGGAAGTGACGCTGGCGGGTATGCCGCGTCTGCCGGGCATTATGACCGTCGCGCTCAACGGGGGTATGCAACAATCGGCCCCGCATTTCCAGATAACCGAGTTCGTGCGCCGTGCGGCAGAACAGATGGAAGGCACGCCGTATTTTCTGCACGCCCCTTATCTTTCATCGGCGGAATTGCGTGATGCGTTTCTCGCAGACCCGAGTGTGCAGGAAATTATTTCACTGTGGGATCGGCTCGATGCGGCGATTGTCGGTGTAGGCCTGACGCATACCCCTAAACCGAGTGAATCCACCACGGCAACACCGGGTGAGCAGGCGCTGAGTGATGCAGCGGGGGATGTGCTGCGTCATTACTTCACCGAATCTGGCGATTTACTGCATTGGGAAGGGGAAGAAAGAATGATTGCCGCCTCGGCAGAACAGCTGCGCAAAACGCCGCTAACCATTGGTGTGGCCGCCACCCCTGAAAAAGCCGCGGGGATTATTGGCGCAGTGCGCTCAGGAATGATCAATTCGCTGGTGACAGATGTGAATACCGCCCAGGCGATTCTGGACAAATTGCCGGTGGCCTGAATTAAAAGAAAGTTAAACGGAGGGGAGCGATAGCGGGCTAATGAGTTGGCGACCGTTTTGATCGCTCAACTCAGACTATTTTCTCTTCAGCTTTGTGCTATCTGCCCAGGTTATTTTGCCAGCAGTTCTTTACGCACGATTTCTGCACCGGCGCTTAATGCATCCAGCTTACCGCGTGCAACGCCGCGTGGCAGAGGGATCATGCCGCAGTTGGTGCACGGATAGAGTTTGTCCGCATCGACAAATTGGAGGGCTTTACGCAGCGTTGCGGCAACTTCTTCCGGTGTTTCAATGGTATTGGTGGCCACGTCGATAGCGCCGACCATCACTTTTTTACCGCGGATCAGCTCCATCAGTTCCATCGGAACATGTGAGTGATGGCATTCCAGCGAGATAATATCGATATTAGATTTTTGCAGTTTCGGGAAGATCTCTTCGTATTGTCTCCACTCCGTGCCCAGCGTTTTCTTCCAGTCGGTGTTGGCTTTGATGCCGTAGCCGTAGCAGATGTGGACAGCCGTTTCGCATTTCAGCCCTTCAATGGCTCTTTCTAAGGTGGCGATACCCCAGTCGTTCACTTCATCGAAGAACACATTAAAGGCTGGCTCATCAAACTGGATGATATCGACGCCCGCCGCCTCTAACTCTTTGGCTTCTTCGTTGAGAATTTTAGCGAATTCCCAGGCGAGTTTTTCGCGACTTTTATAGTGATTGTCATACAGTGTGTCGATCATGGTCATCGGTCCCGGAAGGGCCCATTTGATCGGCTGCGTGGTTTGCTTACGTAAAAACTTCGCATCTTCGACAAAAACGGACTTCTTACGACTCACCGGCCCGACAACGGTTGGCACACTTGCTTCATAGCGGTTGCGGATCTTAACGATCTCACGCTTCTCGAAATCAACGCCTTCGAGATGCTCGATAAATGTGGTGACAAAATGCTGACGCGTTTGCTCGCCATCGCTGACGATATCAATACCGGCCTGTTGCTGATCTTCCAGACATAAACGCAGTGCGTCGAGTTTGCCGTCAACTAATTCCTGACCTTCCAGTTTCCAGGGTGACCAGAGTGTCTCTGGCTGCGCAATCCAGGACGGCTTCGGTAAGCTGCCCGCAGTCGATGTCGGTAATAATTTTTTCATCACAGGTGACCTTATATTTTTTTGGTAAATCAAAGAACGGGTTCAGCGGACCATTGTTTAAGAACAGCCTGGTAAGGTTTAATAAATTGCTCTTCAGTAAATTTACCCTGCTCAACAGCCAGCTGGCTACGTTCTTCCCGGTCATAAACAATCCGGGTTAATGAGTAATCCTGGAAATTCAGGCTAGGTTGATATTCTTTTCCTGCCACGGAATTTGCATTATAAATTTCAGGGCGATAAATCTTCTGGAAAGTCTCCATCGTGCTGATCGTGCCAATCAACTCAAGATCTGTGTAATCGCTGAGTAAATCGCCGCTGAAATAAAACGCCAAAGGCGCAACGCTGTGTTCAGGCATAAAGTAGCGGGCGCGCAATCCCATTTTGGAGAAATATTCATCAGTCAGGGAAGGTGCATCCTGCTGATATTCGATGCCTAATACAGGATGTTGATTTCCGGTACGGTAATAAGTGTTTTTACTGGAGACGCTCAGGCAGATAACCGGTGATTTCTTAAAGTATTCTTTGTAAGTCGCTGAATTAACGAAGCGTTTAAAGATATCACCGTGTAAAACGCCAAAATTTTCCGGCAGACTGAATCCGGACTTGTTCTTATTATGCTCAGGCAGCACCACGCTGAAATCATAATCACGCACATAAGAGGAAAAGTTATTGCCTAAAATGCCTTCAAAGCGTTCGTTGGTTTTTTTATCAACAATATTGGTTTTTAATATTTCAATCACCGGGAAGGCGTCGGACCTACCCTCTATATTAATATTTAACTGCGCGGTAATAATGTCCAGTTCGACAGAGTAACGATCACCCTTTGGGTTGTCCCAGTGCGCCAGAGAATTGAAACGATTGTCGATCATCACCAGAGTGTTGTGCAGGTTTTCCTGACGTTTCTCACCCCTTGCCAGATTAGCGAAGTTAGTCGTAATACGCGTATTTTCCGAAGGGTTATAATTTTCGTCGAAACGAATGCTCTTAAGAGTAAAGTTAAATTTATTATTCATTTTAGTCAGGTGCCCCGGCTGCTGAAAAATCTACGTTATTTCAGTGGTCTTCATATTTTAAGAGTGAATCGCGATGACTCTTTTATGCCTGAGTCACTGAGTGAAAAAAAGTGATATAAATTCACTGAACATGAACAAAGTTCATGATCCTGAATGTGCGTCACCGACATACTTCGGCGCTGACCGAAGCATCCCCTTTTTACCGGTATTAAGCTGCGTGAAATTCATGAGGGAGAACAAAGATGATCGCAGTACTTTTCGAGGCAGACGCAGTACCCGAAGCCCGCGAGCGTTATCTTGAGCTGGCGGCTGAACTGAAACCTTTATTGTCGGACACGCCGGGATTTATTTCGATTGAGCGATTCGAGAGCCTGAGCACATCCGGAAAAATTCTTTCTTTGTCGTGGTGGGAAGATGAAGAGTCGGTAGCCGGATGGAAACAGAATGTGATGCATCTGGCCGCGCAGAAAGAGGGGAAACAGTCGATTTTTTCATACTACAGAATTCGTGTTGCCCGCGTATTTCGTGACTATTCTTCCGACAAATCTTTGAATCAGCCTTCCGGTAAAGGAGCGCATCAGCATGTATGACATTCACGTGATCCTCGACAACACTCCGGGTTCGCTGGCCTCACTGGGACGTATTCTGGGTATCAACGGTGTGGGTCTGGAGGGCGGCGGTGTATTTACGACACCGGAAGTCGGGCACGCACATTTCCTGATTGAAGACGGCGAGAAAGCTCGCCAGGTTCTGACAGATGCCGGGTTTGAGGTCAGAAATCTGTCCCGTCCGCTGATCAGGAAATTACCCCAGAAACAGCCGGGCGAACTCGGTGAAATCGCCCAGACACTCGCCCTCAATGGCATTAACATTCTGGTACAGTACAGTGACCACGATAACCGGCTTATTCTGCTGACCGATGACGACATCCGTGCAGCAGAAGTCACCCATCAATGGGCAGTACAATCTGAATGAATTTTCTTAAAACCGAATACGACAGTGAGCCGGATGATTCTCTTGAGAAATCCATGTCACTGGTGGCTTCTGCGATATCTGACCCTTCCAGGGTCAGTATTCTGTGCGCGCTGATGGACGGACGCGCGTGGACGGCGACGGAACTCAGCGCGGTGGCGGGCATTGCGGCTTCGACGACCAGCGGGCATCTCACCCGGCTGCTCAGTAACGGGCTGGTGATTTGCCTGACGCAGGGACGCCACCGGTATTACAGTCTGGCCGGGCATCATATCGCCGGATTGCTGGAAAACCTGATGGGCGTTTCCATGCATAATCACGCGGCGTTTGTGTCACGGACGCCGGTCGTTCTGCGTTACGCACGAACCTGTTATGACCATCTGGCCGGAGAACTGGCGGTAAAAATCTACGATTTCATGCTGAATGAAAACTGGATTGAGTCTGATGGCAATGCGCTGACACCCGAAGGAAAAGCCCATTTTCAAGGGATTGGCGCAGTGCTTGATCCGCGCCCGCGCCGCAAAACGTGCTGTGGGTGTCTGGACTGGAGTGAAAGACGTTTTCATCTGGGCGGGGATGCGGGACAAGCATTGATGACGCTGTTGCTGCAAAAAGGGTGGATCACCCGCACGCCTGGCTACCGCGAAGTGAGCGTTACGGACAGCGGCAGAATTGCGCTGAGTCGCCTGTTCAGTTTGAATCTGAGCTGATCTTATCCTTAACACCCGTCTGGATGTTAAGGATCGCCTGTTGTGCCCTGCTAAAATTGGCTTAAATTACGGCTTTCGCCCGCTGTTTCACGGCATAAATCAGTACTACCGCGAAGCACACCATCGGCAGCGCGTAGGACACCGCCGTGTTGTAGTGGTCAGCAATCGCACCCATCAGGTATGGCATCACCGCGCCGCCGACAATCGCCATGATCATGACTGAGCTGGCGCGTTTGGTTTGTTTACCCATGTTCTTCACGCCCATCGCAAAAATGGTCGGGAACATGATCGACATGAAGAAGAATATTGCTACCAGCGCAATCACCGAGACGTTATCAATCCCCGCAACGACCACACCGCACAGCACAATATTGATGATGGCATACACCACCAGCAGCGTGGCAGGGCGCACAAATCCCATCAGCCAGGTGCTGAAGAAGCGCCCGACCATGAAGCTGATCATGCCAACTGACAACAGGTATGAGGCGTTCTGATTCGACAGCGTGTGCCAGTGTTCGGTGGTGTAGTTAATGAAGAACGCGCCGACGCCAACCTGGGCCGCCACATAGAAAAATTGTGCGATCACGCCGCCGGTGAAATGGCCGTGCTGCCACAAACCTTTAGCGATGCCGTGGTCTTCAGACGTGCTTTGTTCGCGGATGTCCGGCAGTTTGGTGCGACCGAACAAAAAGGCGATCAGCAAAACTAATACGGCAATGGCGACGTAAGTGGTTTTGACCGAGGACAGGCCATCCGCCGTGGTGCCTTGCGTGGCGGAGAAGAACAGCGAACCGCCAATGATCGGACCGATAAACTGACCTAAGCCGTTGAATGACTGGGAAAGGTTCAGGCGGCGTTCCGCACCGGCAGGATCACCCAGTACGGTGGCGAACGGGTTCGCGGCAGTTTCGAGGCAACCCAGACCCAGGGCAATCACGAACAGCGCGAACAGGAACATGCCGAAACTGCCTGCGGAGGCGGCGGGGACGAACAGCAGCGCGCCCAGCGCATACAGGCATAATCCGACCAGGATCCCGGCTTTATAGCCGAATCGGTCCATGAAGAAACCCGCGGGCAGGGCGATGATGAAATACGCCCCGAAATACGCGGCCTGTAACAGGCCGGACTGGGCCTTGTTGACGTGTAACACTTCCTGGAAATGCTTATTCAGGACATCCAGCAGCCCGTAGGATAAACCCCACAGGAAAAACAGCGTGGTGACCAGGATGAACGCCAGTCGGAAACCGGACGTCGTTTTGCGCTGCGCATAAGCAGGCGCGGCAGTTTTATCGGCGAGCATAGTGTATTCCTCAGTATCTGGTAACGCATGTAGGGGTTCAGCTCAGGTGGCTGATTTTTTTATGTCAGATATCGTGAAAAACGTGATTAACTCCCTCATAGCAGGGAGGTTTTTTTTATTTCTGTTCAGCCAGCGAAAAAATCTTTTCCATTTCTACCCATTTTTCACCGGCAGGCGTCCACGGCGTGGGGCGCTGATATTTCCACATCAGGGCTTCCCATTCGCAGACTTTTGGATCCTCCAGACTGCGGCGTTCGAACAGCCCGCTGTCAAAATCTTCCGTGGTTTCCATCACCATCATCAGCCGGTTGCCCAGCCGGTAAATTTCCATCTCTGCGATGCCATAACGACGCAGATGCACGGTAATTTCCGGCCAGATTTCGCGGTGATAACGCTGATATTCTTCGATAAGCGCCGGATCGTCTGCCAGATCCAGCGCCTGACAATAGCGGCGCGTCATGTCAGCGCCCGGTCGAGATGCATATAGCCGCCGTCCACGGTCAGCCACTGGCCGGTGGTGTGCGAGGCGCGGGAAGAAAGCAAAAACACCACGGTATTAGCAATTTCCTGCGGCGTGGTCATGCGCTGACCCAGCGGAATATGCGAGGTGATTTGTTGCAGCTTCTTCTCGGGATGGTCGAAGCTTTTTATCCAGCGTTCATACAACGGCGTCATCACTTCTGCCGGTATCACGGCGTTCACGCGGATACCGTCGCTGAGCAACGCCGCCGCCCATTCGCGGGTCAGCGCCAAAATGCCGCCTTTGGCAGAGGCATAACCGCTGGTATTACCCTGTCCGGTTAACGCGGTTTTCGAGCTGATATTGACGATGGAACCCCGGCTGGCGCGCAGGGCGTTCAGGCTCAGGTGTGCCATCAGATAATAGTGAACCAAATTTTGTTCGAGCGACTTCACAAAGGCTTCGCGACCCGCTTCCAGCCCGACACTGTCATTGGCACCGGCATTATTCACCAGCCCGTCGATGCTGCCATAACGGGTAAGAACGTCGTCCACCGCCACCTTACAGCTGGCTTCGTCGCGCAGTTCGGTCAGTACAAAACTGGCCTGCGGTGAAAGCTGTTGAAGCTTATGCATCAGTTCGTTGGCCGGTTCGGTATTACTGATAATCACCGGAATGGCGCCTTCTTCCGCCAGCGTCAGCGAAATCGCTGCGCCGATACCTGAACCGCCGCCGGTGACCATCACCACTTTATTTTGCAGATGCAGATCCATCAGTCATTTCCTGTAATCGGTAAAGGCTGTAATTGATAAACCGTGCAGGCGTTGCCGCCGTAAATGGCTGCCTGCTCGTCACTACTCAATGTCGTCGTGGCCTGCTTGCATAAATCCCACGGATTTTCATCCGTATCAGCCAGCAGACACACCGGCCAGTCGGAGCCAAACATCAGCCGTTCAGCACCAAAAACCTCCAGTGCGGCCTCGAAATACGGCAGCAGGTCGCGTGCCGACATGCCCGCAGGCCGCGGCTCGGTCAGCAGGCCGGAGAGTTTGCAGCTGACGTGTTTTAACGCTGCCAGCGGCGCAACTTGCTGCTTCCAGTGCGCCGCACCCAGACTCAGATCCGGTTTGCCGAAATGATCAAGCACCAGAAAATAGTTGTCATGGCGTTCGGCAAACTGCACGGCATCCCGCAGATGCCGGTGCGTCACTAGAATTTCATAGACATATTCCTGCTTCTGAAGCTGCCGGAGTCCGGCATTAATGGCCGGATCTGCCAGCCATTGCGCGGGCGCAGGTTCGTCCTGTACCTGATGACGAAAACCGCGCAGCAGCGGATGCGAAATCACGTCCAGCGCCTGTTGCAGTGCGGGCGAAGACAGATCCACCCAGCCCGTGACGGCGCGCACAAAGTCATGTTGTCCGGCGAGTTCCAGCAGCCAGCGCGTTTCCTGCACAGAAGAACACGCCTGAACCAGAACCGTGCCCTGAATACCGTGACGTTGTAACGCGAGCTGCAACGTCTGTGGCAATAAATCCTGCTTCAGCACCGCCATCTCATCGCTTATCCAGCGGTAATCCTGCGGCGTGTAGCGCCAGAAATGCTGGTGGCTGTCGATTCGCATCATCGGCGTTTTCCTCGTGCTTTCTCTTGCATGGGTTTCAGGCGTGATGGCGGTATTTCTCAATCGATGCCTGATGCATTTCGATGGAGAAGCCCGGAGCCTGCGGTGGCATATACGCCGCACCACGGATGTCACACGGATGCACAAAATGTTCGTGAAGATGGTCAACGTATTCGATGACGCGGCCTTCGTGCGTTCCGGCGATGCACAGATAATCAATCATCGACAGATGCTGAACGTACTCGCATAACCCGACGCCGCCTGCATGCGGACACACTGGCAGATTATATTTGGCGGCCATCAGCATCACGGCCAGCACTTCATTCACGCCGCCCATGCGGCAGGCATCAATCTGCACCACGTCAATGGCTTCGCGCATGATGAACTGCTTGAACATGATGCGGTTCTGGCACATTTCACCGGTGGCGACTTTAACCGGCGCAACGGCCTGGCGGATTTTGCGGTGGCCTTCGATATCGTCCGGGCTGGTCGGTTCTTCGATAAACCACGGTTTGGCAAAGGCGAGGGCATTCACCCACGGAATGGCGTCGTTGGTTTCCCACACCTGATTGGCGTCGATCATCAGTTTGCGATCCGGCCCGATGACTTCGCGGGCAATGCGTACGCGGCGGATGTCATCTTCCAGGTCACGCCCGACTTTCAGTTTCAGATAATCAAAACCGGCATCGACCGCTTCCTGACACAAACGGCGCAGTTTATCGTCGGGATAACCCAGCCAGCCCGCGGACGTCGTGTAACACGGATACCCTTCTGCCAGCAGTTTCTCTGTGCGTTGCGCCTTGTTGTCAGAACGCTGCTGCAATAGTGTCAGCGCTTCCTGCGGCGTGATGCAGTCAGTGATGTAACGAAAATCGATGCAGCGCACCAGTTCTTCCGGCGACATGTCAGAGACCAGTTTCCACAGCGGTTTACCGGCGGCTTTGCTCCATAAATCCCACACGGCATTGACTACCGCACCGGTCGCCAGATGGATCGCGCCCTTGTCCGGGCCAATCCAGCGCAGCTGACTGTCACTGGTGAAATCGCGCCAGAATTTGCCCATATCGGCGGTGATGCCCGCCAGTTCACGTCCGACAATCAGATGTTCCAGCGCTTTAATGGCTGCACAGCAGATTTCATTGCCGCGCCCGATAGTGAACGTCAGGCCGTGACCTTTAAGCGCCGGATTGTCAGTTTCGAGGATCACATAGGCGGCGGAATAGTCCGGATCCGGGTTCATGGCATCCGAGCCGTCCAGCGCCAGCGAGGTGGGGAAGCGCACATCTTCAACACGTAAAGCGGTAATCGTTGTCATCGCAAAAATCCTTTAGCTATAAGACGTTATGCCTGCACCGTCTTCTGACGTTGCTCACCCAAACCTTCAATCCCGAGACGCATTACCTGTCCGGCCTTCAGATACACTGGCGGTTTTTGCCCCAGCCCGACGCCCGGCGGGGTGCCGGTGGAAATAATGTCGCCCGGTTGCAGGCTCATGAAACGGCTGAGATAACTGATAATTTCGGGGATCTGGAAAATCATGGTGCGCGTATTGCCGTTCTGATATCGCTTGCCGTCCACTTCCAGCCACAGATTCAGCTGATGCGGATCGTGAATTTCATCCGCCGTCACCAGCCACGGGCCGGTCGGGCCAAAGGTGTCGCAGCCTTTGCCTTTGTCCCAGGTGCCGCCGCGTTCGATCTGGAATTCGCGCTCGGACACATCGTTAATCACGCAGTAACCGGCGACGTGCGACAGGGCATCCGCTTCGCTGATGTAACGCCCGCCGGTGCCGATCACCACGCCGAGTTCCACTTCCCAGTCGGTTTTGACTGAATCGCGCGGGATTTCCACGTCGTCATTCGGTCCGACAATCGCACTGGTCCATTTGCTGAAAATCACCGGTTCTTTGGGGATTTCCGCGCCAGTTTCCGCAGCGTGATCGGCGTAATTCAGACCGATACAGATGAATTTGCCGACTTTGCCGACACAGGCACCGAGTCGCGGTTCACCGCTGACCAGCGGCAGGCTTTGCGGATCGAGCTGGCGCAATTTATCCAGCGTTTCCGGCTGTAAAAATTCGCCGCTGATGTCAGCGACATGCGCACTGAGGTCGCGCAATTTGCCGGTGCTGTCGAGCAGGCCGGGAAGCTCAGAGCCTGCATTGCCGTAACGGAGTAATTTCATGGTCAGTGTCCTTCTGTGAAAGTCAGAGGTTTAGAAGTCAGAATGTTAAAATTCAGTTGCTCCAGCCACCGTCAATAATTTGCACGGTGCCGGTGGTGTAAGAGCTGGCGTCGGAGGCCAGATACAGCGCCAGTTGCGCGATTTCTTCGGTTTTGCCGATGCGCCCGATGGGCTGGCGGGAAACAAACGCCGCATACACTTCTTCTTCGCTGCGTCCTTCGGCCTGCGCCTGAGCGGCAATGCGCTGGCGCAGGGAAGGAGATTCCACCGTGCCCGGACAAATCGCGTTGCAGCGAATGCCGCGGGTCACGTAATCCGCCGCGACCGAGCGTGTCAGGCCGATAACGGCGGCCTTTGAGGCGCTGTAAGCAAAGCGGTTCGGTACGCCTTTGATGCTAGAGGCGACCGAAGACATATTGATAATCGAGCCACGGTTGTTACCGAGCATGGCGGGCAAAAAGGCGCGGATCATGTGGAACATCGCCGTCACGTTGAGATCGAGCGCAAACTGCCATTCGCGTTCGGTACAAGACAGGATGTCGCCGCTGTGGACCACGCCCGCGCAGTTGAACAGCACATCGAGCGCACCGATTTCTTCCGCCAGCGCGGCAATCGCCTGCGGGTCGGTCACATCGAGCAGGCGCGGGGTGATCCCCGGAATATCGTGCAGTGCATCGATGTTGATATCGGTGGCAATCACTTCTGCGCCTTCGCGGGCAAACAGCGTTGCGGTGTTAAAACCGATGCCCTGTCCGGCTGCGGTGATCAGAACTTTTTTCCCTGCCAGGTTCATAACAATTCCCCGTAAATAATCATTTTAAAGGCCTAATGGTCAGGCCATTGGAGGTGAAAAAAACGCGTGATAAGCAGTGCTTTTTGCTAAGATGTTCGGCAAGCTTCTACTTAAAACGCTATTTCGTTTAACCAACTTTTTACATGCATAAAACAAATCAGCAAGATTTTTGTCCGGAAAATGCTAGCTGAATCACTTAATGAGAATTGACCTCAGGTGTCCGATGCCGATAAAAAAATTAGAAAATCCCAGGATTTACAGGCAGATAGCTGACCAGCTAAAAACGTTAATTGATAACAAAGAATTTCCGCCCGGCAGCCGTCTTCCCGCCGAGCGTGAACTGGCCAGTCAGTTGCAGGTCAGCCGGGCGTCAGTGCGGGAGGCGCTGATTGCGCTGGAAGTGATCGGATTGGTGGATGTACGGGTCGGAAACGGCGTGATTGTGCGTCAGCAACCGTCGAAGCCTGCCGCGCCTTCGCAGGAACCGGTGATGTCGCAGGCCGGGCGCAATCAGTGGGCGGACGTGGATGATGAGCTGAATATCGAGCTGGATTTCACCGCAGAATTGCCACCATTTTCACTGTTACAAACCCGACGTCTGATAGAGCCTGAAACCGCTGCGATGGCGGCAAGAAATGCGACAGACGAAGAACTTGCGGCGATCAGAGCAGCCTATGAGCAGAACTGTCGCGATAACCGCAACGGTTCCGCGACGCATCCCGGCGACCGGTTATTTCATATCCGTATCGCTCAGGCCAGCGGAAATCCGGCGTATGCGTTTATCATCGCGCACCTGCTCGGTCACCGTTACGGCACCATGTTCCGCAGTCTGCAACTCCACTACACCCCGCAGGATATGCCGCACCGCTCGGAGATTGAGCATCTGGAGATCCTTACAGCGCTGGAAGCAAGGGACAGTCGTGCAGCGAAGAAAGCGATGAAAGATCATCTGGATGCGGTGATAAAGATTTTTGGAAGAGAGTAATCATTCCAATGAGAAGGGAATATCAGGGTGTATTTTCACTGTAAATCTCTGGCATGAGTATAGTTTAACCATCTGATTTTTCATTAATACCCCACCCCAGCCCTCCCTTCGCAGGGGAGGGAGTTGATCGAGCCGGTTTTGCGGGATGTTTATTCTGCTCCTCCCACTGCGAAGGGGGAGGCCGGGAGGGGGTATTAAGGACGAAACAGGTTTCAACTTATCTTTCAACTTACTAAATCTTATCCATAAAATCCCCCACGCATTTCATACACGCCCCGCGTTCTTCCACATGCGGCATGTGGCTTGAGTTCTCGAAAATCACCCATTCGGCTTCTTTGATGTGATCCGCAAACGGCTGCACCACTTCCGGGGCGGCTTCGTCGTAGCGACCAGATATCAGCAACGCCGGCACGTTGATGGCGGGAAGACGGTCAATCACCGTCCAGTTTTTCATGCTGCCGATAACGTGGAATTCGGTCGGGCCGTTCATGGCGAGATACACGGTCGGATCGTCGTCCATTGCGGCAAACGTGCGTTTCACGTCGTCCGGCCACGGGTCGAGGCGGCAGACGTGGCGGGCATAAAATACCTGCGACGCGGCTTTGTATTCCACACTGTCGAGGGTTCCGGCGGCTTCATGCGTGAGTAAGGTTTCCTGAACGTCCGGGGGCAGTTTGCTGCGCAGTCTGGCGGCGGCTTGCAGCCAGAGTTCCATAGACGCAGGCGAGTTGGCGATGATCAGTGCTTTCAGACCGGCAGGCTGCATTACCGCGTGTTCGGCACCGAGCATACCGCCCCAGGACTGACCGAGCAGGGCGTAATCATTCTGGATACCCAGATGGCGCAGCAGATTATCAAGCTCCGCCAGAAAGAAAGACGGCTGCCAGAAATCCGCCGGCTTATCCGGCAGATGCGTCGAACGGCCATTACCAATCTGATCGTAATGGATCACCGCGCGTCCTGTTTCGGCGATATCGCGGAAGGCATCGACGTAATCATGTGTGCAGCCCGGACCCCCGTGCGCAATCACCAGCGGCGTTTTGCCGTTGTGTAAATCGCCACAGATGCGGTACCAGGTCTGGTATTCCTGAAACGGCGCATAGCCTTCAGTGATGTTGTACATTTCGTTTCCCCTGCCGGTGAATAATCATCACAGGGTAAACATCAGGGCGGCGCTGAACAGCTAGTAAAAAAGATAGGAAATCGCGCGGATCAGCTGTCGAGTAAACGGTAATGCATTGCCCGAACCACTGCCTGCACGCGGTTGCTGGCGCCCAGTTTTCGTACCGCCGTATTCAGATGCAGGGTGACCGTGGCTATTGAGCGGTTCAGCTTGCGGGCGATTTCTTTAGCGGTTAATCCCTCCGCCGCCCAGCTCAGACATTCGCGCTCGCGCTTGCTCAGTCGCACGTGCTGGCAGATCAGAACGCTGCTGTCGAACAGCGGGAAAACGCACTCCTGAAAGGTCAGCGCCAGCAGGCTCAGTTCGGCCAGCACGTCATGAATATCCAGCTCATGCCCGGCACCAGTGTGGATGCCGGTGACCGTCACAAACCCACCGTTCGGCAAATGCAAAGGCACCGTCGCGCCGCACGGCATATTGTTATCGCACATGTAATGGGTAACCGGTTTATTCAGATCACTCAGGCGGTTTTGCAGCGAAGTATTATCCGGGCGCTGATAGGACCAGACAAACGGCGCGCAGCTTTCCAGCGCGTAATGTTGTACCGGATCCACCTGATAATAACCGCTCTCCAGCCACAGCCGCTGCATGTCGCCGGGCACATTGCCCATGCGCAGCAGGGACGGCGTAATCAGTTCGCCTTCAAGCGATCGCGGCACCGGCGTGTAATCGTAAATCAGGGCATCAAACCCCAGGCGCGAGGTCTGGGCGAAAAGCTGGTCGAAAGCACCGTCAACGGTGGTTTCCCGCAAAGACACTGCACTCTCCTGCACCGCGAGCTTCATGAATTTATCTCCTGATGACTTCTTTCCGGCCACGAACAGCTGATCGGGCATCGTTTTTGCTGCACCTAATTTGTTAATGAAAGGTTATGCAATCGCAGTGCCAATCCGATACGAGGGCAAACCTAGTAATTTTGCTAACTACCGGCGGGGATTTCCTAAGGCTAACGTAAAGCCACAGGGGAAAAGACTCTCGCTCTGCACCAGAAACAACCATTAAGAGGATTGTCATGCACCGTTACCGATTTCTGTTCTGGCGACCACTGCAATTGCTGCCGGTTTTGCTGGGGATCAGCATTCTGACGTTTGTCATGGTGCGAGCTATTCCCGGCGATCCGGCGCGTATCCTGCTCGGCGTCCACAGTTCACCGGAGGCCATCGCCCGTATCCGCGTGCAGTACGGTCTGGATCTGCCGGTCTGGCAGCAATATCTCTATTTTTTAAGCAATCTCTTTCACGGTGAAATGGGTAAGTCGCTGATTTATCGCGTCGATACGCTGAAGCTGATTATGACGCGCATCGAACCGACGCTGTTTCTGGTGCTGGGCAGCGTGCTGCTGGCGATGCTCTTTACCGTGCCGCTGGCGGCCTGTGCGGCGCGGCATCGCGGGCGGCTGGCGGATCAGGTGATCCGTTTACTGTCCACCATCGGTCTCGGATTACCGGCGTTCTGGCTGGCGATCATGATGATTTTGCTGTTCAGCCTGTCCCTCGGCTGGTTCCCGGTATCGGGGTATGGCAGCGATTTTGGCGAGCGGGTTCATCATCTGTTTTTGCCGTGCCTGACCGTTGCACTGGCGCTGTCGGCGGTGCTGACCCGCAACCTGCGCGCCAGTCTGCTGATGGAATTGCAGAATGATTACGTCACCGCCGCCCGTGCGCGGGGGCAGAACGAAAACCGTATTTTCTGGCGTCACGTGATGCCCAATTCCCTTGTGCCGACCGTCAATCTGCTGGCCGTTAACATCGGCTGGCTGATTGGCAGCACGGTGGTGATTGAAAGCGTCTTTGCCATCCCCGGTATGGGGCAGTTGCTGGTGAAAGCCATCATCAGCCGCGATTACATGGTGGTGCAGGGCGTGGTGCTGGTGTTCGCGCTGGCGACGGTGGCAGTGAATCTGGTGGCTGACTTACTGACCGTGGCGTTGGATCCGAGGGTGAAGCTATGAGCATGACTGAGAAGATAGCCACGAAGCGGATGGGTCAATTTCACCTGCGCGGGTTGCCGCGTCATCAGGCGCTGCGAGTGGGAATAATAATGCTGAGCGTGTGGGTGTTGATTGCGTTGCTCAGCCCGTGGATCGCGCCGTTTGACCCGGTAGCGCAGGATGCTTCGGTGACACTGTCACCACCGACTTTTGCCCATCCGTTTGGTACCGATAATTTTGGTCGTGACATTCTTTCCCGCGTGATGTGGGGCGCACGGATTGATCTGCAAATCTGCCTGATTGGCGTCATTTTCCCGTTTACCTTCGGCACGCTGATTGGCGCGTTCTCCGGCTATCTTGGCGGCGCAGTGGACACCTTTCTCATGCGGGTGATCGACGTGGTTCTGGCGTTTCCGTTTCTGGTGCTGATGCTGTCGATTATCGCCATTCTCGGGCCGGGGCTTGGCAGTTTTTACATCGCGATGGCGATGGTCGGCTGGGTGTCGTATGCCCGTCTGGTGCGCTCGCAGGTGCTGACGCTCAAACACCGCGATTTCATTCTGGCGGCGCGCAGCCTCGGTTACAGCCATCCGCGCATCTTACTTTTACATCTGCTGCCCAACGCGCTGACCAGTTCGCTGGTGTTTTCAATGTCTGACTGCGTGCTGGTGTTGCTCAGTGGCGCGTCGGTGAGTTACCTCGGTCTGGGTGTCCAGCCGCCGGTGGCGGAATGGGGCGTGATGGTCGCCGAAGGGCAAAGCTTTATTACTACGGCGTGGTGGATCACCACCTTCCCCGGTTTAGCGATCGTGGTGCTGGCGATGAGTTTCAGCCTGCTGGCGGACGGACTGGGCGACAAACTGGGAGAACGGCCATGACGCTGATGCAAGTTTCCGGTTTAACCATTGAAGACCGGCAGGGCGTGGCGCTGGTCGATAACCTGTCGCTGACGCTGAATGCGGGCGACATTCTCGGACTGGTCGGTGAAAGTGGTTCCGGCAAAACACTCAGCTGCCGCGCCATGATGCGCCTGCTGCCGGGTGAAGGGCTCAAGATCAGCGCGGGTGAAATCCGCCTCAACGGCACCGATTTACTGACGCTGAACGATAAACGCATGACCGCCATTCGCGGGCGGGAAATCGGCATGATTTTCCAGAATCCGGCCAGTCATCTGAATCCGGTAATGACCATCGGCCAGCAGATTGCCGAAAGTCGCCGTCTGCATTTTGGGGCCAGCCGCCGCGAGGCACAGTTGCAGGCCGTGGAACTGCTGCGTCAGGTGGGGATCCCCGATCCGACGCGCCGCGCAGATAACTATCCACATGAGTTTTCAGGCGGAATGCGCCAGCGCGCGATGATCGCTGTGGCGCTGGCCTGCGAACCTAAAATGCTGATTGCCGACGAACCGACTACCGCGCTGGACGTCACCGTGCAGATGCAGATTTTACGTCTGCTCCGTGACCTGCGCGACCGGCTCGGTATCGCCATCATTCTCATTACTCACGATCTCGGCGTGGTGGCGCAAACCTGTGACCGCATTGCGGTGATGTACGGCGGAAGGCTGTGTGAAACCGGTGAAAAACGTACTGTGCTGGCGCAGGCGCTGCACCCGTATACCCGCGGGCTGATCGACTGCCAGCCGGTGAGCGAAGGCGGTGCAGGTCGGTTGATCACCTTGCCCGGCCAGCCGCCTGTCGCAGCACGATTTCCGACCGGTTGCCGGTTTCATCCGCGCTGCGCAAGGGCGACATCCCTGTGCGGCGAGGTTCAGCCCGCGATGCCATCCGGCAGCCATGCGGTCGCCTGCCACCATCCGTTAACGGGACTGAGCGCGGTAATGACCGGGAGAGAAAATGAACCCACTTTCTGATGTGAATCTGCGCCCGTATCCGCTGCTGGAAGTGGAAGATCTGAGCGTCAGCTTTCCAGTATCGGGCGGTTTGGGTCTGAAAAAACGCAGCGTACAGGCGGTCAACAATGTGTCGCTCCATATCAATGCTGGTGAAACGCTGGGACTGGTAGGGGAATCGGGCAGCGGGAAAAGCACGCTCGGCAGGGCGATGCTGCATCTGGAAAACACCAGTGCCGGACGCGTGCGGTTTAACGGCCAGCTGATCACCGGCGGAATGAAGCCGGATATCGCCCGTTTACGGCAACAGACGGCGATGATTTTTCAGGATCCATTTTCGTCACTAAATCCGCGTCAGACGATTGGCGAAAGTATCGGCGAAGTGCTGCGCGTGCATCACAAAGTGGCGAAAGGAAATATTCCGGCGCGCATTAATACGCTGCTGACGCTGGTCGGACTCAGCCCCGAACATGCCACGCGTCGTCCGCAGGCGCTGAGCGGCGGACAATGTCAGCGCGCCGGAATTGCCCGCGCGCTGGCTATCGAACCGCGTCTGATTGTCGCCGATGAATGCGTCGCGGCGCTGGATGTGTCGATTCAGGCGCAAATCATCAATCTGCTGATGGATCTGCGCGAAAGCATGGGGTTGGCAATTCTGTTTATCGCGCACGATCTGGCGATTGTCCGCCGCCTGTGCGACCGGGTGGCGGTGATGTATCTCGGTAAAATTGTCGAAAGCGGGCCGACGCAGACGGTATTTAACGCGCCGCGCCACCCGTATACCGCCGCACTGGTGGCGGCGATTCCTGAAATCGATCCTGACCGCCCTTTGCCTGAACATCCGTTACAGGGCGAGCCACCGAGTCCGGTGTCGCTGCCTGCGGGCTGCGCTTTCCATCCACGCTGTGCTTTTGCGATTGATGCGTGCCGGCACGGCACGGCGCCGGAAACCCGGCATATTGCCGACCATGCCTTTGCCTGTGTGCTTGACGGCCACAGCAGTGAAGGTGTCTATCCGAAGACTGAAGGAATGTTACATGAAGCAAAAGCATTTTAACGTTGTGGCCGCCGGGGTGCTGCTGGCGTTGAGTCTGGTCAGCGAAATGGCGCAGGCGGCCGGTGTTTTGACCATTGGTCGCCGGGAGGACAGCACGACATTCGACCCGATCAAGTCCGCGCAAAACGCGGATAACTGGGTATTTTCCAACGTGTTCGATCCGCTGGTGCGTGTCGATAACACCGGCACCAAACTGCTGCCGGGGCTGGCAGAAAGCTGGACGATTTCGCCGGACGGTAAAACGTATACGCTGAACATGCGTGACGCGACATTCTCCGACGGCACGCCGGTGACCGCCTCTGATGCGGTGTTCAGCCTGACGCGAATCCGTGATGACGCCGGATCACTGTGGAAAGATTCTTACAGCATTATCGATACGCTGAAAGCCACCGACGCGCATACGCTGGTCATTACCCTGAAAACGCCGTCGGCGGCCTTTTTATCACAGCTGGCGCTGCCCAATGCCTCGGTGATTTCACAACATGCATTGACCAAACAGGGCGCAGACGATTTTGCCGAGCACCCGGTCGGTTCCGGCGCGTTCAGTGTAAAAGAGTGGACGCGCGGTGAGAAAGTTGAACTGGTGAAAAACCCGTATTACTGGGACGCCGCAAAGGTGAAACTGGATGGCGTCGAGTGGCTGACGCTGCCGGATGACAATACCCGTATGCTCAAAGTGCAGGCGGGCGAAATTGACGCAGCGCTGTCTATTCCGTTCTCGCGTATTTCGTCACTGCAAAAAGACCCGAAACTGGCGGTAGAACTGGATACGTCAACCCGTGAAGATCATCTGCTGATCAACCATTCCCACGGCGATCTGGCCAAAGTGGAAGTGCGTCAGGCGCTGGATTTTGCCATCGATAAAAAAGCCATTATTGATACCGTGACCTTCGGTTACGGTAAAATCGCCAACTCGTATATTCCTGACGGCGCGCTCTATCATTACGCAGATAACCTGCAACGTCCTTATGATCCGGAAAAAGCAAAACAACTGCTAGCGGCGGCGGGTGTGAAAAACCTGACTCTGAAATATCTGGTGAACGCCGGTGATGAAGTGGATGAACAGATTGCCGTACTTTTACAGCAACAGCTGGCAAAAGCAGGGATCACCGCCAACTTACAGAAAGTGGATCCGAGCCAGAGCTGGGACATGCTGATCGCGGGCGATTACGACATCTCGGTGATGTACTGGACAAATGACATTCTCGATCCAGATCAGAAAACCACCTTTGTGCTCGGGCATGATTCCAACAACAACTACATGACGCGCTATCACAATGAGAAAGTGAAGGCGCTGGTCGCTGCGGCGCGGGTGGAGATGGACCCGAAAAAACGTGAACAGATGTACATCGAGTTGCAGAAAATGGCAAAAGCGGACGTGAACTGGATTGATCTCTATTACAGCCCGTACCGCAACGTCACCCGTACCAATATCAAAGATTTCCATCAGAATCCGCTGGGACGCTTCACGCTCGAAGAGACGGTGAAAGGATAAGAATTCCTGCACCAGGGAGATAATAAGAAAGCTGAGACAAAAGTCTGTTTTACCCCTTTTTGCCCACTTCCGAGTGGGCTTTTTCTTGCCTGTAAATCTGTCGTTTTCCCGTGCCGCATCTTCAACGCTTCATCAACTGTCCGGCAGATGCTGCTTGAGTTTGAGCGGTTGCTCAAGTATCTTGCTGGCCTTGAGCGATTGCTCAAAATTTATCTGAGGCATTTTTTATGTTCGTCAATAACCGCTGGCTGATACTTGCGATTGTCACCAGTACACTCTTTTTGATCATCATTGATATGACCGTGTTGTACACCGCGTTACCGCGCCTGACGCAGGCGCTGGGTGCCACGGCATCGGAAAAACTATGGATAGTGAACGCCTATCCGCTGGTGGTCGCCGGTCTTTTACCGGGCGCGGGAATGCTCAGTGACCGTATCGGGCACAAAAATCTCTTTATGAGCGGGCTGCCGGTGTTTGCGCTCGCTTCCCTGTGCGCGGCGTTTTCTGCCAGCGCCGAAATGCTGATTGCCTCCCGCGTGTTCCTGGCCATTGGCGCGGCGATGATGATGCCTGCGACGCTGGCGATTGTGCGCCATGTCTTCACCAACGAACGTGAACGTGCGCTGGCGATAGGCATCTGGTCGGCGGTGGCGTCCGGCGCGGCGGCGCTCGGGCCAGTCATCGGCGGTGTGCTGCTGGAATATTTCTGGTGGGGATCGGTGTTTCTGGTCAACGTGCCGATCGTGCTGGCCGTATTCCCGTTTGCACAGGCGCTGATCCCGCGCGGTGAAGGCAATAAACACCGTCCTTGTGATTTTGCCGGTTCTGCGATGGTGATGGCGGGGCTGGTCGGGGTGATTTACGCACTGAAAGAGCTGAGCCAGATTAACTCGTCATGGCTGGTGATCTTGGGTTCTGCCGCTTTCGGTGTGCTGTTCCTCGGCTTATTCGTCAGAAGACAAAAGAAGGCTGTTCAGCCGATGATCGACTTTTCACTGTTCCGCAACCGCGCCTTTGCCTGCGGCGTGGGCGTGGCGATCACCTCTATGATTGCGCTGATCGGTATCGAACTGGTGCTCAGCCAGCGGTTACAGCTGGTGCTCGGACTGACGCCGTTTATGGCGGCGATGTTTATTCTGCCGATCCCGGTGGCGTCTGCACTGGCCTCGCCGCTGGCGGGTATGCTGATCCCGCGTGTCGGCGTGCGTAAAATGATGCTGGGCGGCTTCGCGATATCTGCCCTCGGCATCGTCATTCACGCGCTGGTCTATGATGGCAGCGTGGTGATGCAGTTAGTGAGCCTGTTTATTTTAGGTTTTGGACTTGGTGGCGCAGTGACAGCGGCTTCCACTTCGATCATGCTTAATGCCCCGGAAGATAAGGCCGGAATGGTCGCGGCGATAGAGGATGTATCGTGGGAAATGGGCGGCGTGCTCGGCGTGACGTTGCTGGGTGGCCTGATGACCGCCGTTTACAGCCGCAGCCTGACACTTCCGCACGGGCTGGTCAGCGGTGAAACCGCGTATGACAGTCTTGATGAAGCATTAACGCTTGCTGGTCATCTCAGCCCTGAACAGGCTTCGTTGCTGACAAATCTGGCGAGAACTGCGTTTGATCAGGCGTTTCTGGCGGTGCTGATTTCTGCGGCTGCGCTGGTGATTGCCAGTGTGGTGGTGCTGAAAATCGTGCTGCGTAAGTCCGTGGGCACACGCCGGGCTTCCTGATAAAATGCCGGTCTGAGCGCCTGCTCAATGTCATTCCAGGGCCAGTACAGGATGAATTATGAAAGAAAACCGGGAAGCGTTAAAGGCTAAGATCCTTGACGGAGCCATCAGTCTTTTTATCGAAAAAGGGATTGAGAAAGTCACGACGCGCGAACTGACGGAGTACGTCGGGATTTCCCGCAGCCACATTTATCATTATTTTCCTGACTGGCAAACGCTGTGTATCGAGGCGCTGTCGGTAGTGATGATGGCGGAGCTGAAAGAGTTTGCCGCTGAAATTGCTCCGCTCGAACCCAAGGCAAAATTGCACACGCTGGTGTTAAATTATCTGCCCGATACGCAGGGTGATATCTGGCAGTTGTACGGATCGCTGTGGCAACTGGCGGCGCATAACGAGGCTTACGCCGAACTGGCGCGGCTGATGGTGCATAAGTGGCTGGCACTGCTGGCTGAGATCATCCGCGCCGGGATCGACAGCGGCGTGTTCCGCCCGACCGATGCCGGACGCGTCACCCGCCAGTTATCCGCCATCATGAATGGCTATTCCGACCAGCTGATCGTCATGCCTTCTGCCGAAGCCCGTCAGGAAGCGATGGATGATATTTTGGATTTTGTGACGTTGGTGCTGGAGAAATAATCCCATTCTCAGGCGGCTTTTTCCACCGAAGTGGCCCTGAACATCGGCTGCGGGCAGTCACTCATTTCTGAGCCGAAATCCCTTTACTGATAAAATCTTTTAGCACTCTTCCGGCAGATTCAATATGCCGGAAGGTTTCCTGCCGTGCCGCCTCTGCGTTGCCTTCACGGCATGCATTAAGAATCAATTCATGTTCATGCTGAAATGCCTGAGTTGCTGAAAGCAGTCTGTGCTGAAAATGTTCGTACCTTTCTATCTGATTACGTAACTCGTCGATCATCGCCAGCAGGCGCTTATTTTGACATCCGCGGTACAGCAGACCGTGAAACTCACGGTTGTGCTCTCCTTGCCTGTCGGCGTCTTCGGCATTCCCCAGCAGTGTGTGCGTGAGTTCAGCTCTGGCCAGTGTTTCGGCATCCATATTCTGCACGCTGTTAAATATTGCTTCCCCCTCAAGTAAAGCCCGCAGTTCATAAATCTCAGCGATATCCTCAACAGACAGTGTTCTGACCACCGCCCCGCGGTTTCTGAAAATATCCACCATGCCTTCCTGCTCCAGAAGCCGGATAGCTTCCCGCATCGGAACACGGCTGACAGCAAACTGGCTGGCCAGATCCCTTTCAACCAGCCGCGAGCCATCAGGCAGCGAGCCATTGTTAATCATCTTCCTGAGTGATCCGGCAAGCATTTCGGCGGTGGATTGAGGTTTCAGCGTCATCATTTTCTCCTGTACATTATGGAATAATGGTATACCATTTTTGACGTTAAAGGGAGAACTATCCCTATCCACCCCTCAGTTTCCCCTTCTTACCAACGACAGGAGCACCGGCTATGGCACATCGCGAGCATCATTATCAGGTCAAAATTGAATGGACAGGCAATAAGGGTCGCGGAACAGAATCCTATAAGGCTTACAGCCGCGATTATGATATTTCAGAAGGGAAGAAACAAAGCATTGCCGGTTCATCAGACCCTGCATTTCTGGGTGATGCCACGCGCTGGAACCCTGAAGACCTGCTGGTAGCTTCAGCTTCAGCCTGCCATCAGCTCTGGTATTTGCATTTATGCGCCGAGGCGGGTATCGGTGTTGATTCTTATATCGATAAGGCTGAAGGGGTAATGACAGAAGGTGAGAAAGGGTGTTTCACGAGTATCACACTCAAACCCGACATTGCGATCCGTGCCGGGGATGATATTCAGCTCGCGAAGGAACTGCATCACCGCGCACATGAACTGTGCTTTATCGCGAATTCACTGAACTTCCCGGTACTGTGTGAACCGGTGATTAGGTATTGTTCAGCGTCTTAACGGGCGGCAGAACGCCATGCTAAAAAAGAGTCCGGCATAGTGCCGGACTTTGTTCACTTAATGACTTCTCATGCCCGCCGCGAACATCAGCAGATGGAACACCGATGCCACAACAAATAACGCCAGCACGCTGCCGCCCCAGATGACGGCCATCCAGCCGACTCGTTTTAAGAACGGGGCTTTAGTGATGTTGCTGTCGTCCATTTTTCTGATGAGGTTCATAATGCGATTCCTCAGTGATAACCCTGGTCCGGTGTGACTTTCCCGCGGAACACGTAGTAGCTCCAGAAGGTGTACACCAGAATGATAGGGATGATGAACAGGGCGCCGACCAGAATAAAGCCCTGGCTTTGCGGAGGTGAAGCCGCTTCCCAGATGGAGATGGACGGCGGAATGATGTTCGGCCAGATGCTGATACCGAGCCCGGTATAACCCAGGAACACCAGCGCCAGCGTCAGCAGGAACGGCGCGTGGTGCGCATTCTTGCTGATGGCGCGGTACATCCACGCCGAGACCAGTACTACCAGTACCGGCACCGGCAGGAACCAGTAAAGGTTAGGGCGCGAGAACCAGCGGTGGGCGATATCGCTGTGCGTCAGCGGCGTCCACAGGCTGACCGCCAGTGTCACCAGCAGGAAGACTATCAGCAGCGGTTTAGCGATGTTGTGCATCGCTTCCTGCAATTCGCCTTCGGTTTTCATAATCAGCCAGGTGCAGCCGAGCAGGGCGTAAGCCACCACCAGCGCAAAACCACAGAACAGCGTGAACGGCGTCAGCCAGTCCAGTGCGCCACCGGCATACGTGCGGTTTACCACCGGAATACCGTTGATCACCGCACCCAGCACCACGCCCTGACAGAAGGTCGCCAGCACAGAACCGCCGATAAAGGATTTATCCCACACGTGGCGTTTGGCCGGGCTGGCTTTAAAGCGAAACTCAAAGGCGACACCACGGAAAATCAGGCCGAACAGCATCAGGGTCAGCGGGATAGTCAGCGCATCCAGAATCACCGAATACGCTAGCGGGAACGCGCCATACAGCGCCGCGCCGCCGAGCACCAGCCAGGTTTCGTTGCCGTCCCAGACCGGCGCAACGGTGTTCATCATCACGTCACGGTCGTGCTCTTTTTTCACCAGCGGGAACAGCAGACCGATACCCAGGTCGAAGCCGTCCATCACCACATACATCATCACACCGAAGATGATGATCAAAAACCAGATCAGCGGTAAGTCGATACCCATTATCAAGCTCCCTTAGTTTCGTCGGTCAGTGATTCTGAAATCGCAGACAGCGGACGCGCAGGTGTGCGGTGCTGGCCCGGACCACCGTGGTCAACGCTTTCGCCTTCGTGTGCCTGCGGCCCTTTACGGATCAGACGCATCATGTAGCCGTAACCGACACCAAACACCGAGCAGTAAATGACGATGAACAGGATCAGGCTGACGCTCATCTGCAACACGTTATGGTTAGATACCGCGTCTTTGGTGCGCAGCAGGCCATAAACCACCCACGGCTGACGCCCCATTTCGGTGGTGATCCAACCCGCCAGTAACGCCAGCAGACCGGAAGGCCCCATCAGGAAGGCAAAGCGCAGGAACGCTTTAGAGGTATACATTTTGCCGCCACGACGCAGGATGAGGCTCAGCACACCCAGCAAAATCATTAGCATGCCCAGACCCGCCATGATGCGGAAGGTGTAGAAGATCACGGACGAGTTAGGACGGTCTTCTTTCGGGAAGGATTTCAGCGCCGGGATCTGATGCGTCAGGCTGTGCGTCAGGATCAGGCTGCCCAGATACGGGATTTCAACCGCATAACGGGTCTCTTCACGGTTCATGTCCGGATAACCAATCAGTACCAGCGGGGACGGTTTGTTGTCTTTATTTTCCCAGTGGCCTTCGATGGCAGCGATTTTAGCAGGCTGATATTTTAGGGTATTCAGACCGTGCGCATCGCCCAAAAACGCCTGAATGGGCGAGACGATCAGCGCCATCCACATTGCCATCGACAACATGGTGCGGATTGCCGGTGTATCGCGACCGCGCAGTAAATGCCATGCCGCAGCAGAACCGACGAAGAACGCGGACGCCAGGAAGGCGGCGGTGGTCATGTGCATTAAGCGGAACGGGAAGGACGGGTTGAAGATAATCTTCATCCAGCTGACCGGTACCACCAAATTGTTAACAATCTCGTAGCCCTGCGGCGTCTGCATCCAGCTGTTAGAAGCGAGGATCCAGAACGTCGACATCAGCGTGCCGAGCGCCACCATACAGGTGGAGAAGAAGTGCAGACCGGGTCCGACGCGGTTCCAGCCGAACAGCATCACGCCGAGGAAACCGGCTTCGAGGAAGAACGCGGTTAACACTTCGTACGTCAGCAGCGGACCGGTAATACTGCCTGCAAACGAGGAGAACATACTCCAGTTGGTACCGAACTGGTAAGCCATCACCAGACCGGAGACCACGCCCATACCAAAGTTAACGGCAAAGATTTTCGACCAGAAATGGTACAGGTCGCGGTAAGCCTCTTTCTTTGTTTTTAGCCACATGCCTTCGAGAACCGCCAGAAAACTGGCCAGTCCGATGGTGATTGCGGGAAAAATGATGTGAAAAGAGACGGTGAAGGCAAACTGGATACGGGCCAGTTCTAGCGCATCAAGACCAAACATAACAACCTCTTTTTGTGTGTCAGATAACCCTTCCAGACGCTGGCACCGGTACGGGAACCGGCGATGTCGGACATTCGCAGGTGAAGTCTTGAATGAAAGGGCAGTACAGCTGGGTTTTCGCGAGGAATGGATTTAACCATAGCGGGAGAAGGCATTAACAGGGACGGTCACGGGGGGGAATTACTGACTGAAACACTTTCGGGGCGGGCGGATGGAGCGGGGCGAAAAAACAATTTTCAGGACGAAGGTGCGCAGGAGGGATTAACCCTAAAAACAGGGTGGATATGTTGTTGCATTGATCTGGATCAAAGAGTTTTGATGTTTTCCAAATGTAATTACCCTGCATCCGGTAATGACTTGTTGTGTGCAAAATCGGTAACAAAAAAGTTAAATTTGGCAGGGCATCAGCGCATTCTTATTTCTAATGCAATGTAAATTTATGTCATTGCATTTGGCGAAAACCTTATCAGATCAGGTAATGGTTGTAGCATTTGTTTACATTTATGTTGCAGTTACCCTGAGGGAATAAAAGGAATGACGCCCGAAGGCGTCATGGCAATAAACGTTCTACCAGTTCAAAAAAGGCATCCTCACCGAACATCCCGCCCGGTCCGGTGAAGGCATTAGCAGGACGCCAGGTCCATTGTCTGTTTTCACCAGACTGCATAAATAACCGGCACAAGACGGTCACGCCTCCTTGCTTGTAAAGGCTGGCTTCCACGCAGCCTGTGACGCTTTGCCCGTACAAAAATACCGGCGTGAATTTCACTTTTCGATCTTCGTATTGCAGCTGGATCCCCGGCACGCCGAACGATTTTCCGCCGATCAGACATTCAACCAGCGAGACGCTGGTGTTCTCCACTCGGATACCCGTGTCTGTCAGCCATTCCTCCATGTTTTCCTGCAACAGCGCGATCCGCTGCCGGAACTCGGCGATATCCGCCTGACCTTTATTTTCATATGAGCCAGTGCGGGGCTGGCTTTCCTGTAGTTTTTTCAGGAACCGTTCTTTTGCTGACATACTTCCTCTGTATTCAAGATGGCTGACGTCATCACCTTTTCTGATCACGCCGCCATATTCATTGGTCAGTTATCTGCCTGACCGTTTTTACCGGCGGTCGCCGATAAGGCTTGAGTAAGCAACGCGTATCGGTTCAGCAACTGCGTAAACTGATTATCAAGTTGCAGCGTCAGTTGGGGCGGAATCGCGGTTTTCTGTTGCTGCAGATCGGCAAGTTTTCGCAGGGATTCTTCCACAGGCGGTGCGCTGTTCAGGGCCTGCTGGATAGCAAATACCGACGACTTCAGCTGTGAGACAGTCATGTATTTACCGCGCTGCTCATCCAGCCCGTTGAGTTTATCCGCCAGTTGCTGCAGCTGGGTATTGGCCTGTTGCCAGCCGCTGAGGTTTTCCAAAGGCACGGCATTGGCATTCAGTTGTTGCGTCCAGCTTTCCGCCAGCGCGGCGGTTGCCGGATTATCAGGCCACAAAGTTTGTGCCTGTTTGACCAGTTGTATGCCGGTATCCTGCGCCCAGCGCGGGGAGAGTTTTGCCAGCTGGTCAGTTTGTTTTTGCATCGCGGAGATCAGCGCGGGGGCTTCACGGCTGAGCATATCCGCCTGCTGAGATTTCAACGTTTCCAGCGACTGGGTGCTGAGCGGTTTCGGGAGAACAGGCAGCGTGGCGGTCAGCTGCATTGCGGCTTGCGGACGATAAAATGCGTTGATCCCCGCCTGAAGACCAATGCCTGCAAGCACAGTGATCACCACGCCCGCAATAAAACCCTTCCACTGAACTGCACGTTTTGCCGGTGGCGGCGGGACGATCACCACCTGAGGCTCCACCGGTTCAGCCTGCGCGACATAGACCCATTGCTCACGGGGCGCGTTTTCCCTCTGCGTTTCTGTCTGAACAGCCGCAGCGGGTAGCACCACCGCAGCATCGTTGGTGGCGTGCATATTCTCCAGCCGGACAGCAGCGCCGTGCATAAATGTGCCTAACCCATCGAACTGGCTGGCGTGTTTCAGTTCCAGACGTTGCAGCACATCGCACAAGGAAGTGATCAGCTTTTCCGCCTGATAAATCGCCGGTAGATCGCGATATTCCAGCGTCATGGTGCGCAAAGATTGCTGAAGCCGCTGGCTCAGGCCGGTCAGAATTTCCATCCGCGCATGAACCGGCAGCGGCCACAGTCCCGGCCACTGACGGGAGAGCAACGCCTCGAGGATCGCCAGACCTTCATTGAGGCCCGGCATCCCGACAAGCTGCGTTCTGGCCTGCGTATACCACGACGCAGTTTGCAACTCGATACCGTTTTGCTGAAACAGATTTAGGCACAGCTGCTCGACTTTTTTCCAGTCGACGTCCGGGCGCGCCGGATGCGCCAGTTTACTCAATTCTTCGCGCAAAGCGGCGTAGTCAGCCAGCGCACGCGGATCACCACCGGTGCGCAACTGGCGTTCAATAGACATAATGGTTTTCCTTAACTGACGTAATTCTGTTGTTTCATATGACGCATCAGCACGCGGCCTTCCGGCATAAACTCAGTCCCGAATCGCACCAGCCCGAGATCTTTCAGCTCAGCGTCAATGGCGTATTCGAGATGCCCCGGCGTGGACTGAGGCAGCAATATCACGTTGATTTTTTTCAGGCGGGGTTCATATTTCAGCAGGGTGCCGGAAAGCGTATTTAGCAGCGAATGCGCGGTGCCGGGCATCCCTTGCAGGATTTTGCTCATATCCGGCAGGCCGTAATCGGGCAAGTGCGTGAGGGTGCCCGCGCGACAGTTGAGAATGCGTTGCATGTTATCGAGCACGGAGAGGATCACCTGATTCTCTTCGCTCACGTTATGCAAGTCGAGGCCGCCGGCAAAGTTGCCGAGCAGCATTTCGTAGAGCGAGGGTGAGCGTGAGTTTGGCATCAGTCTTTCACCGGTTGCAGTGTCAGACTGTTATTCCCAAGTTCGATAATTCGTGCTTTATCGGGATCCAGCTCTTCACGGCTTAGCACCAGACGCCACTGGCCCTTAGCCATATCCGGGTTACGGAACAGCCCTACGACTGCCACAAATTTGGCGTCTTTTTCCATCGGCATATCCAGCGACGCAGCTTTACCAGGTTTCACGACCACGTTCTGGCTGGCTAGAAGATCGTCTTTGAGAACATCATCGCCATCCTCCGCCAGTTGCTGATATACCGTTTTCTGGAAGTTTTTGTCATCACGTAGCTGATAAACCCGAACTAACACTGGTTGTGAGGAAGAGTTCGCCTCAGTGGCATCGGTGTTGAGTGCCTCGCGGGCAATGAAATCCAGATGCAGGGTTTTAATTTGCTTATAGAAAATAGATTTTGTTGCAGAGACGGTGCCGTCTGTCACTGCCTGAGTCAAACCACAGCCGCTCAGTAACAGAACCAGTGCTGACAGGCAGAATTTATTTTTCCAGGCGGTATTTAATAACACGTCGTGTTCCTTCTTGATGCGTTTGGGGCGCCATTCCACAGTAGTGGCCGAGCTCCACGGTAAAGTATTCAGGGATATCATCCGCTGCGTCGCCTTCTTCCAAACCCAGCACACCCGTCAGCCCCAGTCTGAAAGGGACATCTCCGAGAACAGGTGCAGGTAACAGTTGCACCGGCACAGTCAGCTGGATACGGGCTTTATAACGCCAGCCGAGATAGACCCGAAGCAGCACTAAAAAATCCGCGTAAAGCGGTCCGTCTGGCAGCCATTCTTCCGCTTCCGCCGGATTGTCAGTAAACAGCGAAATCAGCAACTGACTGTTGGCATCTGTGCCTTCGTCTCCCATGACGGTATCGCCATCCAGCCAGTTAGCACCTTCATCGGCGAAGGTCATGGGAGAGGTAATGCGCACTTTGCGCAGGCAATGCGGGGTCACTTCTGTCCGGGTAAACGGTGCGAGTAAATGCACCAGCGCCTGTACACCTTCTGCTGTTCGTCCCGGCTGACGCATTACCCCGAGCAGAGCCAGAAACCGTGAGGTCGGCGTCGCAAAATGTTCCTGCGTGCCTGGAATACCCATACCAATCAGGCCCAGCAGGCTTTGCGATGTGCTGTCTTTACCGCCGGATTCAAACGTTGCCGGATAAGAGTACTTCCGCCAGATGCGATAAAACTGCGTCATGATGCGGTGATTGAAAATGTCGAGGAACCCTTCGAGCGCTTCATGTCCTTCACGCCGCTGGGTGATATCGTCGATATATGATGTCGGCAGCGGCGCATCCACACCGTACAAACCCATGAAAGTGGTACGCACGGTCAGCGGTGCGTTAGGATGTTCCTCATCTTTTTGCAACGCTTTCAACTCACTGACCGGAAAACCCATCCCCGGATGTGGACGAAACCGTACCGGATCGTCCGCGGGATCGGCAGTGCTTCCCAGCGGTGGCGCTTCAGGTTGATGTTTTTCCAAAAGCTGACAGAAGCGGTAAAAGTTAATCCGCCCGATATCCCGCTCAAGCCTGGCAGTTAGCCGGAAATGCGGGGCTTGTGATTCTCTTCCCATTCCAGACGCTCTCCTGTCGGTTGCAGTATCAGGGTAAGGCGGTTAAACAGATGGATATCGGTATACAGCGCGAAGAAGCGGCTGAGCATTTCGCCAAACAGGCAGATGTCGCCTCTGCCGGCAAATCCATTGCTGTCGAGCGTGATTTCAATGTGCACACCGCGCAGCAGATAGCCGCGTTCAAACCTTTCAATTTCACTGTGTCGGACATCAGCAATAGCCTCGAGACGACGGCGGTTCATCTCACTTTCTGTCCAGTCGTACAGCGCCAACGTTCCGCGCAAGACTTCGGCGTTGTCCATCATCCACAGAAAACTGCTGCCTAAATGGCTGAGTACGCGCCAGTGGAAACGGTCACGATTAGGCGGATAACATGGCATGGTCGGTGCGGACAGATTGCGCACGCGGACATTTGCGCTGGTGGATTTGACAGCGGTATCCAGCACGGTGCTTTGCAGTGATTTACGCGGTAACTGGCCGTTGGTGCCGGTCAGGCTAAGAGACAGGTTTTCATTCTCGGGTACCGTATGATTATCAAAGGCTTCGCCTCCCAGAACCAGCCATGTATCGTGCAGGCCTGAAGGGCCGCGTCTCACACGGGTATGGTAATAATATTCAGGTGCATCGTGGCGTAACATCCCGCCCTTATGGCGAAAGCTGGTGAAGGGTACATACACCTGATGGCCGGAATGTTTGGATGAAATCACCGAATCGACAGAATAGATTTCGGTATAACCGTCCTGAACGCGCATCGGGCGCAGCAGATATTCTGTCTGCAATGACGAAAGCGTCAGCGGGTCGGATTCCAGCGGGAACAGGTTAATGACCGGAACGCAGTTCAGTCGCAGGTTTTTCTCTGAGAACGAGAAGTCGTGCTCCCAGCGTTTCTCAAGCACCACATCGATTTCAAACCAGCCAAGCTCAGCCGGTAATTCAACCGTATTAAACCCTTTAAGGCTCGCAAACATGAATTTTTCACGAAAAGTGAAATATTCAAGCAGCAACTGATAACCGCTGAATGCACTTTCGCCTTTCGGCCACAATGTGTCGTGCTCCCCAAATCCCTGCGGGGCAAAAAAGCCTTCCAGTGGTTGACGATCGGCCTGACCCGGTAAACGGACCCACAGTTTGGCGGTATGGAGCGTCAGGGCTTCATGCAGGGCGCAGGCCAGTGGCGCATCCGCATCAAAATAGAGCGGAAGATGGCTTAGGTTTATTTTGCTCCAGTCAGCCAGCGCACTGCAGTTAAACCGCAGGCGGATCACTGAACGGCCATCCGGTTCGGTATTCAGCACGGCGCGTTGCAGCGAAAGTGGCAGTAATTCGATGTTCTGTGTTGTGGTATAGCGGCAGCGCGTAGCCCGCTCACCGATGGGGCGCGACAGGACTTCAAAACCTTTTGCCATCACCATCCGCTCTTTCATCCCCTGCCAGTCTGGCGCGAACTCCACGATCGAAAGGGAAGGGATGGTGCGCAGATAGTGCGGCCACAGCAGGCTGACTAATCCTTCAGTCAGCTCCGGCAGATCATCGTCAAGTTTTTCACGTAGGCGTCCCATCAGGAAGGCAAAACCTTCGAACAGACGTTCTACATAAGGATCGCGGGCACCGGCTTTGTCCAGATTCAATCCGGCAGCGCGGTCAGGGTGCGCGCGGGCAAATTCTTCGCCCGCCTCGCGTAAATAACGCATTTCAGCGTCGAAGTAACGCAGGGTTAAGTCGTCCATAAATTTTTGTTCGCTTTGCCAATAGAGTTGAAAAATGACAGAAGAATAGGTAGTAGAATGTATCGAATAAGGAGTTACTTTTATTAACCGCACAACACAGCGGCGCGGGCCGGATCAAGCACGATAAGGCCACTCAGCAGATTCTCCATGTCACTCAGCATCCGGTTTTTATCCCCGTCGCCACGTTGCGATTTCATCCTCAATAATTTCAGCCGGCGCGCTTTGACTTCAAACACCAACCCCGGTTCCCACTGAGGCAACGTGAGTGAGAGGCTGTCACTGTCAAGGCTGCTAAGCAGATGCAGCGCCATATCATTTTTACCGTACTGTTCCGACACGCGGGCCATCACCAAACGCAACAGCCACTGGTGGCGGGCGGTGTTGATGCCTGGTCTGGTTTGTAGCCAGGTCAGGGCGGATTCCACGCCGTCACTGTCTGCCTGTGCCAGCGCCTCAGGTTCCAGAAGGAGGATGTCATCTTCACCGGAGGTCACGGAGGCCGCAGGTTCATTTCCCCAGCCTGAAACTGATTCCAGCACCTGTTGATTAATCCAGCCTTGTGTTACTTCATCGGCAAATGGGGTGCCGTCACTCCATGACAAACTTTCCAGTCCCGGCAACCGGGTCAGAAACAGCGCAAGATCCTGTGTGATGCAGGTCGCCCAGCCTTCATATGGCGCGCCTGCCTTGATCAGCGACTGATGTAAATACCACTGCACGTCGAGCCAAAAATGATTAACACCTTCACCAAACATGGATTCCGCTTGCTCCAGCAGCTCTACCCAACTCTGTTGCAGGTACAAACGTTTAAGCTGCGCACGATATTCAGGGCGGGGCGGCAGCAGACGGGTGCGGCCACTGGCATCAAGCGGCGGCAATTCGTGAACAGTGTCCCAGCGTACACTCTTAATCAGATGATGCCCCGAGAGCCAGCCTTGTGGCTGATCGCGCAGATATTTCGCCAGCATTTTTGCCTGATCAAGCAGGTCCCGGCCTGATTGCACCGCGCGCAGGGAAGGGGATATGCCCGTACTTTCTGACTGGGAAGATGTTGCGCTGGTTTGCGGGACAACGGCATTCATTCCGCCAGACTGAGCGAGGCGATTTTCCAGTGCAGCATAAAGCGCACCCAGTTCAGGCCGTGAAGATTCACTCCAGGTGCTGAGGCCCTGTTCGATAAGCGCCAGTGCGCCAATGATGCGCGCAAAATCCGTTTTATCGACTTCAGGATACAGTGACAGGCTGTCCAGCACGCGGGAACCTGCGAGCCATTCCAGTGACGTCTTGCGGCTGTTTGCACGCAGCGGATGCAGCGTTTCGCCAAAGCGGTTAATCAGCCCTGCCACCAGGGAAAGTCCGTCAGCAAGCCCGGTTTCGCCATCACGATGCAAGCGCGCCCAGATGTAGTAGGTGGCAACGCGAACGTCTTTGCACTGACTGGCGAGCAACTTTTCTGCCAGTTCGCAGGTCAGGGTCGTATCTGCACCGGAAAGTTTGTTGACCTCTTCGCGCATTTGCTGGAAGTCGTCGTCATAACCAGGGTCTTCGCCTGCGGGTTGAGCCGGTGTTATGGGTTGTAGCCATTTATCCCAAAGAGAGACCTGCTTTTCTGCCTGAGGTAAAAGAGATTCAGGCTCTGCTGCGCAGGCATTGAGCAGCGTGGTTAAAGTGGCCATTACGGCTCCTCAGCGATTGCATCAGGGTCAAAAGGTTGTTCTTCAGATAGCGGTGTTGCCTGAATCAGGAAAATCTGTGCTGGTAACGTGAAGTTACGCAGCTGCAACAGTCCGAGCGGACCTTTGCCCAGCTCAGTACGCAATATCCACTGAAGTTGTTGTTTGTCTGATGTGGTGAAAGTCAGCTGATAACGACCTTCATCCAGCTTTTGTTGCTTAGCCTGCTCAAGCCAGCGGATAAGCCCCCAGGTACCCTGATAATCACCGTACAAACGAGCACCGGCGGAAGACGCGGTCCACGTCAGCATGGTGCCAGGCTTATAGGTATCACCCGGCCAGCGGAAACTTTGCCAGCTTTCCATCTGATTGAAGTAACGTAGTTTTTGCCCATCGATCGACAGGTTGGTTTCTACAACGTCAGGAACCGGACGGGCCAGCAGTTCAAAGCGCATTCCCTGACTGCCGTCGGTGAACAGGATGTCGGAGATCTGACTAAGCTGGTTAATGGCTGCCAGGAATGCGGGGTTAAACGTGAGCCCCTGGCTGTTCACTTTATCCGGCACCCAGCGGGTCCCTTCTTTATGCAGAACGCCGCTCAGTTCGCGGGTCAGAAAACTGTCGATACGGCCACTGTCCTTGCGGATAAATTCTGCCAGCATCGGCAGGGAAGCATCACTTTTGCTGACGGCAAACGGATAGCGTCCGTCAAAAGCGGATTTCCAGTTGTTAACGATGGCGTTTTTCCACTGGTCGTTCAGGCTGGCAGAAGAGGGCTGTAATACGGCTTCCCATGCCTGGGTCAGCGGCTGGACAAACATAGTCTGACCGAAGCCGCTCCATTCCTCGCCGAGACTCGCGGCAATCAGGCTGCCGTACTCCTGACTGTCGGTCAGGTCTACACTTTTACCCTGGAACACGGTCTGTGCCAGTACCTGCGTCATTTCCTGCGGATCAGAGGCATTCGCCACCTGCTGAAGTTTCAGTCGCACACGGGTTATGCGGGTCAGCAACGTTTGCAAACTGAGAGAACTGTCTGACGACATCATATTCTGAGCGCTGCCTTTGCCCATCAGGGCCAGCAACGGACCAAAGGTCTCATCTAGCGGTCCGACCGGTCCGCTGGCGTGCTGGTCAATAGCGGGCTGAGCATCTTTATTGATGAGCGCTTTGGCGGATTTCACCAGAGAATCTGACAATGCTTCGTTCTTTTGCCCGGTTTGTCCCTGCCATGCCAGCGTATTCATCAGCGCAATCAGCGGGGACTGACGGACATCGCTCATCAGCGTAAGCTGATCAATCACATCAGACAGGTTCTTCGCCTCATTCCAGCGCAGGCTGTTGAGGAAATTGAGCCAGCTACCCGCAAAATCAGTGAAATAGCGCTCGGTCAGGCGTTTTTTTAATGCTTCCGGTGAAATGTCATCGGAGACCGAACGACGGTTATCGCTCAGTACCCAGTCAATTTCCTCGCGACGGGAAGAAACTGCTTTGTTGATAGCTTCCTGGATTTGTTCATCCCACGCCTTACGGGTGAACATACCCGGAACGACTTCATCAGTTCTGAACAGACGTTGTGCATCGGTATCACCCGTCATATCTAGCAGCGTCATGTCTGCATAATTACGGCGCACCGAAAGCAGCATGTTTTCATACAGTGTGCTTTCGGCGTTGCGCTGACCGATCTCACCCAGCAAAACCTGCCGTGACTGAGAAACCAGCGAGGTATCCGGTTTGATTTTCCATTCCGGCTGCGTATGCAGATTGGCAGCATAGAACTGCCATAAGTCGGGAGCCAGGCTCTGCCATAATCCCGGTGATACGCCAGGCCGCTGCGGTTCGGTCGTTTTCATCACTTGTGCGTAAAATACAGCGTCAGCTTTCTCCGGTCTGGCCATCATCAGATATGCCTTCAGCTGGTCATAACCTGATTTTGCCAGTGCCGCGCGTTTCGGGCTGTTGGCAGGCAGGTTGGCCAGTTCGTTGAGTCTACGCTGCAAACTCTCAGCCGCGGCATCGCGGATCAGACGGTTACTTGCGCTGCCGTACCACGGCAAAAGCGTCGTGAGCAATTGCACGTTGTGATCCATTCCAAAACGCTGATACCACGGCGCACCCTGACTTACGCGAGCTTGAAGGCGGCCAATGTCATTACGCAGGGCCTGTAAGGCAATCAGTTGCTCATCGGAAACTGGCTTCGGTTTGGCCAGGTATTGTGCCTGTTCAGCGGCAGACACCATCTGATGTCGGTTCACAGCAAACGAGACTACGCTGCCAATGCCCCATAGGACGATCAGTGCGAGCACACCGTTACAGAGCGTTTGCTCCCACGGCAGACCGACGCGGCGACCGCGCGCGGAGCGGCAGTCGTCCAGCACGCTTTGCCAGTTGGCAGGCGGTGTCCAGGTTTTATGATGTACAGCGTCAGCCACCGGTGCGGTCTGCGGCAAACTGAACATCAAACCGCGCAGCGGAATGCGTGCGGCATAATCGGCAAACCACGGTGTCAGGGACTGACGCCAGCGGACAGCAGCGGTTTCGCCGAGCGACTGTGCCAGACGCAGCAGAAAATCGTGTGACGGGTGGATAAATATCTGCTGCATTCCCTGCTGGCGCAGAAGGGGGATCAGCGATTTAAGTTGATTTTCAACTGATTGCGCAGTGGCATTTGCCGGGAAAATAACCCCGACGGGTTGCTCAATGCGCTCGTCTTGAGACCAGTCGCTTTCGCAAACCTGCCACAGATACACCGGCGGCTGATAACGTAGGGCTTCACCGGTTTTCTCAAGCGAACGCAGGCCGTCGTCCATCCACTGTGCGGTTTTGCTTTGAGACGCGGTAATCGCCCAGATGATGCCATCCAGCGGGCGGGTACGTCGCAGTTTGCGCCATTCCGGCAGACGCGCATTGTCTGCAGATCCATGCAAACTCCCACCGTGAATAAGCACCGTACGCTGACCTTCCAGCCAGCCCTGAGCTGCCAGAGTCGGTGCCAGCGCAGCAATGTGTTCCGGTTCTCCGGCGACCATCAGCAGGCGGACTTTATAACGCCAGAACAAGCCGTAGCGGCGGCGCAGTCGGGTTTTGAGCTGGGTATGAAACTGAGATGGTTTTACCTCATCTGAGGTAGATTCAGGAAAGTTTCCATTATTTCCACCAGAGAGTAATTTTATACCTCCCCGCTGGAATGATATCCCAGCAAATAATAAGGTTATAAATATCAATGCTGCCAACATGATATATAACCAAAGATATATCTTTTCTTTGGTATTAATCCAGCCAAAGCCTTCGGCATAGAAATAACAAAACCCTGCCGAAACGCAAGCTATTATAATGAGAAAAAAGAGTAGCCCGAAGATTCTCCATCCGTTGCCTTTCCCGATCACATTCTTTCTCCTTTGCTCATTACATATGGACGAACGGTATTAAAAATAATATTTTTCTGTTCGCAACAAGCGATCAGATTGGTATTTTTATTTTTTTCTGCTGTGAGTGTGGCTAAAGATAATGCAACCCATGGGCCCGGAGATGTGAGGAATAGGTCTAAATCCGTTATCTCATACTGATTGTTTAGTTTTTCTGAGATGGTTAATAGTGTTAGTGCCGTGGTTGCCTGTGTTTTTACCTCTTCGCTAACTCCGCTCAAGTATATCGATGTGGCGTTTTTAAACTCAAATTGATACTCACTCATATCGATAAGGTTATCTTCTATAGAATCTTTATTGGACAGCATAGGTCTATATAAATAACCACAGCAAGGCATGTCTTTATTTAATTCTTTAGTATGGTTAGCAAAGAGAAAAATACAACCACTTTCAGTCATAATGTCTTTTGTTTTTTTCTCTGCAAACAACTGAATGCTTATAATAATAGTAACATTTTTTGATTTTTCGTTTAATAATCTTGATGTGATTGTGGCGTAGGTGTCATCAGAAAATATATGGCCGGACAAAAGGTTGTGTGATAAACCCATCGCAGTCCATATATTGGAAAATTCATCCCATAATGTGAGGTCTGGTTCTTTAATAAAAATTACATCAAAGTTAGAATGCAGACTGATTCGTTGTATTTTCCCTCGCAATGAAAAAAGTAATTCCTGTAAAATACTCTGATAGGTCACCAGACCAAAGTCGCTTTCTTTAAATAAATTTCGCTGATTTTTTACTACTGGCAGAGACGACTTGCTGATGATTTTATTTTTATCATTTTGCACTGGAAGTAGCAATTGATGGCCGATGATGTGAAGCTGCTGGCTACACCAGTTGCGCCAGTGATTTTTTATGGCGAGTGATTCTTCTAACCATGCTTCATGATTGACCTGTTCAATTCCAGTTTTGTAGCAATGTAACGCAAATAGAAAAAGTAACACAACTACCATAGCTAATGAGACGGCAGCTCCAGCTTGATAAGTTTCGCTTTTAAAATTCAATAATTTGGCAATGTAAAAAAAGACAAAAATAATAGTAGTTAATGAAATAAATAGAGTAATCCAGACCTTCATATTTACACGACTAATTTTTTTATCGCTTTGAATTTTCTGAATAGGCCATGACAGAGGGTCCATCATATTTTTATTATTCCTTTGTTCAAAAGTTACCAATGAGAACTAATGGTTATTATTGCACTGATCTCTTGCATTCCTTTATAATTTGTTCCCAGTCTTGAATGCTGAAGTTTTTAACCAGCAATCGGTAACTCGTATCTTTCATATGAACGGAGGAATCAATCATCTCTTGCAGTCTTCTACTCTGATATATCAAAGGATGTTTGGTAAGTATATGAATGCCGAATAATCGGCAGTCATCTCTATTCTCTAAAAATTTTGCGTAGGACATCGATTCCAGAGCTACCAGTAACCATCGGTGTGCTAGCAATTCATTCACGCGTTCTTCAAATAGATATTCATTTCGGTAACATCTCATTATGTCGTTTATTACAGAGAGGTGCTGTATTTTTCTCCATGTATTGTTATCTATTGATAATGAAAAATCCATTTGCCGTTGGTGATTGTAATATCCCTCTTGATTGATTATTTGTGCATCTCCGTCAATGTAATACCAGCGTTGTACAGAACCTAATAATCGAGATTGCTGCCAGTTGTCTAAAACGCTTAACGTGATATTGATTATTGAGGGATCAAAGAAACGTAATAAAAACTCACCTTCTCCGGAAATAGTTTGAATTGCAGTCGAAGACAGGTGCCTGGCAACGTAATCGCAGGAATGAGGTGTGATAAGCCAGCCATAAACACTTCTCCCCGCCCCCGCATCAAGGTGCTTAGGTGAAATTTCATGCAGTGTCGCATCAATGCTTAAATTAAAAAGTTCTATGTCAGAACTGTTATTCAGATTGAGTGGAATTAAAAATAGCTCGAAAACATCATAAAGTTCTGTATGTGAAAACTTAACAATCTGTACTTCCTTTCCTTTAAGGGCATCCCAGAGAGGATTTTCAGGATTAATGTTTCGCAAGGTCGGATCTAACAGCAAAAGGCAATTTTCGTTTTCATTAATTATGTTATGGAGGAGTTCATTTTTAATGGTTTTAGATTTTTTTTGAATATCGTCTTCAGTGTAGTCGAATAAAATATTTCGCAAGGCATTCTCCCTATATCCTTGGTTGAATTGAAGTATTTCTCATGGAGTATTAATAGTAATACCAGTATTCATAGGAGCCTGCCCACTTGCTGGTCGGGCGGAGAGGTTTATCTTTTCGTTTGGGGGAATACCATTTCCCCTGACGTTTAAGCTTTCGTTCATGTTTACCGGTAGCTTGATTTAAATCAATTTGTTCTACATTTTGCCAGCCCATTACTCTGAATATATCTTCGGCTAATTTACAAGTGGTATGGGCATAGGCTTTATAGGCTGAAATAGCGAGTGAAATTGCGATGCCGCAATAAACAGTAAGCCCAATCCCCCACATGATGAGATTACTTTTATCCCTTGGATCGACAACACTTATCAATCCTTCCCAGTAACTTTCGCCTGCGAAGAAAGGCATAGTAAAAAGCGTAAATCCCACGAGTAAGGCAATTATTATAAACATATATTTTGTTCTTAACATGCCATAGGCATAAGAACCCATATCACACCGGGGGCATACGGAAATAATTCTTTCCTGTGGCAACGCAATAGCGTAGACCTCGTAATGATCCACCTGCCACTCCGCTACGAGTTCGACGTCATCACCGACTTTCAGGTCGGTCATACCTACCCAGCCCCGGAAAGGCATTCCTTTTATCTGCCCCTGAATATAGTCAGCCGTGCTGACCAGTGGTTTATCTTCAGAAGCCGCAAGGGCACTGAGTGCTGGGCTACCGACGGCAATGGCGGTGAGACCCCCGGCCAATCGCTGGTTATCTGAGGCACTGGGCAGGGTATTAGTCCGGTAAAAGTCCACATCAAAATCGGCCTGACAGCGGAGGCGGCTAAAGGCTTCGAGTTTGCCGGTGACTTTATAAAGGCCGTGGACAGGCGGGAGCATGGGAGGAGGCGGGAGTGCCATCAAGCGATTGGTTGCTTCCTGATATGCAGCCTCTCTCATTGCAATTCTCTCTAATGTTGCATCAGGGGCATTATCACGGTATCTATTTTTAGACCCTTCCCACATATCTTTTTTATTTTGTACTTCTTCTTGTAATTCACGCAATTTGACCGGTTTTTCCCCTCTCATAATACCTCCTTAATTGCTGCGCTGAGCCTTTCTGATACCTGGTGGTAAATATTTTAATTAATAGTAATACCAGTATTCATAGGAACCTGCCCACTTGCTGGTCGGGCGGAGAGGTTTATCTTTTCGTTTGGGGGAATACCATTTCCCCTGACGTTTTAGTGTTCGTTCATGTTTAGCGGTGGTTTTATTTAGGTCAATTTCGTCAACAACTTTCCAATCCATCACCCTGAATATATCTTCGGCTAATTTGCAAGTGGTCGATGCATAGGCTTTATAGGCGAAAACTGCGATAGCGATAGAGGCTAGTGCATTGACTATCCCGAAGATTAGCCAAAGCTTTCCATAAACCTTCATTTCCAATAGTTTATTCATAGCAGTAATGTAATCACCATCGAGGGCGCATGGAGTTACAAAAAAGAAAATCATCATCAGGAGAGTGAAGGTAATAAGCATGTATTTCATTCGTAGCCAACAATATGCTGTGCTGCCCATATTACACCGGGGGCATACGGAAATAATTCTTTCCTGTGGCAACGCAATAGCGTAGACCTCGTAATGATCCACCTGCCATTCCGCTACGAGTTCGACGTCATCACCGACTTTCAGGTCGGTCATACCGACCCAGCCCCGGAAAGGCATCCCTTTTATCTGCCCCTGAATATAGTCAGCCGTGCTGACCAGTGGTTTATCTTCAGAAGCCGCAAGGGCACCCAGAGCCGGGCTACCGGCGGCAATGGCGGTGAGACCTCCGGCCAGTCGCTGGTTATCTGAGGCACTGGGCAGGGTATTAGTCCGGTAAAAGTCCACATCAAAATCGGCCTGACAGCGCAGGCGGCTAAAGGCTTCGAGTTTGCCGATGACTTTATAAAGGCCGTGGACAGGCGGGAGCACGGGAGGGGGCGGGAGCGTCATTAAGCGGTTGGCTGCTTCCTGATATGCTGCCTCTCTCATTGCAATTCTCTCTAATGTTGCATCAGGGGCATTATCACGGTATCTGTTTTTAGACCCTTCCCACATATCTTTTTTATTTTGTACTTCTTCCTGTAATTCACGCAATTTGACCGGTTTTTCCCCTCTCATAATACCTCCTTAATTGCTGCACTGAGCCTTTCTGACTGTTCGCTGTAGCTGATATTTAGAGGGGCTTCGCCAAAGTAACATTGGCGGCACCAAATCTGCAGTTCATCATCTGCAATCCAGGTAATAATAATCTGTAAGAAAATCAAGGCCACAGAAAATTCCCATGTCATGAGAATAGCCAGCATGCGGATTCCGAATCTACGTGCAGCCAGCAATGCGATGATCCTTGTTTCAGCAGTCGTTAAGCCAACTGCACCCAAAAACATCCCGAAATATTTAACTGCTCCTAATAAATCTGCGATGGTTTTTAAAGCATAAAAACAAACCAATTCAAAGCGGCCTTTTTGAAACTCGTCGGCGCCCTTTATGTAATCTAAAAAAGAACTGATTGCTGAAGCTGCCGCCCCCATTAAAGCACCAAAACCTTTTACTAAACCGACCGTCAGTGCACTGGCTTTTTCGCCTTTCTCAATTGCTGGTAACACAATATCACTGACCTGGTAAATCATGGTCAGGCCGCTGGCCGCCAGCGTTGCCAGACTTTTGAGATCGCCCTTAGACTGTGTATACAAATAGCTAAAATCGAGGGCATTAAAGAACAGCATTACCAAACCGATACGGGAGTTTTTAATGGCATTACCTTCATCTTTGCTGGCAAAGTCATCCCAAGCGCTGTTCAATTGCTGATATTTCGCCATTTTGGCCTGATTAACTTCCATAAACCCTTTGCTGGCTTTTAACTCCTGCAACAGGGAGGCGCGGTAGGCAGGCCCTTCCGTTAATTGGGCGCCCATCAGATTCATAACGTGTTCGGGCGGGACACCGGCACGCAATGAGAAAATACTTTTGAATACCATTTCAGTAAAGCTGTCGAGTTTGTCACCGAATTTTTTCAGATTAAAAATCCGGTCTCCCACCGAAGACATAAAACCGTCCATTTTGTAGAGTTGTTTGTCTGTCCAGTGGGCCTCAGCAGGAAGTGGTTTTGACCACTCTTTACTCGCCTTCTGATAAAAATTGGTGTACTTCTTCAGGTTTCCCGCCTGGGAAATCGCCAGCGTTAAGGTGGCCGAGGAGATAGGAGAATGATCGTCCTTTTTGCTTTTTGCTTGCTGAAGAAGCTGATCGAGTTCGCTGATGATCCCGGGATCGTTCGCGGCAACCGAGCGCCATAACAGATTGGAGCAATCACTGGCACTGAGTCCGTCCCGCCACTTGTCAATTAAGGCTTTTCCGCGCGGGGTATTGCCAACGCCACAAATTGCTGCCGTGACGATCGACTGGTAGTAAATACCATCACTGAATTCTTCTGAATGGAAATCTTCAAGTGTGGCAATAAATAAAGGTGCGACCAGCCAGTTAAGTATACTGCCAGAGCGTTTTTCATACAGTGTTGTGATGTCTTCGCAAAGTTGCTGATAGCAGCGAACAAAGTCTTCTCGTTTTGCTGTATTAAGTCTGGCAGCGTAAGGTTCCCAGCTCTGTGCTCTTTTCTGCCCAACGGCTTTTTGATAACCGCTTTCCCTTGCGGCCAGATCCTGCTGAACCTGTTGTTTTAATCGGGCAACTTCCTGCTGATGTTTTGCAAGAGGTTGCATAGGGTAACGCATCAGCTCATTGGCAAAACTCTCATTCACGTTGGCGGCGCCCCACTGATCTAACAGGTCACAATCGCTCATGGCTTGATTCAATAGTTCAGCGTCGTTGTGATATTTTTTAGCCCAGGCAGCCCGACGTAACGCGCTGAGTTCCGGAGAGGCATAAAACGCGCCTTCTCCCATCCGGGCACGAATCCGCTCAATGTTGTTCTGTGAGGCATTACTCAGGAGCGCCTGCAAACCTTCCAGATCCCGGTGAGTTTTTAAATCCAGATCGCGTTCAAAGGCAAACTGGGCCTGTCGTCCGAGGACATCCATTCCCCAGCCATTCAGCTCATGGGTGATCCCTACTGCATCCCAGAGAGGAATAATCATCGGCTTGGCATTGTCTTCACAGCGAGTGGCCATCTTTTCCGCAGCCAGCGTGTGTTTACCTGCGCGGGTCACGGCCCAAGGGTAAAGTGTTGACCATGAATTAAGCAGAGCCTGATTGACAGAGTATTTTACCGGTCCTGTAGGTTGGATCACCTCTGCTTTAGCAGCAGGGTAAGATGACTCTTTGTTTTCGCTGTAGATGATTCGTGCCACTGGTGGGGCAGAACTCAGATTTTTTCTGGAACCAGAGTTTTGGTCCGGCATTAATCCAGAAACGGCGACATCCTGATAATCCAGCACGGTTTGCAATGATTCTGCAGTGGCCTGTGTTACCCCTTTAGCGGCAGGATTTTTTATCCAGGCTGCGGGTTGAATTTTTTGCATGCGCTCAACGCGCAGGGCAGGGTCGTTTTTATAGCGTTCAAGCGTGGTCTCACTCCATCTGAACTGACTATAGGCCAGCCAGACATCTCCGCATTTTTGAGGGGCTGCGATACAAAAAAATTCGACCATGCTGGCGTCATGCGAGTCCGAATGACAGTCGGGTGAAGTGATTTCCTGAGGCAGAGAAGCAGAGTGTTGGAGCCAAAGCGAACCGTCGCTGGCAATACTGAAGCATTGCCAATAATGGTTGCCCAGAGCGCCTTTCTCATAAAACAAATAGAGATACCCCTGACGCAGGGTCCGCAGAGCATAATGATCACCGTTTTCCAAATTGATATCATTTACTTGGGGATCTTGTGCCCAGCCTGGTAAAGAGGACTTGATGGTTTTTGGGACGACGGCATAGCGGACAGGTAAGATTGCTAATCCGGTAGATTTACATTCATTATTACAAGCCATGAGTTATTCCTTACGCATTGCTTTAAATCACTAATTCATCCATTTAGGAGAACAGATTGAGCAAAGACTTTATGATCATTGCAGCCACACAAGACCTGATCCTGATCCTGTACTTGTTTTGTCCCATCATTTATCCATCCCGATGCTGTGCCATTGATGGGGAAGACATTTTTACATTTACTGCATGAAGCTAAATCGCCGCTCTGTACTATTTTTTTACCTTCATCAATAAACGAAGATGTCGCAGAAACAATGCTGCCAAAAGTTGTTTTGTCACCGAGAAGAGCCAGTTTTTTAATAGACATAGTGTTTAACCAGTGATGATTATGATTTGAGATTGACTGAAGGATTTTGTGCCTGGCTGGCTTTAACAACACCAGGACGACAACCTGAAGGAATTTGTATCGTACTTTCTAACGTTGCTGCGGACATACGCTGTACCACAATGCATTTCATCAGGACATTTTTTGCTGTGCCCATCTCAATTCCTGCTTCGCTGAGCCTGATATAAGAACCACCACAATTGAGAAGAAGTTCTTTTTTTGCGGTTATCAACACTTTATCTTCCTGGCTGGCGATCGTGAGTTGCTTTTGTGCCAGCAGATCTAATGCATCGTTTTGTGCCTGAATCTCTACTTTTCCCGCGGTCGCGAACATCTTTATGCCCATTCGGTGGGCAAAAAGACTTAGAGCATCTCCGACTGCAAGCCTGAATTTCTTCGCTATGCTGAAGTCAGCGTTCTCGCCTGTGGTAGCGATTAAGTTTTCACGTGCAGATAACTGCACACTGGCTGGAGTCACCATGGCAATGCCAGAAGGTGCAGACATTAACAAAACTTGCTGTTTTAGCTGCGTTAAGCTGGCGTTCATAAGATCAGTTTGTTTCGCTAAATCAGCGAGCTCAGCCTGTGCTGCTTCTGCGGCATTCCTCAAACCTGCAGTGATCTGGCGTGCAGCATCAAGCTCTGCTAGCGCAGCATCCATCTCCAGCACTTTCCCTTGCGCCTTTAACTGGCCGTCGGCACTGATGAAGATCCCTTTCTGAGCACGGATGGCCCCGAAGCTGTCGGTGCGCAATTCAAACCCTTCGCCGCGCTGCTGTTTCCCGCTGTCCACTAAATGGCCGAGGTTCAGCTGGCTTTTGCCTCCGTATTCGGTGCTGAGCTTGATGTGCTCTTTGCCGCGTTCGTCGTCAAGGCGCAGTTTGTTGTTCGATGGCGTGCGCAGGACGTTGCGTTTGTAGTTCTGGATGGTGACGTGATCGCCGTGCGCAGAATCGTGCAGCACGTGGGCGATATACGGACGGTCGGGATTACCGTCCTCAAAGGCAATCGCCACTTCAGTCCCCGCCAGCAACGGCAGATGCATGCCGTAGGTATCACCGGCGTAAGGGCGCGCCTGACGCACCCACAGACTTTCGTACCCCTGTTCCCAGGCGTCGCGGTCGAACAGCATATTGACGCGATAGCGCCCGTCTTTATCAATATGCCCGTAAGAGTCATTGGCGGTGGTACTGGTGACGCGGGCAGGTAGGGTGCCGGCCATCACCGGTTTGCTGGTCGGGACAGGCCGGAAGCAATAATCCTCGGAATACGGAATAGCCTCAAATTCAACTTCAAAGCTTTTGTCACGACGTGCCGAACTACGGGTGTGAACGATAATCACACCCTGAGTAAACGCCTGCGGAGCATCTCTGCCGGTCACCTTCAGTTCCATGCCCGGCATCAAGGTGGCGGCATTAGCCACACCTGCAAAGCGCGTCTGATTATTCAGATACTGTTCATGTCGAAGGCGGGCGTAGAATGCGCCGCTCTCGATTTCAGAATCGCGGCCTTCGGCGCCGGCGGTAAGGTAGTTATCAGCGTAATGATAGGCTTCGCCGTAGGTGCGGGGATCACCCCGGGTAATATCCGCACTGCCTGACAGGTCAGACGTTGCGGTGCGGTAGTTATAATCACCGGTGCTGACGGATTTTTGCACGACCTGATGGATGCTCGATAACGCCCACGCGGACTCGACGCCGCTGTCGTGCATGCCGGACGGTGGTACCGCACTGAGGGTCAGTCCCTGCTGGTAGAACTGCTGGTCATCGTAAAACTCGACGACGTCGATATTTAGCTTCGGATCAGCAGTGAAGCGGAACCAGATACCGACTTCCGCCAGCAGGCGTGAGATAAACCTCAGGTCATCTTCCCCGTACTGCACTACCTGCTCGCGACGCGGGTACTCTTTAGCGAGCGTGAAGACAAAATCCTGTCCACGCATGCAGTGGCGATCGCGCAGGATTTTATCCACGATATCCGGCACGGACATGTCCTGATAAATACGGTTCTGATGGCTGCGGGAAAGCAGCGCGAGGCGCGGTTGCAGACACAGTTCGTAGCGGCTCTCATCTTTTGAGGTGGAGAGATGTTTGAACCCGGTGATGACGCCCTGGACGACGCGCAGCGGTTGCTGAGCGGACACGCCGAATGCTTCGGCAACCGGAGCTTGTAGCGTTAGCGAGGCATCCTGCATCAGCATGGTTTTCGCATCGATGTTTTTGTCAGCGCTGGTGAACTGAATGTCGTATTTAAACGGCGAGCTCAGCCACTCCTGACCTTCAAAGCTCAGGATATCCAGCGGTGCGCTGCTGCCATGCACGGCGAGTTTGTGGTGACTGTGATCGAAAAACGGTGATGTCGGTATGCTCATGCTTCTTCTCCGTCAAATTCCAGCGTGATCCCGTCTTCTTCATCCCAGCCCAGCGCCAGCGTGGTTGTACGCTGCTGACCGGCCATGCGTTGCAGCAGTTGCTGGCTCAGGACCGGCAGGACCTGCTGGTTGAGCAAGCTGTCGATGTTGCGCGCGCCGGTGTCTGGCAGCAGGCAGGCGACGACCAGCGTGTCGTAGAGGCTTTCTTCGATGGTGCAGCGCAGGCCGTAATGTTTGTTCAGACGTTTGGCGACTTGCGCCAGTTTCATCTCAACGATGGTGCGCAGCGCCACGGCGTTCAGGGGTTTATAAATCAGCGTCTGGAAACGGGCGAGCAGCGCGGGCTGGAAGTGATCACGCAGGATAGGGCGCAGCATTTCCTGTAACTCGCCGTCGGTGGCTTCCGGTTGCTCATCCAGCAACTGCATGATGTGGTCGCTGCCGAGATTGGCAGTCATCAGGATCACGGTGTTACGGAAGTCGATTTCGCGGCCTTCGCCGTCGCGCATAAAGCCGCGGTCGAACACCTGATAGAACAGGTTGATGACGTCACGGTGGGCTTTTTCCACTTCATCGAGCAGGATGACGCTGTACGGACGTTTACGCACGGCTTCGGTGAGAATGCCGCCCTGACCGTAACCGACGTAGCCCGGAGGCGAGCCTTTGAGCTGGGAAACGGTATGCGCTTCCTGATATTCACTGAGGTTGATGGTGATCAGCGATTTCTCGCCACCGAACAGGCAGTCAGCGAGGGAAAGTGCGGTTTCGGTTTTACCGACGCCGCTCGGGCCGACCAGCAGGAATACGCCAAGCGGGCCGTTCTCAGAAGTCAGGCCGGTTTTGGCGGCGCGCAGGCGCTGTGCCATATCTGTCAGCGCATGATCCTGCCCGACGACGCGTTTGCCCAGATGGTTCTCAAGCTGCAACAGATCCGTCTGTTCGTCTTTGAGCAGACTGGTCAGCGGCACGCCGGTCCAGTCGGCAATGACGGTCGCAACGGTGCGCACATCTACATCCAGAGACAGCAGCGGAGCGCTGCCCTGCAACTGCGCCAGCTGGTGTTGCAAAGAATGAATATCTTCCTGACGGCTGATGTCCTGACGGATTTCCAGCAACTGATGGGTCAGGGATTGTTCGGCTTCGTACTGAGTTTCGAGCGAAGAAAGCTGTGCATTCAGTTCGCGATCCAATTCGCCGATTTTCTCCAGACGGTCGCCGTGGGACTGGCTGCCGAGTGCGATGTCTTCCAGTAATGCTTGTTCTTCCATCCCCAGCGCGGCGATCTGTGCCTTAAGGCGGGTCAGCGCTTCCGGCAGGGTATCGAGACTCATGCGAACGCGGGCGGATGCGGTGTCGAGCAGATCGACGGCTTTGTCCGGCAGCTGACGACCGGTGATGTAGCGGCGCGAAAGGCTGACGGCGGTTTTGACCGCTTCGTCGGTGATGTGCACGCCGTGGTGTTGCGCGTAACGGGATTTTAGTCCGCGCAGCATCAGGCAGGCCATCTCGTCGTCCGGCTCATCCACTTTGACTATCTGAAAGCGGCGCTCAAGGGCGGCGTCACGTTCAAAATACTGTTTGTACTCAGACCAGGTGGTGGCGGCGATGGTGCGCAGTTCGCCGCGTGCGAGAGCGGGTTTGAGCAGGTTAGCGGCGTCGGCGCCACCGGCCTGATTACCGGCACCGATAATGGTGTGGGCCTCGTCGATAAACAGCAGAACCGGCGTTGGAGACTGCTGAACCGCGTCGATGACGTTTTTCAGGCGTTGTTCGAACTCGCCTTTCACACCGGCACCGGCCTGTAACAGACCGAGATCTAACGTGCGCAGGCTGACCGTCTTCAGGCTGTCCGGCACGTTGCCTTCGATGATGCGCAGTGCCAGACCTTCCACCAGCGCGGTTTTCCCGACGCCCGGTTCGCCGACCAAAATCGGGTTGTTTTTACGACGTCGGGACAGAATATCCACCATCTGGCGGATCTCATTATCGCGACCAAATACCGGATCAATGTGTCCGGCTTTGGCTTTGGCGGTAACGTCCAGCGTGAATTTATCCAGCGCGGCTTGCAGCGCTTCGCTCAACGACTGGCCGGATACGCTGGCATCGGCATTCTGTTCTGAGGGGGTATCGGAAAGGGATGAAGGCGTGCGGCTCAGGCTTTCCTGCTGTTGCAGCTCCGGGCGCTCTTCTGAAATGGCATCCAGCATCGGTTTCAGGCGACGGATATGTTCTTCGCTCAGGCTGAACAACGGCCACAGACCTTCGCAATGCAGCAACTTAGGTTTGGCGACCAGCGCTTCCAGCAAGTTAACGCTGCGCACCGTCTCATTGTCGTCCTGCAAGGACGCCGCCAGCCAGGCGGATTTCATCAGCGCCTGTAAATCACCGGACAGCTGCGGGCGGGTATGAACCGTGCGCGGCAGGGCATCGAGGTGTGCAAGCAGGCTTTGCCACAAGGCGTCCATATCCCATTCATAGCGACGGGCCAGCACGGTAATGTCGCCTTCGCCCAGCTCCAGCAACTTCAGCAACCAGTGCTCGACGGTGATTTCTGCGTGTGCACGTGTCTGACACAAGGTGGCGGCGGCTTCCAGTGCTTTAGCGCAATACGGGTTGAGACGGCGAAGTAAGACGGCTGATTGTTGTTCCATGCAGAATTCCCTTTTTTAGGTACGCTACCGCCCTTAGCCTTTTCCTTTGCAGGAAACCCAGGCCCATAAGGTCGATGTCCGAAGTGTTTGGTGTTTACGAAACTGTCCGTTGGGTCAGGGCAGTTTTGGAAACAACAAAAACAGCAGACGGCGAACCGTCTGCTGTGAGGTATTACGCGGTGGTACGTTCGTTCCAGGAATCGGAATGAATGATGTTGCCGTCTTTGTAAGTCCAGGTGATTTTTTCGTAACGCAGTTCAATGCGCTCGAGGTGGTTGTGTTTCTCTTTTGATGGATCTTTGATGTCGTACATTTCTGGCGCGACTTTCACCAGTTTGACGTTTTCCAGTTTGGTGTTGAAATACTCCACTTCCTGGCCAGCGTCATTGATGCGATACCATTTGAACTCAGCGGATTTTAGGGTCTGACCGGTGGTCACCGCTTTGTACAGGTACGGGCTAGAAGAATCGATTTCTTTGGTAAACAGGAACGGGGTGTGAATACGGGTACCCGTCAGTTTGCCGGTGTTGTTATCGGTAGGGATGTACAGGTTGTGTTCCTGTGCAACCACTTCGATGCTGCCTTCGCGATCTTTAACGTCTACAGACCCTTTAATGTCCGCACCGCCGTCGTCTTTCAGCCACAGATAAACAGGAATTGCCATGGGTAGTTCTCCATTTCTAAGATAAACATTCATCAATCATTTGATGAACTTGGGGTTGCTGTTGCTTTGCAGGCGTCGGCCTGCGGCACCAGACTGATTTCGACACGACGGTTAGCCGCACGGCCTTCCGGTGTATCGTTTGTTGCAATAGGGCGGCTCTGACCGTAGCCCTGAACGGCAAAGCAGGTCGGGGAGACATCGCTGGTCGACAGCATCCAGTCGCGCAAAGATTCCGCTCGTTTAAACGACAAGGTCTGGTTGGCTATGGCATCACCTGTGCTGTCGGTATGACCGGCGACCACAATCAGCCAGCCTGGCCTGGCCTTAATATCAACCAGAGCATTGACCAGCATCTTGAGAGAGCCCTGTTTCAGCTCGTACTTACCGGTATCGAACAGGGAGAGGGCGTCAAGACGCACCGTTTTTGGTGGTGACTTTTCGACCGGTTCCGGCGGAGGAGGTGGTGGAACGTAGCTTTTGATGGCAGTCATCAGAGGCAAACGCAGGCGTTCTCCCTGATAAAGACCCAGACCGAGACGTGCAGGCTCACCATTACGGAACCAGTCATCAAGTTGCGTGGCATCGCGGCGCAATATCTCTACCGCTTTCGCCTTTGGAACGTAATCCTGCATCCCGATACTGTTGTAATGGTGGATATCGAAACCCACACGATGCAGAAGCTGGCGGTTATGCCAGGCACTGCTGCACAACGCAGCAATCGCAGCGATGGTCAACAGAGTGACACCATGACGTAAAGCACGACGACGGGATGAAATGCCGCTGCCTGAAGGCAGATCAGTAAAGATAAAGTCCGGGAAGGCGAGCAGACTGTTACCGGCATCTGGCTCGGGATGCCATCCGGCAACCTGTGTCAGAGAAGTATGTGCACTAAGCCATTGCTGCCAGAGGGAGTCGGGTTCAATGCCGTTCAGTCCGCAGACCTGATGTAGGATCACCTGTTGCACAGAGATACTGGCGACATCATCGTTTCGCGCCTGCAGTTCAGACAGCACGTGCGCATTCAGCCAGTCATTTTGATGGTTGAAAATGACGGTCTGTTTCATCCGTCGGGCGTGCAGGATGTCACCGGCTTCACGTTGCCAGTTTGTCAGCGTTTCCGGCATCGTGGCCGTGGGCCATAGCGTTACCGGACGTACGTGCTGTTGAGATAACCAGACCGGTGCGTCGGCGGCACTGGTGGCAATCGTGCAGTTCAGAAGCAGAGGAAGGGGACGACGGATGTCACGACGTAATTGCATGAGCTGCCAGCGCAGCTCATACAGACTTGTAGTGAGTATGCGTTCGTCGCTGTGTTGCTGAGGATTGACCGTCAGCATGACCGCCAGCTGTTTCGCCCACTCGGGGCGCTGCCACAGTAACTGTCGGGCAACCTGCCGCAAAGAATTGCTTTCATCAACCCGTAACCAGCAACCCTGCGCTGTCACATGTACAGTATCAGTACCAAACAGAGACGCGAGATCGTCACCGCAGACCAAAACGACAGGCAGCCGGTATTTCTCCGGCGGAAGCCCGTCGAAATGACTTTCTTCAAACTCTGATACCTGCTTTTGACCCGCACGCCACATCCCCATAAGGCAGATGATCAACGCGAATCCAAAGGCCAGCCAGCGCATCAGGGATGAAAATGGCAGGAAGACCAGACACAGAGTGCCGGCCAGAATACCCGCCCACAGCCATAAACCACGTCGCCACATCGGACTCATTACACTGACCCCGGCAACAACGTCGTCAATAAACCGGACAGCCAGTGATCCAGTCCGCACCAAAGCAAGGCGATGATAAGCACGGCGAGGCCAAGCCGTACCGGCCAGTAGCGTAGCCATATTGCGAGGCGATTACTCGAAGACGCCATTGCCAGAACAGGACGTGATGACGCAAAGCTGAATGCAGGGACCCGTGCGGAAAGCTGTTCGACCAACTGCTCCCGCTCAGTCACTGCCTGCGAAGCATAACCGCCGAGAAAGCCCAGCATCAGGACCCGATGAAAACAGGTGAGCACGGCGATATCCGGCGCAGGTTCCCGAAGCACTGTACGCATCCTTTCATACAACTGATTACCCGCATCCAGTGTTTTGAAAAAGTACGCCTGCAGCGGGGAATTACACCAGACAAAATAGGCGTCATCCCGAACACTGCGCCCTTTGACGGTTTCATCCAGAATAGCGCACTGGGCATACATGATGTGCTGACAGTTTTGTTCACTGATGTCTGCTTCTTTCAGTTTCTGTTGTACGTGTTCGATATCAGCGACGCAGCGTTTCCAGAAGATTTGTCCTTCCCCTTCCGAGCAGGTCATTCCCTGACGCAGGCTGATCACCTGCAACCAGGTATCTGCCAGCACGGCATCAATATCAACAGACTGTTTTGTCGTTATCATGGTTTGGCTCATGCGCGTAACACCGCAAAGAGTTCAAGCTGAATGTCACCCAGCGTGCCCGGCACGTAGAAGACGCAGGTGCCTGCTTCCATCATTTGATGCGCTGCAGGATGGGTAAGATCCAGAGAGAAATACTGATTTTCCAGACGCAGTGGGATCGCTGCAGGCACATGGCTCAACGGACGCAAAGGAATACCACTTAAGGCCACATTGACGACATTACCCACATCATCGGGTGCGCCAACTTTACACAGCTGCGGGAACTGAGTCTGGATCTGAGCTGAAGACAGCGTGGAACGAACCGACAAGTAAAAATCCACCTCTTCGCGTTCACGCAGACGCGGATCGTGCAGGGCTGCACGCCACTGATTGATGCGGGGTTCATGCACCAGGTCAATAGCCACAACGCGTGAAGGCAGGCTGGCTTCCAGAAGAATATTCAGCAATGCAAACAACGGCGGAAAGACCGTCGTCAGACGTTCATGCTGATATGCAGGGATAGCTGTCACGTCATGCTCAAGAGAGAACGTCAGCAGATTACCCGCAAGGCGTGCCAGTTCCTGATAAAGACGCTCAGGGTGTACCTGCGGATAGCGCTGGAAATTCCCCAGTACTGGTTCTGCACCGTTCAGGGCATTGAGAAGCCAGAACAGCGAAACGTCAGCGACGGCAAAGTCGGCCATGCGCGCATTACTTTCTCGACGCATGCCCATCAGACGTTTCAACCGTGCTCTTAACTGAACCATCAGCAATTCGAGTTGTTCACCACACCAGTGACTGGCCTGCAGGCTCAGCAGAGGTGGGATAAAGTTCATGTCCTGTATCCATCGTCCCTGAGCATCACGTAACAGACGCGCTACCGGGCAGATCTGAAAGTCACCGTTTTCCTGATTTGCAAGACGCAGCGTCAGTTCGTGTGTCATCACCGCAATTTGCTTTTTATCGTCACCGAACTGGTTTTGGACGTCACGCCAGGCCTGGCGATAGCGTACCGGACGTTCGGCACGTTCATCAGGCTGCAGGCAGTTACCACCATTGGCATACACCTGAGGCAGTGCCAGCATGACGATCGCCTCAGTGGCGTCTGCCGGCAGGTTGTCAGCCAGTGTCAGCGTGGGAGGGAGCAGATCAGCGCAGTCGGTGTCCACTAAAACACCATCCTGAAAACGAACCTGCAAGCGCTGTGCTTTGAGACGCCCTTGTGCAAGGGCATCCTGTTCAAAGGATGCATGAAGTACACCCCAGGGATGCATGATGCCCATCCGGGCAATGCATTCCTGAGTCCAGGCCTCAAAAGAGGCCTGTTGTTGAAACTGTTGCGGAGACACAAGGATCCCTCGTGCCCACAGCGGACGTTCAATTTTCATCGTGTCTCCGGCCTCTTACGCTTTCGCTTTAGGCATCTGAGAAACCAGTGACAGATTCACGTCCATCCCTTCGACCTGGAAGTGCGGTACGGCGTACAGTTTCGCGCGGAAGAAGCCTGGGTTGTCTTCGATATCTTCAACGGTCACTTTAGCGTCACGCAGCGGGTGAGAAGCTTGCAGGTCATCGCCCGGATCGGTCATTTCTGTGACCAGCGTGCGGATCCAGGTGTTCAGTTCCAGTTCCAGCAGACGGCGGTCTTTGGTGGTGCCGATGTTTTCACGCTGAATCAGCTTCAGATAGTGCGCGATACGTGACAGCAGGAAGATGTACGGCAGACGCGCATTGATGCGGCTGTTTGCGGTGGCATCCGCGGTGTCATACAAAGCAGGTTTCTGCGCGGAGTTCGCGGAGAAGAAGCAGGAGTAATCGCGGTTTTTGTAGTAAGACAGCGGGATAAAGCCCAGGTTGGCGAATTCAAACTCACGTGTTTCCGGGATCATCACTTCTGATGGGATTTTCACCTGATTGCCGGTACCCAGGTCATACAGGTGGATTGGCAGATCAGTCACTGCGCCGCCAGCCTGCGGGCCGCGGATTTGTACGCACCAGCCGTTTTTGATGAAGCTTTTCACCATGTTTGCCGCAAAGGCGAACGCCGCATTGGTCCACAGATATTTCTCGTGATCCGGGCCTTTCACTTCTTCGACATAGTTGAAGCTGCGAACCGGAACGGTATCCGGGCCATATGGCAGACGACCCAGCACGCGCGGCATGGTCAGACCGATATAGCGGGAATCGTCGGAATCGCGGAAAGATTTCCACTTGATGTATTCGGCACGGTCAAAGTAGTTACCGATGTCTTTGATGGCAGCCACTTCTTCCATCGAATCTTTCAGGAAGAATTTAGGACCCACAGCGCCAACGAACGGCATATGTGCGGCAGCGGACACTTTAGAAATGTTACGCAGCAGCGCGACGTCTTGTGCAGACGCGTCAAACTCGTAGTTGGAAATCACAGAACCGATTGGCTCGCCGCCCGGTGTGTCATATTCCTGAATGTAGGTGTGGCGATACAGGCCGCTCTGGATGATTTCAGGGCAATCTTCGAAGTCCTGACGCAGGTCGTCTTTAGAGACGTCCAGTACTTCAATTTTGACGTTCTGACGAAAATCGGTGCGATCAACCAGGAACTTCAGGCCACGCCAGCCGGATTCCACACGCTGGAATTCAGGGTGATGCATCACCGCGTCAAGCTGGCGGCTGATCTGATTGTCCAGTTCAGCGATGTGGTGATCGAGCAGGGTTTTATCCAGACGCTCAACGGTCTGGCCAGATTGTTTAAGACGCTCAAGAAACACCTGCACGGCAGCGGTCACACGCTGGTCGGCGGTCACGTCGGCCAGGGCCGCGGTGTCCTGGAAATCATTCAGGTCACCCAGTGAAGTCACCGGTGTCAGGTTAATTTTATCAAACAGGGAAGCGTACACGGTGCCCGATTCAGGGCGTTCAAGGACAGTGGTCTGGCTTGAAGAAGCGTTTTCAGTATTGACTGACATAAGCATTATCTCGCATTAATCCGTTAAGTGGAGGCCGTTATGCCTTGGGTGCCAGAGCGTTCAGTTCACTGCGAAGCTCATTGCTCAGGGACGGATCTTTAAGAATGGTTTCGAGTTCTTTGCGGAACGTTGCGTTGTCCAGCAGGTTCGATTTGAGATCACGCAGCAGATTGCGCATGGCCAGCATGGCGCGCAGTTGTGGGATCTGACGGGCAACCTGTTCTGGCTCGAAATCTTTCATTTCGTTGAAGTTCAGAGAAATGTTTTCTTCGCTTCGATCGCCTGCCAGCGTGTTTTCAACCGTCAGATTCAGGGAAGGGCTGAAGTCAGCCAGAACGCTGTTAAAGTTATTTTTATTGATGTTAACTTTTTCACGCTCTGAAAGCGGGCGCTCTTCTTTACCGTTGCTGTAGTCACCCATTACCATTAATTTTAAAGGTAACTCGACTTTCTTCTGGGCGCCGCCTGTGTGCAGATCCAATTTAATATTAACGCGGGCTTTGGGGATTTCTTCCTGAAAACTATTAGACATGCCTATCCCTTACTGTGGAGTGATAAACGCTGCCAATGAGTCTGAAAATAAATTGAGGCTGGCAACCCTGCCATAAAACTGCATCCATACCGCATCAAGTGTGCGAATAACTTCAGGGGTCACAAGCGAGCCAAAATATTTCATCGAAACATTTCGCAGTGTGTTTTGAATTATCTGGAAAAGAAAATTTCAGATAAGTACCTGTCGGATGCATTTTAGAAACATTACTGATCCTATTGAAAATCCTAATTTGTAACCAAGTGTTACTTGCTGGGAGGAAAAATCCTACAGATCATCATATTGATATATAGGAATTTTCTCTTGTTAACCTTGCAAGGCGCATGGGGTAAGGCATTCGGCCTCATCATTGGCGAGAAGCTAAATTAAAATTAGGACATCATTTAGGAATAATAGACTAAAAAATGCAGGAAATATCTGACATGATTTTTTCCTATGAAAGTTTTTGCATTTTATGGCGCGGTTTAATTCATAGGAATATTCGCGTTTATTTGTAGGAGTATTCATATCGGGAATGGGTGGTTGACAGGCGAAATGAAAGGGAGGTATGACTCTGGCTAGGCCTGCTCTGATATTTTCCTCGGATTTTTCCTACAAGAATAAATGCCTTCACCGTTTCAGTATAAGAGGTTTCGTTGCTGATTTTATTAACCTATAGATTAAAAAACAATTTTGGTTTTTCAAAAGTGTCCGTGGATGAGTCCAGTCCCTGAAGAGGAAAACGGATCCGATAAGACTGAAAATTTCACGTCGGGTCGATCTTTGTCTGCAAAATTTCCGATAGGGCACGAACAGATTAAACCTTTTAACTAAAATGCCGATAGATAGATCCTTGCTCCGTTTTGAGAATCTATCGATGTCGCTTAAAAAGTCCTCTTTACTTGTTCTTGTGATGCTTTTCGCTCTTTTTTTCACCAGCATGCTGTCAAACATCTGGTTGCTGACCCAGAGCAATCATTCCCTGGATGACGTCAACAAAGAAATCCGGGTGGTTCTGTCCGTGATTGATCCCATCAATCACAGCCGCACCTCGCGCGTTCGCGTCATGGAATATATGAAGGAAATCGAAAACAGCAATGGTCAACAAACCAGCACTGCGCTCGACGGCGTGAATGAGGTTATCGCGAAAGCCGATGCGGCATTCCAGGCTTATATGAATGCCCCGAAGTTGCCGGGTGAGGATGAGCTGGCGCAGGCGTATCGCACCACGTATCTGGAATATCGTCATAACGGAATACAGCCTCTGATCGATGCCGCTAAAGCGGGTGACCAGGCGCGGTTTAAAGCACAGATCCCGACCGTGATAAAGCTCGATCGCCAGTATGAAATCGTACTGGATAAAGTGCTGGCGCTGCACGAACAGTACGCCAGAAACCTCAACAATGATGCGCAGGACAATTTCAAATTCGGTATCGGGCTGACCATCGGTTTTGGTCTGCTGTTCCTGATCATCATTATTGGCGTGGTGATATTGCTCAAGCGTTTCGTTCTAACGCCGCTGCTGAATTCCCGTGATCATTGCCGCCAGATTGCCGAGGGTTATCTCGATACCCCTGTGCCGGTCAATGCCCGTTCACGCAGTGAAATTGAAGAACTGATGCAGTCCATCGAGCATATGCGACAGTCGCTGACCCGCATTATCGGTCAGGTGCGCGATACCAGTCATACCGTTGCCCATGCGTCGCAGGAAATTTCTGCCGGCAACATTGATCTGGCTTCCCGCACAGAACAGCAGGCAGCAGCACTGACACAAACCGCGGCCAGCATGGAAGAACTGGGCGCAACAGTGAAACAGAATACCGAGAACGTCACCCGGGCCAGTGGCCTGACACGTGAAGCGGTTAAGAATGCGCGTGCGGGTGAAAAGGTGGCGCAGGATGTGATCGGTACGATGGGGCGCATAAACAGCAGCTCGAAGAAAATTGAAGATATCACCGGCGTCATTAACAGCATTGCCTTCCAGACTAACATTCTGGCGCTCAATGCCGCCGTTGAAGCCGCACGTGCCGGCGAACAAGGGCGTGGATTTGCGGTGGTCGCCAGCGAAGTGCGCAGCCTTGCGCAGCGCAGTGCTGTCGCCGCGAAGGAAATTGAAAACCTGATTTCAGAATCTGTTGCCAATATAAAGGAAGGTTCGGAGCAGGTATCGCGCACCGGTGATTCTATCTCGGCCATCATTTCTTCCGTGACGCAGGTTGATGTCCTGATGGAACATATCTCTACCGCGTCCGACGAGCAGAGCCGCGGGATAAGCCAGATTGAGCAGGCCGTGACCGAAATCGACGGCGTCACTCAGCAGAATGCGGCGCTGGTGCAGGAGTCCGCAGCAGCAGCGGCCTCGCTTGAAGAGCAGGTTCTCTATCTGACGCAGTCTGTTTCGGCATTCAGGCTGGCGGGCGCGTAAGCGTATAACAGACATCATCAGTCGCTGAGCAGGCCGGATACTGTTAAACAGTAACCGGCCTTTTTATTTACCTTCGCCGGATAATTTTCACTTAATTAACTGAAAAGGCAAAAATTGTCAGGTAGTATCGGTTATTCACCTGTAAAGGCGTGGAGTCATTACTTCCCGCCAGCTGCTTATTAAGAGAACTTATCAAGAGCCCGGCCATGACATTAATTTCATCCTCAACAATAACCCTGCGTCACTTAAATATTGCTGACCTGCCGATATTAACCCGCTACCGGCAAAATCCCGACGTTGCCCGATATCAGAGCTGGGATGCCTTTACGCAAGATCAGGCGAAAGCAATGTTTGAGGAAATGCAGACTCTTACTTTTGGTACCCCGGATAACTGGTTTCAGGTCGCTATCGAACACTGTGAATTCGGTATGGTGGGTGACTTAGGGTTGCACTTTGTTGATGATTTTCAAGTAGAAATTGGCGTAACGATAGACCCGAATTGGCAGGGGAAAGGGATTGGGAAAATGGCCCTGAAGCTGCTGCTGGAATATTTATTTGATACCCTCGGAAAGCATCGGGTATATGCCATCGCTGATGTAAGAAATGAAGCCAGCAGTCATTTGTTCTTAGCGGCTAATTTCAGACGAGAAGGAAGTTTTATCGAAAACTGTTTTCTAAAAGGCGAATGGTGTAGTGAATATCTGTATGCCATGCTGAATAAAGAATGGAAGAGCCAGTGATTCTTTCATTCAGTCTGTGCCATAAATAAAGGCGGTAGATGTCCGCCTTTATTTTTCGATATTAGCGGAATACCCCAACAGCTTCGACCAGCCGGTCGGTTTGTCTTTTCAGCCCAGAAGAAGCACTGGCGCCTTCCTGAACCTGAACTGAATTTTGATGCGTGATACGATCCAGTTCTTCAATCGCTTTGGCGATATCGAGCAGTCCGAGATTTTGTTCGCTGGTGGCACTGCGGATCTGGCCAATCAGGGTAGAAACATTTCGTACCTGAGACACGATGTCAGCCATCGTTTTACCTGCCTGGTCAACCTGGCGGGATCCCGATACCACTGTTTCCACACTGGTGTCGATCAGCCGTTTTATTTCACTGGCCGCACTGGCACTCCGTTGTGCCAGACTGCGCACTTCACCGGCAACCACTGCAAATCCTTTGCCTTGTTCTCCGGCGCGGGCGGCTTCGACGGCGGCATTGAGCGCCAGAATATTGGTCTGAAAAGCAATGCCATCAATGACATTGGTGATGGTTGCGATCTTGCGAGAACTGTCGGTGATTTCCTGCATGGTACCGACCACACCCTGCATCGCATTACTGCCTTTTTCCGCTGCCTCACTGGCGGTCAGTGATAACTTGTCCGCTTCGGCGGCAGTTTGCGTATTGCTCTCAACGGTCGCACTCATCTCATTCATTGCCGCCGCCGTTTCACCGACGTTCGCCGCGGTCTGTTCGGTACGCTGACTCAATGCTTCATTGCCGTTTGCCAGTGACTCACTGGCGGTGCGAACTTTATGTGCCTGGTCATTAACATCATCCACCATCCACCGGCAGATCAGTCCGAGTTGTCCAACAGATCGCAGCGTCATTCCGATTTCATCAACGCGTTCCATCGGCGTGACCGTATGACTCGCTCCGCTGGCGACCCGCAAGGTCTGACGGCAAAGTTGTTCGACCGGGCGTGTGATCTGCCATTCCAGCCAGAAACCCAAAAGCAAAATGAAAAATGCATTGAGTGCAAACGCGATATTCATTTGCATGGCGGGTAACACAGTCAGAGCAGAAATGGCCAGTGAGTTGAGGATGAGTAACGCGATCAGTCCGCAGCGGATCCGCCAGCGAACTGAAAGTGTTTTCAAAACGGAAAGACCACTGGCAAGGCCGGTGCGGATCAGTAAACCGTGATGCAACCGGCGGTTGTTCAGTTCGCCGCGATTCATTTTGTCATACAGCGATTGTGCGTCGTTGATTTCGGTTGCTGTGGGTTTGGTACGGACCGAGAGATAACCTTTGGTTTTCCCTGCGCGGATAATAGGAACGACATTGGCGCGCACCCAGTAATGATCGCCGTTTCGGCGGCGGTTTTTCACCAGCGCAGTCCACGGAAAACCTTGCTGTAATGTCTCCCACATATCCTTAAAAGCGGAAGGAGGCATATCGGGATGGCGAACAATATTGTGCGGCTGTCCGATAATGTCGTCACGGTCAAAGCCGCTGACCTCAATAAAAGCATCGTTGGCGTAAGTGATATGACTTTCGGCATCCGTGGTCGACATTAACGTGGCGTCGTCAGGATACTGATATTCCCGTTGAGAAACTGGTTGATTATTGCGCATAGTGACATTTCCGTGGCCAGACTGCGATTTGAATGAGATAAAGGATCCTTAACAATTAACATGTCGGCACCTGCCAAATTTTCTTTAGGGAAACCTGACTTCTCCTTTCCGGTTGATTGCAGCCAGCAAGCGCAATTGGCCCACACGGGAGTGTGAAACGATTGATTTATCGACAATACATAACGTATGCCGATGCTACGGCCTGAAAATGGGCGCTGCAGCCTTCTAATTGTGGTTACTATGACCCGAAATCGACACCATAATCCTTCTGCTAAGTCCTTTATTTTTCTTTATAGATTGTCGTTCTGACTCCAGACTTAATAGGTCTGGAGTCACAAACCCTTTGCCTAAGATCCTCTGACTTGTTATAAAACCGGCCTGTGATTTTTCAGGTGAAATTGGGCTGATGAGCAACGCGGTATCCGGAACGACCAGTGAAACAAATTTTGCCGCCGAAAATGTTGGCCGGCATGTGCTCGCTTATCTTCAGAATGTTAAAGCGACGCCGCTGGCACAGCTGGATGATTTTGACGAAGAGGGCAATGCGACGGTCGGTCAGGTAATTAATGTCTGGATCCGGCTTTCGTTGATCCTGACCCGCCGCCGTCCGGAAATTGCCGTTTCGTCTTTGATGAAACATGTCCTTCCGGTAATTGGCGATGTGCCACTGAACAAAATCACCCGCCTGCGTCTGAACCGTTTATTTAACGTGCTGTTAGCGGACGGAAAAATTTCAGAAGCCAAACGGGTATTTGCCCTGTGTAAGCAGTTTTTCGGTTGGGCGGAAACTCAGGGATATCTCGCTCATTCGCCACTGAGTTCGATGAAACGCCGTGATGTCGGGGGAAGAAATTCGCCGCCGCGCGAGCGGGCGTTAACCGATGCTGAAATCTGGATCTTCTGGCATGGCCTTGATTTATGGGATATTTCAGAACAATGCCGCTGGGCATTACGCCTCTGCTTGCTGACGGCCAGGCGTCCTGATGAAATTGTACGCGCCAGAAAAGAGGAGTTTCATCTGCGGATTGGCGTCTGGAGGCAGGGCACGCGCAATAAATCAGCACGCGACCACAGTCTGCCTTTAACAAATTTAATGTTGATATGCGTAAATGCCCTGATTGCGGCCAGTCCGAAAAATAGTCCGTGGCTGGTTCCGTCTCCGCTGGATGCGCAAAAACCGTTATCGCGTGGCGCGATCACTCAGGTTATCCGGCGTATGCTGCGTGCTGAAAGAGGGCTGGGCATTGAGCCTTTTGCTACCCGCGATTTACGCCGGACGGCGAGATCCAAATTATCATCCCTGAATGTACCCAATGATGTTGCCCGTAAAATCATGAATCATTCTCTCGAAGGCATCGACCGTGTTTACGACACCCACGACTATCTGCCGCAGATGAAACAGGCGCTGGAAGCATTTTCTGACAATATTCAGGGCATCATCAGCGCGCCGGATTACTTCGATTTACGCCATAAATACGAAGGGGAATCGCTGCATGTTCCTGCGATATCGATGCTGTATATGGAAAGATAACGGGTTTTTGCGCTTTTTAAGTATCTTTTATCCCTAACAGTTCCACGACTAACAGACCGGCCAGCACGCGCCGGAAATAAGCCGCTGATGTCAGCTGCTACACTTGAGTATTGATTTGGCGTTGCCAGAAGACAGAGGAATTAATGATGCTTTCACAACCAGAGAACGCTAACGGCCTTCCGCAACCGACGAAAACAATCTTACTGAGCACCGGAACGGCGGAGCAAAAACGTCAGGAAATACGAGATTACTTTATTCAGACCTGGGAACTGTATGAGAGCCTGTTTGATTGTCTGGCGGACGAACGGGCTTATTTCAACAAAGCGATTTCCCTGCGCCACCCGCTGATTTTTTATTTCGGTCATACCGCCACTTTCTATATCAACAAACTGATGGCAGCCGGGTTAATTCCAAAGCGAATTGATTCCCACATCGAAGCGATGCTGGCGATTGGCGTGGATGAAATGAGCTGGGACGACCTCGACGATCAGAACTATAACTGGCCATCTGTCGCGAATTTACGGACATATCGAAGCAAAGTTCGCGAAGAAGTGCTGGGCATTATTGATACGATGCCACTGAGTTTGCCGGTTGACTGGAACAGTCCGGCCTGGGTTGTTCTGATGGGCATTGAACATGAGCGAATTCATCTGGAAACTTCCAGTGTGCTCATCCGCCAGTTGCCGGTGGAGTGGGTTAAACCTCAGGCGCACTGGCCAGCCTGTTCTCTGGCAAGACATGACCGGAATTCGGTGCCCCAAAACGAAACGCTGGCGGTTAAAGGTGACGTTGTCACGCTAGGCAAGCAGGATGATACCTACGGCTGGGACAATGAATACGGCACGTCAGAGCATAAAATTCAGGCATTTAGCGCCAGCAAAATGCTGGTGAGCAACGCCGAGTTCTTTACTTTCGTCGAGGACGGGGGCTATCAGGACGCGCAATGGTGGGATGAAGAAGGTGCCGGATGGCGTGATTTTGCGCAGGCAGAAATGCCGACATTCTGGGTAGGTTCGCCGCGTGAACCTGAACAGCTGAAATTACGTCTTATGACGGAAGAAGTGCAAATGCCGTGGGACTGGCCGGCGGAAGTCAATCAGCTGGAAGCCGCTGCTTTTTGTCGCTGGAAAGCTGCCCAAACCGGCGAGTCTGTGCAATTACCGACTGAAGCGGAGTGGATGATTTTACGTAATCAGGTACCGGGCGATCAGCCAGACTGGGAGAGCGCGCCGGGAAATATCAATCTGGCCTGGTGGGCATCTTCGTGTCCGGTTGATCATTTTCAGCAAGGCAACTTCTGCGATGTGGTTGGGAACGTCTGGCAATGGGCGTCTACCCCCATCAGCGGTTTTGATGGATTCCGCGTTCATCCGTTATATGACGATTTTTCGACGCCGACCTTTGATGGAAAACACTCCATGATCAAGGGAGGAAGCTGGATTTCGACCGGTAATGAAGCACTGAAATCTTCGCGTTATGCGTTCCGTCGCCACTTCTTCCAGCATGCAGGTTTCCGGTATGTGGTGTCCAGTCATCAGGAAGTCGTTACGGTAAACCCATACGAAACGGATGGGCTGGTGGCGCAGTATCTGGATTTCCAGTACGGTCCACGTCACTTTAATGTGCCTAACTATGCTGAACAACTGGTTGATATTGCAGTTAAAAATGTCAGTCAGAAAGGCAGGGCGCTGGATATTGGCTGTGCGACCGGACGCGCCAGTTTTGAGCTTGCCCGTCATTTTGATGTTGTCGTTGGCATGGATTATTCAGCCCGGTTTATTGATGTCGCTCTGGCACTTTCGCGCGGCGAAGCATGTCGTTATGTGATCCCGGAAGAGGGCGAACTGGTCGATTATTGTCAGGCGTCGCTGGCGGAATCTGGGATAGATACGCAGCAGACAGAGCGCGTCAGTTTTGTGCAGGGCGATGCCTGTAATCTGAAACCTCAGGCTGAACTGTACGATCTGGTTCTGGCTGCAAACCTGATCGACCGCCTGCGTGAACCGGCGAGATTTTTGAAAGATATCGCACCGATGATTCGTTCCGGCGGATTACTGATGCTTTCGTCACCTTATACCTGGCTTGAGGAATTCACGCCTAAAGAAAACTGGATAGGGGGATTCCGAGAGAACGGTGAGGCGGTGACCACGCATCAGGCCTTGCGCCGCCTGCTGGCGAATGAATTCGAAGAAGTTCAGCAACCGCACGATGTTCCTTTCGTTATCCGTGAAACAGCCAGAAAATTCCAGCATACAGTGGCACAGATGACGTTATGGCGTAAGCGCTAAATACTGTTGTAGTCCATCCAGACGGTCGCTATGCGGCCGCTTTTTTTAACGCCGGCAAAATACTCACTCAACTTCCTGCACATATTTTCTGATTAAACGATTTAATCATAGATGCTTAATTGTTCACTGTTGTTGATATTCAAAGCCAATAGAATGTTGTAACTAATTTATTTTGTTTTTCTGAATGTCAGCCGATAGTGGGGTGGTATGTATATCAATACGCATACTAATTACAGGGATAATATTGGCGTGTATTGTCGTGCTGAATAATCACCATTCACATTTCATGGAAATTATTCCTTATTTTTTTGCAAAATAGATTTACCTCATCTAACGTTAACTTAACGCAAACTGTACAAAGCCGGAACTTCGTATAAGTTTTCAACTGACAAGAAAATAATTTCTAATGCCTTGAAAATACGTAGTTTTGATAATCCGGAGGAGAGGGATTTTCCTTTTAGTGTCTGTCCCTTTTTGCTGGAGTATTCTATGGTCCGCCGACTGCTATTATCTAAAGTCTCCATTGCTGTTTACGTTGTTATTAGTACTCCTCCGGCTCTTTTATTTCCTGTCACAGCTCAGGCAGTTATATTGCAGGCATTCAACCCCGCTGATAATGACCAGCTTAATGGTGATCTGCTGGTATCAGGGGGCGCCGTGGTTGATCTCACAGGTAATCAGCAATTTCGTGCCGGCACTGACGGTTCCGTCAATACCACATTAGGCGCGCTACAGGGGTTGGGTCGCATAGTTAACGACCACGGCGTGATAGGCGCTTCCCGTCTGGACATCGGACCGGCAAATTTTGGTATCACCATTCCCGATCCGACCACCGGCGGCAACACAACCTTTCAGGTTTATAATCCTGCCACTCTGATCGCGCTGGCCCCCGTTGATGCCAGTACGCCAGTGGCGGATGTGGTAAACGTAGGGGACGATCAATACATCAACACCCGGATTGCGGATGTCAGTACCGGCGGAACATTGAATGTGAATATCGGCCAGGCGAATGCTGCGCCAAGTGGTGTAAACAACGCGTGGACGATGGCCGCCAAACAAAGCACGCTGTTCAACGTTGATGGTACAAATGGCGCAGACTCGACACTAAACTGGAATTCCAGTAACCGGATTACGTTCAGCGGCACAGCCGCCGACCCGACGATCCCCCGCCAGCTGACCGTTCAGAACCTCATTACCTTTAACGGCGCATTTACCGTTCAGACGCTTGATAACGCCGTGACCAGTTTCAACGTGACCAATGCTGCAGGTCTGAAAAGTTACAACGACTGGCTGGTTACCCAGTTAAAATCCGGCAACCTCGATAAAAGTACTTATCTCACCAACTTCAATAAAGCCTTCACGCGCAGCACCAACACCGTTGATTACCTGATTTCTGCTGACGACCCGAATGATGATGTCGCTCAGGCCATCGGCAACCGGATAGTCATCAACGCCAGCGGTGCCAATGCAAAAGTGAATATTGCAGCGGGAAAATCCCTGGAAGTTATCGGCGCCAATGGCGGAGCAATACGCGGTACCAATAATGCAGAAATCACGGTGAACGGTAAAGTCAGCAGCTCCGGCTCTCTGGGTTCAGAAGGTTCCGCGTTATATCTCGACGACAGTAGCGGCATTAATAACGGTGTGATCAACGGCGGATTTATCAACCGGATTGATGGCACCGGTGTCGGCTCTACCGGCTTTGGCTCCAACGGTGTGCAGGTACAAAACGGCAGCACTTTCGATAATAACGGCATCGTGAATTTCGCCACCACCGGCGGAACAACGTCAGCCATCAATCTGGGCATCAATTCCTCAGCCAACAACAGCGGAAATATCAACGTCGGGATCAATGGTTCCAGCGCAACCGGCAGTACCACCGGCGTGATGGTCGGAGATGCAACGGCGTCTTTTATCAACAACACCGGCGCGAATATTTATATCGGTCGCGGCCCGCAAAATAGCCTGAATGACAATACTGCGGACACCGCCGTTAACCAGAGCGGACTGACGGCCGGAGTGCAGGTCAGCGCAGGAGGAAGTGCCATCAACAATGGCAATATTGTTATCGGCAGCCGTGTGCAAAATGCTGCCGGAATGTACGCCGGTGGCGGCACGGGCACCACACTTCTCAATAACGGCACGATAGATATCAACGGCAAAGCAACAACGGTTCCGCGCGAAAACATCGGTATGTCGGTAATGAATACCACGGGCAATATCGATAATGCGGGCACTATTAACCTCAACGGCGTCAACGGAACCGGCGTGAAAGTGGTGGCAACCAGCGGAAATACTTCATCTGCCAGTTCCACCGGCACGATTAATGTCGCCGGTGGCGCAGACACTGCCAGCGGCACGCGCAATTTTGGTATCTGGGTCGAAGGTCAGGGAACGGGCGTTGCCACCGCTACCGTTGACGGCCCAATTAATCTTTCCGGCAATGGTGCAATCGGCGTACACTCCAGGGGAAACGCCACGGTGGATGTGTCACCCGACGCTATCCCGGCTTTCAGCCTGGGCAGCAATCAGATTGCATTTTTCGCGTTTGGCCCCAATGCCAAAATTAATACGGTCGGCAACAATTCATTCAATGTCACGACTACCGGTTCAACATTATTCCGGCTGGAACAGGGCGCTGACTTTGACGGCACGGATTTGTCACTGACCGCTTCAGGCATGAATTCGGTCGGCGTAATGGGCACCGGCACTGGCGGAACGACGGTAGTCACCAAAAATGCCACGCTGGAGGTTTCCGGGACCGGCGCTACCGGGCTGATTGTTGAAGGCGGGGCGACGGGATCAATCGACGCGGATACTACCATAAATCTTTCGGGCGTTAATGCCGTGGGGGCGATTGCCGACGGTCAGAAACATACGCTCGCTGGCACTAATTCGGGTTCACCGGTACAAAGCACGGCGCTGGTTTCTGCAGCTTCCCTGATGTCGGCACAAAACGGACTGACGGGTTTCATTGCTCGCAACCGTGCATCGCTGACTAACACCGGCGACATCAACTTTACCGGAGCAGGCGCAACCGGCATCCTGGTACAAAGCGGCGCGACCGGCTCCAACACCGGTAATATTGCTATTAATGATGGCGGCGCGGGGATGGTGGTCAACAGCGGCACCAGCGGACTCAACACCACGGCGAGCACAAGCGGCTCGATTAATGTCAACGGCGGCAGCATTGCCAGCCGTACCCGCGGTGTCAGTGCCAGCGGGGCGAAAGCGATTGCCACGCTCAGCAACGGTTCGCTGATCAATCTTAACGGCGTCGGAGCGATTGGCGCTGACGCCCAGAATGGCGGCACGGTCAATATTGCCAGTTCCGCCACCCCGACATTCAGTAACACCGATCAGATAGCCTATCGTGCCGTCGGTGCGGGCTCAGTCATCAACAGCGCGACGACGGTACTGGACGTTGATACCGATCGTTCAACCCTGTACCGCATTGCCGACGGCGCTTCGCTGACCCTCGGTAATGGTTCATCGCTGACAGCTTCCGGGGCAAACAGTATGGCGCTGGTCAGCGCCGGTACCAATGCGCAAATCAATACCGCCGGTTCAAAACTGTTTGCCAGCGGCGGCGGGGCAAAAGCCGTCACCGTCGAAGGCGGCGCGCTGGGTAATCTCGACAGCACCACTGCGATCACCCTCAGCGGTACAGGCAGCATCGGCGGCGTGGCCGACGGGCAAAAGCATGAGTCCGACGGTTCGATAGTGACAGCGCCTGATGCCAGCACCACGCTCACCAGCGCCGCATCGGTTATTGCCAGCGCATCCGGCGCAATAGGTTACATGGCCACGAATCTCGGGAACGTGATCAATAACGGCGTGATAACGATGAGTGGCGCAGGCAGCACGGGCATACTGGCACAACTCGGCAGCAAGGCCATCAACAATAATCAGATTACGCTGACCGGCGCGAACAGCACCGGTGCGCAGGTTATATCAGGCAGCACATTTACCAACAATGGCGCTCTCCAGATTGCACAGGGAACAGGGATTGATGCCAGTGGCAGCGGGACTTCCGTTGCACGCGCAGGCAATATTACGGTTAATGACGGCGTGGCCGGTATCCGCATTTCGGATGGCACCAGTCTTATCCTCAACGGCGACGACAATAATATTACCAGCGGCGGCACGGCGCACGGCGTGTTACTCGATACCGGTGCGGGCGGTCTCGCCATGAATAACACGACCCTAAATATCACGGGTTCCAGCAATGGTGTCGAAAACCGCGCGGAAACCGGCAATGTCACACTGCAAAACGCAACCATTAATGTCGGCAATGGCAGTGGTGTGCGTACTGCTACGGCATTTGATCCCGCATCAACGCTGCGGGTGAATGTCAGCGGTAACGGCACGGCTTTTAATTTCACGCAGACTAATCTCTCTGCCACTTCCGGGCTGCTGACACTGGGTGACGGATATGTGTTTAATGTCACCGGCGCGGGCGGAACGGGGATAAATGCCAACACCACAGGTGACGTTGTCACGTCTGCCACCGTTAATATTACCGATGCAGCAGGGGGATCAGCACTGGTGGCGGGCAATGCCGGTAACGTGCTCAACACCGGCGTCCTGACGTCTGCCAGTCTCACCGCGCCGGTGGTCGATCTCAGCAACGGAACAACAGCACGGTTTGAAAACCGGGGGACGATTACGCCATCTTCAGCCAGTGCAGTCGCCGTTTCCGGCACCGCGGGCAATGACGACGTTCTGCTGACTTCCGGCAATGTTTTCGGTGATATCAGTACCGGTTCGGGCGATGACACCATCACCTGGAATGGCGGCACGCTCGACGGCAGCCTGACTCTCGGTGCCGGGAATGCCAACCGCGCGTATATCAACAATGTGGATTTATCGACCACCCGGCATATCACCAGCGGCATCGGCTCCGATAACGAAGTGAGCTTTTCCAAAATTGTGGCACGGGGCGGTACGTTTGACACCGACGATCTCAGCCGTGGCGTCAATTTAGGCAATGGCTGGAACGTCATTAATTTCACCGATGACACGCAGTGGGAACTCACCGGCGACCTTCAGCTGGCGCACAGCAACGTGAATATCGACAGCACCTCCACACTGTTCGCCGGTAACGGCGTTAATCCGGTGATTTCCGGCGGCGAGCTGAATTCCGCAATTGTGACGAATGCCGGACTGATTGATCTGACCAACGGCAGCGGATCACCGGGAAATTCCCTGACCATCAACGGCGATCTGGTGTCGGATGGTGGTACTGTCAACATGATAACCCGTCTTAATGCAGGCGGTGTGCGCAGTAACCAGTTCACCGACACGTTGAAAATTACTGGCAATGCCAGCAGTGGCACGACTATTCTGGATATCACACCCGCAGCTGCCAGTACCGGCGCGCTGACCGACCTTAATCATTCATCTTCAATGCAAGCCTACGAGGGGATTTCGCTGGTACAGGTAGCCGGAAATTCCAGCGTCAGCAGTTTTGCGCTGAAGGGTGGCTATCTGGCGGCCGGACCGTGGCGTTATGATTTATACAGCTTTGCGCCGGGCAGCAGCGACGCCAATCAGCGCGCAGTGGCCGGGGGTATAACCAATACCTTCTGGGATTACCGCATTGGTAATGCCTATGTCTGTGAAGGCGATGCGTGTAATAAAGTGGTTGCGCCGGTCGCGGTTACGCCTGTCAATCCGGGCACGCCGGAAGCCCCGTCCACACCGGTTGATACCAGCAGCCAGCCGTTAACCAATCCACCTGACGACGGTTGTGTGGTGAATGGCGTGGACAACTGCGCGCCGGGTCGCCGGGCCGTTACTCCGCAGGTTCCTTCGTATATTTCCGCACCGGTGGCACTGGCCTATTACAACGCTTCCGTTGTTGACGATTTACACAAACGCTTGGGGGAATTGCGCCATGAACAGAGCCTGAACGACGGCGTTGGTGGTGAAATGTTCCTGCGCTATATCGGCTCAAACATGACCTATAAATCCAACGTCAGCTTTAAGCAGTTTGGTTATGATTTCGATATGGATTACAACGCCCTACAGATTGGCGGAAATGTTTTGCGTCTCGATGGTGACAAAGACAGTTTGCGCGGCGGGCTGGCCTATACGCGCGGCAACAGTCGTATGAAGCCTAAAGCAGCGGATGGATACAGCAGCACGACGTTTGACAGCAACAGCATTGCGCTTTACCTGACCTGGCAACGGCAGAACGGCTTTTATATGGACGGGGTTCTGTCATTCGATAATCACCACGGCGAAACGGATATTTCGCGCCAGAATAATGTGGGATCACCGAAAGCGAAAAGCTGGAGCGCGTCACTGGAATCCGGCTATCCGTACCGGTTTGATAACGGACTTAAACTGGAGCCACAGGCGCAACTGATGTACACCAGTATCAATATGGATAATTTCACCGATAAAGACAGTACCACGGTGGATTATCAGGATTACAGTCAGACAATCGGGCGCGTAGGTTTACGTGCAGAGCGGACCTGGCTTGATGACACGGGGCGCCAGTACACGCCTTACGTTCGTGCAAACTATTATCGGGGCTGGGGCGGCGAAGCCAAAACGACTATCGGCGCTGAGAATACGCAAATCAGCCAGAGTTTTACCAGCGGTAAATTCGGTCAGATGGGTGAGTTAGGTGGCGGCGGGACGGTGACTTTTAAAAATGATTTGTCACTGTATGCTGAAGTGGATTACCGCAAAGAAATTAACAGTAACGGCGCAAAAGGCTGGGGCTATACCGGCGGTGTACGATGGACGTTCTGAGGAAGATAAATAAACGAATCTGTTGACCAGAGAAGGCCGGACATAAATGCCCGGCTTTTATTTTGCTGAAGAGGAATTTATTTTTCAGCCGGACCACAACCACCAATCATTTTAGAAATAGAAATAGCAGGGTGCAGCAAATAGGTGTAATCACAATTTTTCTCTTTGTTATATACGCTGCCAGTACAACCGGAAAGAGTAGAAACCACCGCAGCCAGAACAAATAACTTGACTAAAGACTTCATATAAATTCCTTTTAAAATGAATAATTAAGATGAACTCACCCTGAACCGGGTAAGCGGCAGCAATATACCCCTAATGACCGGCCCGAGACAAATAAAAAGTTAAGTTTATAGTATTCACCATATCAATATTAAATTTCACAAAAACTCATTCATTCATTTCAGACATGATTCAATTTTGAATCATTATATAAATAAGGTTTTCAAAGGAACATATCCATTATTTCCGATCACACATGCGGTGATAATTCCGACCCGGTTAATTGTCTGCGTTAAATGATAAGGAGATCAGTCCGGTGACTGACGGCGATGACCGGTGACTGACGGCGATGACCGGTTCAGGTACACAGGGCTGTTTTCACCGATCATTTAATGACAAACTGACATTTTTACGCCAATGGGATGACAGCAGTCTGATGAAAGTGCGTTTTTATATTCTTTATTTTGCGTTGTGCCTGACAAACGTTGCCGTAGCATCCGCGGCGGGTTTCACCGAAGCGCAATGCGTAGCCCTGAAAAATACCCGCATCGGGGCCGCCAGAATTGGTTTGCCCACCCGCGGCGCAGTCGTCACCAATGTCGCGATGGCGGGGCATGCTGGTAATCCACACTGCAAGATCGAAGGGCAGATTAAGCCTGTAGATTTAAAAGCCCCCGACATTAATTTTCAGCTTTACCTGCCTGTTAACTGGAACGGTAAAGCGCTGCAACTGGGGGGAAGCGGATTTGACGGTGCAGTTAAAGACGCCGATACCGCCAGACTGGCGCCTGCGACAACTCCGGGGGCACTGAAACAAGGCTATGCGACATTTGGCAGCGATTCCGGCCATCAGGGCGGCGTATCCGATGCGTCTTTTACGCTCAATGAAGAGGCGTGGGAAAACTTTGCCGGTGCTCAGATAAAGAAAACTCACGATGTCGCCGTTGCACTTATTACGCAGGCTTACGGTAAAAAACCTTCACGCCTGTATTTTCAGGGGAATTCTCAGGGCGGACACGAAGCCCTTGCCGCAATCCAGCGCTTTCCGCTCGACTACGACGGCGCAATAGCTATTCATCCGGTGTACAACGTCGTGGAATTGCATCTGGCTGGGATCCGTATCGGGCAGGCCATATACAACACGCCGGGCGCGTGGATTTCACCGGCAAAAGCGGCGCTGATTGCCAATGCGGTCAACGGTGCCTGTGACAAACTCGACGGGCTGGCTGACGGCGTGGTTGCCAATCCTGATGCCTGCAGCGCGACATTTAACATAGCGCATCTGCGCTGTTCGCAGGGCAAAGATACCGGTGCAAACTGTCTTTCAGACACGCAAATCGCGCTGGTCGGGATGCTGGATAAGCCCGTGCCGCTTGGGATAACACTATCCACCGGTGATCACTTTGCACCCTGGCCCATATTACGCGGTGCAGATGCTTCCGCGCTGGTTAGCGTATTTGGATCCGGCGCAGACAAACCAAAACCTGAAGCCTCGAATATCATTATTTCCTTTCCTTATATGATGGGGGATCAGGCCGTCCGCTATGAAGTGATGCGTGACGCGGATTATGACTCGCTGGAATTCGATCCTGCCGCTCATCAGGCACGATTGAAAGAACTGGCCGCGCAAGTAGATAACGCTGATGCGAACATCCGCGCATTTGTGCAGCATGGTGGAAAATTACTGATGATGCACGGCACGGCCGACATGGCGGTTCCGCCGGGCAATACCGTGGCGTATTACGAAAAACTCAAAGCCGAGTTTGGCGAAAAAGAACTCCGCCAGTTTGCCCGGTTCTATCTGGCTCCGGGATTCACTCACAGCAGCGGGACTTTTCGCGCGAGCTGGGATTCACTCGGCACGCTGGATAAATGGGTTGATCATGGGATCCCTCCCGGACAGCAGGTCATGATTGATGTCAACAAAGCGACAGCAGGCCGTGAAATGCCCTTGTGCGATTACCCGTTGTATCCGAAATATAACGGGCAGGGTGACGTAAGGTCGGCCTCCAGTTTTATTTGTACTGATAAATAAATGACAGTTCATTCACCAGCCTTATAACCTATTTCTGTACACCTATATAAAACCACAGGTGAATGAACGTTCTCAAAAATTCTTGAACATCCGTCCAAGTCTTGGCATTATCCGTATCTGCCTACTCTGCTTCGGATTTTTCAGTGGTCTACCTGTGTAAAGAAGCCCGCCGCAATACCATTCTGGAAGCGGCTGCGCGCATTGCGCGCCGTGAAGGCCTGGCCGCGACCACCGTGCGCCGGGTCGCCCAAGAAGCCGGTGCGGCAACCGGTCAGGTTCATCATCATTTTTCCAGTGCCGCTCAGTTGCGGGCGCAGGCCTATACGCAGGTGATGAAAATTCTCAAAGCCCAGCTGGAAGAAAAGTCTCTGACTCTGACGGCTCGCCAACGGCTAAATCTGTTGCTGGTTGACCCGCAAGACGAAGAGTCCTTGATGGCCATCCCGCTATGGCATGAAGCCATGTTGCTGACTGAACAGGAGCCGCTGATGAAAGCTGCATTTGCGCATTCAGTGGCTGACTGGCACGAGCTGGTATCTGATGCTATCCGCTTCGGCAGACAAAAAGGAGAGTTTGTGCCGGGCGAATCGCCTGAACATATTTCCTGGCGACTGATTGGGCTGAGCAGCAGTATGGACGCAATGTCACGACTCGAAACCCTCGGACTCAGCGCAACCTGCGCGCAATACAACCTCGGCCGCGCCATTGAAAATGAGCTATATGCTCAGAATTCATGCAGCAAGGAAACATCAGATGTTTAAAACATATTTGCTTCTCGGGCTGGCTATCGTGGCCGAAGTTATTGCAACCAGCAGCCTGAAAAGTTCGGAAGGATTCACCCGTTTATGGCCAAGCGTTGTCACGTTGCTGGGCTACACGATCGCCATCTTCTTATTGTCTCTGACTTTGAAAACCCTGCCGACCGGTATTGCTTATGCCATCTGGTCTGGTGTCGGTATTGTTCTGGTCTCTGCTATTGGTTGGTATGGTTACGGACAAAAGCTGGATACTCCGGCGATTATTGGCCTCGGGCTAATCATCGCAGGCGTCATCGTAGTGAACGTGTTTTCAAAATCTATTGCGCACTAATGAGCGCAATTTTAAAGCAGCACAGGGAGTTCATTTTGCAGAGCGAACAAAAACCTGATTTTCACGATGACCTGATCAAAGAGTTACTCTACTGGATCGAAATCAACTTAAGTGATCGTCTGACCATGGAAAAAGCTTCGAAAAAAACCGGCTATTCTCCGTGGTATCTTCAGCGTTTGTTTAAAAGTAAAACGGGTTACGCACTGGGCAAATACATCCGTGATCGCCGTCTGACCATGGCGGCAATCGCGTTACGTCTTACCAATATGCCAATCCTCGATATTTCGTTGTATTACTCTTATGACTCGCAGCAAACATTCACCCGTTCATTCAAAAAGAATTTCGCAGAAACACCGGGAATGTATCGTCGCAATGCGTCATGGACAATGAACGGGATCACGGCCCCCCTGACCGTCGATGAGTTTCCTCAACCTAAATATGAAATTGTCGATTTGCCGGAGATGGCGTTCGATGGGGAAACTGTCGTCCATTCGTATCCGATAGAAGCGCTGTTCAACAGTAAAAACCACGTTCACCGCGCCGGATTACTGCGCTATCTGGAAACGCCGGAATCACTGCTGGCACCTGTCTGGGGGCTTTCAGATTGCCGACCTGATACAGGGGATGAAGTCGCCAATGCCTTGCAGATGGAATACACCGTGGCGCATCAAGTCAACAGGAGTGACAGCCATACGATTCTGGTACCTGCCAGCCGGTATCTGAAGATCAACTATCCTTACGATCTCAGCCGGTTGAATGATTTTATCCTGTATCTGTATTCGGTATTTTTACCGACGCTGGGTCTGGAGTTCATCATGCAACCCGATCTCGAAAAGTATTCGCGTGAATCCGCGCTTAACGGCGTCACCTGCGAATACTATATTCCGCTGGCGCAGCTCTGAGTAAACTGGCAAGGGCTTAGCAGAGTGGTATTTAGCATTTGCCCCGTAAACCCTCGCCCAGTCTGAACTGACCCCATAAAGTTGGACGGGGATATAAGGGGTGCTAATCAGGGGTTTTCTGCGATTCAACATACGCTTTCAGTGTTTCAATTGTTGCTCCGCCAGCGCTACAGGCAAAGTAGGAACGTGACCAGAGCACTCCGGCATTACTTTGTTTGCAAAGATGGGTATTTAAAATTCTGACATAACGACTGCTGGTTGATTTAAGGTTATTAACCAGCACGCTGATAGCCAGTTTGGGCGGGTATGCAACCAGGATGTGAACGTGATCCGCTTCGCCATCCATTTCTAAAATCTCAACCTCAAGCGACTCAGCCGCTGATTTAAATGCCTCTCTGATCTGGTCAATCATCGCACCATCGAGCAATCGGCGGCGATATTTTGTCGTAAAGATTAAATGCACGACCAGTTTACTGACTGAATGACGACGGCGAAGATACCCCGCCAACTCATCGCTATGCACACTCACTTGAAAAATACCCATTAAAATAACATAATTCAATGATATTACAGGTGAGCGGCTAAAATGAAAAGGGCAACCAAAGTACGTATTTACCCGGACGGCGAGCAGGCGGTATTTTTAAATGCCCAGTTCGGCGCTGTGCGTTTTGCATACAATAAAGCTCTGCATATCTGCCGTCATATGTACCAACGCCACGGCGTATCTGTCAGCATTAAGCGCGACTTAAAGCCTTTACTGGCTGTGGGCAAAAAGTCGCGCCGCTATAGTTGGCTGAAAGAATATGACTCACTGGCATTGCAGCAGGCCGTAATTAACCTCGATACAGCGTTTGGGAATTTTTTCAAGAAACGTGCTCACTTCCCCACTTTCAAGAGTAAACACGGCAAGCAATCGAGCTACCACCCGAACGGTAAGGTGTTAACTGACGCTATCCAACTCCCTAAAATGAAACCCGTCAGGGCAAACATTCACAGGGAGATAGTCGGAAAGGTTTCCAGTATTACGTTCAGTCGCAATGCGACGGGCAAATACTTTGCCTCAATTCTGTGCGACGACGGACAGGAAGCGCCAGAAAAGCCGAGCGTTATTACCTGTGTAACCGGCTACGATATGGGGTTATCGCACTACCTGATCCCCTCAAGCGGCGATAAAGTAAATAACCCCCGGCACCTGATAAACGCGAGTCGTAACCTGCGGCGCAAACAGAAGGCACTATCCCGGAAAAAACGGGGTAGCGCTAACCGTAGTAAGGCGCGTTTACGGCTGGCCGCAGTACATGAGCGGGTAGCTAATGCCCGCGCTGATTTTCAGCACAAACTCTCTCGTGCAATTGTTGACGAAAACCAAGCGGTAATTGTAGAGACGCTAAAATCAGCAAATATGATGAAGAGCCCCTGTCTCGCTCGTGCTATTGGTGACGCAGCCTGGCAGGGTTTCATTATGAAAGTGGAATATAAAGCCGCAGCCGAAGGTGTTCATCTGGTCAAGCTAAATCAATGGTTTGCCAGTTCGAAAACCTGTCATTGTTGCGGTCACAAAATGGCTGTTATGCCGCTACATAAACGCATATGGCAATGCCCTACCTGTAATACTGAACATGACCGAGACATAAACGCGGCGATGAACATACAGAATAAAGGCATAACAGAACTTATGGCGGCGGGACTCGTCGTTACTGCCCATCGAGGCCAGTGTAAGTCCGTCATAAAGGCGGTTGCAGCCTAAGAAGTGGGAAGCCACGCCGTTTACGGCGGGGAGCAGTCACACATACCACTATCCTCTATGTATTCGGTATCTTTTCAGGTGCTGCGCGCAAGGCACGGTCTGACCGACCCGTTCCCCTTACGTGAGCTACTTACTGGTTTACGCCTGCGTGCGGGGATGTGCAATTGTTAGCCACGGTCATTAACTCATAGAATTCAAATAGGTAGCAACGTACATTTACGCAAATAATTCAGAAACGTACTGAAATGGAAAATACCCGGGATAGAAAGATGAGCCATACAGATGTCATTGCTTTTCGCGAGCGCCTGAGCGCGCTTGTTAGCTCGTTACAAATTGCACCACAGGTCGCAGAAAATCAGGTGATTGACCGGATGGCGTTAAACTTTCGGAAACTGCTTAACTTTTTTGCAGAGGATGTTGCACGCACAGAGCAGGCCTTTTTGTTACCACCGCAGGCACAGGAAACGCAGCGATTATTATGTGACCTGATGGCTGAGAATCTGGTAGTCAGTCAGCGAAATAAACTGTTTCGTGAAGATATTTCAGCCGTGCTGATGGCGCAGTGTTTTACCGGCATTCTAGTGCAGCTGGCACAGACGCCCGGTGATCCGAAAGTGCGTCATGAGAACAGTCTTGCCTGCGCCAAACTGTTCTGTGAAGGCGTCTGGCCCGGAAAGTGTTAGTTCAAAACCTCATAAAGAAAGCATAAATCGTTGGTTCTGTTTGCAGAAAGAAAAGGGTTAACTGAGTTCATTCCAGCAGAAGATACTGTCTGCTACGAGTCTGAAAAGCTTGTTCCAAAAAAGCTTTAAACAGAAAGCCGTGAATAACCGGAGGCCTGTATGTCAACGACTGCACAAAAATCTGAACACCGCTCGTTATGGCAGCGCATTACTCAACGTAATCCGCGCAACCACACTGAAGAAATGGCGCAGGACACATCGCGTCTGCTGGAAAGTTTTCTGGCAACGGGTTGTCTGTACGGTATCGATGTGGGGAACAGTGACCCGGCCTGGTTTCGCCGCTCCTGATCGCTACACACGCTTAATGCGCTTCAGCTACTGGAACGAGCTGTGCGACTAACATTACTTTCTCCTGATAGTGCTTGTTGTACCCTCAATAGCGGGTGTTGTGATTGTGCCTGGCACAGTGTCAGCTTCCGTTATGAAGGTTGTTGTGGAAAGTCTCTCTGACCTCGTCGTAGAAATTTTAGTTCTCTCTCAATTGTTGAGCCCATAACTTTCGCCGGTTATGGGTTTTTTTATGCAAAAAAAAGCCCCGCAGACAGGCGGGGCGAAAAAATTAAAGCCGCTAACAGGGGTCACGGCATGACTCGTGTAAATAAAACCAAGGAAGGGTAAATTGAATTCCGGTGATAATGCCAGGATCCGGAAATTAAATTATCACAATAATTTGTCTCGCGATAAATATAAATTTTATATGTATTTTAATTTGATATTCACGATAGGTATTAAAATACCACACTGAAATAATTAGCAATAAATAATAAACACAAAAAGGATAATTTATCTTCTGAACCACGGAACTATATAGGTAGTATTAATACGAGCTCAGACCCATTGATAATGTATATATAAAAAATTTAAACATTCAATTAAATGATAAAGGAATGACGTCATGAAATTAAAAGCACTGGCCCTTATTATTCCAGCATTACTGGTAGCAGGCGCTGCTCATTCAGCAGAAGTTTATAACAAAGACGGCAATAAACTGGATCTGTACGGTAAAGTGGATGGCTTACATTATTTTTCTGATGACGCTGGCAAAGATGGCGATCAGACTTATATCCGTGTTGGCTTCAAAGGTGAAACCCAAATTACTGACCAGCTGACCGGTTACGGTCAATGGGAATACAACGTTCAGGCAAACGGTTCAGAAAACAGCGGTACCAGTGGCAATGCAACTCGTCTGGGCTTTGCAGGTCTGAAATTCGGCGACTACGGTTCATTCGATTACGGTCGTAACTATGGCGTAGTGTACGACGTTGAAGCCTGGACCGACATGCTGCCAGAGTTCGGTGGCGACAGCTACACTACTGCTGATAACTTCATGGTTGGCCGTACCAATGGCGTAGCGACTTACCGCAACTCCGACTTCTTCGGTGAAGTGAAAGGTCTAAACTTTGCACTGCAATATCAGGGGGCTAATGACGGTAACGTGAGCGGCGAAGGCACCAATAACAGCGGCACTCACGGTGTTCGTAATCAAAATGGTGACGGTTATGCCTTGTCTACTACTTATGACTTCGGCATGGGCGTTAGCGTAGGGGGTGCCTATGCATCATCCGACCGTACTAATGACCAAATTAATTACACTAACGCAGATGGCGATAAAGCCGACGTCTGGACTCTTGGTGCAAAATATGATGCGAACAATGTCTATTTAGCGACCATGTATTCTGAAACCCGTAATATGACTGCTTACGGTGATGGTTCTAACGTTGCAAATAAAACTCAGAACTTTGAAGTTACCGCACAATACCAGTTCGATTTCGGTCTGCGCCCTGAAGTTTCTTACCTGCAATCTAAAGGTAAGGACCTGAACGAAAACACCAGCCGTGCAGATAATGATCACGATCTGGTTAAATATGTTTCTGTTGGTGCAACCTACAGCTTCAACAAAAATATGTCCACTTACGTTGATTACAAAATCAACCTGCTGGACAACGATGAAGATTTCTACAAAGACAACGGTATTTCTACCGATGACATCGTAGCAGTGGGTCTGGTTTACCAGTTCTAATTACCCGACTTAAAACCGGCAACAACAATATTAAAGCCCATCTCCGGATGGGTTTTTTATATATTTCAAATTAATTGTCGACAGCTTGTTAAGATTATATTGGAAATATTAATCGTTTTTTCCTGCCAGACGAAGTGTCTGACCGAACACGGCAAAGACCACAAGCTTCAAATGGGTACTAACGATCGGTTTTTGCTGATTGATCGTTTTAACCGTTCGATGAATGTCATGTTATATTTTGGTTAAGTAATGGATGCTGTTTTCGTTTAAAAACCCGGCAATTCCTTGCCTGATCCTGCTGCGTTTTCTTACAAGCGCTTGAATTTAAAGAGGTGAAAAGGGGATTGACTGAGGGTTGATTTTTAAGCGATTTGTGCTCTACATGATTGAAATCTATTGATAAATCACATGTACAATCCGCAGGGTTTTTGTTATATTATTGACCAGATCACGGACAGGTTAATTCCTCTGTGATACGGTGTTTTACCTAAGACTTGGTTTCTCAGGACAATGACATGTTAGATTATCGCTTTCCGACAGCTATGCAGATGGTGTTTTGTATCGCTCAGTCCCAAAAGGCTGATCAGCGCTGCACCAGTGCGATTTTAGCAACGGGTCTGGAAGCCAACTCCAGTTTTATCCGCAAGCTGATGGTGCCGCTGACGCAACACGGCATTATCGTTTCCACCCTTGGCCGCACCGGCTCGATCACACTTGGTCGTCCCGCAGAAGAAATTTCCCTGCGTGATATTTATTGCGCGGTGATAGAAGACAAGCGCCTGTGGGCCGCTCGTCCTGATGTTCCTGCCCGTTGTGTTGTCAGCGCCAATGCGTGTACGTATTTCAAAAATATCGTCAACGAAGCAGAAGAAGCCTCTTTTCAGGTTCTGGCGCGCCACACGGTCGCAGATGCTTTGGCGGAATTCGAGCGCGGTGGCAAATACAAATGCACCAAGGACTTAGCAGCGGAATACGCAGACAGTTCGCTCTGCTCTAAATAGCGTTCAGCCAGTTTTTATTAGACATCTCAGAAAAAGCACATAAAAAAGCCGGGATAATCTCCCGGCTTTTTGCATTCTGATTTTCAGATCACACTGTTTGTGTTTCCAGTACCGCTTTCTTACGGGTCACTAGCTTACGCAGTGCCACATAGAATACCGGCGTCAGGAACAGACCGAACAGCGTCACACCCAGCATTCCGGAGAACACGGTGATACCGGTAACGCCTCGCACTTCTGCACCAGCCCCGTGCCCCAGAATAAGCGGGATAGTCCCTGCAATAAACGCAATCGAGGTCATCACGATAGGGCGCAGACGCAGACGACAGGCCTCCAGAGCCGACTCAATTATCCCTTTACCCTGCATTTCAAGCTCACGGGCGAATTCGACAATAAGAATCGCGTTCTTACAGGCCAGTCCCATCAGCACCACCAGTCCGACCTGCACGAAGACGTTGTTATCGCCACCGGTCAGCCACACGCCAAACAACGCAGACAGCATGGTCATCGGAACAATCAGAATGACCGCCAGCGGCAGTGTCCAGCTTTCATACAAAGCCGCCAGCACCAGGAACGCCAGCAATACCGACATCGGGAACACAATCAGCGCCGCGTTGCCCTGCGTGGACTGCTGATAACTCAGATCCGTCCATTCGATATTCATCCCGTTCGGCAGCAGGTTTTTAGACATCGCGGTCAGCTCCGTCATCGCCTGCGCAGAAGACAACACGCGCGGATCAGCGTCACCAATCAGGTCGGCCGCAGGGTAACCGTTATAGCGGATCACCGGATCAGGCCCGTATGTGGTCGTGATATTCAGCATGCTGCCAATCGGCACCATTTCGCCTTTATCGTTACGCGTACGCAGATTGGCGATATCTTCAACGCTGTCACGGAACTGGCCATCGGCCTGCGCCATCACTTTCCAGGTACGGCCAAAACGGTTGAAGTCATTGATATACGACGAACCGAGATACACCTGCAATGTGCTGAACAGGTCGTCAAGCGACACCCCCTGAGCTTTGGCCTTATCGCGGTCGATATGCGCGTCAAGCTGAGGTACGTTGGCCTGATAAGACGAGATCGGATAACCCATGCCAGGCGTTTGCATAATCGCACCGGACATCGTGTTGATCGCTGTCTGTAATGCACCATAACCCAGACCTGCACGATCCTGCACATACAGGGAATAGCCGGAACCCTGACCCAATCCGAGAATTGGCGGTGGCATAATCGAGAAGGCAAAGCCTTCCTGAATCTGCGAGATCTTGGCGTTGATTTCAGCGTTAATCTCCGCCGCGGTACGGGTACGTTCGCTCAGGGGTTTGAGCGCGAAGAACACCGTGCCGGTATTTGGCGTATTGGTGAACTGCAACGCATTCAGGCCGGGAAACGCAACCGCATCAATCACACCGTCGGTGCTCAGTCCCATCGCGCTGATTTTGCGGATCACCGCATCCGTACGCGACAGCGAAGCCCCTTCAGGCATCTTCACACCGGCGATCAGATACAATTTATCCTGCGTCGGGATAAAACCACCCGGCACCGCTTTGAACATAAACGCCGCTGCACATAACAGCAGAACATAGACACCGAATACGGCACCACGACGCCCCAGCGTTTTCGATACCGCACTCTGATAACGATGTGAGCTGGCATTAAAGAACCGGTTGAACGGACGGAAAATCCAGCCAAACAGACGGTCGATTAAGCGCGATGGCATATCTTTTGGCGCACCATGCGCTTTCAGCAACAGCGCCGCCAGCGCAGGGGAGAGCGTCAGTGAGTTGATGGCAGAAATCACGGTAGAAATCGCGATAGTCACCGCAAACTGCTTGTAGAACTGGCCGGTTACGCCGGAGAGAAACGCCATCGGCACAAACACCGCACACAGCACCAGCGCAATCGCAATGATGGGGCCGGAAACTTCCCGCATCGCCTGATGCGCCGCTTCTCTCGGTGCCAGCCCTTCTTCGATATTTCGCTCGACGTTTTCTACCACCACAATGGCGTCATCGACGACTATCCCTATCGCCAGCACCAGTCCGAACAAGCTGAGGGTATTGAGCGAGAATCCGAGCAAATACAGAATACTGAACGTCCCGATAACCGAAATCGGTACCGCCAGCAGCGGGATAATCGACGCACGCCAGGTTTGCAGGAACAAAATAACAACCAGCACCACCAGCACCACGGCTTCAAGCAGCGTATGAACCACGGCACTGATCGAATCACGCACAAACACCGTCGGGTCATACGGCGCACGCCAGGTCATGCCTTCCGGGAAGCGGGTAGCCAGCTCAGTCATCTTGGCGCGCACAGCGTCTGACAAATCAATGGCGTTAGCGCCCGGTGACTGGAAGATACCAATACCCACGGCATCTTTATTGTTCAGCTGTGAACGCAGCGCATAACTGCCGGATCCCATTTCGATACGTGCGACATCCCGCAGACGGACAATTTCACCATTATCACCGCTTTTCAGGATGATTTTGCCGAACTCGTCTTCGTCTTTCAGACGTCCCTGGGCATTGATGGACAGCAGATAATCGCTGTCTTTTGGCATCGGTTCTGCGCCAAGCTGACCGGCAGAAACCTGCACGTTCTGCTCCTGCATGGCTTTCACCACGTCGGAAGCGGTCAGACCACGAGCCGCAACTTTGTTCGGATCAAGCCAGACGCGCATAGCATATTCGCCAGCACCAAAAATCTGGATCTGCCCGACACCCGGCAAACGCGCCAGCTCGTCTTTGACTTTAAGCGTGGCGTAGTTGCTCAGATACAGCGAATCATACTTGCCGGAAGGGGAAACCAGGTGCACCACCAACGTTAACGTCGGCGATTGCTTCTGAGTGGTTACCCCCTGACGGCGCACATCTTCCGGAAGACGCGCTTCGGCCTGCGCCACACGGTTTTGCACCTGCACCTGCGCCTGATCCGGATCGGTGCCCGGACGGAAAGTCACCGTTGTCACCAGTACGCCATCAGAACCGGCGACAGATTTCATGTACACCATATTTTCGACGCCGTTGATGGCTTCTTCCAGCGGCGTCGCCACGGTTTCAGCGATCACTTTCGGGTTGGCACCCGGATATTCGGCGCGTACCTGCACGCTTGGCGGCACGACATTAGGATATTCACTGACCGGCAGCAGCGGGATCGCAATGGCGCCGGTAACCAAAATCAAAATCGACAAAACAGCCGCAAATATAGGCCGGTCGATGAAAAAACGGGAAAAGTCCATGAGTCAGGATTCTCTTTTATTGAACGGCAGTAGGAGAAGGAGCGGCGACATTGGCGGCCATGCTGACGGTTTTGGCATTCACCGGCATTCCCGGCATAAAGACTTTCTGCACGCCATCAATGATCACGCGGTCACCGGCTTCCAGGCCTTTTTGCACAATGCGCAAACCGCCAGACATCCTGCCGACTTCCACATCTCTGCGCTGGGCTTTACCGTCTTTATCGACCACATACACAAACTTGCGATCCTGATCGGTCAGCACCGCTTTATCATCAACCAGCATGGCGCTGAATTGCGCACTGCCCGGCATCTGAACGCGGGCGAACAATCCCGGCGTGAAAGTGCGGTCGCGATTATCGAGCAGGGCGCGCATACGGATGGTGCCGGTACCGGAATTGAGCTGGTTATCGGTGAAATCCACCACGCCCTGATGCGGATAACCGTTTTCGCCGACTAATCCCACGTGAACCGGCAGGCGATTCTGCGGGTTATCATTGAATTTGCCTTCGCGGGCCAGCGCCTGATAACGCAGGAAAGTGCCTTCATCGACGTCGAAATAGACATACACCGTGTCGAGCGAAACCAGCGTCGTCAGCACACTGGCACTGTCACCGGCGGTCACCAGATTTCCTGATGTGATCATCGCACGGCTGGCGCGGCCATCAATAGGCGAAATCACGCGGGTGAAATCAAGATTCAGCTGCGCCATATCCAGCTGTGCCTGAGCGGCCAGTACATCAGACTGCGCCTGAGATGCCGCCGAACGTCGCTGCTCGGCGATTTCTTTCGATACTGCCTGTGTGCCCATCAGTGCTTCGGTACGCCCGGATTCACTTCTCGCCAGGCTGGCCTGATTACGTGCACGAACCAGTTCTGCCTGAGCTTGCTCTTGTGCGGCGCGGTAAGTGCGGTCATCAATGGTGAATAACACTTGACCCTTTTTCACTTCCTGACCTTCCTGATAATTCACCTTATCAATGTAACCGGACACCCGTGGGCGCAGTTGTACACTTTGCACCGCTTCCACACGTCCGTTGAATGCATCCCACTGGCTTATCGATTTAATCAAAACATCTGCGGCACTGACCTGCGGGGCAGGAGGAGCCGAATTTTGTGCAACGCTGTTATCACACCCGGCAAGCAGGGCAACCATCAGCGCGATCCCTGAAAGGCGCAACGTCAAATGCGAGCCACCGGAGCGGCCGCGTGCAACAACCTGTGTTTTTTGCAGGTTCATCATTATTTTTATTTCCAGTGAGTAAGTGCTGTCAGGCAATACACCGGCCTGTCCGCCGGGTAACGTCCTTTGCCTGATCTGACTTTTTTGGGACTTGTGCCGTTCATCAGCACAATTATGTATCAAATACTGATACAATTGATTCGAGAGGATTGTAGGGATGCGCCTACTAAAGTGCAAGAATTACTGTTACACTTTCTGTGCTATTTTACAGAACGTTTACTTCGGGGTGGGAGACTATCCGGTAATGGAAAATTAAATGCAATAGTAAAACTTGCATTTAACCTAAAACTAGGTCAGTTTATAAAAAGACGAGTCGCCCTCGGGGCGCACAAACAAAAAAATAAGCAGGAGATGGCCCATGAGAACCGAGGATTTCATTCACGATCTGATCGACTGGATCGATCACAATCTGGAAGAGCGACTGGATATTAAAACCGTTGCCAAACGTGCAGGCTATTCACGCTGGTATCTTCAGCGGATGTTCAAAGAGCACACCGGTTTACCGATGGGTGAGTACATTCGTGAGAAAAAACTGAAGAAATCCGCGGATATGCTGGCCAGCAGCGGCGAACCGATTGTCAGCGTGGCGATTTCGCTGGGATTTGACTCACAACAGTCTTTCACCCGCAGTTTTAAACGTCAGTTTGGTCAGACACCGGGTGACTGGCGCCGCGGCCTGAATATGGCCACAGAATGTCAGGGCTGCCTGCACTAAAAACACTTCCGCTTATCCCGTAAGCGTGTACCGCTGGCCCGGCTTCCTGCCGGGCAGTGAACTCTGTTAAATCCCCGTCCCATATTCTCTCTTTGTCTTTCCCACAACCTTTTCGTTGCGACTTCTTCGGCATTTCCCCCTCATTTTATGACGTGTTTTTCAGGCATCCGCACAGCGGTATTCCTCAGGACGTGATCAACCCAACAAAAAACAACACCGAAGTTTATATAAATTGAAATGATGTTTCATTTTGTTGAGTTGAACAACGTTTCTCGCTAAACTCCTTCTATGACTCAGGCGCCGGGCAAAGCCCGACAACCAAAAATCCTACGGAAAAGCGCATTCGCCTCCGTTTTATGAAAAGGAAACATCATGATTCTGGATAATTTTTCTCTGAAGGGAAAAGTCGCGGTAGTCACCGGCTGCGATACCGGTTTAGGGCAGGGCATGGCCATTGGTCTGGCTGAAGCAGGCTGTGATATTGTCGGCATCAACATTGTTGAACCCGCTGAAACCATCGAGCGCGTCGGCGCGACAGGACGTCGTTTCCTGAGCCTGACCGCGGATCTCAGCGATACCAAAGTTATCCCCGCGCTGCTCGAACGCGCCGTGGCAGAAATGGGGCATATCGATATTCTGGTCAATAACGCCGGGATCATCCGCCGTGAAGACGCCATTGAGTTCAGCGAAAAGAACTGGGATGACGTCATGAACCTGAACATCAAATCGGTGTTCTTCATGGCTCAGGCGGTGGCAAAACAATTTATCGCGCAGGGCACCGGCGGCAAAATCATTAACATTGCGTCAATGCTTTCTTATCAGGGCGGTATCCGTGTCCCTTCTTACACCGCATCAAAAAGTGCCGTGATGGGCGTCACCCGCCTGCTGGCGAATGAATGGGCGAAACACAATATCAACGTGAACGCCATTGCGCCGGGATACATGGCCACCAACAACACCCAGCAACTTCGTGCCGATGAAGCGCGCAGCGAAGAAATTCTGGGCCGCATCCCTGCCGGTCGCTGGGGCTTGCCATCCGATCTGATGGGGCCGGTTGTGTTCCTGTCTTCTCCGGCATCCGACTATATTAATGGCTACACAATTGCCGTTGACGGCGGCTGGCTGGCGCGTTAATCACGCCAAATTTTGCTGAATAATCACCGACAGCAGCGTGTAAAACCGCTGCCCAAAGAGGAAATCTCATGAAAATTGCATTGATGATGGAAAACAGTCAGGCCGCGAAAAACGCGATTATCCTGAAAGAGTTGAACGCGGTAGCATCTGAGAAAGAATATCCGGTGTACAACGTGGGCATGTCTGATGAGCAGGATCATCACCTGACTTACATCCATCTGGGCATCATGGCCAGCATTCTGCTCAACTCCAAAGCGGTTGATTTTGTTGTCGCAGGCTGCGGCACCGGGCAGGGCGCGCTGATGTCGCTGAATATTCATCCGGGCGTTAACTGCGGTTACTGCATTGATCCGGCGGATGCTTTCCTGTTCGCGCAGATCAACAACGGCAACGCATTATCACTGCCATTCGCCAAAGGTTTCGGCTGGGGCGCAGAACTCAACGTGCGATTCATCTTCGAGAAAGCCTTTACCGGCGAGAAAGGCCAGGGCTATCCGGCAGATCGTAAAGAACCTCAGGTGCGCAATGCCGGTATCCTGAATCAGGTGAAAGCCGCCGTAGTGAAAGAAAACTACCTGGATACGCTGCGTGCTATCGATCCTGAACTGGTGAAAACCGCTGTGACCGGTGAACGTTTCCAGAAATGTTTCTTCGAGAACTGCCAGAACAAAGAAATCGAAAACTTCGTGCGTGAAATCCTCGCGTAAGATTTCGTTTTCAGACGACAAAAAAACCGGTGCTCATGTGGCACCGGTTTTTTTATGGGTTAAAGGAAATCCTGCCGTTGTGGGGTGAAGGTATCCAGCAACACCCCTTTTTCCAGACATACGCAGCCGTGCATGATGTACGGCTTTTTATACAGTGTATCGCCCGCGCTCACTTCGTGAGTTTCCTCACCGATAGTAAATTTAAAGCGACCGGACAGCACATACGTCAGTTGCTCATGCACATGGTTATGCATCGGCCCGACCGCGCCTTCCTCAAAATACACTTCAACAGCCATCATGCTGCCGTCATGCGCCAGAACACGACGGCTTACACCGTCGCCCAAATCCTGTAAGGGGATCTCTTTTTTAAATACAAACATCGGTTAGTCCTTTCTTAACGAGCTGAGCAGCGCATCCGGAATTTCTGCCAGATACAACGCAGGCAGACCTTCATAATCAGTGGTAAACAACACGTGACGATCGTCGGGTGAGAAAGAAGGGTGCGGATGTGTCACCTGACGGTCGCCATCGAGCACGCGCCATGAGCTGTTATGTGCAGCAAGCGGGGCATGCCGGCGGGTACGGGCATCAAAAATATACAGCCACGGATCGTTTTCAATCGTATGACTGGCGGTATCTTTCACATCTACCGGCGTACCGGAACCGTCGCCGACCAGCAGTGTCCCGTTTTCATTGCTCATCAGATGCGAACACGCGGGCATGGTCATCAGACAAATATCTTCACCGGTTTGCGGATCAAAGCAGCGGATATGTCGGTCATGCTGGCCCTTCAGGTAAGACACATACATCAGCGCGGAGCCGTCCGGCACCCAGAATTCATGCGTGCAGCTTTCACCCGGCGCATGTTCTTTCACCTTGCGCACATCGCTGCCGTCTTCATTCACCAGCCACATGCGCGCATCCACCAGGTCGTGCGGACCTTCATGGCAAAACGCGACGGTATTGTCGTCAAATGGCCGGTAAATCGGGTGTCCGAGCCATTCATTTTTTTCATGTATTACGCGCGATTTGCCGTTGATCAGATCCACGCGCAGCAGGCGGCAGTGCGGATTACTGTGATAAAACTCCTGGAAAATCTTCCAGTCAGATAACGGCGTCCAGTCTTCACGACTGATTTCAATACCCACCAGACTGGTGCATTCGCTGTTCGCCACCCATGTGCCGTATCCGACCCAATCTTCCGGCACCGTATAAACGGTTTTTTCGCTGAAATCAGCCAGTTTTACCCGCTGCAAACTACGCTCATTTTTCACGTAATACAGGAACTGATCGTCCGGAGAAAGGAAGCCGCCGAAGGTGTTGTCACCTTTTCCTTCAGTCAGCTGAACCGCCTTCTGCGTTTTCAGATCCAGCAGATAGTAATTGCGGTTGCCCTCAAATTCACCGGCAAACAACAGCTTAGCGCCGTTGCGGGTAAAACATTTCTGATAGAAATAGTTACGGTGGCAAAGCACATCGGGCGGCGTCAGACGCGTTACGCATGCGCCGGTTTGTGCGTCCTGAACGGTGTGGAAATTGAATTGAATCTGAGAACCTTTCGCCATGATTCACCTCATAAGTGGCAATAAAATCAGCCGTGTTTAGGCTTCCCTTTATTAATTGAAATGCAATTTCATTAAATTGAAAACACATTACCACTTACGGATGTTTACTGGCGGCGGCGGCTGCCAAAAATGCAACATTGATCACATTTTTCCCTTCTGTAAAAAACATTCTATAATGTCATAGTTTCGTAAATAACATTTGATACCCAATATTGATTAAGGGTACTGAACTAATACCTCACGCTTTACACAGTGAAGTTATGTAATAAAAGGGATGTACATGATTAGATTGAGAAAGAAACGCGTTAAACCGATGCATATCAACGACATTACTATCATTGACGATTCCAAGCTCAAGAAGGCTATCACCGCCGCTGCGTTAGGTAACGCGATGGAATGGTTCGACTTCGGTGTGTATGGTTTTGTCGCTTTCGCACTGGGTCAGGTGTTCTTCCCGGGCGCTGATCCGGGCATTCAGATGATTGCCGCTCTGGCGACCTTCTCCGTTCCATTCCTCGTCAGGCCTCTGGGCGGCCTGTTCTTTGGCGCGTTAGGCGATAAGTTTGGCCGTCAGAAAGTGTTATCCGTCACCATCATTATTATGTCGGTCAGTACCTTCTGTATCGGTCTGATCCCCGGTTACGCCACTATCGGTATCTGGGCGCCGATTTTGCTGTTACTGGCCAAACTGGCGCAGGGCTTCTCGGTCGGGGGCGAATATACCGGCGCAGCAATTTTCGTCGCGGAATACTCGCCTGACAGAAAACGTGGCTTCCTTGGCAGCTGGCTGGACTTCGGCTCTATCGCCGGTTTTATCCTCGGCGCGGGCGTGGTTGTCCTGATTTCCAGCATTGTCGGTGAGACCAACTTCCTCGAATGGGGCTGGCGTATACCGTTCTTCATCGCCGCACCGCTGGGCCTGATCGGTATCTACCTGCGCCATGCGCTGGAAGAAACGCCGACATTCCAGCAGCACGTCGATAAAATCGACAGCGATTCCCGTAAAGACATTGCCGAGCCGCCGAAAGTCTCTTTCCGTGAAATTCTGACCAAGCAATGGAAACCGCTGATCGTTTGCGTCGGGATGGTCATCGCCACGAACGTCACTTACTACATGTTGCTGACGTACATGCCGAGCTACCTGTCGCACAGCCTGCATTATTCTGAAGACCACGGTGTGCTGATCATCATCGCGATTATGGTCGGTATGCTGTTCGTTCAGCCGTTCATGGGCTTGCTGAGTGACCGCTTTGGTCGTAAACCCTTTGTGATCATTGGCAGTATCGGCCTGTTTATCCTGGCGATCCCGTGCTTTATTCTGATTAACAGCGGTGTGGTCGGGCTTATCTTCGCCGGGCTTCTGATCCTCGCGGTACTGCTTAACTGCTTCATCGGCGTCATGGCCTCAACGTTACCGGCAATGTTCCCGACGCATATCCGCTACAGCGCGCTGGCGATTGCGTTTAACATCTCCGTGCTGATCGCCGGTCTGACACCGACTATCGCCGCCTGGCTGGTAGAAGCCACCGGTAACCTGTATATGCCTGCTTACTACCTGATGGTCGTGGCAATCATCGGACTGGTCACCGGTATCTTCATGAAAGAAACCGCCAACAGACCGCTGAAAGGCGCGACACCTGCCGCTTCAGATCGTGCAGAAGCGAAAGAAATTCTTCAGGAACATCACGACAATATCGAACAAAAAATCGAAGATATTGATGCGCAGATTGTTGAACTTGAAGCCAAAAGAAAGAACCTGATTGCGCAGCATCCTGATATCGACTGACCATAATCCCGCGTAATCTCAAGCCGGTCACTTCGCTGACCGGCTTTTTTTGCCTCTTTTTCCACCTGTTACCGCATTTTTCCCGTTCCTGCTCCATACTTCATTTCCCGGTCATGTGAATGGAAATCCTGTATGCAGAATCCTACGTTGTTTCAGTTCTTCCACTGGTATTACCCGGACGGCGGCCAGCTCTGGCCGGAAATTGCCGAAAAGGCCGAATGGCTGGCACAAACCGGCATCACTGCCGCCTGGCTACCCCCTGCGTATAAAGGGGATTCCGGCGGGTATTCGGTCGGTTATGACACTTACGATTTATTTGATTTGGGTGAGTTTGAGCAGAAAGGAACGCGCGCAACAAAATATGGCGATAAAGAGGGCTTACTGGCCGCCATCAACGCGCTGAAATCTCAGGGACTGGGCGTGATCCTCGACGTGGTGCTCAACCATAAAATGGGTGCGGATGAGAAAGAGCGCGTGCAGGTGAACCGCGTCAATATCGACAATCGTGAAGAAATCAGTGACGACATCATTGAGGCCGATGCCTGGACGCGTTTTATCTTCGCTGCCCGCAACGGTCAGTATTCAAAATTCGTCTGGGATTATCACTGCTTCAGCGGCGTCGATCACATCGAAAATCCTGATGAGCAGGGCATCTTCAAAATCATCAACGACTACACCGGCGGCGGCTGGAACGATCAGGTCGATGACGAATTCGGTAACTATGATTACCTGATGGGCGCCAACGTCGATTTTCGCAACAACGCGGTCAGCGAGGAACTCAAATACTGGGCACGCTGGATGCTGGAACAAACCGGCTGCACCGGATTCCGCCTTGATGCGGTCAAACACATTCCGGCGTGGTTCTACAAGGACTGGATTGACCACGTCCAGAACGTGGCACAAGATCCAATTTATATCGTGGCGGAATACTGGTCGCATGATGTTCCGACGCTGCAAAATTACATTGAGCAGGTCGAAGGTAAAACCATGCTTTTTGATGCGCCATTGCAGCTGAACTTCCATCACGCATCAAAGCAGGGCGCGGATTACAATCTGAGCCAGATTTTTGACAATACGCTGGTGGCAGCCGACCCCGCGCACGCCGTCACGCTGGTGGCTAACCATGACACCCAGCCGTTGCAGTCACTGGAAGCGCCCATTGAACCCTGGTTCAAACCGCTGGCCTATTCGCTGATCCTGCTTCGCGAACAGGGCGTACCAATAGTCTTTTATCCGGACTTATGCGGTGCGAGTTACGAAGATGCAGGCGATGACGGTAACAGTTACACCATCGACATGCCGGTGATCCCGGGGCTGGAAACCTTAATCAAAGCACGGCAAACTCATGCATGGGGCGTTCAGATCGATTATTTTGATCACCCGAACTGTCTGGCGTTCAGCCGCAGCGGAACCGCGGAACATCCGGGCTGCGTGGTTGTGATGTCAAACGGCGAAGCGGGCGAAAAAACTATCGAACTGGGCGATAACTTCGGGCACAAAAAATGGCATGACCTGCTGGATAACCGCCAAGAGTGTGTCGAAACTGACGAAAAAGGTTCCGCCGTATTCTTTTGTGCAGCAGGCAGTGTCAGCGTCTGGGTGCTGACGGAGTAGGTCGCAGCATGGTAAAAACCAAAGGCCAGCACTCAGGGCCTTTGATTCTCGGATTAAAAACCACGAAGTAATGAAGATCTTAAAAGCAAACAGGTTTTTAGTGTAAAAGTAGACCCGAAAAAATTTTGAATATCACCATTAAGTTAGTAATATCAGCCACAAGCCTGCAGGAGGATAACAGGCACCATTAATTATTTTAATAAGCTGAAGCCTGTCATGTTAAATATTTTTTTTGATGACCCGAATGTGGCATATCGTTACGGCATGGAAATTTTTCTGATGCAGATATTTTCTCTCGAAAAGAAAATACCCGTACAGATCTCTGATCTGACTGAAGACAATATTTCTGCTGCGAACATTATCGTTAAAAGATTCAGTGCCGGTGAAAGTACTCTCTGCCAACCTCTATTTCAGCAGCGTAATTCGCACAGTCTGATTATTGCAGTATACGATTCCCGCACAGTGCCTTTCGTTTCAGACTTACCTTTATGCATTACTAATATTATTTTTGTTAACCGCAAGAGTTCACTGGACAGCATCAGAAAACGGGTGTTAACAGGCTGGGCAAACCACACAACAGGTACACCTGACCAGCTGCCACGTGACTGTGCCAACTGCCGGCAACCCAGGTTATCTGCCAGGGAGTCCAGCGTCGCCTCGCTATTTCACGCAGGTAATGATGTCGTACACATTGCCAGAGAATTGCAAATGGCAGAGAAATCTGTCAGCGTACACAAAAGAAATATCATGAAAAAGTTCAGTCTTAAATCGAATTCTGAATTAATCAGCTGCCTGAAATTAATCAAAAACAAAACATTCTGAACCGACATAAAAAAGCCGGAAGGTGACTCCCGACTCGCACACTTATTCAGCTAAACTAATATTTCTAAAATAACATCAGACAATAGTGACTTTCTTGTCCAGACAGACATCCTGCACGGCATTAATTAATGCCACACCGCCAGAATTAATTAAACCCGCGCGCCCCCTATAACAGTTTGCCAGCTGATAACGCCCCCGAACGATAGGATGTTCGGTCGTCAGTTTGGTGTACACGCTGAGCAGTGAATGAAATTTACTGACCCCATACTTATCGTCCGCTTACCGGCAATTTGTGTAACAACGTTTGCGGAATTGCGTGCGGAATCTGTATTTCCGTTTAAGCAAATTTCAGTGGAAAAGGGGAAGGGGACGCCAGCGAAACACTTCTTGTGACGGTATTTGCAACAGTGCCTGAAATGGTACAAAGTACCACTTATTTATCTTCACTATCTGAGACGTACCATGGCCTTGTCCATCGACATTATCTCCTGTATCACCGACCGTTTTGTGGAACTGACCGCTACGGAAAAGCGTATCGCGCAATTTATTCTCGACGATGTTCAATCCGCCACAACACTGCCGATTGCAGAAATGGCACGTCTTACCGGGACAAGCCAGGCATCCATTACCCGCTTCGCCCGCGCAATTGGTTGTAAAGACGTTCGGGAACTGAAAGTGAAGCTGGCCCAGTCGCTGGCCGTCGGGCAACGCTTTATTCTTGACGTTCCCGACCTGGAAGGGGTGCAGGGAATTTATGAAACTATCATCAACGTGCTGGATATCAATCGCCGCGCGCTAAACCCGCAGTTATTGAAGAAAGCCGTGGATTGGCTGAGTGGGGCCCGACAAATACTGGCCATTGGCATGGGCGGCGGTTCAACGATTTGTGCTCAGGAGGTGCAATTCCGTCTGTTCCGCCTCGGCCTGCCGGTCGTCAGCCAGAGCGACGGTCTTCTGGTGCGCATGATGTGCTCCGCCGTCGCGCCAAACGACGTGGTGCTGGTGTTGTCTTTGGGGGGCTACACGCAGGAGATCATTGAGAGCGCGGTAATCGCGCGACAATACGGTGCGAAAGTTATCGCCATCACTCCGGAAGAGACACCGCTTGCTGCCAGTGCCGATATAGTTTTGCCGCTGATCGTGCGTGAGAACGACTACATCTTCAAACCGAGTACGTCGCGCTACGCGATGCTGGCGATGATTGACGTGCTGGCAACAGAGCTGGCTATGGCCAACAAGAGTCAGGCCAAAGACCGGTTGCGTCGCATTAAACTGGCGCTGGACAGCCATCGCGGCGGCGTTGACCGCCAGCCGCTGGGAGATTAGTTTTGCTGGCAGCGTGGTTACACCGTGAATGCCGCCATAAACCGTCGGGCCTGCGTACGCGTCACCGCCACATCCTGTCCGGCACGATACAAATCGCTGCCAAGACCGGCTCCGGCACAACCCGCTTTCAGATAGTCGCCCAGATTTTCAGGCGTGACGCCTCCCACGGCCAGAACCGGGACGTCGGGCGGTAATACAGCCTTCAGAGCCGATATATAGGCCGGGCCAAAAACCGCAGACGGGAAGATTTTCAGACACTGCGCGCCGGCTTCCAGGGCAGAAAATGCCTCAGTCGCCGTCGCACACCCGGCACAAACCAGCATTCCTGCGTCAACCGCACGCCTTATCACAGCAGGATTGGTGTTCGGCGTCACCACCAGTTTTGCCCCGGCTTTCGCCAGAAAATCAACCTGCTCAACGTGCAGCACTGTTCCCGCACCAATCATTGCCTTATCGCCGTAGCTTTCCACCATTGCCGGAATGCTTTGCTGCCAGTTCGGCGAGTTTAGCGGGATCTCGATATAGCCGAAACCTTCTTCAATCAGTGCACCGACATGCTCGCTGGCCTCATAGGGATGGATGCCGCGAAGTATCGCGACCAGTGCGTTAGTATCTTGCATCAAGAATGCTCCTTATTCCTTGCTGGAATGCGGTATCACCTGCGATTTCGCTGGCCTGAATGCCCGCCGTAGCGAACGCCTGAAGGTAACGGCGGCACAAGGATCCGCCTCCTACCAACGTGACCTGGGTCGTGTTGTCCTGCAGCGTAGCGACCTCAGCCCCAATCAGCAGGCCGGATAACCATTCGCTCACCGACTCTGCCGGCAGGGAGCCCAGCACCCGGCTGGCCCGCGCGGCAAACAGTTTGTTGATGAGGGCTGGCGATTCCAGCCCACTTTGCAGGCCAGCCGCAAATGCCGCGACATCATCTTGCTGCGCCGGTAATCCTTTGCCGATCAGCGAATGGTTCATCAGGATGTGATGAAGTTCGCCGGTCATGGCGGTCGCAAAATCACTGACCCTACCTCCTGCGATGCTCACCCATTTACTGTGTGTACCGGGCATGACATAACAGGCGGCGGGCGAAAGTAGCATTGCCCCCAACAGCTGGGTCTCTTCACCGCGCATCACGTTTTGCCCGGTTCGCAACCCTGGCACAATCCACACTTTTTCAGCGACTTCATAAATCCGATCACTTAACTCAAGAAGAGAAACCGGGCAGGGCAGATAGGGCACGGGTTGCCAGCCCGCGTCGCTGCCAATCATCCCGGCCATCACCACCGGGATCACTTCCTGCTCACGCCACGGCGCAATGTATTGTTCGAACACCTCGCAAGCAGTTTTCTCTGCCAGACGGCTCACACCGTAAGGCAACTGCAGGCTGTCGACACACTGTCCGCTGTGGTAGCGCCAGGCGCGCAGATGTGTCGAACCCCAGTCAATGGCAATATAGTTTTCGTTCATCATGCGTTCTCAGTCGCGCTCTTGCCCAGCGGGACCGGGGCAGCTGGCTGACCTTCACGCTCACGGGTAATCATCTCCAGCGCTTCTTCGCGACTGACTTTGCTCGCCGGAGTCAATACAGTCACCAAAATCGAACCCAACAAGCTCGCGAGAACGGAAGGAATACATGGGTTACCCCAGAATGCCATCCAGCTGTCATTCACCAGAACAGCGATAGAGACTGCCGCGCCAGCTAACAACGCCGTTAATGCCCCTTGCCAGTTAAAACGCATCCAGAAACGCCCCAGAATTGAACATACAAACAGCCCCGACATCAGGGTGGAAATCATTTTAGTGATATAGCTAATGATGTCGTTTGAGGTCAGTGCACAAATCAGAGCCAAACCAATCACAAAGACCAACATCCAGCGAGAAAGGGTGATGGCTTTGTTTTCCGGTGGCATCTTGCCGGTCACCATCGTGTACAGGTCACGCATCATGATAGCCACCGCGGCGATCGCATCAGAACTGGCAGAAGACATGGTCGCCGAAAGCCCGGCAATCAGCACAACCATCCCAAGTACGCTTGGCAGGAAGCTCGTCGCAAACAGGAAAGCATAATTGCTGTTTTCCAGCGACGGGTTCATGGTGAAAGCGGCCATGCCGATGATCGCAGGCAGGATAGAGAAGAATAAGTACAAGATGCCGGTATAGACAAACGAACGGCGGACCGAAGAAACATCTTTACCTGAATAGATTCGCTGGCGGTATGACGGCGTTGCCAGTACACCCACCCCGATAACGGTTGCCAGAGACAATGCAGGTATCACACCGAGCTTATCTACCGCCAGGAAGCTCAGTGCTTTAGGATCCATCGCATGTTGAATGGCATCCCATCCTCCGACGTGGACTACCGCGAGGATCGCCATCAGAATGAAACCGAAGAATAAAATCAACGCCTGGATTGTGTCTGTCCAGACCACCGCAGAATATCCCCCGATGACAACATATATAGCAAAGGCAAACGCAATAATAATTTTCGCCACGGTTAAGTCGATACCCGTCGCCCAGGATAAATATAAACTCCCACCGAGAATATGTGCGCCGAGCCAGCCAATAGAAGCGACGAAAATCAGCAGTCCGACAATATTTTTTATAACATGGCTACCGCCGGTATAATAAGAAAGTTCTTCGCTCATCGTCATAAAGCGTAATTTTCTAATCGGTGCAAACCACCAGGCGACCAGTAAAATTCCTACTGCACCGCCCAGGCCATACAGCATTCCCGCCCAGCCATTGCTGTAACCAAAACCAACCGCACCCATGCTTGAGCCGGTACCGACCATGGTTGCCACTGTTGAGCCCAGCGTTAAGAACATCGGCAGGGAACGACCGCCAAGGAGAAAATCCTCACCGCTTTTTTGATTACGTGAAACAAACCAGCCAAGCCAAATCATGGCGAGAGCATAAATAATGAAACCGATTAAGAATACAGGGTTATTCATAACTCACTTCCAGATTAATAATAAATATGAAATTAGCTTCCTGAAAAAACATACAGAAAACCCATTGGCATACATTGCAAATATGCCGAATAATATTTTTTAATATTTAGTTAGGCGGACATAATATCCGCCTTGCGTCAGACTTATTTCGCCCGTTCGCTGTTATAGCAGGTCAAATCCACTTCCACTTTGCAGTCCACCACCAGGTCAGCCACGCAACAAACGCGGGCAGGGGGATGGTCAGCAAAGTACTCGCTGAATACTTTGTTAAATGACTGGAAATAGCGGGAATCGGTCAGGAATACTTTGACGTGTACCACGTCGGCCAGGGTGTAGCCCGCGCTTTCCATGATGTCCACGCAGTTCTGAATCGCCAGGCGTGACTGCTCGATGATACCGCCTTCTACCACTTCGCCGTTTATCATGGGGGTTTGTCCGGAAACGTACAGCCAGCCGCCCGCTTCTACAGCTTTAGCGAAGGGCAGTTTTTGCCCGCCGGTACCGGTGCTTCCGCCTACTCCGTAACGTTTAATGCTCATGCTTACTCCTTTTTTGGGGTGGATGACGAGGTAATCTTCCACTTTATTGTTTTACCGGCGCAGGAAACGTCCTGCTCGTCCGATAACTTTTTTATCCTGACCATAGCTCATCACACCATTGACCATCACCGCTTCGATGCCCGCAGCAGTTTGCTGGGGATGGCTGAAACTGGCCACATCGCGCACGGTTTGCGGATCGAACATAACAAGATCAGCATAATAGCCGCATTTCACCAGGCCGCGTTTTGGAAGCTGGAACCGTGCTGCTGACATACCGGTCATCTTGTGTACCGCCACCGTGAGCGGGAATAGCTTCTCGTCGCGGCTATAGTGACCCAGCACGCGGGGAAAAGCCCCCCAAAGTCGGGGATGCGGCATCGGGTCATTGGGTAAACCGTCAGAACCGATCATTGTCACCGGATAGGTCAACACCCGACGGACGTCCTGTTCGTCCATGTTGTAGTAAATTGCTCCGGCTGGCATCAACAGCTTGCCCGCCTCAACCAACGTCATTGACCAGTTTTCCGCAATTTGTTTTAAAGACAGTCCGGCAATCTCCGGGTGGGGCTCTGACCAGGTAATAACGATGTCGAAATCGTCAGTAATCTGCTGAATATCCAGCGTGGAAGAGCTGGCGGAATACGGATAGCAGTCGCAGGACACATCCTGGTGCTCGCGTACTTTATCGAACAGCTTCAGGGTTTCAACGGTACGGCCCCAGTTTTTAGCACCGGCGCATTTATGGTGCGAGACCACAACCGGCACTTTGCCGTGACGACCAATGCGAAATGCCTCATCCAGCGCATCAAGGATCGGTTCAAACTCAGAGCGCAAATGGGTAGTGTAAATCCCTTTCTGCGCCGCCAGCTCTTGCACCAACGCCATCACTTCTTCAGTAGACGACTGAAATGCTGAGGCATAAGCCAGCCCGGTACTTAATCCCAGAGCGCCTTGTTCCAGCGCGAGGCGAAGCTGTTTGCGCATCCCGCTGATTTCATCTTCAGTCGCGGTGCGCAACAAATTGTCCATATGGTTATTACGCAACGCGGTGTGACCCACCAGCGTCCCGACATTAATCGCCGGACGAGCCTGTTCAACGGCATGCGCATAGTCAGCAACCGTTGGGTAGATAAACTGAGCCACATCCCCGAGAAGATTCATCGGATCTGGCACGCAACCTTTCATCGTGGCCGTCGCGGCGCTGATCCCGCAGTTGCCAACAATCACCGTCGTAATGCCCTGACTGATTTTCGGCAGATACTCCGGCATACGGATCACGTTGATATCATCGTGGGTGTGGACGTCGATAAAACCCGGAGCCAGCACGCGGCCCGTGCCGTCAATTTCATTCTGCGCCTGACCGCTGATTGCCGGTGCAATCTCAGCAATCAAGTCGTCCTTGATGGCAACATCAGCGCGGTATTCCGGGCCGCCGCTGCCGTCGATAACCGTAATGTTCCTGAACAGATAATCGAATTTCATGTCTTCCATACCTCCGCAATGTTCCTGATTAAAGTTAACCATTTACAAGCCATAAAAACAGTGGAAGACTACGCAAAAAACACACATATTTATGATACTTTTATTCACAAAATCCTAAGATAATATTATATATACCTTAATTTCAATAAGTTACATGCGATACTCGTTATTATAAAAATGACACTCTTCAAGGAGTAATGTTATGAAATACCAGTCAGGTAACCTCGTCCCACATAAATCCGCCCTGATGTTTACCCCGGCGAATATCCTGCAAGAAGACGTTTGTCTGCCCGCAGCGGTAATCAGGAAAGCGGCGCTGGAGAACAATATTCAGTGGATGCAGCGTTATGCCGATACTCGCGGTGTATCCCTTGCACCACACGGTAAAACCACCATGACGCCTTGGATCTTCCAACAGCAGCAGCAGGCCGGTGCCTGGGCTGTTGGCGTGGGCAGCGCCTGGCAGGCCAGCATTGCGATGGTCGCTGGTGTGAAGCGCGTGCTCATGGTAAATCAGCTCGTGGGCAAGGCGAACATGCAGCTGGTCGCGGATCTTAAAAATGAGTATCGGGACGTAGATTTTCTTTGCTGCGTAGATAGCCTCACCAATGCGAAATCGCTGAATGCATTTTTCAGCGCGCAAAACCAACAACTTGATGTCCTGATTGAGCTGGGTGTACCCGGCGGGCGCTGCGGTTGCCGAACAGCAGAAGATGCGCTGATGCTGGCAGAAACTATTTCTACGCTGCCGGGTTTGCGTCTGCGTGGACTTGAGTTGTATGAGGGCGTGCTGCACGGTGAAAATCCACGACCACACGTTGAAGCCTTGCTGCGCGATGCCGCCGTGCTGGCCTGCCAGCTGGAACGCCATGTCGGGGGTGAATTTATACTTACCGGAGCAGGTTCCGTCTGGTATGACGTGGTCTGCAACGTCTGGCTGGAAGCGAAAAAACCCGCCAACTGCCGCGTGGTAATCCGCCCTGGTTGCTATATCACCCACGACGGCGGTATCTATCTCCAGGCGCAGAATGAGCTGATGGCGCGTGACAAAGTCGCCTGCGATTTAGGGGGAGATCTGGTCTCGGCACTGGAGCTGGTGGCAATGGTACAGTCCGTGCCAGAAAGTGACCGTGCGATTGTGAACTTCGGCAAGCGTGACAGCGCCTTCGACGCAGGCCTGCCACATCCTGTTGCGCATTATCGCCAGGGTAAGTTGCTTGATAGCCCCGGGGAAACCATCGAAACGACAGGAATTATGGATCAGCATGCCATGCTAACGTTTAAACCAGGTGCTGACGTACAGGTCGGGGATATTGTGGTGTTCGGCACCTCCCACCCGTGTCTGACATTTGATAAATGGAAAGCACTGCTGTTGGTGGATGAAGAGTACAACGTGCTCGAAGTGTTAGAAACCGCGTTTTAATCATAAGTCACGGCAACTCCTCACAGGCACTGTTGCAAACAGTGCCTGTGAGGTATCTGGGGAAGGAACCTGGTTTGTTCCGGTTTTATCTTTTTAGTGACCGGCTTTTAATGCCTTCAGCAGTCTGGCCAGAGCAGCACGTTCCGTTGCCGGGATTTCGCCGCCCGCCGCGTAACCCGTATTGCGCATAATGCTTTCCTGCAATCCTACCAGCCAGTCGTAAATATAAAATGCGGTGGAATTGGTCGGGGTGGCGGAAAGTTTGGTCAGCCGCCGGGAAGATTTCCAGCTCGCGACGCTTTTCTTCGGTTTGGCGAAGATCTTATGGCCTTTATTAATACGACTTTCCGGGCGTTCGGCTTCCGGCTGTTTTTCAAAGCCCAGCCAGGCCACAAAATCACCCAGCACAGTCAGCGCGCGGGAAACCTGCCGGTCAGCATGATGTTCATGTTCCCGCGCACCCGCCGGTAATTCGCTGCCCAGCGACCGCACCAGCGCCTCGCCCATATTGAGACGGAAACTGGCGGTGATCAGTTCTTCCATCAGCAATTCGACCGTCGGTTTCGCCACGCCTAACAGCGCGATCAGGGGTTCGTTTTCCGGCAAACTGCGCAGATGGTTTATCCAGTAACGCTGCACCTGACGGGCAAACGTGGTGCCGTCGTCAGGTTTTGCCTGCCACACAGGCGCGTCCTGCTGTTCAGCAAAGAGATCAATATCGATGCCGATACCAAAACTTTCCGCGCCCGTTTCATCCTGAGTGGCGGTTTGCGCCGGCTGTCCGGTATGTTCCAGATAAATACGGTGTAACTCATCGCGGCCCGGCAACAGTTTTTCAAGTAACTCGCCGTGAACGCCGGTACGGGTTTGCAGCGCTTTAATCACCGTTTGTACCGTCCGTTGTTTCTGCTGCGGATCAGCCACTTCGCCTTCCTGATACCAGCGCCCGAGCAGATTATCGGCCAGTTCACGGTGCAGTTCATCACGCAATTCACTCAGACGGTTCAGCCGCACATCAGGGCGGATTTCTGCCACCAGATAATCCGCCATGCGTTGCAGACCACGCTCGTCCATCGCCAGCAGTGCGCCCCAGGCATCGCCCGGATTGCCCACATGACGCTGAACGGCTTCGTCGAAATGCACTGACTGCGTCATCCGCCGGTCAAACGGCGTCAGCACCCAGACCAGCCCCGGTTTACGGCGGCTGCGCACCTGGGTGTTTTCACCGTGCATTTCTTTGACCCAATGCTCCAGCGTCCGGCCAACGGCAACCACATCGTCACGTTTATCCGCAGCGGTGCAGACCATCAGCATGTTCATCTCATGGCGGTCGGTGTAACGTTCCGGCAGATAAGCAACTTTGGCACGAAACAGCGGGCTGATATCGTCGTCGCTGTCATCCTCCTCAGCGGTGCCGTACCCCGGTAAATCCAGTAAATCAAACTGTTCGAATAAGGCTTCACGTGGCGGAGAAAGCAGGGGGATCTGCACTTCAGACGCCAGCAGGGTGAGCTCTTCAAGTGACAACGTCACAGGCGCTGTCACCGATCCATCAAATTCCGGGCAGACAGAAATTTCGACATCGAAGGCCGGAGACTGACTGAAAATGCCGTCTGCCGGTTGCATCGCGTCGTCGACCAGCACACTGAGCGGAGCCAGCAGACTTTTCGCCCCGCCCAGATGTTGAAGCGTGTGCGCGTAATGGCGATACGCCGTGGTCAGCGCGGGCACGTTGCCCCACAGGATGGAGAACAACCGCGCACGATCATCAACGTTCAGATACGGCGCAAGATTTACCGCAACCGGCCAGAAATGCGCATTGAGGTGACGGAACCGGCGGGCATCGAGACGGATCATCGAGTCCCACAAACCCATCATCTGCTCACTGCTGAAACCTTCAACCGGCTCCGGCTGGCGATGCATCATCAGTTTATTCAGATGCTCAGTGATCTGCTGCGTATCCGGCACGTGATACTGGCTGTCCGGCCCGAAGGCGCGGATAACGATACGGGCCAGATCCGGCTCATTGAGTAACAACACGCGAACGGGGAACGCACGGTCGCGCACATCGGACTGGCGCGTGAAACGGGTTGCCAGTCGCGCAGTGCGGTTGCCAGGATTGATTTGCGTCAGATAATCCAGCGTCACGCCACCCAGACGGGTTTCTAGCCGGCCATAATTCCCCGCGGCCAGCGAGCAGATAAGATAGGATTTTCCGGCCTGAGAATGACCGTAAAAGCCCAGCGCAGGAGGCAGTTCGCAGGCCAGCGCCAGACGTTGCGCCTTGTCGCGACAGCGCTTTAATTGCAAATTCAGCCGGTCGGCTTCGAGATCAAGTCGCGGTGCCTGCGCGCGGGTTTTCTCCACCCAGTTCAGCGCATCGCCGATAGTGTCGGACGCGGCGGCAAACTGACGTTGCAGCACATTCGTGGTCAGTGCCTGCGCAGGAATTGTTGCTGTTGTGCTGGTTGTCATGAGACGAATACGCTCCCACTGTCGATCCAGTAATGGCTTTCGCCCAGTGTATTTAGCCGCAGACGCAGGTGATGGGCTGGCACTTTGGTGCCGTTATCCAGCACCGCGCTGGCAATATCAAAAAATTCCGGCGTCGGGTGATCTTCGCCTTTTTTCACTGCAAGTTTAACCCGCAGCACGCTGTCACCCGCCACTTTGCGCGCGAGTTCTGGTTCAGCAATCGACAGAGTGTAAAGCGGTGATGCCGGCCAGCGGTCATTTTCAAGCTGACGGAAGCCCAGACAAATCGCACCGCGAATACGGAAACTGGCCCCGCCGTCGAGTTTGTAATCATGGGCATCGAGGTCGATATCGCTGTAACAGACGTTCTCGCCGGTCAGCGCCTGATTGCCATCGAGCATGCCCAGATAACGCACCGTCGAATACGGCTGGAAATCACCGGCTTTGAAGTAGAAGCCCGGCAGACGCAGATCCAGCGCCAGCAGGCACAGCATCGCGCCGACAGCCGCCGTTGATTTCGGGTTGTCGATGCGTCCGAGTTTGTTAAACGGATACCAGCCGCTGGTGTGATAACCGTCCAGCGATAACATGCGGTTAATCGGCAACGGTTGCAGATGGCGGAACAGCGCCTGAATGCCAGGGAAGCGCGAAGGGCGGCCGGTCAGCAGCAAAACGTCGCAGTCATGCAGCGACACCACTTCGCACAGTGAACGCAGATTCTGCGTAATGCTCATCCGGTTAGATAAAAACTCGCCGTGCAGTTTGCTGAGTTTGAGTACCAGCGGGGTTTGCAGAATATCAAAGACCGCAGAACCAGCAGGCAGTACGCGCTGAATTTCCGTGTGCAGATAATCGAGCACTTTTTGCGTCGGTGCCTGTTCCAGCAATTCACCAAACGGCGCGTCGATTTCTGCGTGAGTATCCAGGGGATCAAAGCGTTCATACACTTCCAGCACGGCGTGCGCCAGCGGAATGAAAATTTGCAGCGTGCTTTGCTGGCGCAGCGTCGCGTGCCCGTCCATGCGGCCTTCACTGCCGAACAGCCGCGTCATCAGCCCGTCGGGATTCGCCAGACCGGCTTTTTTCAGCGCCGCGTGCAGCGCTGGCAGAATGTAGAGCTGAATGACGTCGAGCAGGATATCGTCGCCCGCCACTTTAAAGCCCTCGCGGAACAACAGACGCGGGGTGATTTTGACGTTATTCCCCATCCCGTCGTCAAGCCAGTATTGGGTGATCGCCAGATCGGTGGTGCCGCCGCCGATATCAATCGAGGCGATACGCAACGTTTTACCGACTGGCTCGTCATCCGCCAGTTCGCGGTCAGGACGCGCCATGCTGGCAAAGAATTCACCGGTATGCCCGCCGAAATTCACCTGCGTTTCGTTATACAGATAGACCATTTGTCCGCAGGTCGCTTCGTCCCATTCCATCTGTACATCCGGCACCGGCATCAGGCTCTTCGCCTTGTCAGCCGGATTTTTGAAGCCGTCATCAGACGGATGCCAGCCCATTGATTTCCACACCAGACCAATCGCTTCCTGCATACGGCGACGGAAAATTTCACGCTCCGGTTTCGGCATCGCCGACGGCAGCGTCAGAATGATATTGCGTAGCTGACGCGGGGCGGAAGAGCGCAGCATTTTAGTCCGCTGCGCCGGGCTATTGATTTGCATCAGCGCCTGCGCCAGCAGTTCCGACAACATCAGCGTCATGACGGAACTGCGGCTGTAGTGCGCCGAAAATACCGGCAGACGATCTTCAGCGGGCAAATCAGACAGCGGTTGTCCTTCATCGTTAATCAGAAACGTCAGCGGCATGGCCGCCGCAACCGGCTCAGTCACAGCACCGTGACCGCCCTGACTGAAACGCCAGCCTGGCGCATAACTGTCTTCATCCCACAAATAACGGCGCGGGCTGGAAATACCGGTCGATCCTTCAGTGCCTTCGCGCAGCAATGCCAGACGGCTGGCCTCACGACCGGCACGCAGAATCGACGGCCAGATGAACGCATCATCACGGCCACTTTCTGCGGAGAAGTTAGGTTTACCGAAACGCGCCTGTGCGAATTCCACCCGGCTTTCGAACAGTTCGTTATAGAGAAAATGCGGCTGAGAAAGGTCGCGCAGTTGCAGTTCGCTGGTTTGTTTCAGACCGTCGGTTTCTCCCACGTGATCTTCAACCAGAATGCCGCAGGTATGTGAGTTACCGACATCGAGGATCAGATCTACGTTGATCGCCGGTTCCTGCAAGGTGGCACCGCCGATTTTCAGCTCCGGGATACCCAGCTGGCTGCCGAGCATTTCCAGTAAATTCAGGTAGTGCGCCTGATATTCAAACTCGCGCAGGGCCACTTTGATGTTGCGCGCTTCACGTTGTTCACGAATGGCGGACTGTTCGGTAAAGACTTCACGCAGCCAGCCGTCAACCCAGGTCTGGTCGAGGAAATCCGGCAGTTCGTCGTTATGCCACGCCAGCGCGAAACTGATGCCGTTTTTCACGTCATCGGATGTCGGCGCGAGCTGGGTGTGTTCGTCATCGCCTTCCACCACGCGGGTATCGAAAGCAATCACCACGCGGTGCGTGCTGCCGTCGGCTTCCGGTGTATCGAGCTGACGGATTTGCACCCGTGCCCAGTTATCGGGACCCGCCATGAAAGTGCGCGGTGGATTAAAGCGCAAAAAAGGCAACGGCAGCCAGATTTGATCCAGCAGTTTCAGTGACTGTTCCAGCGGGAAACTGAACTCAGGACGCACCACTTCCGGCGCACCACCGTCGGTTGCCGGTAAAAAATGACGACCATTTTGCGGATTATAATCCAGACGCAACAGCGGGCCGTTGGCACTTTTACGCACAAATTTGGCAGGCAGTTCGAGATCCCAAACCGGCTTCAGCGCGAAGTCGAGAAACTGAATGCCGCTGTCGCGGATCAACGTAATCTTTTGTTTAAAATCAGTAATGGTTGCCAGCATGGTCTTATTTCCCTTCGCGCTTAATCGTCATTGGGTAAACCGTGTCGCCGTTGTAACGGCCCTGACACACGGCAGCGCCAGTTGCGCCCTGGGTACAGCTGATTTCCGGCATCTGATAGCGGGAACCGTCACTGCATTTCGCTTTATAGCGGCTGTTAATGACCAGATTCCCCGACTGCATCAGCCCGGCATTGACCGGCGCGCGACAGGTTACCCCGGCACCATAGGTGATTTTCACCGTGCCCTGACCTTGTTTGAACTGATAACGCAGTACCGGCGGCTTGCCGGTAACCGGATCTTTGATTTCAACGATGCCGCTCCAGTTACCGTTGAGGAATTTTGTTGAGCCGATTTTTACTGCATCCGGTGGCATGACCAGCGCATTTTTACTGACCGGCGCAGGAGCAGGTTCCGGCACCACCGGCGTTTTCTCGACTTCCGCAACCGGAGCCGGAGAAGGCACTACCACAGCCGCAGGGGGGGCCGGTAACGGCGCAGCTTCCGGGGCTTTCACTTCCGGCGCTTTTGGCGGCTCAGCGACCGGCGGCGGGGCAATGGCAACCGGCTCAGCGGCCGGAGCGGGTTTTGGTGTGTCAGTTTTAGCTATTTCCACTTTGGGCGCAGGCGTGCGCGAATACAACCAGCCCGCCGCCGAACCGGCCACCACCAACGCGGCAACAGGCAGTGCCCAGAGCAGCGGGGATTTTTTGCGGCGCACAGCCGCAACTGGTTCTGGCATTGCAGCTTCCTGTTCAGCGGCGCGCGCTTCGATGGTTTTTATCACCCGTACTGGCGGCTCTTGTGCGATTACCGGCTCGGGCGCTTTAACTTTTTCAGCGGCCAGCGAAAGAATCGGTAAGGGTTCATCTGCTTTGAGCGTATTGCGCAGCGCGGCAAAAGGTTCGGCATTGGCGCTGCTGTCTAAGCTGACAAATCCCCAGAACGTCAGAACAGGCTGACCGCCGACCAGATACACGTGGTTCTGATCCGGAAAACGAAAGGCTTTTTCCAGTAACGCACCAAAGAACTGGCTGGCGGATTTTTCGGAGGATTTTGCCGCTTTACTGATTTGCGACACGACATCGAGGCAGTTTTCCAGCTGGCGCAAGGCCGAGGCGCGGGCCGCGTCAGTGGCTGCCGCCCACGAGAGCACTTTGCCTTCGCGTGGCGAATACCAGTCGAGGCGGTCTCCGGCCTCATTGAGTTGCGGAATAGCCAGACAATCTGCGATTGCAGGTTGTTTACGCAGGCGTAAGGTTTCCCGTAATTGCAGGGCTGATGCGTAAACCGGCTGCCCGCTTTCGCCCAGCGCAAGGATGTCGTTGAGACTGCCACTGCGTAAAAATGATTTTGCCACGCCTGAATAGCCTTTAGTGGTTTTGCTCCGCGCCAGCGCGCAGGCAGAAAAGGTTCATGATGCTGCCACCTTAAGCGATTTAAGCGAAATCAAACGGGGGAATAAGGGTCAAAAAGGGTGGCTGTTTATGGCGTGGAGGCAGAAGAGAGAAATGACGGCGGGACAGGTGCCCGCCATCGCGGTCAGGCGCGCAAATCCAGTTCATCGAGAACCCGCGCCAGTCGCTGACGTTCATCTCCGGCGACAGACTGAAGCGGCAAAGGCAGACAAGGCGCCTGCACCAGGCCGAGAATTTCTGCGGCAGCCGCTACCACGCGCAGGCTGCCGTGCTGGCGGAACAATTCCCAGAGCGGCTCCAGTTGTGCGGATAACGTCTGCGCAGTCTGCGCATCGCCTTTTTGCGCCGCACGTGTAATGGCCACAGGAATTTCCGGGAACAATCCGGCAATCACTGAATACCAGACATCGCCGCCTTGCGTCAGAACCGTGGCAGCGGCCAGATCGCCTGCCGCGCCGAGCGTGATATGCGTGGGAACCAGCCGCCGGATTTCAGCCAGACGTTTTTGCGTCGCCGACGGGTCAGCAGACAAACCGGGGATTTTGATGCTCGCAACGTGGGGCAATTGCGCGATACGCCCGTAAAGCTCATCGGTGAAATCGAAATGTGTGGTGGCCGGATTATCGTAAACACACAATGGCACGGAAAGATGACGCGTCACCGTTTCATACAGCGTGAAAACTTCGTCACTGGTCAGTTTCTGATAGGAAACAGGCGCGAGCAAGACGGCGCTCACGCCCGCACGCTGAGCATCTTCTGCCAGATGCAGTACGTCAGAAGTGCGCACTGACCCGATACTGACCATCACCGGAATGCCATCAGCATGTTCTACCGCTAGCCGTGCCACGCGGTCGCGCTCACTGTGCTTGAGATAGGCGTAACTGCCCGTCGAACCCAGCGCCCCGATGGAATCCACACCCGCACGGACCAGCCGTTCTATCAGTCTGACAAAGGATTTTTCATCAATGCCTTTTTCAGTCAGCGGTGTAAGAGGAAATGCACTTAATCCTTTGAACATCGGGTTCTCCCGGGGGTTAATTAACAGGAATCATCATAGAGCAGCGATTCATTTTTTGCCCGAAACCGTCGAGCCTGCATCCGGTTTCAGCCGCAACATATCCAGCCAGCCGATCAGCGTCAGAATGGCTATCACGATAAAAGCAATTTTAAAGCTCATCCCCGGCACATCATCCCAGTGGAACAGGGTGATCAGCTGCTCGCCGAGACGGGTACCGAGCGCGCCCACCGTAATCCCCAGCCCGACCGAAAGCTGTAATACCGTGCTGAACAAGGTATTGGCATCGGCCATTTGCTTTTGCGGCACGTCCGAAAACGCCAGCGTGCTGATGCCGGTAAACTGCATTGAACGGCTTAAGCCCCCGAGGAACAGCAGCAACATCACCAGCCAGTCCGGCGTGCCGGGCGTCATAAAGGCGCAAAACAGCAGGGAGAAAACGCTCAGTAATCCGTTAACGACCAGCACCGGACGAAAACCGAAACGGCGGATAAGCGGCGTGGTAGCCGGTTTCATCGCCAGATTACCGGCAAATACCGCCAGCACTAACAAACCAGCATGGAAAGGATCCATCCCAAATCCGACCTGCAACATCAGCGGCAGCAGAAAAGGCACCGCACTGATGGTCACGCGAAACAGCGAACCGCCGCCCATACAGATGCGAAACGTCGGGATCACCATTGAACCCAGATGAACCATCGGCGAAGGGTCGCGGTAAAGATGGCGGACCGCCAGAACCGAAAGTACCACACCGGCCACCAGCAGCAGCGCGGCGGTGGTCCACAGAATATGATCCTGGCTGATCAGCTCAAGCCCCGTCACCAGCGAAAGCATCGCCAGTCCGGTGAGCAGAAAGCCCGGTTTATCAAAATGCTTCGGTTCTGTGGGTTTTTCTTGCGGAAACAGCCGCCACGCCAGGATCATGGCAATAATCCCAAGCGGCACGTTGATATAAAAAATCCAGTGCCACGATGCGTAATGGGTGATGAATCCGCCGAGCGGTGGCCCGAGGATAGGTGCCACCAGTGCAGGCCAGGTCAGCGTGGCGATGGCTTTGATAAGTTGCGGTTTTGGCGTGGTTTTCAGCACCGTCAGACGCCCGACCGGCACCATCAGCGCACCGCCAATCCCCTGAATAATTCGCAGAATGATAAATTCACTGACGCTGGTCGCCATCGCACAAAACAGCGACGCCAGCGTGAAGACCGCGAGGGCAAAGGTGAACACGTTGCGGGCACCAAAACGTTCTGCCGCCCAGCCGCTGGCCGGGATCAACACTGCCAGCGTCAGCATATAGGCGCTCATCCCCGCATTCAGATCGACCGCCGAAACCCCGAATGAAAGCGCCATTTGCGGCAGTGCGGTGGCAATCACCGTTCCGTCGATAAACTCCATAAAAAATGCAGCAGCAACCAATAAAGCAATAACGGAGATCCCGGAACTGACGGCGGAATCTCCCTGCGGATGTTCTGACGCATCCGATTTACTCTGGCTCATTGTCTTCTGTCCTGGAAAAAACAGCATCGCTGCAAGGCGCAGCAAAAGATAGATGATAAGTATTTAACCTATCACACAACTTTGGCCGGGTTATAGATCCGGCGAGGATCAAAAAGAGCGATTTTCCTTTCAGCGGATCGCAGTAAAAGAGTCGTCCTGCAACTGACAGGCAAAATCACTCACATCTTCCTGCAGACATAACCCGACATCCGATGCAAAACCGCGACGTTTGAGTTCACGCGCCGAGCCGCAATCTGCCAGTTCTGCCAGTGTCAGGTTTTGATAAACGGCGCGGGCCGCGCGGGCTTCTGCCGACAAACGACGGTGCGAAAGACGTGAAACCAGCCCGCCAGCGGCAGCTAAGTCTTCCAGCGCCGGGCGCAGAGCGTTGTCCGGCCACTTTTCACCGGCGGGCACGATCAGAATGTGGCGATATTTTTCACAGACACGGGCGGTCGCCGTCAGATTGCGAAAACAGGCCGTGAAAATCGCCGCCTTGTGCGCTTTGGCCTGGAAGGTCAGAGCCGATCCGTTCGGCGAAGGCAAAACGAGCCGCGTTCCGGCAGTCATGTCCAGCAAAGAGCAGGGGGAAAGGGTAAAACCTGGCCCCTGAAAACGCCGGTCAAACTGCGCGCATACGGCATTATTTTCTGCGGCAAACTGCTGCGCGCTGGCATCTTTCCAGGGATAAGGGAAAATTACGCCGCCGCGTTCATTAGCCACGCTCACGCAGGTGGAAAACGACATCACGTCGATAATCACGATACAGTCCGCTTCTGCGGCCAGATGCTCAATGGCTGGTGCGCCCCATTCCACGCGAACATCAAATTCAGCCTGTGAAAAATCCGTCATGAAAGCGTCCTGTTCAGAATATAAAAGCAAGAAAAAGCAGGTTAATCCGCCAGCGAATTCACTACACTGATTAACACGAATTTAACGTTGATAATAACATTACTAAAACAAGGCAATAGCCAATGTTCAATAGGGGACGTAAATGAAAGCGGGAGATTTTTGCCGTCTGTTACTGCTTGCGGCGATCTGGGGCGGCAGTTTTCTGTTTATGCGGGTGGCGTCTCCGGCTTTCGGAGCCATCAATACGGCGTTTTTACGCGTGTTGTTCGGCTTTATCGGGCTGGTGGTTATTCTGGCCGTAATGCGAACACCGCGTGATTATCAGCAAAAATTCGGCAGCTCATTACTGCTCGGGGTGATCAACTCCGGTTTGCCTTTCCTGATGTATTGCCTGGCGGCTCGCTGGTTACCGGCGGGCTACTCAGCGATCCTCAACGCAACCACGCCGCTGATGGGCGTGGTGATGGGAGGTCTGTTCTTCCACGAAGCCGTGACGCTCAAAAAAGCGCTTGGCGTGCTGGTTGGCCTGTTTGGTATTACCCTGCTGACCACCACAGGCAGTGCGGAATCAGTGCCGCAACTTCTGGCGGGCGTGATTGCGTGTCTGGTGGCGACGGGCTGTTACGCGGTGGCCGGTTTCCTGACCCGCCGCTGGATAACTGAACGCGGCGGATTAGATCCGAAACTGGTCGCCACCGGCAGCCAGCTGGGCGCTACGCTGTTCCTGTTGCCGTTTTTCCTCTACGCCTCAGCAACCGAAGTACCGGTTCACTGGGCGCAGCCGCTGGTCTGGCTTTGCGTGCTGGCGGTCGGCCTTATCTGCACAGCGTGGGCGTATATCCTGTATTTCCGCCTGATTGCCGATATCGGCCCGCTGCGCAGCATGACGGTCACGTTCCTGATCCCGCCTTTCGGTATTCTGTGGGGTTATCTGCTGCTCAATGAAACGCTGTCAGAAGGCTTCTTCGCCGGCGGAATACTGATCTGCGTGGCGGTCTGGCTGGTTCTCAGCCCGGCACAAAAGCGGGCGGGTAAGGCCAAAATGAGCGCACCTGAAAGTAAATAGGTTGAATCAAATGATTTCAGGTGCGGGCAAAACATCAGCCGAGATATTCGATAATCGATAAACCGCCGTTGTAGTCGGTGCTGTAGATAATCCCTTGTGCGTCGACAAACACGTCGCAGGACTGGATCACCTGCGGTCTGCCCGGACGTTTATCCATCATGGTGGCAGGCGCGGCAGGGACCAGCGCTCCGGTTTCTTTCGGCTGATAAGGATTGCTGATGTCGTAGGCGCGCACTCCGGCATTCTGGTACGTGGCGAAAATCAGCGTCGAACTGACAAAGCTTCCGGGCCGGTTTTCGTGCAAATTATGCGGGCCGAAATGCGCGCCTTTGCTGACGTAATCCCGTTCATCCGGCTGCGGGAAAGTCGAAATACTCACCGGATTCGACGGCTCGCGCACATCGAACAGCCAGATCAGTTTCTCGCCATCTTCCTGATTATCCAGCACTGCTTCATCGAGCACGACCAGCAAATCGCGGTCCGGCAGCGGAAGTGCAGTATGCGTACCTCCGCCAAAAGGCGGGCTCCAGTTACGATGCGAAATCAGCTGCGGCGCGCTGCGATCCTTAATATCCAGCAGCGTCAGACCACCATCGCGCCAGCTGGCGTAAGCGGTATCACCGCTGATAATCGCGTGATGCAGTGCATAGCGTTTGCCTTGCGGCCAGTCCGGTGTTTCTCCGCCTGCGGTGTGCATGCCTGGCAACCACCAGCGTCCGGCAACCTGCGGATTGCGCGGGTCAGCCAGATCGATAGTCAGAAAAATGTAATCGCTGTAGCCGTCAATCAGCGCAGAGACGTATGCCCAGCGCCCGCCGACGTACCAGATGCGATGCACGCCGATACCTTCCAGCCCGAGAAAACCGATCTCTTTTGGTTGATCGGGCACCGAAATATCGAAGATACGTACACCGGCGCTTCAGCCGCGCTGCTGCGTGCCTTGGACCGTGTCGCTGACAGAACGGGTGTAATACACTTTTTCATCAGCAAAACGCACGTCGGCGAACAAATCACGCGCGTTGATCACCAGCAGTAAATCGTCGTGCGCCTGTAAATGTACGTTCCATGTGCCCGGCGGCGCAGAGATAAAACCGGCGGCGCGCGGATTTTTCGGGTCACGCACATCCACAATAGAAAAGCCCTGCGACACCATATGGCCGATGTAGGCATAACCACGGTGAACCATCACCTGCACGCCGTCCGGTTTGCCGCCCTGATCGCTGTGGCCGATCAGCCGCATATTGCGGCTGTATTCCGGCGTCGGGAGAGTGTGTGTTGTCATCTTCCGCCCTTATTTTTTGTGTTGTGCTTCAAGGGTGGCGAACCACGGCGCAATAAAATCATCAGATTTGCCCCAGCCTGGAATGACTTTCGCCAGTGATGCGACGTTGACTGCATCCGGATTACTGATCAGCAGCGCCTGTGGAATGGCCGCCGCTTTAAATTCATAGCTGGCAGGCGTTTTCTCACCGGCAATTTTGTTCGCGACAAGACGCAGGTTGATCGCGCCAATCAGTTTCGGATCGACTGCCACGCTGACTTTCCACGGGCTGTTCGCCTCGCGCATCAGGCCGATATCCTGATTTGAAATATCAATGCTGTAGAGTTTGATCTCGGTACGGCCATTCTCCTGCAAGGCTTTGTACGCGCCCTGACTGAACGCGTCCCAGGTTCCCCAGATTGCATCGATTTTGCCTTTCGGGTATTTCGCCAGCAGCGCGCCGACTTTATTGGCGGTATCCCCCTGAACGTCAGAAGAGACCGCCCCGACAGATTCCAGCTCATGAATACCCGGATTGGCGGCTAAGATTTTTTTGTACGCATCCTGACGGCGTTCCATCGGCGGGAAACCGGCGACCCAAAGTTTGACGATATTGGCTTTGCCGTTGAAATCTTTAATCAGCTGCCCGACGGAAAGATCGGTGAGAGACGCGTCGTCCTGCTGGGTCACGGTTACACCGGGAATATCGCCGTTGACCGCGGTATCAAATACCGACACCGCAGTGCCGCTGGCGGTGATGCGCTTGAGCAATTCGGTGGAATAAGGGTCACGCCCTTGCGACAAAATGATGCCATCGTATTTCTGGCTGATGGCCTGATTCACGAAGTCCTGGAATTTGGCGTCATCGCCGTTACTGAGAAAGGTATTTACCTGAAAGCCCAGTTTGCGGCCTTCCTGAATGGCACCGGACACAAACTGCGTGGTGTTGTCATCGGAGCCCAGATTGCGGATCACCGCGATACGCACCGGGCCTTTATGTTCACTGATGGCTTTCGGAACCGGCGCGGACTCTGCGGCAACGGCGGCGAAAGAGGGGAAAACGGAGAGCAAACTTAACGCCAGTAATGACGAGGAGAACAGTTTCATGGTTATTACCCTGTGTGGTTAATCATCATTTTAACGGGAGGACAATTCATGACAGGCCTTGTTCAGGCTCTTATATTGAGTTAATGAATTGATTGCCCGAGTTTTGATGACCTGTGAATGAATGGCAACGAACGAAAAGGCATAAGTTAATGCCAAAGATTATTAGCCATCTGGATGTCCGGGCGTAGGATGATAACAGCTTCTAATTTAAGGATTTCCCCATGAGTGAGACAAATATCCGCGTGGTCACCGGCCCCGCCAACTATTTTTCGTTCCCCGGTGCTATCGACCGCCTGAGCGACTTCTACACACCGGCGCAGCTGGATAAAGCGCTGTGGGTTTACGGCGAGCGCGCTCTGGTGGCTGCGCAGGATTTCCTGCCGGAAGCCTTTACCGCCTCACAGGCAAAGCGGGTTCTGTTTAAAGCGCATTGCAGCGAAACCGAAGTACAGAGAATTTCGGAAATTGGCGGGAACGACCGTCAGGTGGTGATTGGCATCGGAGGCGGAGCGGTGCTGGATACCGCCAAAGTGGTGGCGCGTCGTCTCGGATTACCGGTAGTCGCGATCCCGACTATCGCTGCGACCTGTGCGGCCTGGACGCCGCTTTCAGTCTGGTATAGCGACGAAGGGCAGGCGCTGCGCTATGAAATTTTCAACGACGCCAACCATCTGGTACTGGTCGAGCCGCATATTATTTTGCAAGCGCCGAAAGAATATCTGCTGGCAGGCATCGGCGATACGCTGGCGAAATGGTACGAAGCCGTGGTGCTCAGCCCGCAGCCGGAAAAACTGCCGTTAACGGTACAGCTGGGCCTGAATACGGCGCTGACCATTCGTGATGTATTGCTCAATGAAAGCGAAGCGGCGTTGCAGGCGCAGGACGATAACCAGCTGACGCAGTCGTTCCTTAACGTGTTGGACGCAATTATTGCGGGCGGCGGTTTAGTCGGCGGACTGGGCGACCGGTATACGCGTATTGCGGCGGCGCATTCGGTTCATAACGGCCTGACTGCCTTGCCGCAAACCGATGCTTTCCTGCACGGCACAAAAGTGGCGTATGGCATTCTGGTGCAAAGCGCGTTGCTCAATCAGCCTGAAGTCGTACAGCAACTGACCGCATTGTATAAAGTGCTGGACTTGCCGGTCAGTCTGGCGCAATTGCAGGTGGATATTCACGACGGGCAACAGATGTCGCGCCTGATTGAACGCACATTACAAGCCGGAGAATCCATCCATTTGTTGCCGGGAAATCCGAATGCGGAACAGCTGCGTCTGGCATTTGAATTTGTCGAGAATAAATAGTCATCCGCTATTTTATTATATTCATAAACATAACCCGGCATGCGCCGGGTTTTTCTTTATCTTTTGACTTAACGACCGGATTATTTAAAAAGACTGAAGATAATCAATATAGCCTTTAGCACTGCGTTCTAATTCCTCCGGCACAATATCAAACTCTGCACCATAGAAAGCATAGAATGGCAGATAATTGGCCCCAACATATTTAGCGGTCATTTGGAAAGGCAAAAGTATTTCCTGCATGGAATGAAGATAACGTCCTTCAGGGGCACAATCCACTTCCTTAACCCCAGCGCTGACGGCCACTGCAAACTTGCGCCCTCTGAGCTTGTGCCCGCTGGCGGAGCCGTATGCCCAGCCGTAGGTAAATACTTCATCCAGCCATTGTTTCAGCAGCGGTGGACAGTTAAACCAGTACACCGGAAATTGCAGCACAATATTGTCATGCTGCTCAATTAACTGCTGTTCCTTCTGAACATCAATTACGCCGTCAGGATAAGCCTGATAAATCTGATGCACGGTAAATAAGTCAGGGTGTTTTTCTAATTCCTCTACCCACCTTTTATTGACCACGGAGTTATTGATATTTGGATGCGTAACGATAATGAGCGTTTTCAAGTAAAAGCCTCTCAATTTTTATATGAATCGTAATTTGAATCGTTAAATAAATAAGGTCATGTCCCGTTGATGTTTGCATCATAGGCAGCTTTAATTTAAAGTACAATACTGTCATTTGTGATATGTACTATACAAAAGGTTAGTGTCATGAACGAAGAAGTTATAAATGAAACGGTTAATGCCTGCGTACTTCAGGAAGATACGGGATTTGCCTACACGCTTTCGCTGGTCAGCGGAAAATATAAAATGGTCATCCTCTATTCTCTGACCGGCGCCACGCCCGTGGTGCGTTTCAATGAACTCAAACGCCGTCTGGGGAAAATTTCCTTCAGAACACTCAGCCTGACGCTGAAAGAGCTGGAAAGTGACGGCCTGATCATCAGAAATGAATACCCGCAAATTCCGCCCAAGGTGGAGTACAGCCTGTCAGCGCGCGGCCAGTCGCTGATCCCGGTGTTAGATATGATGTGCGAGTGGGGAACTGTTCACAGCAATGATCCTCTGTAACCCCTTACTAAAGATAAGAAAAAACTTTGTGGAGGAATAAAGGAGAAAGAGTAAGCATTGTGTAAACTAAACGGCAGCTAAACGCTCTTCATTTTGCCTGCTGAATTGGGTTCTCTTTAAATCCACGTTGTAAAGATGTTTAAAAATCGGGTGATACCGTGATTATTTCAGGCAGCGGAAACCGATCATGGAACACTCACCCCTTAACGAAACCGAATCCCTCAGCGGCACCTTTTCCTCGGGACAAATCGCCGCTGAAGAAACAATCAAAAAAAGCAGCGGATTCAGCTTGTTTATGGATCTGCTGAGCGGCGCACGTGTGCCTGATAACTTGTGGCGCGACCGCATGTTCCGCGTGAAATACGCCGTCCGTACGTTGTTGCATCCGCTCGATACCCTGAAAGTGCTTAACAAAATGGCCAGCGAACCGGTCTGGCATGAAGCATTCAGCGTGCAGACTAAATTGCCGAGCAAAATTCACAAACCTTATCTGTATCTCGGTCTGCCTTCTGCCGGGCGCGCCGACGCGCTGGTCGACCACTACGAGTTTGTGAGGAACCTCGAAAACGTTCAGATGCGTAACACCTTCCTCAGCGAAAAGGGCAACACCGTTACACAGTTCACCGGTAAAGACGGCGAAGCTTTCAGCGTGGTGCTGGGCTCAATCGGTAAATCTGAGCGCGAAGGCGAAGCCAATATGTTCTTGTATATGGAAGATACGTTGCTGGCGGCGCTGACCTTCAGCATTGTGCAACGTCCGGAAGGTCCGACGCTGATCGTTGGAGGATTCCAGGGCGCACACCGCTCAACGCCACATGACGTCATTAAGCAGGCAACAAAATCCTGCTACGGTTTGTTCCCGAAACGCCTGCTGCTGGAAACCCTGCAACGCGTCGCGGCTGAAACCGGCGTTCAGCGCATTCTGGCGGTAAGCGATACCGGCCACGTGTTCCGCAGCCTGCGCTACCGTCACCGTAAGAAAAACGTGTTTGTCGCCAGCTATAACGAATTCTGGGATTCCATCAGCGCCACACCCTATTCCTCTGCACTGTACGACGTGCCGCTGGAGTTGCCGCGCAAACCGATGGAAGAGATTGCCAGTAAGAAACGTTCTGAATATCGAAAGCGTTATACACTGCTCGATGAACTGCATGAAAGCACCGCGACGCTGCTGAAAAGCGGACCGCACGCCACTGCGCAATAAAACGACTCGCTGTAGCAGGCACCAGGGCCAGGGAATGGCCTTATTTGTCTGAATTTGAACGCCATAGCCATAATGGCTCCCGTCAGATGCATGACCTTCACGGAAAATTCCCGTCTAAAACTCTCATCCTGCCTGAACTTAACCCACGGTTTCATAAGCCATAGTTTTCTAATCATTCGGTTTCAAACCAATTCATTCCCAATAGTCGCGCAAAATGTGTATTAATTATGAATGATATTGTTACACGTATCTCAAAACTGACCGTTCATTCGACCACTCCTGTGTCAAATGTGAACTAATTCACATCTATTCATTCGCCTCGCCTATATAAAACGCCATATCCATAAAATCGAAACACCGGTTCAGATTTTTAAAACACTCTCGGGCGGGAATACTATGAACGCAGAAAAACCAATTCTTTTCAGACACCAGCTGGCGTATGGCGGCGGGAACTTACTGGGCAGCGGGGCGCTGGCAATTGCCGGTATTTGGTTGCTCTATTTCTACACCACCTTTTGCGGCCTGACGCTGTTACAGGCATCGGCCATCTTCTCTGTTGCCAGCATCATAGATGCTATCAGTAATCCGCTGATGGGTTATCTTTCTGATAATTTTGGCAAAACGCGCCTCGGCAAACGTTTCGGACGCCGTCGATTCTTTATCCTGCTCGGCGTACCGCTGATGATGTTCTACCCGCTGTTATGGGTCGAAGGCTTCGGATTCTGGTATTACCTTTCCACGTATGTGCTGTTCGAACTGATTTACACCTCGGTGATGGTGCCTTATGAAACACTGGCCACCGAAATGACCACCGATTTTTCGGCCCGTTCCAAACTGACCGGCTACAAAGCGATTTTCGGCAAAGTGGCGAACTTTCTGGCGGCGTTCATTCCTGGTCAGTTCATCCTGATTTACGGCAAAGATTCCGCGCAGCCGTTCTTCTTTACCGCGCTGACCTACGGCGTGATCCTGTGTATCGCCATCGGTCTGTTATATCTTTCTTCCTGGGAACGTCCGGTGGAAGAAACCACGCCGGTGGATGAGAAGAAAATGACGCTGGGTAAAACCATGCTGACGCTGGTGCGCGACATGAAATCTACCTTCCACCTGCGCGTATTCCGTAAACATCTGGGGATGTATCTGTGCGGTTTCGGCGCGGAATGGCTGTTCGCCTCAGTATTCACCTATTTCATTATCTTCGTGCTGCAATATGATCCGACAATGGTCGCCGGGCTGAGCAGTCTGAACTCAATCCTGCAACTGTTCTCTACCGCCATTTTCATCGGAATTTGTGTGAAACACGGCTTCAGCAAGCCTTACATTCTGGCGCTCGGCATCGTCGTATTCTCGGTCGCCTGCTACAGCCTGCTGCACTTGCTGCATCTGCCGCAGCAGTATGCGACCGTCGCCATGCTGACGATCACCGTGGTCTTTGGTATCGGTACCGGCGGCGTCTATTACATTCCGTGGACCGTTTACACCTTCCTGGCGGATATTGATGAAGCCTTTACCGGCCGTCGCCGCGAGGGAATTTACGCGGGTGCAATGACCTTCTCCGGTAAGCTGATGCGCTCGGTGATTGTCTTTGTGATGGGCGCGATTTTAAGCTTCTACGGTTTCCAGTCTAAATCCCATACTCAGCCTGAAAGTGCGGTGACGGCGATTGCGCTGGTGTTCTTCATCGGCGTAATTGCTCTGGCGCTGATGGCGATGGTCTTCAGTCACCAGATGAAACTGAACCGCAAAACGCACTTAGTGGTGCTGGGCGAAGTGGCGCGTATCAAAGCGGGCGGGGCAATCAGCGAGATCCAGCCGGACGTTCGTGCGGTGATGGAAGAACTGATCGGCTATCCGTATGAAGAATGCTGGGGCAACAGCAAAGTCTGCCGCAAAATCTTCGACACTCCCGCTGTGGAAGTTGACCCCTCTAAGCCGATGGTCAGCGCCACGCAAAAACCGTAACCCCTGATTTAACTCTGCTTTTTATGACTTCACCGACTGGCCGGGACACCGGCCAGCGACCCCTCACGTTTTTAGGATAAGAACGATTATGCGGGCATCAAAATTTATTATTGCCGCGCTTTCCCTCGGAATGAGCGCACAAAGCATCGCCGCTGCATTGCCTGACGCCAGCAAACTGGTCTGGCACAGCATCACTTTCGGTCAGTCAACCGACGTCAATTTCGCCACCAACGTTTTGCCACAAAAAATCGGTATGAACGAAATCCGGCTCGCAGACGGGGAACCTGTACCTGCCACCGGCACATTGCTCACCACGCCGTTTACGCTTGAAAGCCGTGGCGGCAAGGTCGGTAACAGTCACGATGGCCTGACCTATTTCTATACACGATTACCGGCTGACGTGAATTTCCGCCTTGAGGCTGATTTCACCCTCAACCAGTTCGGGCCGGAAAACGGCGCAAAACCGGCGGGGCAGGAAGGTGCGGGATTACTGGTACGCGACATTCTCGGTACGCCGCGTGAACCGGTAACCAAACCCGGCATTGAAGAGTTGCCGGCCGCTTCCAACATGGTGATGAACAGCGTAATAACCACCGGGGATAAGCCACCGGTGCTGGCGCTGATTGCCCGTCAGGGCGTGCAGCAACCGTGGGGAAATACCGGTATCAGTATCGTGCGTGAAAGTTATCAGCCGCTGACCACGCCCGCGCATTTTTCACTGCGCCTGACCCGTACCGACAGCGGTTTTGATGTCGCTTACGCCCCGCAGGGCAGCGACCAGTGGGTCAGCCATTCCGTTCCGGGCGCTGACCGCGTAACGCAGCTGGATAAAACCGGTTACTACGTCGGGTTTTTCGCGTCACGCAATGCCAGTATCACCGTGGAAAACGCCAGGCTGACGCTGGATGAGGCGCATACACAACCTTCAGGGCCTTACGTGACACCGTCACTGAATGCGCGCATTGAAATGATGTCATCGCCGGTGATCACCCGGCGCGACAGCGTGATTCAGTTGCGCACTAACGGCGACGGTCAGTTACAGATTGAGCAGGATGGCAGGCCCTTGCTGAGTCAGAGCGCCGTTCGCGGCGGCGAAGCGGTCACCGTGCCATTCCACGCGCAGCATCCGGTCACACCGTTGCAGCTCACCTTTACGCCGGATAACGGAAAACCTGTCATGCAGGAATTTCCGCTGAAAATGGCGCTGGTCAGCAATCCCGATGAATTGCACGTGTCGCCGCAGGGTGAGGCCGGTAACGACGGTTCCGCACAACATCCGCTGGATTTCGCCAGCGCAGTCAATTTGTTAGCGCCGGGCGGTACGTTGTGGCTGGCGGAAGGTGAATATCCGGCAGGCGTGATACCGGCCACCGCCAGCGGCACGGAGAAAAACCCCAAAACGCTGCGCGCGCAGGGCGATAACGTGGTGTTTAACGGGCTGAAACTCGACGCCAGCTTCTGGAATATTCAGGGGATTACCTTCACGCAAAAAAGCTTCCACATTGCCGGCAGCTACAACCATATCGACCGCGTGAAAGCGCATCACGCCGACGATACCGGCATCTGGGTCGCCTCACCGGACGGTATAGGCCGGGCGCTGTGGGCCAGCCATAACCTGATCAGTAATTCAGAATCCTGGGGGAATCAGGATCCGGGGCGCAAAAACGCTGACGGATTCGCGGTAAAAATGCGCGTCGGCGAAGGTAACCGGCTGGTGAATTGCTATTCGCACGACAACATCGACGACGGCTTTGACTTATTCAACAAGATTGAGGACGGTCCGAACGGCAGCGTGACGATTGAAAACAGCCTGTCGGTTCATAACGGCAGCAACGGTTTCAAACTCGGCGGCGAAGGATTACCGGTGGCACACGTCATCCGAGACAGTGTGGCAGTCGAAAACGGCATGGACGGTTTCACCGACAACTTTAACCCCGGCGCGCTGAGCGTTGAGGGTAACCGCGCGGTCGACAACAAACGCTTCAACTTCCTGTTCCGCCCGTCGCCTTACACTACGGCAGACAAGCAAGGCACCTTCAAAGACAATCTTTCCCTGCGCACTTCGCCGGGGAAATATGACGATGCCGTCACCGGCAATGTGGATGACAGTAATTATTTTTATACTAACCACAAAACAGTGAATAAACAGAATATAGAAGTTCAGCCCGGAGATTTTATTTCTTTGCGGCTGCCGGATCCGATAACCCGTCTTTCTGACGGCGGATTTAATTACGCTGACTTTCTGAAGAAAAAATGATTGCAGCGCTGTTAAAAAGCAACACCCTTTTAAAATAATATTACTCAATATCTCTGGGATTTATAAAAATGAAAAAGTGCAGACTGATACTCTGCGGCTTACTGCTGGCCAGCGCCAGCAGCCACGCCGTGACGATTGACCTTCGCCATGAATGGCTGGACGACAGTAAACAACATAAAGACCGCGCGATGGTATCGCACCGTTTTGCCAACGGATTTGGTTTCTCGCTGGAAGCAAAATGGAAGTCTGGTGGAGACAATTCAAATAAACCTTTTAATAATCTGGTAGATAATGGTACAGAGAGCACTATAAGCTATCAGTACAAGATTACGCCAAACGTGTTTGTCCAGCCGGGTTTTACACTGGAATCCAGTTCAGACAGCAGTATCTATAAGCCGTTTTTAACCGCGGGATATACATTCGACAGCGGCATCTATTTTAACGCCCGTTACCGTTATGAATATACGCGATATACCAAGGATAATACCGATGACCGTAAAACCAACCGTGGTGAAATATGGTTAGGTTATCGTGTCGCCGACTGGCGGTTTGAATATAATTACATTTACAAGCACAGCGATCAGATCCTTTACGACAATGATAAATGGGATTATGAACAGGATCTGAAAGTTGCCTACAATATTAATAAACAATGGACGCCTTATGCGCAAATCGGCAATGTGTCGGTCAGAAAAACCACCGATGAAAGACAGACACGCTTCCGTTTAGGGATCCAATATAATTTCTGATGTTATCACATTACGTTGTGATATCCGCCAGCCGGACAGTGAAAGCTGCCCGGCTATTTTCTCACTGAAATATAAACGAAACATATCATTCGCCTTTTTCGGGTTGACAATAATAAAGTGCATGGGTAAATTGCACGAGCCGGAAGTAGCGGCCTTTATTAACTTTACATAAGAGACTAATGGACACTGTAACCAGTAGCTTGCCGGATGACGCTGAAATAGCGCGCCGGAACAGTAAACATAAAATCGATTGTGATCATTTCATCGTTTGGGTGTGCCTCGCCAGAGCCTGATGCTCTCGTGTAATCCCACCTCAACCTGAATGTCACGGTCCCGAGGTGTGTTATGAAGTTCAAATCTACCCTTTTTTCTGATGTCAAAACAGTGACATCCACTTTGCGTGTCCGCCCGTCCCGCGACCGGACGCTGGCTGCGCGCAAAAAAGACTCTGCATCTGTTTTTTCTTCTAAAATCAACAAACTGAATCACCGCGTCACGACGTGGCGGGTCAGTCCTGTCACCGGTCAGCTGGAACAACGCTGCATCGTTTCTGACAGCGAAGAACCTCAAAGTCGGGTTTCCCTTCACTGATTCAACGCAAGCATTACGCTGCGCTGAACATCGTCTTGACGCATGCCTGATGGCAATTGTCTTTTTATTATTGCCACCCTAAAAAGTGACGTAATAAAAAAAACCGCCGGTTATGCATCATTAAAAGACACACAATCAATTTCACTCTGTTTATTCACTTTTTAATTAAAGGAAAATAAACGGCGGGGAATTCTGCGTAAAAAATAATTAAATACCGATCGCTGAAATAACGTGAAGGGATCCTGCTGTCTGAAATTAACAGACTGCGGATTTCACCTGGTCGTTATCCGGTGACAGGAGCATCACCATGACTGCACATAACCAAAACATCGCAGAAAGAAAAAAACAGGCGCTCTCCATGCGCGCCGTTCAGGAAGCCAATAATGGGGTGGAAGTCACCCTCATCAATGTCAGTTCGAGCCGCGAAGGCCTGACGCATCAAAGTGCGGCCCAGCGTCTGGAAAAACAAGGGTACAACGAAGTGGCTCACGACAAGCCGCCTCACATGCTGGTTCAGCTGGTTAAAGCTTTCAATAATCCGTTTATTTATGTGCTCACCGTGCTGGCAATTATCAGCTTCTTTACCGATTACTGGTTGCCGCTGCGTGCGGGGGAAGAAACCGATCTGACGTCGGTTTATATCATCGGCGCGATGGTCGGTCTGAGCGGGCTGGTGCGTTTCTGGCAGGAATATCGCTCTGCCAAATCCGCCGAAGCGCTGAAAGCAATGGTCCTCACGACGGCCACCGTGTTACGTCGTGAACTACCAGGTAAAGAGGGCAAACTGTGTGAGATCCCGATGCGCCAGCTGGTGGTGGGCGACATCGTGCAACTTTATGCCGGGGATATGATCCCGGCGGATGTCCGGCTGCTGGAATCGCGGGATCTGTTTATCAGTCAGGCCGTGCTGACCGGCGAAGCGTTGCCGGTCGAAAAGTACGACACGCTGGGCAACGTCGCCCAAAAATCAGCGGATGAAAGCGGGGCGGAAAACGAGAATCTGCTGGATATCCCGAACATCTGCTTTATGGGCACCAATGTAGTCAGCGGCACGGCATTAGCGGTGGTGGTCGCCACAGGCCCGCGCACCTATTTTGGTTCGCTGGCAAAAGCCATTGTCGGCACCCGCGCGCAGACGGCCTTTGACCGCGGCGTGAACAGCGTCAGCTGGTTGCTGATCCGCTTCATGCTGGTGATGGTGCCGGTCGTGTTCCTGATCAACGGCATCATGAAAGGTGAGTGGTGGGACGCGCTGCTGTTCGCGGTGGCGGTTGCCGTCGGTCTGACGCCTGAAATGCTGCCCATGATCGTCAGCGCCAATCTGGCGAAAGGTGCGATGGCAATGGCGAAGCGCAAGGTGGTGGTGAAACGCCTGAATGCTATCCAGAACCTCGGTGCAATGGACGTGTTATGTACCGATAAAACCGGCACGCTGACGCAGGATAAAATCATCCTTGAGCACCATATCAACACGCACGGCAAGAAAGACGCCTCGGTGCTGGAACTGGCGTGGCTGAACAGCTACCACCAGAGCGGCATCAAAAATCTGATGGATCAGGCGGTTATCTGGTTTTCTGATAACACGCCAGGCTTTGTGAAACCACAGGGTTACAGCAAGGTCGATGAAATGCCGTTCGATTTCGTGCGCCGTCGTTTGTCCGTGGTCGTTAAAGACCGCAACGCAAACCATCTGCTGGTGTGTAAAGGCGCGGTGGAAGAAATGCTGAGCATTTCCACGCATATCAGCGAAAACGACAATGTGGTGGAACTGACCGAAGCGCGGCGCGATGCGTTGCTGGCGATGTCGAATGAGTACAACAAAGACGGTTTCCGCGTGCTGGTGGTCGCGACCCGCGAAATCCGTCGCGCAGAAACCAAAAAGCAGTATGGCACTGCCGATGAGCACGACCTGATTATTCACGGATTCCTGACCTTCCTGGATCCGCCGAAAGAAACTGCCGGTCCGGCGATTGCCGCGATGCGCGATATCGGCGTCACCGTGAAAGTGCTCACCGGCGATAACGCGGTGGTGACCAGCCGCATCTGCCGTCAGGTCGGGCTGGAGCCGGGTGAGCCACTGCTGGGGCCACAGATTGAACGTCTGGATGACGCGTCGCTGCGTGAACGGGTAGAGGAGTGCACGGTCTTTGCGAAACTCACGCCGCTGCAAAAATCCCGCGTACTGAAAGCTTTGCAGGCCAACGGGCATACGGTCGGATTTTTGGGGGACGGGATTAACGATGCGCCTGCGCTGCGCGATGCCGACGTCGGGATTTCCGTCGACAGCGGCACCGATATCGCCAAGGAATCCGCCGATATCATCCTGCTCGAAAAAAGCCTGATGGTGCTGGAAGAGGGCGTGCTGAAAGGGCGCGAGACGTTCGGCAATATCATGAAGTATCTGAACATGACCGCCAGCTCGAACTTCGGCAACGTGTTCTCGGTACTGGTCGCCAGCGCGTTTATTCCGTTCCTGCCAATGCTGGCTATCCAACTGCTGCTGCAAAACCTGATGTACGACATCTCCCAGCTGGCGCTGCCGTGGGACAAAATCGACAAAGAGTTCCTGAAAAAACCGCGCAAGTGGGACGCTAAAAACATCGGTCGTTTCATGGTGTGGATTGGCCCGACCTCGTCGATTTTCGATATGACCACTTTTGCGCTGATGTGGTACGTGTTCAGCGCCAACAGTGAACATATGCAGACGCTGTTCCAGTCCGGCTGGTTCGTGGAAGGCTTGCTGTCGCAGACGCTGGTGGTTCACATGCTGCGCACCCAGAAAATTCCGTTCATTCAGAGCACCGCCGCCTGGCCGGTGATGCTGATGACCGGTCTGGTGATGGCGATTGGGATTTACGTGCCGTTTTCGCCGCTCGGTCCGGTAGTCGGTTTGCAGGCGCTGCCGTGGGAATACTTCCCGTGGCTGGCCGGTACGCTGCTCGCTTACTGCTGCGTGGCGCAGGGCATGAAGACCTTCTATATCCGCCGCTTCAAACAGTGGTTCTGATCCGCTGATCACAGGTGCCGCAGCTAATCGCGGCACCTGCTTTTATCGTGACTTTGCTGTTGGTAACGGTTTTTACACCACAAAAACAACCCTGAAAAAGGGGACACTCTTATGATTATGACCACTCAATCCGGAACCACACTGCTTATCCATCTGGCAGGCGCCATTGCGCTGCTGCTGTGGGGTTCTCACATGATTTCAACTGCGCTCCAGCGCGGATTTGGTACCCCGCTGCGTCACTGGATGGGGCGACATCTCACCAACCGCTGGATGGCGCTGTTCGCCGGTATCGGCATAACCGGCCTGTTGCAAAGCAGCACTGCGGTCAGCCTGATGGCGACCTCATTTACTGCCGCCGGAACACTGAGTCTGGCACCCGCGCTGGCGGTTATGCTCGGCGCGAATATCGGCTCGACGCTGGTGGTTCAGCTAATGAGTTTCAACACCGAAATTGCCGTTCCTTTGCTGATACTGAGCGGGTTTGTGGTGTTCAAACTTCGTGACCATTCCGGCTTTGAAAGTGCGGGCTGCGCGCTGATAGGGCTCGGCCAGATGCTGCTGGCGCTCGGCATGCTCAGCGCCACGCTGGGACATATCGAAACCACGCCGGTATTTCACGCCGTGATGCAGGGGCTGGAGGGCGATACGCTGATTGCGCTGATGGTCGCCATTATTCTCACGCTGATTTGTCATTCCAGCGTGGCGGTTATTTTGCTGATCGCCTCGCTTGCCGCTACCGGCGTGATGACCCCGGTCACTGCGATGGTGCTGGTGCTGGGCGCAAATATCGGTGGGGCGTTGCCGCCGCTGCTGAATGCCGGTTCAGCGGTAGCGCGCCGTCTGCCGCTGGGGAATCTGCTGGTGCGTGGCGCGGGATGCGTGGTGGCACTCGCGCTGATGCCGATGCTGGGCAAACTGGCTGCCGGTCTTTCGCTGACCACGCCGCAGCTGGTGGTGATGTTCCATACTGCGTTCAGCGCCATTCTTGCGGTGATGTTTATCGGTTTGACCGGCCCGCTGGCGCGCGCACTGGAACGTTTTTTCCCGGAAGAAGAACGGCCGGCAGATCCGGGAATGCCGATGTATCTCGACGAAGCGGGGCTGGGTATTGCCTATATCGGGCTGTCCAATTCCGTGCGCGAATCGCTGCGCGTTGCCGATATGCTCAACGTCATGTTAGAGCGCCTGCGTGCGCTGTTTGTCGCGCCGGATCCGCTGAAGGCTGGCGAAATCCGTCAGGCCGACCACTCCCTCGACGAGCTGAGTGCGGCGATCCGTGCGTATCTGGCGGATATCGGGCAGGAAGGGCTAAGCGATTCCGATGCCGACCGGGCGCAGGAGATCCTGATGTTTGTCATCAACATTGAACACGCAGGCGACATTCTTTCCAGCAGCCTGACGCAGCTGGCGACCCGCCGTGCGCGCCGTGGCGAGCTGTTCAGCGAGTTCGAGCTGCAAAATATCGGCCTGCTGCACACGGAAATCCTGACGAGCCTGCGTCTGGCGATCACCGCATTCCTTGGCGAGGATTTACCGGCTGCACATCAGCTGGTGGCGCGTAAAGAAGTCGTGCGCCAGATAGAAGCCACTGCCAGCCGCGAGCATTTCAGAAAGCTGCGTGACGATAAGAATGCCTGGGCGGAATCCGGGGATATCTTCCAGCGGGTGTTGCGCGATTACCGGCGCGTGCATCATCACATCGCCGCCGTCGCTTATCCGGTGATTGACCGTCTGAGTGAGGAAGACATCATCACCGACGAAACCGGTGCAGAAGCCTGAATGCTCAACAATAAATGGCCATCATAAGAAGAAAAAGAGGGGAAGCTGATGAGGGTTCTGATTTGCGCAGGGCGCTTTTATGCCGATATACATACGGTGACACGGGTGCTGGATTTATATGTTCAATCGCAAACCGTCAGCGTGATTATTCACGGCGGCCATCAGTCTCTGGGGGGAATAATTGAACGCTGGGCGCGCGGCGCAAATGTCCACGTCGTGCGCTATCCGGCCAACTGGTCTTTGCACGGCAAACACGCAGAAATTCGCCGCAATCTCTTCATGTTTGAAGACAGCAGACCGGATGTGGTGCTGGCTTTTTCAGGCGGAGAAGACACGGCGGAGTGTGTTGCGCTGGCGTACCGGAAGGGGATCAAAGTGATTGATATCGGAGAATATCTTAATGAGTGACATTGTCACTTTATCGGGGGTTTTCTGAAGTTTGTTTCAATGCAGACCGGCATCGGCGGGCTTGTGGATAAATCTGATAATCCCGCCGGTGCTCTGATAAGGGGCTATATTTGTTTATTCGAAATTTGTTTACTCGAAATTCGAAAATAAAAAACAAGAAAACGCCCGAAGGTTTTCAGCGCAATGATGCGTTGTGTCGTAACTTATCAGCAGGAGAACTACTTTGACCTCAGAAATTCAGGAAAACACCTCCGAAACACCGCTACTTCCGCACCCGGACAGTCAACAATACGCCTTCTTTTTCGATGTCGATGGCACCCTCGCCGAAATCTGCGATGAGCCCGACGCCGTGACCATTCCGTCCGAAGTCCGCCAGCATTTGCAGACGTTGTTTGCTGCGTCCTCCGGCGCGCTGGCGCTGATTTCCGGCCGTCCGGTTGAACAACTGGATCAGCTGGTCACGCCGTTAATTCTGCCCGCAGCGGGTGTCCACGGCGCAGAAATGCGCGATGGCGCGGGACAATTTCACCGCGTGACGTTACCGGCGCAGATGGCAAAAGACGTTGAAGAAACGCTCGCCGCCGGGATGCAAAAACTTCCCGGCACGTTGCTGGAAATCAAAGGAATGGCCTTCGCGCTGCATTACCGTCAGGCGATGCTCCATCAGCAGCACGTTCTCGAACTGGCGGAATCGGTGGTGGCGAAACACCCTGAGCTGGTGCTCCAGCCCGGGAAATGCGTCATTGAAATCAAGCCACGCGGCAAAGACAAAGGTGCGGCGATTTATGATTTTATGCAGCAACCACCGTTTGCCGGACGTCTGCCTGTGTTTGTCGGCGATGACCTGACAGATGAAAAAGGGTTTGAAGTCGTCAACGCCATGAAGGGCATCTCCGTGAAAGTCGGCGAAGGTTCCAGTCTGGCGCAGTATCGGGTAAAGCATGTCAGTGACGTCCATCAATGGATAAAAAAGTTACAGCGTCACGAAGAAATTTCCCATCCTTCTCACATTTCTAAGGAGTCAAACTTATGAGCCGCCTGGTTGTTGTATCTAACCGAATTGCTATTCCTGACGGGTCGAAGTCCGCAGGCGGGCTGGCCGTGGGGATCCTTGACGCTCTGAAAAACACGTCCGGCCTGTGGTTTGGCTGGAACGGCGAAATCAGCGAGATTTCCGGCGAAGACGACCAGGATGAGCTGAGTGTGGTCGAAGATGACGGCATCACTTATGCCTCGGTGCCGCTGGATCAGAACGATTACGACCTCTATTACTGCCAGTTTTCCAATGCCGTCCTCTGGCCAGCGTTGCATTACCGCACCGATCTGGTCGATTTCCAGCGTGAAGCTTGGGATGGCTACTGCCGCGTCAATGACCTGCTGGCGAAAAGATTGCAGCCGCTGATCAAAGACGACGACATTTTATGGATCCACGATTATCACCTGCTGCCATTCGCCTCCGCGTTACGCAAGCTGGGTGTGAAAAACCGCATCGGTTTCTTCCTGCATATTCCGTTCCCGACGCCGGAAATCTTCAACGCCGTACCGACGCACGATGAGCTTATCAAAATGATGAGCGAATACGATCTGCTCGGTTTCCAGACTGAAAGCGACCGTCAGGCGTTTCTGGATAATCTGAGTCAGCTGACGTCGCTGGAACAGACGGATTCCGGCACGCATCAGGCGTTTGGCAATACGTTTACGACCGGCGTGTATCCGATCAGCATTGCGCCAGAAAGTATCAAAGAGATGGCGGAAGGGCCGCTGCCACCGAAAATGGCGGCCATTGAACGCGAACTTCGCGAAGCGCAAAATATTATTTCCTGCGAACGTCTTGATTACACCAAAGGACTGCCGGAGCGTTTTCTGGCCTTTGAAGCGTTGCTGGAAAAATTCCCGCAGCATCGCGGCAAAGTGCGTTATACCCAGATTGCGCCGACCTCGCGCGGCGATGTGCAGGCGTATCAGGAACTGCGTCATCAGCTGGAAACCGAAGTCGGGCGCATCAACGGTAAATACGGCAGCATGAATCAGACGCCGCTGTTTTATCTCAATCAGCATTTCCAGCGCAGTCTGCTGATGAAATTGTTCCGCCTGACCGATGTCGGGCTGGTGACGCCGCTGCGTGACGGCATGAATCTGGTGGCGAAAGAATATGTCGCGGCACAGGATCCGGCAGACCCCGGTGTGCTGGTACTTTCGCAATTCGCAGGGGCGGCGAATGAACTGACGTCAGCATTGATTGTCAATCCTTATGACCGTGATGACGTGGCGGCGGCGCTGGATAAAGCCCTGACCATGCCCCTGGCCGAACGTCAGGCGCGTTACAACGACATGATGGCCGTGCTGACTAAAAATGATATCGCGAACTGGCGTGAAACCTATTTGCGCGATCTGCACAATCTGACGCTGCACGGCGGGCAATAAAACGCCGTCGTTCGCTGTCTCAATGTTTAAAGCCCTCAAACCAAAAGGCTGTAGCTTATGCTAAATGAGAAACACCAGACGAAGGAGATCGCAGCACGGGAAGGCGAAGAGTTTCGTCTGAGCGAACTCGAGCCTATTGAGCTGATCCTTGACCGGATGATGGACGCCGAACCGGAACCGGAGATGATCGAAGGGCTGCCGCCTTCCGATGCTTTAACGCCGGCTGACCGTTATATGGAACTGTTCACCAGCGTTCAGTCTTCGCAATTGTTTGCCGACAGCAAAACCTTTCCCGATTGCCCGCCCAAAATGGATCCGCTGGATATCCTGCTGCGTTACCGGCGGATCAAAAACCATCCGGGCTTTAACCTGAAACGCTTTGTCGAGGCGCATTTCTGGCTGCCGGAACCGCATGGTGATGAATACGTGTCTGATCCCGGTGATTCGCTTAAACAGCACATCGACAAACTCTGGCCGGTGCTGACGCGCCAGCCGGAAGACCACGTGTCGTGGTCGTCACTTTTGCCCCTTCCACAGGCTTACGTGGTACCCGGCGGGCGTTTTGGCGAAACCTACTATTGGGATTCGTACTTCACCATGCTGGGCCTGGCGGAAAGTGGTCGTAACGATTTGCTGCGCACCATGGCCGATAATTTTGCGTGGATGATCGAGATTTACGGGCATATCCCCAACGGTAACCGCACTTATTATCTCAGCCGCTCGCAGCCGCCGGTCTTTGCGCTGATGGTCGAACTGTTTGAAGAGGACGGCGTGCGCGGCGCGCGTCGTTATCTTGATCATCTGAAAATGGAATATGAATTCTGGATGGACGGTGCCGATTCACTGGCGCCCAATCAGGCTTACCGCCATGCGGTGTGTCTGCCTGACGGCACGTTGCTCAACCGTTACTGGGATGACAGGGACACGCCGCGTGATGAGTCCTGGCGCGAAGATGTGGAAACCGCGAAGCACTCGAGTCGTCCCGCCAATGAAGTATATCGCGACCTGCGCGCCGGTGCCGAATCCGGTTGGGATTACTCCTCGCGCTGGCTGCGTGATGGCCACCGGCTGGCCAGTATCCGCACCACGCAGTTTATTCCCATCGACCTGAACGCGTTTTTATTCAAACTGGAAAGCGCCATTGCTAATATTTCCGGGCTGAATAACGACCGGGCAACCGAAGCGGAATTCCGGCAAAAAGCGGAAAACCGACGCGAAGCCATCAACCGCTACTTGTGGGATGAAACCGAAGGGTGCTTCCGTGATTACGACTGGCACCGTCAGCAGCTGGCGCTGTTTTCAGCCGCCAGCGTGGTGCCGCTGTACGTCGGACTGGCCACACACCATCAGGCCGTGCGTATTGCACAAGCAGTACAGTCACGCCTGCTGACACCGGGTGGGCTGATGACCACTGAATACGAAACCGGCGAACAGTGGGATAAACCTAACGGCTGGGCGCCGCTGCAATGGATGGCAATTCAGGGGTTCAAGCTGTATGGCAACGACGCACTGGGAGACCAGATTGCCCGCAGCTGGCTGAAAACTGTGAATCAGTTTTATCAGCAAAATCATAAACTCATCGAGAAATACCACATTTCCGGTGGTGCGCCGCGTGAAGGTGGCGGCGGGGAATACCCGTTACAGGACGGCTTCGGCTGGACCAACGGCGTTGTGCGACGCCTGATAGGTTTATACGGCGAAAACTACGACTGATACGCTTTTTCATCACCACTCTGACCCTGCTCCACCAGCCAGTCTTCAAAGGCCTGGTGGAGCAGGGTTTTCTGTACACCGACCGGTGTCAGAGCGAAATACTGACAAGGCGCGACGGTGATTTCCGGGAATAGCGGCACCAGATTTCCGCGACTGATTTCCGCCGATAACGTACTGACCGGCCCCAGCCCGACACCCATCCCTTCCAGCATCGCATGCAACGAAACGTGAAAATGGTCATACCGGCGAAAACCGCTGACCGGTGCTTTACCAAGCCCTGCGGCTGCCAGCCACAAATTCCAGTGACCGGGACGCGTCAGCGTTTCAATACGCAGACAATTCAGCACATCTTCTGGTTTTTTAATCGTCAAACGGCTGAGCAGTGCGGGTGAGGCCATCAGGCAATGAGTATCACCAAGAAAGGGGATTGCCGAATACTGCGTGGCGCTGAGTTCACGGCGGATCAGCAGATCGTAATGCCCGACAATGTGCAGCTGTTCGGTATTGGCGGTCGAAATCTGTAAGTTGGCTGCCGGAAAACGGGCGTAAAAATCATCGAGCCGCGGCAGCAGCCATTTCAGGCTCATGGTAGTTGGCACGCTGACGTTGAAGACATTATTGCGCCCGCCGTTGCCGTAGCGCAGGGCGATATCAGACAGCGTATCAAACGCGCTGCCCAGTTCCCGCGCCAGCGTCAGGGCATAGGGCGTCGGCACCCGCCGTTGTCCTTCCTTTGTGAATAAATTCACGCCAAACCATTTCTCCACCACCTGAATGTGGCGGCTGACCGCGCCGTGCGTGATGCAAAGCTCCTGCGCTGCGGCGGTATAACTGCCCGCGTGGCAGGCCACAAAAAAGGCGCGCAGCGCCGTCAGCGGGGGAAGTGCGTGCATGAATTCTCCTTTTACTCACCATTATGTGACTTTTTATCACGGGTCATGCCCGCAGCCCAGCGCTAACATCGCCGCTATCACTTATCAGCAAAGGAGAGGCAACGTGTTATATGCGGTTATTGCCATTACGGGCATTCTTGCGGGCATTATCAGCGGCATGGTGGGCACCGGCAGTTCGATTATTTTACTGCCCGCACTGGCCTGGACGTTCGGGCCAAAAACCGCCATCCCGGTGATGGCCGTTGCCGCGATTGTCGGCAATATTTCCCGCGTGCTGCTGTGGCGTAAAGACATCAATCTGAAAGCGTTCTTTCTGTATTCCGTGCCCGGTATTCCGGCAGCCGTGCTGGGCGCGAATACCCTGTGGGTGATGCCCGCGCGGCTCTCGGATATCTGCATCGGCCTGTTCTTTTTTTTGCTGATCCCTCTGCGCCACTTTGCAAAAACCAAAGCGCTGCCCCTCACCGGCCTGCAACTGGCGCTGGCGGGCGCACTGACCGGATTTCTGACCGGCTTGGTGTTCTCAACCGGCCCGCTGACCATTCCCATTTTCGCCGGTTACGGACTGGTGAAAGGCGCATTGCTCTCGACCGAAGCGGCGGCCTCCTTTGCGATTTACTTCGCCAAAGCCTCGACCTTTAGTGCCATTGGTGCAATGCCGTGGCATGTGCTGGTCAGCGGTTTACTGGTTGGCGGGACGTTGGTGGCCGGCATGCTAATCGGTAAAAAGTGGGTCGTCCGTATTTCAGATAACGCATTCAACCGGCTGATCGATGTGATGCTTCTGGTGGCGGGCGCGTCGCTGCTGCGGGATGCGTTTTTCTGAGAGGTTTTTGGCGTCAGAGAAAACATCCGCACAGCAATTTTGTTCAAGATTTTCCAAAACAGAGTCGGTATACAGAAACCTCTTTTCCAGAAATACGTCATTCCGGTACAGTAATCCCCATGCAAGAACAGGCAAATTATTATCATCTGGCCGAATTTAACGGGCTGGAGATGCTTAACGCGCGATACCGTGAACAATGTTTTTCGCGTCACGTCCATGAAACGTTTTGCATCTTACTGATCGAAAACGGCGCGCAACGGTTTTACCGCAGCGGCGGTGAACACTGCGCGCCACAGGGTCATATCGTGTTGGTCAATCCCGATGAAGTGCATACCGGACAGGCCGGCACCGACACAGGCTGGGCGTACCGCGCCATTTATCCGCATCCTTCGCTGATGCAGGCGTTGTCCCGCGATGTGCTGAGTATCAACGGCGAAATCCCGTGGTTTGCGCAGCCGGTGGTGTATGACCCCGGTCTGGCGCGGCAGCTACAGTTCACCTTTGACGTGCTGATGCAGCCGGGCGATAAGCTGTTCAAGGAAAGCATGCTGATGTCGACGATGACCTGGCTGGTGATGCGCCACTGTTCATCGCCTGTCACGCCGCGCCCGCTGAGCGGTGCCGAAGCACAGGTTCTGCGTATCAGAGACTTACTTAACGATTGTCCTGAAGCCGATTTTGGCCTGACAGAACTGGCTGAAGCCGCGGGGCTGAGCACCTGGCATTTTCTGCGTCAGTTTAAGAAAGTGGTCGGATTATCGCCGCATTCCTGGCTGATTCAGGCGCGGTTACGTAAGGCCAAAGCCTGTCTGCTCGGCGGCGTGCCTATCGGAGAAACAGCGTTGCTGGCCGGATTTGCCGATCAAAGCCATCTCAACCGCCATTTCAAACGGGCGATTGGCGTCACGCCCGGTCAGTTCGTGAAAGCGCATAAAATTTTCTGACCGGCAGCAATCTCATTCAAGACCTGAATTTCCCGCCCGCCTACAGTAGCCGTTCAATCCATTACGGCTTACTTTAAACATGACTCTTTCCAAAAATCTGACCGGCCGCAGCGGTTTTTTTTACGGCATGGTCGCCATGCTGCCGCTGTGTTTGTCGGTTATCCCGTGGGGAATTCTGGCCGGTTCGATGGCGGTGCAGTCCGGCCTGACGTTTTCGCAAAGCCTCGGGATGTCGGCAATTATATACGCCGGAGCCGCGCAGCTGGTGACGCTGGCGATGCTGATGTCCGGTGCCAGTCTGCCGGTGATCGTGGTGTCGGTTTTCTTTCTCACCGCGCAACACTTTTTGTACGGCCTGACGCTGAGAAAACCTGTTTCCGCCTTCGCGGCGCGCCTGCGCATTCCGGTGGGATTTCTGCTGACAGACGAACTGTTCGCACTCAGCGCATCGCATAAAGAGCGCCATCCTCTGACGCCCGGATTTATGATTGGCGCGGGGCTGACTTTTTATCTGTGCTGGGTGTTGTGCAGTCTGGCAGGCATTGTGATGGCGTCGTCAGTGCCTGATCTGGCGCGTTTTCACCTCGATTTTTCCATCATCGCGACATTTGCCTCGCTGGTAGTGCCGATGATTAACCGGCCTGCGGTCCTGGCGGGTGTATGCAGTTCACTGGGCTTATCGATGCTGTTCACCGCGCTGCATTTCTCCGGCGCGATCATCATTGCCGGACTGTCAGGCATGGCGGTTTCACTGATTATTGCGCGGATGTGCGGGGAAAACGAATGAGCTGGACACTGCTTTTGACGTTGGCGGGCGTGGTGTTTTTCAACCGTTATGTATTTCTTGAGCCACGTCTGCCGGTGCGCTTACCGGCATTCGTCAATCAGGCGCTGAAATACGCCGCCCCGTGTTTACTGACCGCAATTTGCGGCCCGATTATCGTGGCTGAAAACGGCGCACTGCGCGCCTTTCCCGATAATCCGTATTTTTGGGGAACCGTCTTCAGCGTGATGTTCGCGCTGTTTATCCGAAATACGGTGGTAGTGGTAATTCTGAGCATGGTGATGTTTTATCTGGTGGGTTCAGTGCTCGCCTGAAACATCCCTTAAGGTCTGGGGTATTTAGCGCGTTTTAATTCCCGGTAATTCTTCGGAAAAACGCGCCGTAATCGCATCACGTTCGTAGCCCTGCCGCTCAGTCAGAGTGTGGTAGAGCTCCGGACGCCTGCCTGCCATCCAACGTCTTCCGGTACTCATCGGAATGAGCGAAAGATCCAGTTCAGCACTCACCATCGCGTCTGCCGCCGCCCAGGTTTCTTTAACGATGCGGCCATAGGGGTCGATGATCATCGCGTTACCGGTGCGGACTTCATCGTCATCTGCGCCCACGCCATTGCTGAACAAGATAAACATACCATTATCGTGCGCCCGTGAAGGCAGCCAGCGCAACAGCCATTCACGACCACTGGCGCCTTTAAAGGCTGCGGTGATTTCCTCCTGGCGCGTGGCGCGTTGTTCCCATAATTCCAGCGGAATGGGTTTCATGCCATAAGGGCTGCGGGAATTTGTGCCGCCGGTCTGATGCGGTGCCAGTAAAATGTCTGCACCCAGCAGCGCCGTCGCCCGCGCGTTTTCCACCAGATTGTTATCCCAGCAAATCAGGATCCCCACTTTCACGCCCCACGGCGTATCAAACACGGTATACGCATCACCGCAACTGATAGAAGGATGTTCAAACGCGTGCATTTTGCGGTGTGTATAAACAGATCCGTCAGGCATACAGGCAGCGTAGGCGTTGTAAAGACGCCCGTCATCGCCGCGTTCGATAAAACCGGCACCAATCAGCATCTGATGTTTCACAGCCAGTTTGCGGATAAGGCGCACGGAGGAACCAGTTTCCACAGATTCGGCCAGCGCCGCCACACCGTCGTTATCCAGTTTCGGCACATGCCAGTAGCCGGTGATACACATTTCCGGAAACGCCAGGATCTGCACGCCGTTAATTGCCGCCTGCTGAATAAAACCTTCCATCATCATCAGGTTATATTTTTTGTTTCCGGCCTGATGCTGAAACTGCACTACCGCCGTTTTAATCGTTGCCGTCATGGTTATTCTCCGTAGCGTTAAGGGGGGAAACTGATCTGGTATCAGAGCTGGTATTAGAGCAATGCGGCTGATAACTTTATAATGAATAGTTTTCTTATTGTGATAACCAAACGGAATGTAAAAATGAATACGCGTTTGCTCAAAGCGTTTGTCACGCTGGCACAGGAAGGGAATTACGCCGCGGCGGCAAATCAGCTTTCCATCTCGCAGCCGGCGTTGACCAAGCAGATCAGTTTGCTGGAATTCACCCTTAACGTGACGCTGTTTGACCGCGGTCGCCACGGCACGGCGCTCACGCCGGGAGGACGACGCCTTTTACCGGAAGCGGAGAAAGTGCTGCGGCAAATGACAGCTTTTATGCAGCACGCCGGTCAGGTGGAAAAGGGCGGAGAAGGGTTGCTTGCGGCGGGGTTCGGTTTGTCGGCGTTTACCTTTGCGCCGCAGTGCATCGCCAGATTCAGGGCAGTGTACCCCGGCGTGGATATCACGCTGGAGGATCTGCCTTCCGCTGTGCAATACGACATGCTGCAAAGCGGGGAATTACAGATTGGATTTGTCCGCGTGCCACCCGCTGCGCCGCTGAGTTATCACGCCTTGTTCGAAGATGAACTGGTGTTTGTGGTACCGGCTGACAACGGCACGACGGTGGCTGGCTGGTTGAAACAGAAACCGCTGCTGCGTTTATACCCCGATCGCGGACGCGGGCTGAATACGCAAACTGACCGCTTTCTGGATGAAAACCAGCTGTACACGTCCTCTGTGCAACAGTCCGAAGATATCCAGACGATTGTCGCGCTGGTTGTGGCCGGAGTCGGCGTGGCGCTGCTGCCCAAAAGCGTCATGCACATTGCGTCGCCCGGCCTGAAAACGCTGCAGCTGAGCGGCAAAGCCACCCGCTGGCTGGTCGGGATCGCCTGGGATCCGCGCAGTGCAGATTTAATCCGCGATAACTTTGTACGGATAGTGACGGAGATGGCAGACGTTGGCTGAAAACAATCAAATCTTTCACCAGCCGTGATCAGTCTTTCTTCTGGTAAATCCCCGGACGGGTGATCACCCAGGTGTAATTGGGTTCGTTGACCGGCGTATAGCCAAACTTTTCGTACAGCCACGGTGCCGTTGAAGTAAAGAGCGCCATCCTGCGCAGTCTGGCGGTGACCGGATGCGACTGTACACATTCAATCAGCCAGGCTCCCAGATTTTTCCCCTGATATTCTTCCAGCACGTACACATCGCACAGGTACGCAAAGGTGGCATAATCGGTGATGAACCGGGCATAACCGATCTGTTTTTCACCGTCGAACAAACTGAAATTCAGGCTGTTTTCGGCGCCATCGCGCACCGTTTGTTCGTCAATGCCCGGTGCCCAGCTTGAGCGGGTCAGATAGGCGTGGACGGCAGGAATATCCACCTGATTGATATCGGTGGTGATCAGATAGGGGGCTTTAGTCCAGCGGCATACGTCTTTCAGATTGGTCACAGGTTTCTCTCAGTTTCATTGTTCAGATTAATAGTAAAACGGGCTGTTTTACCTTAGCCGCTAAACCTGTGAAATTCACGTCATGTCATGCATTTACCTGCACATACGCAGTAAACATATCGGCCAGCGCATCTGCGTAGATTTTTATTTCATCACCCGTGCGGGGAGTGGCAGAAAAATCCCGGCCGACAGCGCTGAGCGTGGTGGAAATCAGATCCCGCGCCAGCGCGCGCTTGTCTTCGGCGAGTTCCGGCAAAACTTCACGCATAAAATCGTTAAACACGCTTTCTCCCGCCGCCCGTGCCTCGCGGGCCTGAGGCGCATCGCGATAGAGCGGGGCGGCATCATCGAGCGCACCGCGCATCTGCGCTTCCTCGCATTCTGAACGGATAAATTCATGCACCAGCGTGCGCAGTCGCACCAGCGGCGGCTGCGTGGTGTCAGCAAGAATGGTGCGCAGCATATCGGTGGTCTGCCGCCATTCATCATTTTGCAGCCGAAACAGGATCGCCGCTTTATTAGGGAAATACTGATACAGGGAACCGATGCTGATCCCGGCTCTTTCGGCCACGCGCCCGGTGGTAAACCGGGTCGCGCCTTCCTTAGCTAAAACCTGAGTGGCAGCTTCCAGAATGGTGGCGACCAGCTCCGCAGAACGGGACTGCTTGGGCTCTTTTCGCGAGGAAACCTGCGGGGTCTGGCGGTTTGTCATGGGCGCGTTTTTCCTATCAGAGAATGCGAATAGTGAATGCGAGGAAATCATCGCATAATTTTTAACGCGATGAATCCCTCGCATTTTAGTCAAGCACGCCGATGTGCTCAATCTGATATAGGAAACTTTTAAGATGACTATCAGCACACTGATGACGACAAAAAATACCCTGTCCAGCGCCCCGATGGCGCCTTTACTTGACCGCCTGTTCAGCGAAGCCAGCACGGCGACCGGTTTTGATTTCTCGCAGATCCCAGAAAGCGATACCACGCGCATGATGCACAGCAAAACGGAATATCTTGATTTGTACGGTTTGCTGAAGGACATGTGGCTGCCGGTTTCCCGCGATACCGGCAAACTGCTTTACATGCTGACCCGCAGTTCTAAGGCAACGTCGGTGGTGGAATTCGGCACCTCATTTGGCCTGTCGACACTCCATCTGGCCGCCGCTCTGCGTGATAATGGCGGTGGCCGGTTGATCACAAGCGAGTTCGAACCGGCGAAAGTCGCGAAAGCCCGTGAGCATTTGCAGGAAGGCGGCGTGGCAGATTTAGTGGAAGTCCGCGCCGGGGATGCGCTGCAAACACTGGCGGTTAATCTGCCAGAGACAATCGACCTGCTGGTGCTCGACGGTGCCAAAGCGCTGTATGACGACATTCTACAACTGCTCGAAAGCCGTTTCCGGCCGGGCACGCTGATTGTCGCGGACGACGCCAGTTATAATCAGGTGTATCTGGACCACGTGCGGTCACCTGCAAACGGCTATCTTTCCGTGGCTTTTGGCGATGATGTGGAAGTGTCAGTCCGTCTGGGTTAAATGAGTAGTAAAACTTTGACACTGCGCGTTGTAAAATGGCGGCTGAATGCGGTATCCTGCATTCATCATTTTACATACTGTATGTAAATACAGTATCAGGAGCGAATCATGGCTGTTGAAACAAAGTTTGTTGTCGTCAGAAAAGGTGAAGAAAAAATGACTTTTGCCAATAAGAAAGAAGCGGACGCTTACGACAAAATGCTCGATATGGCAGATGCTTTTACCGACTGGCTGTTGCAGAGCGAACTGGAAATTGATGAATCGCTGGCAGAAAACATTGCCCTTCGCCTGGCTGAGCAAAAAGATACCGTTCAGCACATCTTGCGCACCAGCAAGCTGCCGGAAGAAGAAACAGCGAAAGCCCCTGTCGTGCAGACTGAAGAACCGGTTGTGACTGAAGCCCTGATTGAAGAAGAATCAGCGGAAGAAATTACTGAAGAAATCGCAGCTGCGCCAGCCCCTAAAAAGGCGCGTGCTGTTAAAGCGGCCTGATCCGCTTTCTGCTCTTTATAAAAAAACCGGCTTATCAGGCCGGTTTTTTGTGGTCCTGCAGGAAGCAAAAAACGCTTATTTGTGTTGTTTAGCGAACTCTTCTTTGGCTTTCTTCAGTTGCTGCTGGAAAGCGTCGTTGGTATGCAGCGTAGCTACAACGGCAGAACCGACGATACGCGCCGCATCCACATCACTCTGCCAGTGGTATCCGCAAATCACGCGGCTCTGGCCCAAGTCATAACCACGCTGAAGGATCTGATCCTGACGTTGCGGGTTGATTTCAGTCAGCACTAATGCCGTCGCCCAGCCGATAGAAGTATGACCGGAAGGATAAGAGCCGTTTTTAGAAAGCTTATCCTGCTCCGTGGTGTTACACGTCGGGACGCCGTAGAACGCAAACGGGCGGATACGCATGTATTTCTCTTTTGCACCACGCGTCGCAAGATCCCCTGCATCTTCAATCATATTGGTCAGCAGTTTGTGCAGCTCCGGGGTGTCTTTGGCGGTGATTGGTGAACCAAACGCACCGGAGAAGGCATTCGCCACACCGCCACCGCTCAGGTTCGCATCTTCAGCTGCCTGCTTGCCACGCTCGGTTGAACGCAACAGACGCCCCTGTTCATACATCGCCTGATCATTAAGGAATGCAATGCTGCCCACAGCCGGTGGCGGCGGCAACAGGGTCAGGCTGTTGATGGCCTGATCGTTCTTTAAATAGTAGAGGTCCGGTTTGGTGGTGGCATCGTTGCCGGTCAGGGCAAACGCATTAAATGAAACAAGTCCCGCGAGGCAAAAAGTAGTCAGTCTTTTCATGTCAGCTTCCTTACATGCAGCTATTTTATTTTCATTACGAAATCACTTTCGTAACATTTCCCAACGTTGGGTAGTAAAACAAAATATGTGACAGAAAGTTGGTATCAGATCTCAAAACGGAAAATTGATAGCAAGCATGAATACTTTACGGCTAAAAAGTGGGCTTTCTGATGGAATGCTGTAATGCGCGACGAAATTTGGTACAACATTTTCTTCGCCCATCCGTCCTGCCATCCGATTCAAGGAGAATGCTATGTCAGATAAATTATCCGCTCATTGCCATTGTGGTGCTGTGGCGTTTAAGGTCGCACTGACCGACGGATTTAACAGCGTGCTGCACTGCAACTGCTCATTTTGCCGTATGCGTGGCGCGGTAGTGGTTACAGCGGGTGAAATTGAAATCACCCAGGGCAAGGATAAGCTGACGGAATACCGCTTTAATACCGGCGAAGCAGTACACTTTTTCTGCTCAGTGTGTGGCATTTATACCTTCCACCAACGGCGCTCCAATCCTGAGTGTTATGGCGTCAATGTCGCCTGTATCGAAAGCGTCTCGCCCTTCGATTTTTCACCCGTGCCGGTCAGCGATGGCATCAACCATCCTAAAGATGGCGGGAAGGGCGGCGTGGCCGGTTATATCATCTACGAATCCACATCCTCCCAACCCAAAAACTAAAAACGATTTCTGACGCATAAGGAAACGCAATGAACTCCGAAACGGCTTACGCACTGACCTCTGTTCCGGCACCGGCCATTTACCGGCAAGTGCCCACATCGGTATTGTCCGACGACACCATGAAATCCCGCCTGAACAGTATCCTGAGCGCCATGCAGCGCGAGGGTTTATCGTCGCTGGTGATTTATGCCGATAAAGAACACGGCGGTAATTTCGAATATCTTTCAGGTTTTATCCCGCGTTTTGAAGAAGCGTTGCTGGTAGTCAACGCCGACGGCAAACTGACTTACATTATGGGCAACGAAAACCTGAAACTGGTGCCGCACGCCCGTAACAGTGGAACCTGTCTGCATGCCCCGGTGTTTTCCCTGCCAAATCAGCCAATGAAACACCCTCAGCCGCTGGAAAATCTGCTGGCGACGGCGGGAGTGCAAGTATCACAGACCACCGGCGTCGCGGGCTGGAAGTTGTTCCGTTTAGATCCCGAATCCGATAAATACAGCTTTGATGTTCCGGCGTTTATTCTGGATGCCGTGCGTATTGCAGCCGGAGGCAAAGAAAACGTGGTGAACGCCACCGGCCTGTTTATCGCGCCAGAAAATGGCTCGCGGTGCATTAATAACGCCAATGAAGTCGCGTTTTATGAGTACGGCGCAAATCTGGCGTCGTCCTGTCTGCTGGGCGCACTCGACGCGATTGCACCCGGTAAAACTGAGAAGGAAATCGGTCAGTTGCTGGCGGGTGACGGTCAGCAGAATAATGTGATTATGATTGCCGCGACCGGTGACCGGTTTGCTCACGCGAATCTTTATCCCTCGGACAAAATCATCCGTCACGGTGACAAATTCTCACTGACCGTCGGCTACAAAGGGGGATTATCGAGCCGGGCCGCCTACGTCGTTGCCAGTGAGGATGAATTACCGGCAGACGTCGCGGACTGGCTGCCACGTCTGGCGATCCCTTATTATCATACGGTCGTGACCTGGCTGGAAAATCTGCATATCGGCATGCGTGGCGGCGATTTATACCGCTTAGTGCAAGAAACGCTTGAGCAGAAAACCTGGAACTGGCATCTCAATCCGGGGCATCTGGTCGCCGATGAGGAATGGCTGTGTTCACCGGTTTATCCGGATTCCGACGTGCCGCTGTCGAGCGGGATGCTGTTGCAGATAGATATTATCCCGTCGCTGCCCGGTTACGGCGGCAGCAGCATAGAGGATACCGTGGCGCTGGCAGATGAGACGTTGCGTCGTGAGCTGGAAAGAGAGTATCCGCAGGTGTGGCAAAGGATGGTGGCGCGCAAGAAATATCTGGCTGATGTACTGAAAATCCGCCTTTCTGACGATGTGATTGTGCTTTCAAATACCGTGGGTTATCTGCGCCCGTTTTTACTCGATAAAACGCGTGCGCTGGTGAAGGCATAAAAGAAAGGGGAGGCAAATGCTTCCCCTGAACATGACGTCATCCGGCAGAGACCGGGCTCAACCTCAAACTGTCAGACCGCTAACCACTTTTTAGCATCCGCTTTCATTTTCGCTTCCAGTTCGCTGCCACGCGTGGCAAATACGCGCCCCAGCGGGAAACCACTTTGTTCCAGCAGGTAAGCCAGCGCGGCATATTCACGCGGATATTTGGCGGCAATACTGCTGTCAATTTCAACCGGTCCCAGCGGGAAGGTGAACGTCCCCATATCGTAAACGCTCTGACGGTGAAACAGTTTCCACTGGCCGTCTCGTTTTTCGGCCAGATCGTAGAAACGGTTATGGCATTCGCAGCCAATATTCAGTTTTACGTTTTCAGCGATGATCATCGCATTGGTTTCCAGAATCGCTTTGTCACCACGGTCGTTAAAGGTCACGACGGGTGCGCCAATCATATGTTTGGTGCGCAAATCCGAAGCGCCCATACGCATGGAACCATCGACAAAACCGCTCGCCAGCCCTTCATACCAGGTAATTTCAATGGTGCCGTCCGGATGGAAGAGATTACGTAACTGTTCCCATTCAGCCAGATCACGGTGCATCCAGCCATTCATAAGGTCGTTCAGCGCCTGACGGTCTTGCAGTTGTTGGGTTTGCATTGTTTGTTTCCTTTTACGTTGATGTGTTCAGTTTGGTCAAGAACCGCGTTAAACTCAAATATATAGATTTGACTGAACAATCATTTTTAATGATGAATGAGGCAGTAATGGAACTCCGGCACTTACGCTATTTTATGGCTGTGGCAGAAGAAGGGCATTTTGGCCGCGCCGCCGAGCGACTCAATATCGTTCAGCCTGCGCTGAGCATGCAGATTAAAGCGCTGGAAACGGAGCTGGGCGGCCCGCTGTTTATCCGCACCAGCCGCCGTGTCGAGCTCACCGAAGCCGGAATACTGTTACTGGCCGAAGCCCGGCTGACGCTGGAACAGGTGGAACATACCCGTCTGGCCGTTGAACGCGCGATGCGCGGTGAGACAGGGCGCGTGCGGGTCGGATTTGCCGGAAACGCCATTTTCAGCGGTAAAATGATTGCCGATATACGTCGTTTTCGTAAAACCCATCCGGATGCAGAAATTATAATTCAGGAAATTGCGCCGCAGCAGCAGGTGGAAGCGATCCTCGCCGGACGCATTGATATCGGCTATACGCCCGATAACAGCACGACTGCGGATCCGCAAATCAGGGTACAGAAGGCCGGAAACTGGGAAATCATGATTGCCCTGTGTGACGATCATCCTCTTGCCGCGCATCCGCAACTCACGGTTGACATGCTCGCCGGTCAGCCGCTGGTGTTGTATGACGCGCACGATACCCATGAAAATCTGACGGTGGTTCTGGCGCAACAGCTGGGGGACAGCTTTCGCGTGGCACACCGGTCAAACAGCACGCTGAGCGTTCTGGCCATTGCCGCCGCCGGACTGGGGTTGGCGCTGATCCCCGCGCCCGTGCAACAGGTGAATATTCCCGGACTGGTTTACCGCAGCCTGAATGCACTAGAACTGACGGCGAATCTGGTGATGATCAGCCGCATGCAGGAACCGGGTAATGCGGTGACCGCATATTTGGCGATGGCAAACGTTAAAAGCTGAACCCTTGCCGTGAACGGTTATTTAATCTTTTTACCGTCCTGATTTACCACTTGCTCACCGTCTTCTTTGGTAAATGCTCCTTTCTGGAGATCTGGCAAAATGTCCAGCACCACTTCAGACGGGCGACACAGGCGTGTTCCCAATGGCGTCACCACAATCGGGCGGTTAATCAGAATGGGATGCTGCAACATGAAACTCATCAGTTGCTCGTCGGTGAAGATATCCTCAGCCAGTCCCAGTTGTTCATAAGGCTCAACGTTCTTACGCAGCAACTGCCGTGCGGTAATCCCCATATCTGCAATCAGCTTAGCCAGTTCCTCGCAGGCTGGCGGCGTTTCCAGATACAAAATAACGGCCGGCTCAGTGCCGCTGTTGCGGATCATTTCCAGCGTATTACGGGACGTGCCGCAGGCCGGGTTGTGATAGATAGTCATCTTGCTCATATTGGTATCTCATTAGAAAGTGACAGAGAGCCGCAACGCCAGCGCGGCCAGAGTGAAGAACAACACCGGAACAGTCATTACCATGCCCACCCGAAAGTAATATCCCCAGGTGATTTTGATATTTTTCTGCGACAAAACATGCAGCCACAGCAAAGTTGCCAGACTGCCAATCGGTGTAATTTTGGGCCCAAGATCGCTGCCTATCACATTGGCGTAAATCAGTGCTTGCCTGATGACGCCGGTCGCGGTGCTGCCATCAACAGACAGTGCGCCGATAAGAACCGTGGGCATATTGTTCATCACGGATGACAGAAAAGCCGAAAGGAAACCCGTCCCCAGAGTGGCTACCCATAACCCCTGATCCGAGAGATGATTTAACAGGGAGGAAAGATAGTGGGTCAGGCCGGCGTTGCGTAATCCGTAGACCACCAGATACATGCCCAGCGAGAAAATCACGATTTGCCACGGCGCGCCACGTATCACTTTGCCGGTGTTAATGGCACGCCCTTTCTTCGCAACAGCCAGCAGAAGCAGGGCGCCCGCAGCGGCAACCAGACTGACCGGCACGCCCAGCGGCTCCAGAGCAAAAAATCCCACCAGCAGTAAAACCAGAACCACCCAGCCGGTTTTAAAGGTTCCGGTATCACGGATAGCGGCTTTCGGCTCTTTCAACAGCGCCACATCGTAAAAAGCAGGAATATCTTTGCGGAAAAACAGGTGCAACATCACCAATGTTGCCGCGATAGCCGCCAGATTGACCGGCACCATTACGACAGCATATTCAGAGAATCCGAGTTTAAAGAAATCCGCCGACACGATATTGACCAGATTCGAGACAATCAGCGGCAGACTGGCAGCATCGGCAATAAACCCTGCGGCCATAACAAAAGCTAACGTTGCCCGCTGACTGAATCCGAGCGCCAGCAACATCGCAATAACGATGGGCGTCAGAATAAGCGCGGCACCATCATTAGCGAATAACGCAGCGACCATCGCGCCAAGCAGAACAATCCAGGTAAAGAGTAGTCGCCCCCGGCCATTGCCGAGGCGGGCAACATGCAGTGCCGCCCACTCAAAAAAACCTGATTCATCGAGCAAGAGACTGATGATGATCACGGCGATAAAGGTCGCGGTCGCATTCCAGACAATCTGCCAGACAATCGGAATATCAGCCAGATGAACGACACCTGTCAGCAATGCCAGGCCTGCGCCCAGAGAAGCACTCCAGCCAATCCCCAGTCCCCGTGGTTGCCAGATAACCAGAATGAGGGTGAATACAAAAATAGCACCAGCCAATAACATCAGAAACCCCTTACACATTCATTAAAATGCATGTGTTTCTACAAACTCAACAAGTAGCGGACGATGCGTTATCAAGTTTTTTGCGCACATTCTCTCTTTCACAATTCCACGCTGAATCAATAATGGCCGCAGCCCATGCAGGCATATGAGGTGACAACCGGTAATGCACCCATTTCCCTTCACGCCGGTCGATTACCAGTTCAGCCTCACGCAGCATCGCCATATGGCGCGATATTTTGGGCTGAGATTCTTCCGTTGCTGCACAGATATCGCAGACACACAACTCGCCGAATTCACGCAGCAGCATCACGATGGCCGAACGGGTTTCATCGGAAAGCAGTTTGAAAAGCTGAACTGGCTGTAGCATACATAACCTCGACATGAATTATTTATACATATGCTATTCCATATATGTTAGGTTTTAAAGCATAACTTACGAATCGGAGAATATTTATGACGCAGTTACCTGCAATCGAACCGGAATGCTTTGATGAGGCTATTGCCAGCAAACTTCAGCAGGGTGATGCAACCCAGCCGCGCATTCTGATCCTCTACGGATCAGTACGGGAACGCTCCTACAGCCGTTTTGCAGCTGAAGAAGCTGGGCGATTACTGACAGAAATGGGCGCAGAAGTGAAAATCTTTAATCCTTCAGGTTTGCCGCTGCCGGATGATGCGCCGGAAAGCCATCCCAAAGTGCTCGAGCTTCGTGATCTGGTCCGGTGGTGTGACGGAATGGTGTGGAGTTCTCCGGAAAGACATGGTGCCATGAGTTCAGTCATGAAGGCCCAGATCGACTGGATACCGTTGAGCGAAGGCGCAGTGCGTCCGTCGCAGGGAAAAACGCTGGCCGTAATGCAGGTGAGTGGCGGGTCGCAATCATTCAATACGGTAAACCAGATGCGGATACTGGGTCGCTGGATGCGGATGTTCACTATTCCCAATCAATCATCAGTGCCAAAGGCATGGCAGGAATTTGACGATGAAGGGCACATGAAACCTTCGGCCTGGTACGACAGGATTGTGGATGTCACCGAGGAGTTGTTCAAAATCACATTGCTTCTGAAAGGCCACACCGCGTTTTTGGCCGACCGTTACAGCGAAAGGAAGGAAAGCCATCAGGCACTTTCTGAACGGGTTAATCAGGAAAAGATCTGAGTGGCTTGCATGCCTTAGGTCCCCGGTTTTCAAACCTGTGATGGTCACAACCGTCAATCTGGATCAGCTCGCCGGTACAGGGACGGCGGTAACGGGGCTGATGAATTTTTGGGCGGGGGTCGTCTGCAGGGGATCCAGAGTCCGGCTTTTATCATGAGGCGTCTGATGGTTTCATTGCCAAGGATCAGACCATGAACGTCCTCGAGCTTTTCCCGTGCTAAAAGCCCTTGAAGCCTCGCTGGGCGGTCCGTTGCTGATTCGCACCAGTCGTCGGGTCGAACTGGTCGACGCCGGTAAGCATTTGGAGGCCGAAGCCATGCGTACATTGGAGCATATGGAGCATTATGAGTACCGGGAGGGTTATAATAGGGGGATGAATATAAATGGGATAGGAGCGAACAGGAAATAACAGAATAATTTCCTGCTATAAAATAATTAGTTCAAGCTGGATTTAGTGTTTTTATTAATCCAGTCAATTGCACCTGGAGTGCGAATCCAAGGTTTTATATTATTATTCACGTAAAAAATGGCTTCATCCATTCCACCTAACGTAATATATCCACTGTTAGACTTGGGCTGTAATCTGCACTTCGATAACAAGCCGGGGATGTGTCTATTAGAATTAATCGCAGCTTTAGCGATATCATCGGCATCTGGGGATAACTGCCGGTAGGCGAGGAGGGCGCGTGTATACTGAAGAAACGGGCGCATATCACCTGAATAATCATCCAGTAGCAAGGTCAGGTCATCCACCATTTCGAGTTCAAGGTAATAGTTCGCTAATAAATGACGAATCCCTTGGTTATCGCTAGGGTTGAGCTTAAGCATTTCGCGGTAATGAGCCATGGCCGGGTAGAAATTACCTGACTTCCATAAAGCATCAGCAAAAGCTGCTTTTGCTCTCATATATGGACGTGTTTCGACAAAACCCCAGAAATTGCCCGCGAATTCCTGAAAATCTTCGCCAAGTGCGATACTGGCAGCGTACAAAGCCGTTTCCAGATTACCAATTTTTGACTCAGGAGGCTCTTCAGATACCTCGCAGTAGAATGAATATGCGTCAGCACAAAGTGGGGATTTCTTGATAGCTTTTCTGATGAGTTTCAGCACAACTTCCAGGTCATCAGTTTCCCAGGCATCGAACATAAACTCCTGAGCCACAGCCAGATCCTGCTGTAATTGCTCGGAACTGACGGCATTTTTATATAAATCAACGCGCTTTTTAGTCGGGAATTTAATCATCTCAAGTATCCTTTTGGGTGCTACCCGGTACTTTGCAGCACTGATGGTCGATTCTACCGCTTTGAACTTGCCACAAACAAGCTCGGGTCTACCAGAACGAGGTTGATAGCCCGGATCTGTTCCTGGGCGTGCACCTGAGCCTTACGGCTGGGCGATTTTTTGCTTCCGGCTGTCGAGTCCTTCAGCTCCAGAAACTCGGGGGTGCGGACGATTACTTGGACTCTCGGGAGAGAGTTAATGCATTCATATGAGGACAGGGTTCGGGCTGTTGAACTCTATTATCGATATGGCAAAAAAGCCTCTATGGTCATCAGAGAATTGGGATATCCATCCATGAAACAGCTCGGTCGCTGGGTGCGAATTTATGAAGAAACTGGCGACTTACCAAAAGGATTAAAATCGAGACAGCGATACTCACAGGCGCAAAAAATTGCTGCTGTGGAACATTACCTGACGCATGGTGGTTGTCTGGCGTTTACTCGGCGAGCCATCGGCTATCCCAGCGACGTATTACTTTAACGTTGGATTGAAGAAATATATCCAAACCGGCGTCCTCTGATTGTCCGCTCAAATACAAATAAATGCTTCAGTCAGGAAGAAAGAGCTCAAGCCGTCCGTGAGCTCTGCAACCGAAGCGGAATCGCCCTTAAAGTTGCTCAAAACATAGGCGTGAGCGTCCCGGTCCTGTACAAATGGAAGAAAGACCTGCTCGACGATGAGGCTTATCGATCCATGCGAAGACGTAAAACATCAACTCAGAATAAAAACCAGGATGCATTGCTTGATGAAATCACGCGGCTTAAACAGCAGGTTCATCAGTTGCAGCTTGAACGCGATATCCTGACAAAAGCGAATGAACTGATAAAAAAAGACATGGGCATCAGCGTCCTGACCCTGAAGAACAGGGAGAAAACCCAGATCGTTGATGCCCTTAAGGAAATCTATTCCGTCGCTGAACTGCTCTGTGTTCTGAAGCTTGCCCGGAGTTGCTATTTTTATCACAAAGCGAGCCAGCGTCTGAATGATAAGTACGCGGAAATACGCATAGCCATGGCAAAGATCTTTGAAGGAAATTATCGCTGCTATGGATACCGGCGTCTGCACGCGACGCTCCGAGAGAACAAGCTCTGCATCTCTGAAAAGGTTGTCCGCAGGCTAATGACTGAGGAGCAACTCGTCGTTAAGCGAGCCAGGCAACGACGATACAGCTCTTACTGCGGAGAAATAGGGTCGGCACCTGAAAATCTCCTTGCCAGAAATTTTCGATCCTTCAGCCCAAATGAGAAGTGGCTGACTGATATTACTGAGTTCCACCTGCCGGCGGGCAAGGTCTATCTGTCGCCCGTAATCGACTGTTTTGATGGCAAAGTGGTGAGCTGGTCGATAGGAACACGTCCGGACGCAAAACTGGTGAATTGCATGCTCGACGACGCGCTCGATACGCTCAGAGAAAATGAAAAACCGGTGATACACAGCGACAGAGGCGGCCATTATCGATGGCCGGGTTGGTTGGATCGTATTAATGCATCAGGTCTTAAAAGGTCCATGTCGCGCAAAGGTTGCTCGTCGGATAACGCGGCGTGTGAAGGCTTCTTCGGGCGGGTCAAAAATGAAATGTACTATGGCAGAAACTGGGCGAGCACGACGCAGGAAGAATTTATCTGCTTCCTGGACAGGTACATACGCTGGTATAACGAGAAGCGAATTAAATTATCATTGGGTGCAATGAGTCCGGTTAAGTACCGGCAGCATCTGGGGATCACAACACAACCAGTCCAACAAAACATCCGCATCTCCAAAAGTGACATTATCAAATGGGACTTACACACCCAGTGCGCATAATCATGATTATGTTAAATTGAATGCATCAATCAATGAGTTCATCATTCATACCCCATCCCACCAATCGCATATTGACTCATTCAGTATTGATTCAGTCGTATTGGCTGGCACAATGACCAACTCATAACTACCCTGAATAATCCGTACAGGATTGTATAAATCCAGAATAAATCACTGACAATCAAAGGCCCCCTATGAGCGAAGTAAAAATTGTTGCCACACTGACCCCGTTGCCCGAATTTATCGACACTATTAGAGATGCCGCATTGGCAATGGTTACTCCAACGCATCGTGAAGCAGGATGCTTGCAATATGATCTGCATGAAAGTCATGCTGTACCCGATGTACGTAACCTCGAAAATAAAGGTAAGGTGTCATTCGTATTTATCGAACGCTGGAAGTCTGAAGAAGATTTGAAAAAACACGTGGCAATGCCTTACCACGATGATTTTCTCGATATCCTGAACGGTAAACTGGAAACCCTAAACGTTCAGCGTCTAACACAGCTGTAATAATTCGCGCATCATTCACATCCCCTGTACAAAAATTCGACGCATTACCTGAACCAGGCATAAAAAAGGCAGCGACGGAAATCCCGATGCTGCCCTGATAGTCTTTATCGCATCACATCAGAACGCATAATTCGCGCTGACCGACACACTGCGCGGTTCGCCGTAAACGGCGTAGTCACTGAGCCACGAGTAATAGGTGCGGTCAAACAGGTTGTTGATGTTGGCCTGAACCGACAACTGTTTTGTCACCTGATAACGGGTGAACAGATCGACAATCGCCGTGCTGCCCTCTGATACCCGTTGAGTCTCGCCGTCTGGCCCGGTTGCATCCTGGAAGGTGCGGTTTTGCCAGTTCACGCCGCCGCCGACTGTCAGATCCGGCATCATCGGCAACTGGTATCGACTGAACAGTTTCAGCTGGGTCTGTGGCATATTGCTGTTCAGGCGGCTGCCGGTGTCGTCTTTCGCCACATAACGCGTCGCACCGAAGGTCATTTGCAGATTGTCAGTGACTGCGCCACTCAACTCAAACTCAGCCCCTTTGCTCACTGTACCATTTGCCGCAACGTATGCCTGCTCGCTGGAACCGTTGACGTGATCGCTGCCATCGGCCTGGGGGACATTATCCTGCTCAATGCGGAACACCGCGAGTGAGGCGTTTAGACGACCGTCCATCCATGCCGATTTCAGGCCAGTTTCGTAGTTTTTACCCGTAGTCGGTGACAGATAATGGCCGTTGATATCGCGGTCTGTCTGCGGCTGGAAGATGGAGGTGTAACTGGCGTAAGCCGACCAGGTATCGTTGATGTCATACACCAGCCCGCCGTAGGGCGTCATGTTGTTCTTCTGCATGTTGCCGCTGCTGCCGTTGCTGGTCCACTCTGTGTAACGCGCACCGACGATCAGCGAAAGTGGGTCAGCCAGCGAGAAGCGTGTAGCAAAATAGCCCGCTTTCTGACGAACCACATCGTCGGCGTTCAGGTACCAGTCGCCCCACTCCGGCTCGCTGACGCTGCCGTCCCAGCTGTTGCCAAAGCTGCCAATGGCGTCGCTGTCAATGGCCCCATCGGAACTGTAAGTCTGGTTATGCTGGCGGCTGTAGCTAAGCCCGGCGACCATCTGATGCTGACGACCAAAGAGTTCAAACGGCCCGGTGGCATAGGTATCCACCGAATCCACTTTGCGCGTGCCACGGTCTTTACTGCCAAAACCGCTCAGCCCTTCGCCGGTGGTGTGATCCGGGAAATCCATCAGATACAGCAGCTTATCGTTGAATGTTTGCTCGCCATGCGTGCCGTTGACCCGCCATGTCCAGCCGTTATCAAAGTCGTGTTTTACGTTGGCAAACACTTTACGTGACTGAATGGCGTAATTCGTCCAGTCGGCGGAGGTATTGGTGGTGCGGTCGTAATGGGTCCGCGAGCCGTCGGTGTACCAGGTAGGCAGGCCGCCCCAAGTCGGATTTCCGGTGTTGGTTTCCTGATAATCATAACCGAGGGACACCGTGGTGTTGTCAGTCACATCGGCGTCGACTACGCCGTAGAAGAATTTTTTACGCTTGTGATAACGATCCAACCAGCTGTCCTGATCCTGATAGCCCGCCACGATCCGTCCGCGCACTGAACCTTCCTGATTCAGAGGGCCGGAAGCATCCAGCACATAACGTTGTTTGTTCCAGCTGCCATAGCTGGCACTGATATCGCCGGTAAATTCTTTGCTGTCAGCATGCTTACGCACCATATTTACCGACGCCGCCGGATTACCTGCGCCGGTCATCAGACCGGTTGCACCACGCACCACTTCGATACGGTCATAAATCGCCGTGTCTTCCGCTGCATCGCCAAAGTTCCATGTGTCGCTGACGGACGAAGGAATATCGTCATAGGTGTAATTGTTGATGTAAAAGCCACGGGAAAAATAGGATACGCGTTCGCTGTCGATCACTTCCGTGGAGATGCCCGTGGTGTTGTCGAGCACATCGCCGACCGATTGCAGAGCCTGATCCTGCATACGCTGTCGCGTGATCACACTGACCGACTGCGGAATATCGCGCGGGGTCAGGTTAATTTTGGTGCCTGCGGTCGTCGTTTTAACCGCATAATCCTGCTTGTCACTGCTGGCGTCGGTAGGCGAGCCTTCGATCACCATATCCTTCGAGTCACCGGACGTTGCGGTATTTGCCGCGCTGTTGGTTTCCGCCGCCCAAACGGGATTGATCGCTACAATAATAACCAAAGCCAGTGATGAAACGGTAAAGACTTTTCTTACATCCGTTGCGCAAAACTCCGCGACTTTTCCCCTGCCAGTAAAGGACATAACGCATTCTCGTAAAATTTTTTGAGGACGCGACACTGTTTCTATTTTTATTTTTTACAAGAACAGTTCGCAATGAGAACGAGAATAGTAATTATTAACATTGTTATTGTCGTGAGGAGGTTAATTTTTATTGCGTAACAAATTATTAATGTGAGTCGAAATCAGGAATGGGAGGGACTCGTCAGCACCCGAAGGCATGTTTCAGACTATTCTGTGACCGCATCGATGCCCATCCGCCTGATGTCTTCTACCCTTAAGTGTTCCACATAAGGAGACGCTATGAGACGAATCATGCTGGCCCTCACCCTGCTTATCGCGGGTACCGCCACCGCCGAAGACACCACGGCGCAACACACTCCCGCCACCTATATCAATATCCTCTGCAGTTCCGCGCTTAATAAACCTGACGGTTCGGCGGATTATTTCCGTAATCGGATCAAGGATGTGTCAACGCAGTCGCAGTCACCTTCAGCGATAAACAGAACGGAATTTGATGAGGATGAAGCCGATAAGGTGATTGAAACCTGGACGTCGCTCAGCAAGGCTGAACGCGAAAAAGTGACGACACAGCAGCAATGTCAGGACACGCTGAGCAAACGCTATCAGGCCGGATAAAGGTGGGTTATTGATAAAGGAATGCGGCTCCCTGTCCGCATTCCATGAGAAAGATTTTACTGCGCCTTACTGACGCGCCAGACCACGTTGCCCGCATCGTCCGCAATCAGAACGCCACCCTGCTTATCCATTGCCAGCCCGACCGGAAGACCGCGAACCTGTTTCTGATCGTCAGTCAGGAAACCCGTCACGACCGGCTGCGGGAGTCCCACCGGTTTACCGTTTTCGAATTTCACCCACATCACCTGATAACCGTTCAGTGGTTTACGGTTCCAGCTGCCGTGTTCACTGACGAACGCGCCGTCGCGATATTGCGGCATATTATCGCCGGTATAGAACAGCAGTCCGAGCGGAGCAACGTGGGAACTGATGGCGTAGTCCGGCTTGATGGCTTTCTCCACCAGATCCGGACGCGGCGGTTTCACCCGTTCGTCCACATGCTGCCCGTAATAGCTGTAGGGCCAGCCGTAGAAACCGTGTTCCTGTACCGACGTCATGTAATCCGGCACCAGATCAGAACCAATTTCATCACGCTCATTCACTACCGCCCAGAGTTTTCCACTCTGCGGTTCCCATTGCAGGCCGGTCGGATTACGTAAGCCGCTGGCATAGATCCGGCTGGCTCCGGTTGCGGCATCCACCTCCAGGACAGACGCCCGCCGGTCTTCTGCCCCGATGCCGTTTTCAGTGATATTGCTGTTGGAACCGACGCCCACATACAGTTTGCTGCCATCCGGGCTCGCCAGCAGGGATTTCGTCCAGTGATGGTTAATCGGACCACCCGGCAATTGCGTGACGACTTCGCCCGGCGCGGTGATCTGCGTTTCGCCGGTCTGATACGGATACTTTATCAGGCTGTCAGCGCTCGCGACCCACAACGTATTCCCCGTCAGCTGAATACCGAACGGTGAATTAACATGTTCAATGAACGTGTGTTGCTCCCATTTGCCGCCGGTATTCCGCAGCAGCGTGATGCGGTTACCGCCCTCACCGCCTTTGCCTGATGACTTCTGAACCAGGCCCATAATCAGCTCTTTCGGACGAAAAATGAGCTTTTTCGTCGGCCCGTTTGATTCCGCTACCAGCACATCGTTATTAGGCAGAACGTACACCTGACGCGGATGTTTCAGCCCTTCGGCAATTTTCTCGATTTTCAGTCCGTCGGCAACTTTGGGCATTTCACTGCTTTTCCAGGGAATGCCTTCCGGCACTTTCATCGGTGGCATCAGAAAGTTTTGCGCTTTTGGCAGTTCAGGATCTGCCCCGATCTGTTTTTTCGGATCAATCTGCGAACTGTCGTCACAACTGCTGAGCAGCGCCGCCAGTACGCAGGCGGATAACAGGCGTTGATAATTTTTCATCGCAGAGTCCCTCCTGCAACCGGCAGGCGAAATGCCAGCTGAACATTGCCCAGTAAAAGAAGCACCACCACCAGTGTGGAAAGAATAACGCCAGCAGGAACCACCGCATAAGCATCACGGCTGTGAATAAAAGCATTGAAAATAGCCAGCACAACCGCCACGAGATTCAGCCAAAAATGCAGTTTCAGCGCGCTGACAGAAACGGATTTCGGCCCCGTCCATACCTGAAAAAGATTAATCAGTCGTGGAATAACAGCGATGATCAGCCCAAGTACAATCAGCCAGTTCGCCGCATCGGTCCACATGGTGATAAAGGTTTTCATATAGAGGATGTCGAAAATCCAGGCAGCGACAAAGAACCCCAGAGGAATGGGATTTAACAGTTCGTACAGCGCCGTTGCAACTCCACGGCGTGCCGAATTCGGATGCGTTTGCATGTCTTTCTCCTTTGACTAATCCGGAGCTGTCAGCGCCAGAAAATGGCACCACAGCCAACAGGTGTACCTGTAATAGATTAGTAAAGTTGAAGAATACTGCCGAAGTGATTGTCACAAAGGAGGATTGCGCGCCCTGTCAGGTAAACGTCATGGCCCAGGTAATAACGCCCGCCACGACGGTGGTAAAAGTCAGGGCAACAAGGAAAAGAATGTCAGTTATCTTCTCCAGAACGGGGTTACGACGCTGTTTGCGCGTTCTTAACGTCCAGTAAGACATGATGGTGGTGGCCAGATAGAGGATTGCGTTGACCGCCAGCAGATCATCACCCAGCGTGCCTTCGCGCCGCAGCGTGGTGATCACCTGAAAAATCCCGATAACGGTAATACATACGCCGACCATTCCGGCTGACGCGGTAAAGATATGCACGCAAATATCTTCATCTAACCGGGCATTGTTTTTCGTTCTGAGCATGGCCGTTTCGCCCCGCTGAAAAATGGTGTCTTTCAGCTATCAGCGTAGCCTGTCTTCGGGGCGTTGCACGGCTCGGACAACGGTTCACATCACGAGAAGTTTTCCAGCACAGAAAGAAACGTATGCCGGTCGCCGTGGCCTTCGGTTAAACGTACCCGCCCTTCGATGTCGGCAAGATGACTGTCCATCAGTTGCTGCGCTTTGGTCAGGTCTTTTTCTTTGATAGCCGCCACAATCATACGGTGATGATCTGCACCGCAATCATCTTTATGATCTTCTTCATACAAAGACATCACCAGTGAAAGGCGCGCAACAATCTTCGCCAGCATTTCGGTCAGCACCGGATTTCCGGCGATTTCCGCCAGAACGATATGAAATTTGCCGGAAAGCACGGTTTTCGATTTTTCATCGCCATGATGATGAATGTGCTCTTCCTCGTCCGCCAGTTTTTCCAGCGCTTCAAGCTGTTCAGCCGTAGCACGCTCCACGACCAGTTCGAGCAACAGAGCCTCAATTTTACGGCGTGCCTCAAACAGGTTTCGGGCCTGTTCAATGCCAGGTTCCGCGACAAACGTGCCACGATTTCGTTTACGTTCCAGCAGATGATCGCTTTCCAGCACGCCCAGTGCGCCGCGCACCACGGTGCGGCTGACGCCAAAGTGTTCGGCAATCGCCTCTTCAAGAATTTTTGTGCCTGGCTTTAACGCACCTTCCCCGATAGCGGCCGCCAGCGTGGCGCGGATCCGCTCGGAAACATCGTCGTTATTATCAGCCGAACTGGCCGCGACCGGCGCTGTCCTGGCGCTTTGCGTGCGCGTTTTCTTCATCATTTTCTCCAGGTTAACTCTCAGTCATACACCTTTATTCAAACTATTTGCCTCAAGACAAATTGTCCGGATACGCTCAGGTTAATTATCCCGATAAGAATCTTTCTGCGCAAACACTGAATAAGGGTTCAGGTTATTTGCACAGAAGTTCTTCAGCTCATTATTATGCCTTTCCGCTCGCAGATAGCGCGGATATAGCGTGCCGAGTCCTGAATAAACCGGGTAGCTTCCTGCAGGCCATAAGACTGGTTTTCATAGGTCGGATAACCGTATTGCGCACTTTCAAATTCTTCCCAGTCCGGGATTTCACCTGCAGCCACACGTTTTTCACCTTCATCAATCATAGTGAAATAGTCTTCCAGCTCCGCCGCATTCAGATCCGGATGATCAGCACGCCAGAGCGGATCGTCAATCTGAATACACTGGCGCGGATTGGGCTGGCGGCGTTTATCATCCGTTGACTGGTTGATTTCCAGCGACAAATTCAGGTCAGGATTCGCCTTAGCGAGAATCGGCAAAATAGCACTGAAATCAACCACACCTTGTCCGCAGGCGCGCGGCTGAAAATCCAGACCGCCGGGTGCACGTCCGACCCAGGCATCTTTTATGTGAGTCTGGCGGATATAAGGCGCCAGCCGTTGCGCCGCCATCACCGGATGTTCCCCGCGCTGCAACATATTGGCGGTATCCAGCACCGCGCCGACACAATCTTCCCCCACTCTTTCAATCAGGCGCAAGATCTCAAAAGAGGTGATTTCATCATGCGTTTCAATATTCATATGGACGCCATGAGCCCGCGCTACAGGCGCCAGCTTGAGCAGCACGTTGCCGATGCCCTGCAATTGTTCATCCCAGCTGACATCGGTTCGAAAACGATCTACCGCCAGACGTCCCCGGTACTCTCCTTTAAAATTTCCGGGCGAAACCCACATCTCGCGACACCCAATCGCCGCGCTGGCTTCTATCATTCGGGTGAAACCCGCAATAATGTCGCCCTCTCCAATCGCCCGTAATTCCGGGGCTTCTGCGCTGCAATAAGGGTTTATTTTGCCCAGACCACTTTCCAGATACAGACCTAAATCGTCCGCTTTGGCGCGAATCTCCCGCAGCATTCCTGCATCCAGCGTCGGGCTCATATCTAATACTGTGCTGAAAAATATGCCTTCCAGCCCCAGTTCCTTTACATAGTCGAGGCTGCCCAATGGCCCGCGCTTTTTTACTTCAGGCAGTTTCTGCCCGTCGATGCCTAATTTCATACAGTGCTCCGGAGTCGTGTGCTGCCAAAAAGTGGGTGCAAATTCTGGCTGAGTCGTTGAAATATGAATGTTGCAAATCATATGCCAGTGCAAACACATAACCAAAAAAACTCTTTAATTACGTTAAATATCATTAATTTAATTACAACCACTAACATTCGAAAGGATATTCGAATATTATTTCGCATTAAAATATCAACATTCGCACCAAAATGGTTAATACAATGCACCATAATGGCGTATCTGCAATGCTACAAGATATGCGAATATCACGGTTTATTTTTTTAACCATCTGCGTGCGAATACATAAATAAGGATTTAAACATTATCTTTCAATGAGTTAAAATATGATCTGTCTGGCTTACTCCATTCTGGCACGCTGCTTGCTTTTTCATCTTCAAGCACACGACTCAGATCCGGGAAGCCTTATGTCAGACATGCAAAACACCACTGAAAGCAAACGCCTGAACGTTCAGGGCCTGACTCACAGTTACGGTGGAAAGAACGCCATCAGTGATGTGTCATTTTCAATTGAAGCGGGCGAAATTGTTGCGTTGCTGGGGCCGAGCGGCTGTGGAAAATCAACCGTACTGCGGGCTATCGCAGGGCTTATTCAGCCGAAGAACGGAAAGATCGTGCTGGGTAATCAAGATCTGGCAGATGTTTCAGCAAGAGGACGTGGGATCGGCATGGTGTTCCAGAACTATGCGTTATTCCCGCATCTGACCGTGGCCGAGAACATCGCCTATCCGCTGGCCTGCCAGCAGATTTCCCGTGCAGCACGTAAACAGCGTGTGGAGGAAATGCTGTCACTGGTCAGGCTCAATGATTTTGGCAACCGCCTGCCGCGTGAATTATCCGGGGGACAGCAGCAACGTGTTGCCGTCGCCCGCGCTATCGCCGGTCGTCCTTCTCTCCTGCTGCTTGATGAACCCTTCGGCGCACTGGATCGCGCGTTGCGTTTCGATCTTCAGGTCGAACTGCTGCATCTGCAAAAAACGCTCGGTATCACCACGCTTATCGTCACCCACGATCAGGAGGAAGCACAAAGTCTGGCGAACCGTCTGGTGCTGATGAATAAAGGCAACGTCGAACAAATCGATACGCCGATGACGGTATATGACCGTCCCAAAACGCTGTTCGTGAATACCTTTATCGGGCAGGCCAATCTTCTGCACGGCACGGTACTGCGTTTTGAACTCGATACCACTGTGATCGGCCTGCCGGATAACCGGCTGCTTCGCCTGCCGCGCCGTCTGAATTTCACTCCGGGTTCCCGGGTCACTATTACCTTCCGTCCGGAAGAAGTCCGTTTAACCGCACTGCCGGGAGAAAACACCCAACCGGCGCGGATGACGGTTTCAGTGCCGCTCGGACCTTCGCTGGTCCATGAGCTGGTTCTCGAGGACGGAACCAGTTTGCGCGCATCTGAGGTCAGAGGCCCGTCGACCTTTATCCCGGAACCCGGAGCACAACTTTTTGCAGAAATTGATACCGCAAGGTGTCATGCCTTTCCGGCTGAACCGGAATTCATCAGTGAATAAACAGAGGTGAACTTTATGAAAGACTTTGAAATCAGTCGTCGCCGGTTCGGTTATCTCATGGCGGGCGTCGCGGCCTCCACAATGCTGCCCTTCCCGTTACGCGCTGCCAGTCCGGCGGCCAGCGGCAGCGCGGTCGCGGCCACTTTCCCCGGAAACTGGGAAGACGCTTATCGCAACGTGCTTACGCCGGTACTGAAAAAGGAAGGCTTTGATCTGACCATCGCGCCTGCTATGGCACAGGATCAGCTGGCTAAAATCATGGCCAGCCCCGGCAATCCGCCTTACGACACGTTGCTGATGTCGCCAGGACAAATGACGATTGCGATTCAGAACGATCTTATTCAGAAAATTGACCCGTCCAGACTTAAAAACTGGCACCTGCTTGACCCGTCATTCCAGGGCGAATACGGCCCGACCGTGACCGTAGAAGTGAACGGTATTGCCTATAATCCGGATCTGGTGCCGCGTCCAAAAGGGTACCGCGATTTGTTTGAAAATCCGGCCTACAAAGGGCTGGTGTCATGGACCGGTTTTGCCTCGAATACCGCCGTGATGGCCTACACCGAAATCGCCAAAATTTACGGCAAAGGTCCTGCGGATATGGCGGCGGTATTTAAACTTTTCAGAGAACATCCCGAGCAACTCAAAGGCGTGGTGGACAGCACTAACCATCAGATGACGCTGTTCCAGCAAGGAGAAATCGCGGTGTTCATGTGCAGCACCAGCAACGTGGCGCGCCTGAAAAGCCTTGGTCTGAATGCAGAGTTTGTGCATCCGGAAAGCGGATCACCGGCCGCACCGGTCAATATTCATCTGACCAAAGGCAGCAAGAATCTGGACGCCGCTTACGCCTATATGGATGCCGCCATTTCTCAATCCGCGCAGCAGCAGCTTGAACTGCCGCCGACCGAGATGTTCCCGACCAACAAAAACGTGGCACTGACTCCGGCGATTTCCGCGTATGTCACCCGCGAACAGCTTAAAACGCTGGTTTATCCGGACTGGGCTGAAATAAACAAAAACCGTGATGACTGGATCCGCCAGTTCGACACTCTGGTTGCAGGCTGAGGTGAAATGATGAAGCAGAGCGGCTTCCCTTACGTCGTACCGATGTTATTGCTTTCCGTGGCATTTTTTGCGACGCCACTTGCCGTCCTGGTCGGTTTCAGCTTCACCGGACACGGCGGAGCAACGCTGGATCATTACGCCCGTTTCTTCGGGGATGCGTTCAATTTTCGCGTATTGATCAACACCGCGCGTCTCGGTATCGAAACCGTTATCGGCACCACTCTGCTGGGCATTCCGATTGCCCTGCTTTACTGGCATGGCGGACGCAATCTTCGGCAGATCCTGATTTTCCTGACCCTGATCCCAATGCTGACCAGCAACGTAGTCCGCACGTTTGCCTGGATAGTGATCCTCGGGCGTCAGGGGCCGATCAGCGAGGCGCTGATGTCTATGGGCATTACCGGGATGCCGACCAGCCTGATGTTTACCGAACTCGGGCTGGTGATGGCAATGTGTCAGATTGACCTGCCGCTAATCATTTTGCCGCTGATTGCCATTCTTTCCCGGACGCCGTATCAGCTCACCGAAGCGGCACAGGTGTCGGGCGCCGGCCCGTGGCGCATTCTGGTCACCGTACTACTGCCGCTGATGTTGCCGGGTTTACTGGCGGGGTGGATCCTGGTGTTTGCCAGTACCAGCAGCTCTTTCGTCACTCAGGCGGTGATCGGCGGCGCGCGAAATGTGTATGTTCCGCAACTGATTTATCGCGAAGTCGGCACGCTGTTCGACTGGCCGCTGGCCTCGGCAATCGCCGTGGTTCTGTTGCTTTCCACGGGCTGCCTGCTGGTGGCGCTCACCATGATTTCACGCCACAGGAGACTGGTCGGCCATGCGTAAACAATACGAAAATCCGCTTCCGGCGCTGCTCTATAAACTGTTTGTGTATGGCTTCGGCACGTTGTGTGTCATCTATCTGGTGGCACCGATTGTTATCGCCCTGATGATGTCATTTACCTCCGGTCAGACACTGAAATATCCGCCGCAGGGCTTTTCCCTGCGCTGGTACGAAGCGTTGCTGGACCCGGTTCGTTCAGCCACAGAACAGACCGCGGCGTGGAACTCGCTGAAAATCGCCGGTCTGGCAGTGCTCGGCGCCCTGCTGTTTGCGGTGCCCGCGACCATCGGTATGACCCGTATGAAACGCAGCAGCGTCAGCACCATCGAACCGCTGCTGCTTGCTCCGCTGGTTTTGCCCAGTCTGGTTTATGGACTGGCGGCGCTGATTGTGGCGAATTTTATCGGCTTTCAGCCGTCGCTGTGGCTCACGGTGATCGGGCATGTGGTGGTGTTCGGCCCGCTGATGTACCGCGCGGCGTCGGTGGTCGCACAGGGGATCAATCCTTCACTGGCGGAAGCTTCCACAACGATGGGCGCCAACTGGTTTATGACCCTGCGCCGCGTCACATTGCCGCTGTTATTACCGGGGATCCTGGCCGGTGCGTTCCTGGTATTTATCCAGTCACTCGACAACGTTTCGGTTTCACTGTTCCTTGCGGACGCGAAAACCACGGTACTTCCTCTGCGCATGTTCGCGCTGATTGAAGAATCGCTCGATGTGCGTGTGGCCGCTATTTCCGGGATCCTCATTGCCGTGACGTTGCTCGGCCTGCTGGTTGCCCGGCGGGTTCTTGCGCCACGCCCCGTACCTGAAAACTCATAACTCACTGACTCATTTTTGACGTAAGGAACACCCTATGAACACTCATCCGACGATGGCCAAAGGCTCCCGTATCGGACATTTACTGGCAGATTTCCAGCCAGATTTCGATTTCATCGCCCCGCTTCCTTTACCGGTTGAAGAGTTCGAAGAACGTCTGCGTAAAATACGCCGTCAGGCTGTCGAAGCCGGACACGACGCGATTGTGGTTCACGCCGGCAGCGTCGGCTGGTTCCATGCATCCAATGCGTACCTGCGTTATATCTGCGACTGGATGCGCGAAGGCGTGCTGATTATCCCCACCGATTCGGACCAGCCGCTGGTACTGCTCTCATTCTTTACCCAATCGGTGTTGTTGCCACCCGGCGGTGAACCGGTGCTGGTGGATGAAATCTGGCAAATCGGGCCGATCGGGCGCGAATACTCCGACCGTCCGGGGGATTCCGTGATTAAAACAGCGGAGAAATGCGCGCAGATACTGGCCCGCTTCGGGCTGACTGCGGCACAGATTGGCAAGATTGGCGACCGGACATCCCTGACATTTTGGGCTGCGCTTGAAACACTGACGCCAAAATGCAAATTCGTGGCTGATAACGCCATTGTGGATCGCCTGCAAAAGGTGCGTTCACCACGCGAAATTGCATTATTCCGTGGCGCGGCGCAGATGATCAGTCTCGGGACGCAGGCCGCCTATCATGTCACCAGACCGGGTGTGACAGACCATGAAATCTACGCAGCGTTTTCTTTTGCTCAGCTGGCTGCCGGCGGCGAAACCGGCGACGGTTATCAGATTGGTATCAATGAGTTTGGTACCCATTGCGGCAAACCCTACGGGCATGTGGTGCGTCCCGGTGATCTGATTAACCTGTATATTTCCAACGTAACCTGCCGGGGCTATACCGCGCAAACGGCCAGAATGATTGCCGTCGGTGATATCACGCCACATCAGGAAGACGTGCTCGCCGCCTGTACCGAAGGGGTAAAACGCGCTGAGAAGCTGATCCGACCGGGCGCGCTGATGCGCGATATTAACAATGCCGCCTTCGGCCCGATGATTGAACGCGGCATGCTGACTTCACCTGAGGCGAGGACGATGCCGTATAACTGGGCACCGATGCCGGACGGGGACGCGCGGCTGATCCCGCATCAGTATGTGCAGGATATCGACTGGGAAGCGCAGGGGCGCAAGCTGATGCATGTGTATCCGGCGACGCATGGCCCGCACAATCCTAACCTCGGGCATTCCGTTGGTATGGCTGGCGCACAGAACAGTTTTAATATTTCATCACATAACTATGACCTGCTGGAAGAAGGCATGGTGTTTGTCCTGCATACCCAATGGCTTGAGCCACTGTCGGCGGGCTGTAATATCGGTGATTGTTACGTTGTCACTAAAAACGGTTTTGAAAATCTAAGCCACCATACGCCGCTTGAAACCCACCGTATCGCCGCAGGGAACTGATATGACCCGACCTTCTTCACATACTCATTTTGATTTTGCACAGCTGACGGAACGTGAACGTTATAAAATTCTCATCGGCACCGTGATCCCGCGCCCTGTCGCGCTGGTCACGACTGTCAGTAAAGACGGCGTACCGAATGCAGGACCGTTCAGCTTTTTCAATGTGCTGACGCATGACCCGGCGATTGTGGCGATCGGCGTCGAGAATTATGCTGATATGCGCTTTAAGGACACTGCGCGTAACATCCGTGAAACCGGCGAGTTTACGGTTCACATCGTAGACGATGCGCTGGTCAGGCAGATGGAAATCTGTGCCATAAAATTCGGGCCAGAGGTCGATGAACTTAAAGAAGCCGGGCTGGATACTACACCGGGGCTGATGGTCAGAAGCCCGCGTATTCTTGCGGCCCCTGCGGCGCTGGAATGCCGTCGTCACACCACGCTTCAGGTGGGGCCAGCGCGGGAGATTATTCTCGGTGAAGTGCTGGGGGTTTATGTGCGAAGCGATGCGGTTGACTCATCGAATCTGCATATCGACCAGCAGATGATGGACGCTGTCGGAAGAATGGGTGGCCATACTTACACCCGAACGCGCGACCAGTTCGATATTAAGACGCTGACACCGGAGGAATGGGCAGCCAGGGAATGATAAAATCAGATATCAAAATCATTCATTCGGGACGGACTGCCGGGGAAATTATCGTAGGACCCGCTGATGTAGGTGCCTTCTTTAAAGATGATGACTTCATCGACTCTGACTGGATGAGAGCAAACGGCACAGACAATAGAATTTACCTGTTCAGCGAAAGGGGTATTCGCGCTGGCGACAAAGCGGTCTGAGCCGCATTGCTCGCAGACAATCCTGATATCTGGCATGTGATGAGTCCGGCATTAAGAAGTAATCATTAACTTAAATATAGCATAATTAGATTATTCTCATTGTTGATAGTTATTTCCAGTAATTTCAAGCAGAAAGTCGCCTTTTTTAACCGCATCCTGCAAAAAAATCCCAAAAAAAAGCCCGCTCGAAGGCGGGCAATCACAGACGGACACAAGGATTAAATGCAGTGGTTATCTGTAGCGTGGTACAGATGAATCAATCATAGCTTGCTTTACGTTGTCCGCGAGGCGACTTTGGTGGAGTGATGAAAAATAGGAATATTCCGCAGAGTTATCCCCTCAAACCACGACGCCACCGGCAGACTCTACCGGTGCTTTCTGAGTGTTAAAGCGTGCCGGTACCGCCGTCGGAGCACCAGACCTGACCGGAGGCATAGCTGCTTTCCTGCGAGGCCAGCGTGACATACATCGCGGCAATTTCCGCCGGTTGCCCCGGACGTTTCAGCGGTGCCTGCTCGCCGAACTTCTCGACTTTTTCCTGCGGCTGACCACCACTAATCTGTAACGCCGTCCAGTAAGGCCCCGGTGCCACCGAATTTACTCTAATGCCATCCGGCGCCAGCTGTTTGGCAAGCCCTTTGGTGAACGCCACAATAGACGCCTTGGTCTGGGAGTAATCGAGCAGATTGTCGCTCGGTAAAAATGCCTGAACCGAGGATGTATTAATGATCGACCCACCGCGCGGGATGAATGCCAGCGCCGCTTTGGTTATCCAGAACATTGCATAGACGTTAGTTTTAAACGTGGCGTCAAAGGCTTCTGTCGTCAGATCCTTAATCGAATCGCAAAACTGCTGACGACCGGCATTATTGACCAGCAGATCCAGTCCCCCGAGCTTCTCTTCGGCTTCTTTCACCAGTTGCTGACAGAATTTCTCATCGCGGATATCGCCGGGGATGGCGACGACCTTCAGCCCTTCACTCCAGAGTAAATCCACCACTTCTTTCGCGTCCGGCTCTTCATCAGGCAGATAGTTGATCGCCACCTGCGCGCCCTCTCTGGCGAATGCTATCGCCACCGCACGACCTATACCGGAGTCACCACCGGTGATCAGAGCCTTACGCCCTTTCAGCCGGCCGCTGCCTTTATACGTTTTCTCACCGTGATCGGGCACCGGTTTCATTTTGCCAGCCAGTCCCGGAAACGGCTGTTTCTGGTGTTCAAACGGCGGCGTCGGGTATGCGTCCACATGAGGGGCATTGAGTGATTCGGGAATCGTTTTGTGATTGCTCATAAACATTCCTTATTTGAAAAATGAGTGAACTTTAAGGCTAGAAGAAATCGTGGCCTCCACATGCACTAACGGACAGTTCTGAAATAACTGTGCACTTTGTAGGTTAACGAGCATGCTGAAATCCCTACTTAGCCGGTAATGCATAAGCCATCAGCGCATCGCCGGAAGTCGTACCCAGCCCGCCATGACCGCCCGCCGCAATAACCACAAACTGGCGTCCGTCAGCGCCGGTATACGTCATTGGCGTTGCCTGACCACCCGCAGGAAGTCGCGCACGCCACAATTCCTGACCGGTTGTTTCATCAAATGCCCGGAAATAGTTATCGGCCGTGGCCCCGGTGAAAATCAGACCGCTTTGGGTGATCACATTGCCACCCATCATGAAAATTCCGGTGGGCAGCGGAACATTGGTGTGCGTGCCAAAAATATTCATGTCCCGCGTTGTCCCTGCCGGTCTTTCCCAGGCAATTTTTCGGGTGTTCAGATCAATTGCGACGATTTTCCCCCACGGCGGTGCATTACATGGCGCTTGCAGGAAACTGAGCCACGGCTTGACGATCGCGGCCCACGGCGTGCCGTACTGCGGCCCGACGGAAAAATCTTTCGGTTTCGGGTAAGGCTCATGACTCGCCCAACCCGCCCATTTTTGCATCAGCCCTTCTTTGATGGCATCAGCGGATTTTTTCAGTTCCATCGTGAAAGGTATGTAACTGGTATTGGCAATGAGGACATGGCGGATGGGATCCACCGAAGCGCCGTACCAGTCCATCACGCCATCAAAAGCCGGATACGCAATGGATTTCCCTTCAGCCGGTGGAGTGAACTGCCCCTGATAACGGGCGCTTTTAAACTGAATGCGGCAATACAACTGATCAATCGGCGTAGCGCCCCAGGCGTCAGACTCTTTCAAATCAGGCGGAGACAGATTGGGCATCCCCACGGAATCCGGCTGTGTCGAAGACAGATGCTCGCCCGGCAGCGACGGGGAAGTCGGCACCGGTTTTTCGTTAACCTGCGCCAGCGGCTTACCGGTACGTCTGTCGAGCAGGAATAATTGCCCCATTTTGGTAGTCTGGATAAGCGCCGGGACCGTAGTACCATCCGGCGCGGGCAAATCCACCAGCGTCGGGCCGATCGGCAAGTCAAAATCCCAGACGTCGTGATGAACGGTCTGGAAATGCCAGCGTTCTTCACCGGTATGAATATCCAGCGCCACGACCGAACTCGAATACTTCTCATCATACGGACGGCGTTTCGCCCCGTAGTAATCCGGTGTCGCATTGCCCAGCGGGATGTAAATCAGCCCAAGTTTCGGGTCACCTGTGTATGTTCCCCAGCCGTTTGGTGTGCCCCGCGTATACACTTCGCCCGGTTTGAGAGGCGCATTCTGCGGATTTCTGCCCATATCCCAGGCCCATGACAACTGCCCGGTTTTCACATCATAAGCACGGACAACGCCGGAAGGCTCGCCGGTTGACTGATTATCATAGATCCACCCACCCAGCACGATGTGCCCGTCCATGACCATCGGTTGCGAGGTGATAAAATGGAAACCCGGCGGCACGTCGCCCATATGGTCCGTAAGACTGACGTAACCCTGCTGGCCGAAGTCAGTACACGGCCGACCGGTCTGCGCATTAAGCGCCACCATCCGCGCCTGACTGGTCGTGGCGATGATTTTTGCCGGACAAACGGCATCATCCGGCGTTTCACTGTACGCCACGCCGCGACAGGCCAGATATTCATTAGCGGAAGTGTCAGATTTAGGGTCAAACTTCCAGCGTTGTTTGCCGGTTGTAGCATCCAGTGCAATTACCTGACGGTGTGGCGTGCAGATAAATAATGAATTACCGACTTTGATGGGCGTAACTTCAAAGTTGAACTCACGCCCCCCTTTATCTTCGCCCTTTCGCATCACGTCGCCGGAATGATATTCCCACGCGGGTTTCAGCTGGCTGACATTGGCAGGCGAAATCTGAGTCAGCGGTGAGTAACGTTGACCGGCCTCGGTCCGGCCATAAAAACGCCAGTCATTTCCGTCCTGCGCGGTGGCAGCGGTCGTGCCAGACTGCGCCGGAATGGCCTGATGATGCACAAACCGTGACCCTGTCACCTGCCAGCCGCTGTAAAATATTCCGATAATCGCGACGACATAGACAAGCCCGCTAAACATGCCTGCACGCTGATGTTTGCCGTCTTCCATTACCGCACGAGTGATCCACGGCATGCTGCACCAGATACCCAGCAGCGCCATCACGAACAGCCGTGGCATCAGTTGCCAGCCGTCGAATCCGACTTCCCACAACGACCAGATGCAACAGATGATAAAAGTAAGCAAGTACAGCCATATCCCCGCAGTGCGGCGGCGCGCCATGAAAATGCCGCTCAGCAGATACCCCGCGCCAAACAGCACATACCAGGGTGAACCTCCTATAGCCGCCAGCCATCCGCCCAGCACCAGATAGGCCAGCCCGATCACACCAATGACAAAACCGGTCATGAACGACCAGGTAAAGATCCGTTTATTGCGCATAAGGGTTTCTTTTGTTTGAGAAGGTGCTTAAAGGATATGTAATCACTGGCAGACGGATTAGCAGACACAAAAATGAATGACGGATTGCGGATATAGCGCCCTGTTTTCAAGGACAAAGCGGCGGTAATTTATTGTCTCAAAACTTTACAAAGCCGGAGAAGAATCTGGCAGGTGACCGGATTTTCCACGCATCCATTTGCATTTCGACACAAAAAAAGGTCCCGCCATCAGGACACTTTCTCGTTATTATCCTGTCCTACAGAAAAAGCACAGGCTTTGGCTTTATGACTCATACAACGGACTGGCAGCATATCACCGAAGCACGCATTAAGTTGATGGTTTTAAACGGGATAATCTATGCGTCATTCTAAAATTGTTTTGTTATCTGCCCTGGTTGTTTCTTCATTGTTACCTCTGGCTAATACTGCGTTTGCTGCGTCAAACTCGCATGAAATCAAATCGTTCTACGATGATTCCAAACTCTACGCGATTGGCGACCAGGTTCCGGCGCTGTACCGCACCAAGCCTTACGAAATCGTCGGCTGGCAGGAACGTCATTTACCTGCACCGGATGCAGGCAGCCACTGGACTTATATCGGCGGCAGCTACGCGCTGATAACCGATACCGACGGCAAAATCCTCAAAGCTGAAAACGGCGACATCTACTTCCAGTAATCAGTAAACAAAATACAAAGAAAAGGCCTGAAGAGATTCAGGCCTTTTTATTGACGCGCCTGTAGCGCCTGACTCACTTTTGAAAGTATTAAATAGCGGAAGTATCAGACAAATAGACATATCATTATGCGTGAACAGGGTTGGTTCACGCAGTGTTCAGCACAATGACGCCGGACGAACAACGCGAACTGTCAGAAATTACCAATGAGCATTTGGCTCTTTTCCGGGGCTCCCATGAGCGACACGCAGCAACGCCATCCCGTGCGCAAGCACACCATGAAACTCAGCACCTCAGTCATTCTGATGGTCAGCGCGGTGATTGCCTCCGTGTTGCTGGTCGTGCATATGCTTTATTTTGTGCAGGTCAGCGACACCACCCGTGACGGCGTAAAAGATAAAGCGCTGGCTGTCGCCCGCACGATGGCGGATTTACCGGAAACCAAACGCGCCCTGCTTTTACCGCCTGACAGCAATATCATTCAGCCGATCGCCAGTTCGGTACAAAAGCGCAACGACCTGCTGTTTATCGTGGTCACCAATATGGACGGCATACGATATTCGCATCCGAATACCGATGTGATCAGTCATCATTTCATCGGTGATGACATCAATCCGGCGCTGCTCGGCAAAGAGAACGTCTCGATTAATAAGGGCACGCTCGACGAAGCGCTGCGCGTTTTCACGCCAGTCTACGACGACAATCATAAGCAAATCGGCGTGGTCGCCATCGGGATTTCGCTGGTCAAAGTCACCGAACAAATTAACAAAAGCCGCTGGAGCATTCTGTGGACGGTGCTGTTCGGCATGATTGTCGGCGCGCTGGGCACGTACTGTCTGGTGCGCATGCTCAAACGCATTCTGTTCGGGCTGGAACCTTATGAAATTTCGACGCTGTTCGAACAGCGTCAGGCAATGTTGCAGTCGATCAAAGAAGGCGTCATCGCCGTAGACGATCTGGCGCATGTCACATTGATCAACCAGACTGCCCGTCAGATATTTCAGGAAACCGCCAGAGACGTGACGCCGGACGAAAACACCTTGCCGCTGATCGCTAATCTGCGGGATGTGGTGAATACCGGTGTTCCGCGCCGCGACGAAGAGATCAATTTCAAAGGCCGTTTACTGCTCAGTAACACGGTGCCGGTGCGTAACAACGGCGTTATTATCGGCGCCATCTGTACCTTCAGGGATAAAACCGAAATCAGCCAGTTAATGCAGCGCCTGAGCGGCATGGTAAACTATGCGGATTCGTTGCGGGAACGCTCGCACGAATTTATGAATAAACTGCATGTGATCCTCGGATTACTGCACATGAAAAGTTATGCGCAGCTTGAGGATTACATCCTCAAAACCGCCAATAACTATCAGGCGGAAATCGGTTCCCTGCTGCTGAAAATTAAGTCTCCGGTCATTGCCGGTTTCCTGCTGAGCAAGATTAACCGCGCCTCTGATACGCGCCATCTGCTGACGCTCAGCGATGACAGCCTGCTGCCGGACAACAATAATGAAGATCAGGTCGCGGCGCTGATCACCGTGTTGGGTAATCTGATTGAAAATGCGCTGGATGCGCTCGGTGAGCAACCTGACGGCGAAGTCAGCGTGCTGCTGCATTATCAGAACGGGCAGCTGGCGTGCATCGTAAGCGACGATGGTCCGGGCATTCAGCCGGAAAATATTGAGACCATTTTTGAAAAAGGGGTGTCGTCGAAAGGCGACCAGCGTGGCATGGGGCTGTTCCTGGCTAAACAGCAGGTCGAAAGCCTGGGAGGTTCGATTAATGTCGAATCTGAGCCCGATGTTTACACCCAATTTTTTGTACAACTTCCCTGGGATGCGGAGAGGACAAGTTCTTGATCAATGTGCTGATAGTTGATGACGACGCCATGGTAGCAGAGCTGAACCGCTGTTATGTTGGCCAGATAGAAGGCTTCACGTGCTGCGGCACGGCGTCGACGCTGCAACAGGCGAAAGATTTAGTTCTGAATTCAGAGCTGTCTATCGACCTGATTTTGCTCGACGTGTATATGCAGCAGGATAACGGGCTGGATTTGCTGCCAGAACTGCGCAACGCGCGGCGCCCCATCGACGTGATTGTGATTTCGTCTGCCGCTGATGCCCAAACCATCAAAAAATCGCTGAACTACGGCGTGGTGGATTATCTGATTAAGCCGTTCCAGTTTTCCCGTTTTGAGGAAGCGCTGACCGGCTGGCAGCAGAAAAAAACGCTGATGGATAATCAGCAATATTACGAGCAGTCAGATGTGGACCGGCTGATCCACGGCAGTAATCCTGCCGCAGTGGATACCAAAAAGCTACCGAAAGGCTTAACGCAGCAGACATTACGCACGCTGTGTCAGTGGATTGATGCCCATCCGACCATGGAATTTTCCACGGATGAACTGGCCAGTTCGGTGAATATCTCGCGGGTATCATGCCGTAAATACCTGATCTGGCTGGCGCAGATGAACATTCTTTTCACCAGCATTCATTACGGCGTGACCGGTCGTCCGGTTTACCGCTACCGTTTGCAGGCCGATCACTATTCGCTGTTAAAGCAGTACTGTCAGTAAATCGGGTCAGTAAGTCGTGATCCGGTAACTGTCATCCAGCGGCGTGAAAGCAAACTGCCGCTGTGATGACAAAATAATCTGCCCGTCGTGGGTGACAAATACCGCTTCGATGTGCGGAATTTGCTTCAGATATTCCAGACTTTTCTCCACGCCCATTCCGTACAGCAGCGTCGTCCAGATATCCCCGTCTATCGAATCTTCAGAAATAATGGTCACGCTGAGCAGTTCGTTATCCAGCGGGTAGCCGGTTTTCGGATCGAGAATGTGATGATAACGGTGGCCGTCCAGCTCGAAATAACGTTCGTAAATACCGGAAGTGACCACTGATTTACCGGTGACGTTGATCACGCCAATCAGTTCATCCGGCGAAGCAAATGGTTTTTTCAGGCCAATCGCCCACGCCCCTTCAGCACCCGCACCGAGCGTTTGCACGTTACCGCCCAGATTGATCAACGCGTTTTCAACCTGCTGATCCCGCAGATAATCACGCACCACGTCCGCGATATACCCTTTGGCAATCGCGCCGAGATCGATTTCCATTCCTGCCTGTTGCAGAAACACCGAACGGGTGTGTTCATCGAGGATCACGTCTTCGGGATTTGTCAGCGACAACAGCGTCTGTAAATCCTGCGCGGCAGGAATGCTGTGCCCGCTGAAACCGATTTTCCAGCGCTTAACCAGCGGGCCGATAGTGAAATTGAAACTGCTGTCTGGCAGGCAACTGATGGCTTTTGCGCGACGGATTAATTCAAATACCGGCTCGCTGACGGTGACAGGGTCACGTCCGGCGGCATGGTTAATCGCCATAATATCGGAATGCGGGCGATTCACCGTGAAGGTGCTTTCCTGCAATTTGATCAGCCTGAAAACGCCAGACGCCAGACTCTCGTTATGTTCAAACAGCTTGAGAAGAATGGGCGAGCCCATCAAAACAGCGGAATAAGCATAAATACGGGAGTCTGGCGTCATTGTATTACCTTGCGTGATAACGGTTACCGCATCGCGAATTTCGCGGCGTTCTGTCCTGCAAGGATACCGAAGATAATGATATCTGCAACGGCGTTGCCGCCGATACGGTTACCACCGTGGATACCCCCGACCACTTCGCCCGCCGCAAATGCGCCGCCGAGCACCTGTTGCTGCGCATCAAGCACGCAGGTTTCAGTGTTGATTGTCACGCCGCCCATCGTATGGTGTACGCCCGGCGCGATACGGATGGCGTAAAACGGCCCCTGATTGATCGGGTGGCGCAGCGCGGTACGGCGGCCAAACTCGGCGTCATCTTGTTTATCCACAGCCACGTTGTAGCTTTCGAGCGTGGCGAGGAAGGCGTCTGAGTTCATTTCCAGTTTAGCCGCCAGTTCGCGTGGCGAGTTGCCGCTGATCACAAACCCTTTAGCAATGTATTCGTCAGCCGCTTTGTTGTTCAGGCGAACCTGTTCATCAAACACCACGTAAGCAAATTTCTCCGGCAGCGCGATGATGTTCGCGGACACTTTGTCGCGGGTTTCCATTTCATTGAAGAAGCGTTTGCCCGCCTGACTGACCAGAATCGCACCACCGCCACGAATAGCTTCGGAGATCAGATAAGATGTGGTCTGTTCCACGGTCGGGTGGATCTGAATTTCGCCCATATCGACGGTTCCTGCGCCGATGTTTTGCAAAATGGCGATACCGCTGCCAGTCGCGCCTTTATGGTTAGTGGTGACAAAGCCATCCAGCTCAGGGCGGTATTTCACGACCATATCGCGGTTGGCGCTGAAACCGCCGGTGGCGACAATCACGCTTTTCGCGTTAACCACCTGCACTTCGTTTTCATCATTGAGCAGATTCACGCCCTGAACCGCGCCTTCTGCATAACGGATTTCAGTCACAGAGGTGTCGAGCATCACGTCGATATTGCGTTTGTTGAGATTTTTCACCAGACCGCTTATCAGGAAGCCGCCCACTGCACTGCGGTCCGCCGGACGGTGAGTACGGTCGATGCTCATCCCGCCGGTAATGGTGATATCGCTCAGTTCAATGTTGTGTGCTGCCAGCCATTCCACCGCCTGTGGCGCACGCTCAATGAACTCTTTCAGCAACACGGTATTGTTTTTGAACTGGCCGCCTTTCAGGGTTTCCTGATAGAACAGTTCTTTACTGTCTTCAATACCTTTCAGCTTTTGGAAACGGGTTTCTGCGGCGTTCATACCAACCGACGCTTTAATGGTGTTACCGCCGATGGTCGACATTTTCTCGACGATCAGGACTTTCGCCCCTTCGTCACACGCCTGAATCGCTGCCGCCAGACCTGCACCGCCGCTGCCGACAACCACAACATCATAGTTCTGTGGCTCATTCAGGCTGCCGCCCTCTTCCAGCAACTGCGCTTTGCAGGATTTTGCGATGGCTTTGGACACCGCTTTTTTAACCGCTTCACTCTGTTCTGTCGCGCCGGTCACCGCATCCACGTGCGGGCTGTTGGCGTCCAGAATACGGGTACGGATAATTTCAAAACTGGTGGTGAATTCCACATCCAGATCTGCCCCCGCTTCCAGCGCGATATCGGCAATACGGTCGGTTTCCAGACTGACGCTTACCGCCAGCTCACGCGCAGGATCCTGCACTTTTTCCTGGAACACACCGGATTTGAATTTCTTCGAGGTCATGCTCATATCGCGGATCATCGCGTCCACCAGCGAGAAGCGCCACAGCGGTTCAGGGATGGTCAGCGCTTCGCGTTGCGTGCTGTCGATAAACAGGTCGAGTTTCTGATCGGCAGCGATACGGTCAGTCCAGTCCGGATAAGCGATACACGCTTTACCGATGGCGACCATGTCATAGCCGTGTTCCAGCGCCAGATCCGCATCAGATTTGTTGACGATACCGCCCACGCCCATCACCGGGATTTTTGCCAGTGTGTCCGAACGCATCGCAACATATTTGTCGATCAGCGGCGTCGGATCCGTGGTATCGATAATGGAAGGTCGCAGCGAGTAACCGAGGGAGAAATGCAGGTAATCCAGACCGCGCGCCGCCAGCTGTTCCAGCAGATACATAGTGTCGGCAAAACGGATGCCCGGTTCTTCCAGCTCTTCCGGCGAGAAGCGGTAACCGATAATGAAAGAATCATCGGCGTATTTCTTCGCCATCTTATGTGTAATTTCGAGCACTTCCAGCGGGAAGCGGGCACGGTTTTCGCGGCTGCCGCCCCATTTATCGTCACGCTGGTTGGAATTCGGGGAGAAGAATTGCTGGATGAGATAGGTATTGGCACCGTGGATTTCTACACCGTCAAAACCGGCTTCAATCGCGCGACGCACGCCTTCGCCGAATTTGGCGATCATGCCGTCTACTTCTTCGGCGGTCAGTGCCACCGGTGTGGCGGCACCTTCACGCGGAGCCGCCAGCGCACTTGGCGCGACAGGCTGCTGGCCGCCAATCAGTTTCGGCTCGCTCATGCGCCCGCCGTGATAAATCTGTAATACGGCTTTAGAACCCTGAGATTTCACAGCGGCGGCGATTTTCGCCAGTCCGTCTACTTTGGCGTCATTGTCGATACCGATAGCGCCAGGGAAAGCCAGGCCACGGTCATCCACAAAACAGCATTCAACAATAACAGTCCCGATGCTGCCGGCGCGGGCGCGGTAATACTCGACCAGTTCGCCGGTCACGGTGCCGTCATAAAAGCCGGTGCAGGTGGTCATTGGCGCCATCAGAATGCGATTTTTCAGCACAGTACCATTGGGTAAAGTAAACGGGCTTAACAGCAGATCGTTGTTGCTCATAATAGTGACTCCAAACTTTAAGGTTTTAAATCTGAATTCGTCACCGGCGCGCTATTTTGTGAAGCGTGATGAAATGTTTATTTATTATTCGTTGTATTATTTCAGAGCCGGAATCATGCTTATTAATATAGTTCTATTTTTACTTTCTAAACCTCTTACATTAGTTAATTAACTATTTATCTATTAACTTAATGCCTGTTAGATTAAAATTATGTTAACGGGTAAATTAAATAATCACATTACTGTAAACTCCCAGCGTAATTGTATTTAACTGATGAGAATATTATTACATCCTCCGGGCCTTATCCTTTTGCAGTTCACGAACTTCAGCCGCTGGCAAGTGGCGGAAGACGGCCAGAGGATCACTCGCTGTTGCAGCATCTTACTGTGAATGACTCTCATTTGGCCTACTCCGTTTTTGCTTATCTACTCCTCACAGACTCTGTGCAAGAGATAGCCGCCCCAAATCACGTCTTAATTAATCAGCAAAGCCTGCTCTTTTGTTTTATTCCATTTAAAAAACAATTCAGCCCCGTATTTTGTTGATCAAGATCAACAGTTAAAAATAGGGAAATCGCATTATATAAACATTGCCTCCCTCTTACTGGGAATAAGAGTTACCTGACAAAAATAACAATAACGAGGCAATTAACATGCCACTATTGAATAACTAAAAAAATGATTAAGTAACTAAAAAAACCAAACAACATTTTACCTATGCATCATCACAATATTCCTAACTACCTAAGATAAATATTATGAGCGAAATAACAAAAACTGCGGTGAAAGAGCCAGCGAAAAAAGCCGAACCCGGCAAAAAAAATCGCTGGATCTTCTTGGCACTTCCGGTGCTGGTGTCCGTGCTATTGCTGCTGGTTCCGGTTCCTGCCGGGCTTGAACCTTATGCATGGCATTTCTTCGCCATCTTCGTGGGCGTCATTGTTGGTCTGATCTTCGAGCCATTACCGGGTGCCGTTATCGGCCTCACCGGTGTGGTGATTATCGCCCTGTTCAGCCAGTGGTTGTTGTTCAGCCCGGCTGAGCTGGCGGATCCTAAATTCAAAACCGCAGCACAGGCCTTTAAATGGGCGGTCAGTGGTTTTGGTAACTCAACCGTCTGGTTAATCTTCGGTGCGTTCATGTTTGCCGCCGGCTACGATAAAACCCAGTTTGGCCGCCGTCTGGCGCTGATCCTGGTGAAATATCTGGGTCGCCGCAGCCTGACGCTCGGTTACGCCATCACCTTTGCGGACCTGTTGCTGGCACCGTTCACGCCTTCCAACACTGCGCGCAGCGGCGGCACAATATACCCGATCATTGCTAACCTGCCCCCGTTGTACGGCTCAAAACCTAACGACCCGAGTGCCCGTAAAATCGGTTCTTATCTGATGTGGGTGGCGATCACCGCAGCCTGTATCACCAGTTCCATGTTCCTTTCCGCACTGGCACCTAACCTGCTGGCGCTGGGCATCGTGAACAGCGTAACCGGTATCAACATTTCGTGGGGCACGTGGTTCATCGCCTTCCTGCCGGTCGGTCTGTTACTTCTGCTGACCATGCCGCTGCTGGCGTACTGGTTCTATCCGCCGGAAGTGAAAATCAATGACGAAGTGCCGCGCTGGGCGACCGCTGAGCTGGCGAAACTGGGCAAAATGTCCCGTCATGAAATTCTGCTGCTGGTCTTCGTGTGCTGTGCGCTGGCGATGTGGATTTTCGCTGCAAGCTTCATTGAACCGGCGATGGCCGCTCTGCTGGTTGTGGTGCTGATGCTGTGGACCGGTGTTCTGAACTGGAACGATATCACCAGCAACAAACCAGCCTGGAACACCTTTGCCTGGTTCGCCACGCTGGTGGCACTGGCTGACGGCTTGTCCCGCACCGGTTTCATCGCATGGCTGGGTAAAGAAGGCGCTGCGCTGATGGGCGGAATCTCCCCGGGTGCGGCGACCATTGCCCTGCTGCTGGCGTTCTACCTGCTGCATTACCTGTTTGCCAGCACCACGGCGCACACCACCGCGCTTTTACCGGCTATGCTGACTATTGGTGCCGCCATTCCGGGTATTAATATGCAGGTATTCTGCCTGCTGATGGTGACCTCTCTGGGTGTAATGGGGATCATCACGCCATACGGTACCGGCCCAAGCCCGATTTATTACGGCAGCGGTTATCTGCCAACCAAAGATTACTGGCGTCTCGGAACTATCTTTGGTGCCATCTTCCTGATTGCTTTACTGGTGATCGGTTATCCGTGGATGATGATGATGTTCTGATTGTGGCGATAAAATCACCCACAAAGCATTAACAGAGCATTTACTGAAATAAAACATAGAAACCCCGTTGCCAGCCTGTGTACTTGGCTGGCAACATACAGAACGAATATAAACGTCGCCCCGAATACCTCTGCAATACCGAGTCAACAGTCCCGTCCGTGGCGGCAAAAACGGAAAAAGTGAGAAAACAATGTCGAACAAACCGTTCTATTATCAAAATCCCTTCCCCGTTTCTAAAGATGACACCGAATATTACCTGCTGACCAAAGATCACGTTTCTGTCAGCAATTTTGACGGCGAAGAAGTATTAAAAGTGGAACCCCAGGCGCTGACTCTTCTGGCACAGCAGGCGTTCCACGATGCCTCTTTCATGCTGCGCCCTGCGCATCAGCAACAAGTGGCGTCCATTCTTCACGACCCTGAATCGAGCGAAAACGACAAATATGTTGCGCTGCAATTCCTGCGCAACTCTGAAATCGCGGCCAAAGGCATTCTGCCAACCTGTCAGGACACCGGCACCGCGATCATCATGGGCAAAAAAGGCCAGCGCGTGTGGACCGGCGGCGGCGACGAAGCCAGCCTGTCTCAGGGCGTGTACAACACCTTCATTGAAGATAACCTGCGCTATTCTCAGAATGCCGCGCTGGATATGTATAAAGAAGTGAATACCGGCACCAACCTGCCTGCACAAATCGACCTCTACAGCGTGGACGGCGACGAGTATAAATTCCTGTGCATCGCCAAAGGCGGCGGTTCTGCCAACAAAACCTACCTGTATCAGGAAACCAAAGCGCTGATCACACCGGCTAAGCTGAAAGATTATCTGGTTGAGAAAATGCGCACGCTGGGCACCGCTGCCTGTCCGCCGTACCACATCGCGTTCGTCATTGGCGGGACTTCCGCTGAGGCGACGCTGAAAACCGTGAAACTGGCTTCCACCCATTACTACGACGGTCTGCCTACAGAAGGTAACGAACACGGTCAGGCGTTCCGCGATGTAAATCTGGAACAGGAATTGCTGGTCGAGGCCAACAACCTCGGTCTGGGCGCACAGTTCGGTGGCAAATACTTTGCCCACGATATCCGCGTCGTGCGTCTGCCACGTCACGGCGCGTCATGTCCGGTCGGTATGGGCGTTTCGTGCTCCGCAGACCGTAACATCAAAGCCAAAATCAACCGCGACGGTATCTGGATCGAAAAACTGGAAGAAAATCCGGGCAAGTACATTCCTGAAGCATTGCGTCAGCAGGGCGAAGCCGGTGTGGTGAAGGTTGACCTGAACCGTCCGATGAAAGAAATCCTCGCACAGCTTTCTGAATATCCGGTGTCTACCCGCCTGTCCCTGAGCGGTACGATCATCGTGGGCCGTGACATCGCGCACGCCAAACTGAAAGAGCGTCTGGATAACGGCGAAGGTTTGCCGCAGTACATCAAAGATCACCCGATCTACTACGCAGGTCCGGCGAAAACGCCTGAAGGTTATGCTTCCGGATCTCTGGGACCGACCACCGCAGGACGCATGGATTCCTATGTGGATCTTCTGCAATCCAACGGCGGCAGCATGATCATGCTGGCCAAAGGCAACCGCAGCCAGCAAGTCACCGACGCGTGCCACAAACACGGTGGTTTCTATCTGGGCAGTATCGGCGGCCCGGCAGCGGTTCTGGCTCAGCAAAGCATCAAGAGCCTGGAATGCGTGGAATATCCTGAACTGGGTATGGAAGCCATCTGGAAAATCGAAGTCGAAGACTTCCCGGCGTTCATCCTGGTGGATGACAAAGGCAACGATTTCTTCCAGCAAATCCATGCCAGCACCTGCGCAAAATGCGTGAAGTAAGCATTCCCTGAAAGACAAAAGGCCTGCCAGAAATGGCGGGCCTTTTTTTCGGGCAATAAATCCGTGCTGCGGTAGTAACGCTTTAACGAATGGTCACTCGCTCAAAGCATCCTGCGCTGCTTTAAGTTCCTGCTTCGCGCTTTCATGCTTAGCCTGCTGCCTGGCAATTTTCTTAGCGCTGCCGCTCGCCTGGGCTTCGCGCAGATCGGCTTCGCGCTCTGTCACCTTGCTCTGCTTCTCTCGCACCTTTTCCTGACGCTCTGCGGTCAGGTTGGCATTCGTGCAATGCTCTTCAATTTCACTCAGGGCTTTTTTGAGCCCGCTTGTTTGCGCGCTGTTGCCGTGAGCTTCAGCATATTCAATTTGCTGCGTCACCAAAAGCACGGTTAAATTTTTGCCATTGTTGGCGCAGCTGCACACTCGTGGGAATAATCAGAGCCATCAGCATCAGGATGGTCCACATCAACAAGCTGCGTCTTATCACTGGAACGGTCACGCAAAGATCCTCTGGTTTATCGGATGAAAAGCCTGACCATACTGGCAGGAGGGTTGCCTCCTTGCTAGCCTGTGTTTTGGTTCTGATGGCCCCAAACGTCGTTATAGCTCCGCTTTGCCCGGATTATCAAATCCGACGCGCCCGACAAACGGCAGGCGCAGCGCCGGGTTTTTCACATCAATACCCAGATTAAGCCCCAGCACGTTGACTTCCAGGCCTTCTTCCACGCCAAGCGTGACGCCGAGAACGCCGAGGAATGACACCTGAACACCACGTCCCGAAGGCGGCAAACCAATCGGATTGGTGATCCCCCGGTAATCTTTACCAATCGCATTCGACGGCATATCCAGTTCAAGTTCCGGCACTTCACGGCCAATATGCGCCATAAACGTATTACTGTTTGGCCCCGGCCAGGCGTGATAAGTATGCGGATAAGGATAGCTTTTAATGGCGGCTTCTATTTTTGGGATCATCAATTGCGCCTGTGCGCCACGGTGATCAACCAACACTCTTGGCTGCGAACCAAACCAGTAGCCATCGGGAATGGCGTAATTGCGGCGAACCACGTTGGTACTGCCCCAGCTAATAACGTCATAACGGGTAAACTCAGTTTCCCCTTCCCGCTTAAAAATAATCCACGGATGCACGGCGACCAGCCCGCGCCAGCCATAAGTCGGTGCGGCATAAATCTGCACAATGGCGGTACTTTTGAGTTTTGCCGGATCCGGTGCGATCCCGGCGGAATCCCGTCGCGCCGTAGACCAGCTTTGCCCTGCGGGTTCTTCACGGGTCTGCGAGGCTTTGGCGTAGCTGTATCCGAAAGACAGCAGTAAAACGAGGACAAACCCGAGGCTAAACCATTTAAAGGCGATCATGCTTTTTATCCCTTTACACTCTGTATGAGCGAACAACAATACTTCACGTGTGACAGGGATGACAATAAAAATGCGGGAAGGCGATTGCGCAGTGAATTAGAAAAAAGCACGACGATATTCTTAATTACCCTTCTCCATGCCAATATACTGACAGAAATATTCTGCCAGTATATTTTGATGGGCAAATTCACAAGTAAAACTAAAGGATCACAGAGCTGACATTTACCCGTTCATGCGGATTACCACGAACACTGGCGTCGTAAGTGATCTCAACAAATTGTGCCCCCCGGAGAGTGCCCAGGACATTAGTACAGGAATATTGAATATTCCCACCCTGCAGGCCTGTGATAACGACATTCATAGGTTGTGCTGTCATCTGATGTATTTGATTTGCCCCATGTGCTGAAGCCTGAACCAGTGTGATTGTTGTCATGAGAAACCTACCTTATTGAGTAACCAGATAAAATCACCCTGCCTGCTGGCAGGAAATATTTAAACCGGGCATTACGAAAAGCCATTTAACGTATATCTTCGCATAACAAATAAATCAAACGGCCAGATGGCCTATACCAGATAACTTTCCAAGTGAATTCATAAAAATAGGGTTAATTTAATTATTTCCGGTTTGAAAATAGCGAAAATAAAATAACCAATTAAATAACGACACTATAATTTTCATGTCACTCATCCGGTGGCCTGATTTATTTATTCATCCCTGTTATCACAGCATGAGGTGTTATATGACCGATCCAGCAAAAACCGTGCAAGTCATCAAAGATTCCATTGATGCCGCAGATAAAGCGTTAGATCTTTATAATAAAGTTCTGGACCAGGTGATCCCCTGGAATACTTTCCAGAAAACTATCGAAGAATTAAGTCGCTTTAAAGATGACTATTCTCAAAAAAGTTCTGTTCTGGTCGGTGAAGTCAAAACGTTACTGATGACAAGTCAGGACAAATACTTCACCGCCACTCAGTCTGTTTATGAGTGGTGCGGAATGAGCACTCAGTTGTTGCAGGCTTATCTGGCCCTGTTTAAGGAGTACAACGAGCAGAAAGCCGAAGCGCAAAAAGCCATACTGATCAAGGTACTGGACGATGGCATCACCAAAATGGATGCCGCGCAAAAATCTCTGGGAGAAAGTTCGCTGAGTTTCAATGAAGCCTCAGGAAAGCTGCTGCAACTCGATAGCCAGCTCTCGAACGACTTTAACGAGAAGAGCGAATATTTCGAAAATCAGGTAAGTAAACTACGCAAAGAAGCCTACGCTGGTGCGGCAGCCGGGCTGGTTCTCGGGCCTTTCGGATTGCTGATTTCTTATTCGATTGCCAGCGGTGTGGTGGAAGGGAAAATGATCCCCGAGCTCAGGAAAAAACTGGAATCAGTGAAAAAATTCTTCACCGAACTTTCCGCGCAGGTGAAAAAAGCCAATACCAGTATTGATGAAACAAAAGTCAAACTGACCAATGAAATCTCTGTTATCGGAGAAATGAAGTCGAATACCAAAGCCACCCGTTTCTTTGTCGAATATAACGACCTGATGTTGGATGCGCTGAAAACTTCAGCAGAGAAACTGATCACTCAGTGCGAAGAATATCAGAAGCGTCATGGCAAGAAATAAGTGCTGATAGGGGGGGATACAGGCCGTTCCGGTTTCCGGCGCGGCCTGATTTTTCGTATTACTCAGGCACTGGCACGTGCAATAAAGCGCCAGCCCATCATCAGTCGCTCTGCAGGCGCTTCGGGATTATCTATTTTTCGAAGCAACAACGACACGGCATGACGACCGATATCACGCGAAGGCTGTTCAATGGTGGTCAGTTGCGGCGATACCATTTCCGCCAGTTCCGTACCGTCAAAACCTATCACCGCGATATCCTGCGGGACTTTCATTCCCGCGTCATCAATGGCACGCATTGCGCCTGCCGCCAGCGTATCGGAAACCGCAAACACCGCATCGGGTTTTAGGGGGGCTCGCAGTAAATTCTCCATCGCTGACCTGCCCGCGTGAAAACTCAGTTCGCTGGCATATTCAATGGCTTCAAAGTCGTTTCCCTGCTGGCTGAGCACGCTTTTATAGCCGCGCTCACGCAACTGAGCATATTTGTAACTCAGATCGTGATTAATGAGAGCCACGCGTTTGCATCCGCGTTCAAGCAGGTGCCGGATGGCGAATTCCGAGGCGTCAGTGTCGTTGATCCCGACACAGGAAACGTCACCGGCGTCGGCGTATTCGGCGCACTGCACCCACGGGGTCTGGCCAATCATGGTGCTCAGATCCGGCAATCTGGAGAACGCATCCATCGTAATGATGCCGTCCACCATTTTGCCCGAGAGCAACCCGAGGCTCGATTTAGAGCGTTCGATATCAGAACCCGAGTTGCACAGAAGAATGCGATAACCGTTCATCTCCGCTTCTTCTTCAATACCTTTCACCACGTCGGCGCAGAACGGGTTCGCAATGTTGGAAACCATCACCAGAATCATTGAGCTTCGGGAGGTTCTCAGCTGTCGGGCTAACAGATTAGGCTGATAGTTGCTTTCCCTGATGGCTTCCAGCACGCGTTCGCGGTTTTTGCTTTTTACGGAGTCACTGTTGTTCAGCACACGGGAAACCGTCGCCACCGAGACACCGGCCAGTTTGGCAATTTTCTGAATGGACATAACGACAACACATCCTGCGGTCAGCTATTTTTTCAGAGGCTATCACAGTTTACCGGCGGCATGAATTAAAGCCCGAGCATCCGCCGGGCGCTGGCCCGGTCGTTTTCACCGGCAGCAAAATCATCGAACGCGCGGTCAGCAACGGGAATGATATTACGGCGGATAAATTCAGCCCCTTCACGTGCGCCGGTTTCCCCGTCTTTCAGGCAGCATTCCCACTCCAGCACCGCCCATCCGTCGTAATCGTATTGCGCAAGCTTGCTGAAAATCCCTTTAAAATTGATATCGCCATCCCCCGGCGAACGGAAACGTCCGGCACGGTCGGCCCAGTTCTGGTAACCGCCGTAAACACCGCTGCGGCCGCTGGCGGCGAATTCGGCATCCTTCACGTGGAAAGCTTTAATGCGCGCATGGTAACGGTCGATAAACGCCAGATAGTCCATATGTTGCAGGCGCAGATGGCTTGGGTCGAAAAGAATATTGCAGCGCGGATGGTGATTCACCTGCGCCAGAAAATGTTCAAACGTCGCACCGTCATGCAAGTCTTCACCCGGATGTATTTCAAAACAAACGTCCACGCCATGCGCATCGAAACAGTCGAGAACCGGCAGCCAGCGTTGCGCCAGTTCCTGAAAAGCTTCCTCTAACAAAACCTGATTATGCGGCGGCCACGGATAAAAGTACGGCCATGCCAGTGAACCGGAAAACGTCGCGTGCGCTTTCAGCCCCAGTTTTTGCGAGGCAGATGCCGCCTGTTTTAAGGCATTGATTGCCCATGCCTGCCGTGCCGTCGGATCACCGCGCACCGCCTCCGGTGCAAAGCCGTCAAACGCCAGGTCATAAGCCGGATGAACAGCAATAAGCTGCCCTTCCAGATGCGTGGAAAGTTCGCTTATCACCAATCCGTGACCCGCCAGCATCCCGGTGATTTCGTCACAATAGGCCTGGCTGGTGGCAGCCTTTTGCAGATCAAAAATGTGCGGATGATTACAAGGTACCTGCAACGCTTTATAACCGAGCGAGGCGGCCCATCCGGCCAGCCCCTCTAAGGTATTAAACGGCGGTTCCGATCCGATGAATTGGGACAAAAAAATGCCCGGTCCTTTAATCGTTTTCATTGCAACTCCAAAAGAAATCAGACTTTCTCACTTTCCTGATAACGGAATGAGAAGAGGAAAATTAACGCAATCACCGCCGCTGACATCGCCGGGATCCACCAGAACGTTATCCACGCCTGCGGCAGCGTTTGCCCTGCAACCAGATGGTTGTAAAGCGCGCCGGAAATCTGCGAGCCCAGCAACATACCGATACCGTAAGTGAACATCACGATCATGCTCTGCGCCTGGCCTTTAACCTTTGCCCCGGCAACGCGGTCGGTATAAATAAAACCGACGACAAAGAAGAAGTCATAACACACGCCGTGCAGCAGGATACCGAGATACAGCAGGAACCGGCCTTCTTCGCTGACGCCCAGCGCAAAGAAGGCATAGCGCACAAACCAGGCCAGCATGCCGATCAGCAGCATGTACTTTACGCCCAGGCGCCGGAACAGCAGCGGAATGACCAGCATAAAGAAGATTTCTGACATCTGGCCGAACGACATCGCGGTACTGACATCACCTATCCCGACGTCCGCCAGATACGATGCGGTGTAAGCATAGTAAGTACCGAGAGGCACTGAAATCAGCATGGCGCACAGGGAGAACACGAAAAAGTGACGTGTTTTAAGTAACGCAAAGGCATCGGCACACAGCAAATCGCGTAACGCAACCGGCTGTCCTTTGGCGGGCGCTGGCGTATGCGGCAGGGTCAGGCTGTAAACCGCCAGCACCACGGAACACATCGCTGCCACCCAGAATATATTTACGCTGGCCGACACGCCGGTAACACCGATGAAGATCCCCGCCACAATCCACCCAATGGTGCCGAACACGCGCACGACCGGAAAACTTTTATCGATATTTTTCAGGCTGTGAAAAGCAATATTGTTGGTCAGCGCCAGCGTCGGCATATAACAAAGGGTGTAACCGAACAGCAGGGTTATCAGCAGCGTGCCGTTTTCGCTGATTAATGCCTGCGGAACAAACCAGAGGATCGCTGCCCCCGCCAGATGCATCACCGCCATCACTTTTTGCGACGGGAAAAATCGGTCCACCAGCATCCCCAGCACAAACGGCGACAAAATTGAGGCAATCGGCCCTGCCGAAAAAGCATCCCCGATCAGCAACGACATATTGTGATTAGCCATCACCAGCCCCAGCGTCACCGACCAGCTGCCCCAGATGAAGAATTGCAGAAACATCATCAGCGATAACCGTGGAACCAACAGCCGGTATTGCACATGACTTTTTTCACTACTTTCTGATGCTGACATCATTTTAGCCTCACATAAAGTAATCGATTACAAATATCACTTTCAAAAAGTAATCGTTTACAAAATAATTATCCTGTGACTTGTCTTAGTTTTGGGAGTTCAGTCACGATAACTGTCGCGATAAGCGTTTGGGTTAAAAATCCGGCAGGGAAAATCAGACTCCAGCCCATTGTTGTCGCCATGTTGCACAGTCATACTGCCATTAACACGAAACAGATTTACAGAATTAAAGAAAACAATAAACTGATGTTAACGCATTGATTAAAAAAGGATGAATATGACTGACTCTAAGAAAGCATTGATCATCGGCGCATCGCGCGGTATCGGTTTGGGTGTGGTGGACGTACTGACAAAACGCGGCTGGCAGGTGACAGCGACGACGCGTGATGCCGTTCCGGCAAAAGCCCCCGCCTCTGTTGAATGGGTAAAACTGGACATCAATAAATCCGAAGCGCGGGAAGCGGTAAAAGACGCGCTCTCCGCCAGCCATTTTGATCTGATTTTTGTGAATGCAGGCGTTTTTGGTCCGGATCATCAGGATATTCATCAGGCCAGCGATGAAGAAATCATTCAGCTGTTTTTGACTAACGCCATCTCCCCCGTCCGTTGCGCCGCGCAATTGTTGCCGCTGTTAAACCACCGCACCGGCGTGCTGGCATTGATGACGTCTGAACTTTCCAGCCTCAATGAGAACGAAGTGGCAACGTATCCGCTTTATTCCGCCAGCAAAGCCGCGCTGAATATGCTGACGCGTGGTTTGCAGGAACAGACAGAAAAACAGGAAGTGACGCTGCTTTCCGTGCATCCGGGCTGGGTACAAACCGACATGGGTGGTGAAAGTGCAACCCTGACCATTGAAGAAAGTTCGACCGGCATTGTCGATCAGTTCGAAGCGTTATCGGGTAAAGGCGGCCATCACTTCGTGGAATATTCCGGTCGTAAACTGCGCTGGTAACTCTTTGCTGATAATTGTTTTGCGAACAATAACGACCTCACCGGAGGTCGTTTTTTTTTGCTCAAACCTGACTCATACCGCCGTCGATGCACAGTTCGGCTCCGGTGATGTAGCTGCTTTCATCTGATGCAAGGAAAAACGCAGCTGCCGCCACTTCTTCCGGTTTTCCCAAACGTCCCAGCGGGATAAGTGCAGTCAGCGTTTTCCTGACTTCATCAGAAACATCATCAAACATTGGCGTATCAATCGGGCCGGGGCTGAGCGTATTAACCCGTATCCCTTTGCCCGAAAGTTCACGTGTCCAGGTGCGAGAATAGGAACGCACTGCAGCCTTGGACGCGCCATAAACGCCATAACCGGCTGTGCCGATAAAACCGGCAATTGAGCCAATCATTACAATGGATCCGCCTTCGGACATCAGTTCAACTGCCGCCAGCTCCACCAAAATTCTCCATCGGTGATTACCAGAGTCATCCGATGAAGTCCTAAGAGCCCGCACGGCGCAAGCCCTGCGGGCTTTTTTGTGCCCTCAATTTGTCCCGCGAAGTCCGAACTGAACTAATTAAATCCGAACCTTTTAGGCACCTTGTTAGGCACCTCATAAAGCTTTATTATTTTTGAGGTGCCTAAAACTATGGAAACCCGGCAATGGCAAGACAAACTAAACCTCTCTCCGTTAAGGAAATCGAATCTGCCAAACCCAAGGAAGCGGACTATGTGCTCTATGATGGCGATGGCCTTGAGCTACTGATCAAATCCAGCGGGAGTAAAATCTGGCAATTTCGCTACATTCGCCCTGTCACCAAGAAACGTGCAAAGAAGAGTATTGGCCCCTACCCGTCAGTTACCCTTGCTGATGCCCGAAACTATCGTGCAGAGTCTCGTTCTCTTCTGACGAAACAGATCGATCCTCAGGAGCATCAACAAGAACAACTGCGCAGTTCGCTTGAAGCTAAAACCAATACATTCCAGCTCGTAGCTGAACGTTGGTGGAATGTGAAAAAAGCCAGTGTGACCGAGGACTATGCAGAAGATATCTGGCGCTCTCTTGAGAGAGATATCTTTCCTGCGATTGGTGACGTTAGCGTTACAGATATCAAAGCTCATACGCTGGTTCAGGCTGTGCAACCAGTACAAGCCAGAGGTGCACTGGAAACTGTTCGTCGCCTTTGCCAACGCATCAATGAGGTCATGATCTATGCCCAAAACACGGGGCTGATTGATGCTGTTCCCAGTGTCAATATTGGCAAGGCATTCGAGAAGCCGCAGAAGAAAAACATGCCCAGTATTCGTCCGGATCAGCTGCCTCAGTTAATGCAGACGATGCGAACGGCCAGCATTAGCCTTTCAACAAGGTGTCTGTTCATGTGGCAGCTTCTTACCATCACCCGCCCTGCTGAAGCGGCTGAGGCTCGTTGGGATGAGGTAGACATGGAGGCACGAGAATGGACGATCCCTGCATCGCGCATGAAGATGAACCGTGACCACACAGTTCCTTTGTCAGATGAGGCAATAGCTGTTTTGGAAATGATGAAGCCGTTAAGTGGCAATCGGGAATTCATATTTCCCAGCCGTATCAAACCTAATCAGCCAATGAATAGTCAAACCGTGAACGCCTCGCTAAAACGCGCAGGTTTTGGTGGAGTGCTCGTTTCACACGGTCTGCGATCTATTGCCAGTACAGCCCTAAATGAGCAACGCTTTCCGCCAGATGTCATTGAGGCAGCATTGGCCCATGTTGATAAGAATGAGGTACGTCGCGCTTATAACCGCAGTGATTACCTTGAACAACGTCGTCCGATGATGCAATGGTGGGCCGATTTTGTGATGGCTGCGGATCGTGGAAGTATCATTGAGGGGGGAGTAAAAGTAATGCGGTTAGTTGGATAATCGTTTTGAGCTATAGGACAGAAAGACACATAAGCTAAATCATATTCTTTGTTCTTTCTTGTTCTGTTTAAGTCGAAAGGGAATATTACTAACATCAAGATCGTACTGCACTGCTAACTGGTAAACTCCACGACATCAAGCTAGCCATTTGTTCAGACTACCGTTAAGATCTACTAAAGTTGAAGCGTGCATTCTGGTAGCAGAAACGAGACTCTAACAGAGTGGTACAGTATAGAAGTAGCGATTGCTAAACCATCAAGCTCATTGATTCTTTATAATTGGCTGATGTAATTAAGCTAGTAAGGTTCTTCATTAACAATGAAGCATTAAGACAGATATATTTACAACGATTAACAGTCTTTAAAAGAGGTACATGATGATTGATAAATTTAAACTTGATAACTTTGGACCGATAACAACAGTAGAAGGAAAGGCCTTAGGTAAGATAAATTTATTTTTAGGCAAAAACAGCACGGGAAAAACATTTTTGCTCAAAGCTCTATATAGCGCCATACGTAGTCATGAAGAATATGCACGTGGAAATTCAATAAGAGATTTCTCTGAAGTTCTTAGTGAGAAAATATACTGGACATTTCAAACAGAAAAAATCGGAGACATAGTCTCTAAAGGTCAGGGTAAAAAATTAAACGCATCTATTACACTCAGTGATCACTCCTCCCTTGTATTCGGCTTTACCTCAGAAACCACCAAAAAAGTCATACCTCAACACAATAACCTGACGCCTCGTACTTCAAACTCTGTATTTCTCCCCCCAAAAGAGGTGCTTTCTCTAATGGACGTAATCCATAAAACAGTGGAGATTGACAAAATATTTGGTTTCGACTCCACATATTCCGATTTAGTGGCTGCACTCAAAATCCCATTGCAAAGAGGAAGAAATAGTGATGCTTTCGCTATGTCCAGACAAAACTTAGAAGGTATGTTTGATGGGAAAGTTGAATTTGATGTCAAAAGTAAAAACTGGATATATAAAAAAGGTAAAAGCAAGTTTTCGATCACTTTAGCCGCAGAAGGTGTAAAAAAAATTGCAATATTAGACTCTCTTCTGGGAAACAGATATCTTGATAAAGACTCCATCATATTTATTGATGAACCGGAGTCAGCATTGCATCCTACAGCGATTACCAAATTGCTTGACATAATACAAACCCTAGCCAATGCTGGCATTCAGTTTTTCATTGCATCACACTCTTATTTTGTTATAAAAAAACTGTTATTAATCGCCAACAAAGAGCAAATGGAAATTCCTACCTTCACAGCATCAAATGAAGGAACTTGGACACAATCTTGCTTGTTAAAAGATGGGTTGCCTGATAATGAAATAATTAATGAATCCGTAAGACTTTTCGAAGATGAATTTACCGGGAGTTTTAGATAATGGAAATCGTTGAATCGGGAGTAAAATTCGGGCCATTCGAAGAAATCGATATATTTCAAATCGAAAAAGTTACAAATTTTGTTCCTGATGCAAAAGCTGTAGAATTCATCTGGATTAGAGATCATATTTCCTCGATGATATTTGTTGAGGCGAAATCATCATTTTCGAAACCAGAGAGTACTGATGACTTCGCAATGAATCTCAAAGACATATATCAGAAATTTACTGACAGCCTATTAATCCTACTTTCTACGCATTGCAACCGAAACCCAAATGTAGCTGACTGCTTACCAGAAAAGTTTAGAAATATCAACTGGTCATCAATGAATATTCACTTCAGATTGGTTATACCTAATTTTAAATCAGAATGGTTACAACCAATTTCAGATGCACTTCGCATGCAATGCAAGCATATACTAGGTGCATTCAAGATCAACAAATTAAACATTTCAATATTAAATAAAGAAATGGCAATTAAGCAGGGCCTTATCATCGAAGATGAGAACGTTTGACTTGTACATCAGCCCCCATATATTTCGAGGCAATAGCATAAAATAATTTGCGTTCACAATGTCATTATTCATAAGATTTTTTTATTTGAACGTCTTAGTTAAACACCCTCTCTCACCACTAGAAATAATTTAGTGGTGAGAGTTTGTAAATAGATCCATTTCCACTGATAGTAAGCGTACACCGAGGGCCGTATTGACGGGAATGTGTTATTCAGTTGGCAGTGTGATGCGCCAGGATAGCAGTTCGCTGACCCGGTTTACTGGCCAGTCGGCGATGACGTCAAGCACATAGTAGAGGTAGCCTTCTGGATCCACGCAGTTTAGTTTGCACGTCCCGCTCAGACTGTACTGACCTGCCCCCAGGATTAGATACAACGCTCACTTAGTAATGTCGGATCCTTCACTCTCAGAATTACCCTTTCTCCAGGCCGCCGCAAATTCAGACGGCGTCTGATAATTCAGCGCGGAGTGCGGGCGGCACTCATTATAATCCTGACGCCATTCACTGATGGTTTTCCTGGCATGACTGACGTCACTGAACCAGTGTTCATTCAGGCATTCATCGCGAAAGCGTCCGTTAAAACTCTCAATAAATCCGTTCTGTGTCGGCTTGCCGGGCTGGATAAGCCGCAGCTCCACGCCATGCTCAAAGGCCCATTGATCGAGCGCGCGGCAGGTAAATTCCGGGCCCTGATCAGTTCTTATCGTCGCCGGATAGCCGCGAAACAGCGCAATGCTGTCCAGAATACGCGTGACCTGCACGCCTGAAATCCCAAAGGCAACAGTGACCGTCAGGCATTCCTTCGTGAAGTCGTCCACGCAGGTAAGGCACTTGATCCTGCGACCGGTGGCCAATGCGTCCATGACGAAATCCATCGACCAGGTCAGATTGGGCGCCGCCGGACGGAGCAGCGGCAGACGTTCTGTTGCCAGCCCTTTACGACGTCTTCTGCGTTTTACGCCCAGGCCACTGAGGTGATAAAGCCGGTACACGCGCTTATGATTAACATGAAGCCCTTCACGGCGCAGCAACTGCCAGATGCGACGGTAGCCAAAACGCCTGCGCTCCAGTGCCAGCTCAGTGATGCGCCCTGATAAATGTGCATCTGCAGCCGGACGCTGAGCCTCATAGCGGCAGGTCGACAGGGATAAACCTGTGAGTCTGCAGGCACGACGTTGCGACAGACCGGTCGCATCACACATCAACACCACGGCTTCCCGCTTCTGGTCTGTCGTCAGTACTTTCGCCCCAGAGCCACCTGAAGCGCCTCCTTATCCAGCATGGCTTCGGCAAGCAGCTTCTTGAGTCTGGCGTTCTCTTCTTCAAGCGACTTCAGGCGCTTAACCTCAGGCACCTCCATACCGCCATACTTCTTACGCCAGGTGTAAAACGTGGCATCGGAAATGGCGTGCTTGCGGCAGAGTTCACGGGCGGATACTCCGGCTTCGGCCTCGCGGAGAATACTGATGATCTGTTCGTCGGAAAAACGCTTCTTCATGGGGATGTCCTCATGTGGCTTATGAAGACATTACTAATATCGGGATGTACTAATCAACGGGGAGCAGGTCACATATTAGCACACACCTACCCTAATATTTTAATGATCGTCGATGTAATGCTAGTCAATCCATATGAACCTGTAACCCCTCAAAAATATGACTTCCAGGAGTATCATGGCCTCGGGCTTTTCGCCGAGCTTCTGGAGAATGCCATACAGTATTGTAAGCAAGAAGGTATTCAGGAAATATATCTTACCGCTGCTGACATACCACTCAAAAAGCATTTTGAAAAATATGGATTTGTTGTTCATGATACATGGATGGGTAAAGCAGCTCTTGAGGTAGGACAAGGCATCCCGATGAGCATGTACCTCTAATGCTAAAGAGCCACAGGTTAATTCAATATATCGTTGCCTGCGGCTCAATTTTTTAGCTAATATCTTTCCCGGTAAAATAATGGTCCAATAATTTTTGATGAGAAATGTTCCTTATCTGGTACACAGTAGTCGGTAGGAAATCATCAGGTCTGCTAAGAGCGCGGAGTGGACTGAAGCCTAAACACAACGATATTATTCTGCATTGAATTTCAAATAATACTAATTAAACTGAGCTTATTTTTATTTTCGTCAAGATCAGAAAGATAGTATTTAACAACCATATAGCTGGATTTATTGTTTATTCTGACCTCTTCCCCGTTGATTAACACACGTGCCATAGTTAACTAAATCGGTTTCTACCCTGGGGAACCGGTTGCCAAAATGTTGCCACGCTACGAGTTCTTGCCAGAATCTCTCAACTTCCGCTTCTGGCACGGAGCGGACGTGTTAACGAAGCTGAAGGTCCGCTGTGAGCGAACAGCGGAAGTTATACCATTAGTCATTGAGATTCTTGTCTAGAAACGTGTATGCTTTCTGTCCACTCTAAATTTGTAGGGACACATATGCTATCTACGTCAGGAGCACCGCAATTGTCATATGTTGCAGAGGGAAAAGGCCCACTGGTTATAATGCTTCACGGTCTTCTAATGGATGGGAAATCGTGGCGAAACAATGGATTAACCTCCTTATTTAGTCCTTTTTTTCACGTGGTTTGCCCCGACCTTTTAGGTCACGGCGAAAGCGAAAAATCGTCAGTGCCAGAATTATATACACAACAAAATCAGGCATTATCCATTGTGAAAATTATGGATGAGCTGGGCTATGAGAAAGCGCATGTTATTGGTTATTCCTCTGGCGCATGGGCAGCATTAGGACTGCTAAACCACCATCCGGAACGGCTGCATTCTGTCGTTTTAGGCGGTTGGGATTTAAAGAATGGCCTTCCGGAAACGCCTGAAGGCAAACTTAGTTTTGATATGTTTATGTCTTATGCAAGGAGCACAGCACCAGAGCTTACATCTGGGCTTTCGCAGGACGATCAAGAAAGTGTCAGATGCTTTTTCAATGAATTAAGAAAGTATTCTGAAAAAAAAGAAGCTTTTTTTCCTTATAAGACACCAATTTTACTTTGGGCCGGTGCCAACGACCCTTATAACTCGCCTATGGCTGAGATAGCGCAACAATATGGTTTATCGATGACCCTTGGGAAGGGAGATCATTTGAGTGAATTTAACAAGCCTGACAAAGCATCAATAAATGAAATTTTTAAATTTATTGAAACGCAAGAGGGTTCAATGTCATCTGTCACTTGTTCATAAAATATAAATCACGGCTGCAGGGATGATGTCCGCTCTTGGCACACAGCAGACAAACACGTGACGCTGAAGGTCTGCTGTGAGCGAAGAGCGGACGAAGAAAGTAATATGAGAGCTTCAATGTAAATTTTCTGGCAATTCATGCTCAAAACAATTATGAAATTTCTTTTTATATGTGATTAAGAGGGCTTTAAATGTGTGCGGTTGATGAATTAAAGGTGAAGTATCCAAACGCGAATGCTTGGCAATTTGGTGATAGCCCAGAACTGGCCAACGAACTTGCAGACCTTATTATAAAAGGGATTAAAACGGCCTCATGCGGTTCTTTTGCAACTTACCAGCAAGAAGAATATGCACCTAGGATTGGGAGTTATAACATCATCCTTGATAGTCAGGATATACCAGTGTGCGTTATCAGATTGGTTTCGATGCGACTAGTGCGTTTTTGTGATGTTACCGCCGACTTTGCCCGAAAGGAAGGTGAAGGTGATATGAGCCTTGAGTATTGGCAGAACGAGCATCAGAAGTTTTTTACTCGTGAAGGTTATTTTTCTGATGAAATGGAGCTGATCGCAGAAGAATTTGAGGTTGTTGAGGTTCTGTGAACCGAACAAAGTATCTGCATCTCAGATGAAAAAAATATCGTAGCGTTTTACCTAATACAATTTATAAAATTTCCTCTTTTGGCGCGAAGCAAACATGCTGATGTGAATGGTCAGCTTTGAGCGAGGAGCGGAAGTTAGCAATTGTTCTCACAACTGATTAAGGCATTACTAACATCACGATGTATTAATTAACGAGGCAGGTCTGCTTGAAATTGGGAGGCATAGTTTATTGTGTCCCAATCCTAATGCTGGCATAGTGTAAGGATAAAATACGAAAAATTCATATAAAGGCCTCTCGCATGAGCGAATCACGTAAGCAATTTATATTATCTAAAGGTGCGACTTGCAATAACTGGAACTGGAGTTGGTCATTTACCAACCATGAAGAAAAAATGGTTATCTTTGGTGCGTGGGATTTCAATACTGACAATGATAAATCATTGATAATGCATAAAGATTGGAAATATAAAAACAATCGTCGACAACCTGGATACTCTCAAGCAATCGAGCATTTGAAATTATTAGATCAAGGATATAGCCTATATATCTTTCATCAAGAAAATATTAGTGATGATGAAGATGAACCAAAAATAGGAAAAATTAGTGATAATATTTTAAAAGCTCACATAAAACATGATGGAGAATCTTGGTATGCATACCGAGATGCATTCGACTACTTACCTGATGAAATAGGTGCAGAAGAAGAGTATTTTGAAGGGACTCGAAATGTAGTGGCTGTAAATTCTTATGAACGAAATAAAGATGCTAGAGAAGAATGCATTAGGATTCATGGTTGTAAATGTAAAGCTTGTGATTTTGATTTTGAAAAGAAATATGGTGACCACGGGAAAAGTTTTATCCATGTACATCATATCATTCCTTTGAACATGATAGGAAAGCGTTATAAGGTCAATCCAGAACATGATCTGATACCGCTATGTCCCAATTGCCATGCTATGGTACATCGCTTTAAAAACAACGAATTAGATTTAGAAAAATTGAAAGAACTTATATCATCGTGCAAATAATAATATTAAATACCTTCTCGCCTTTAACCGTTATCAAAGGGGGATCTGTAAACTAAACTGTGGAGACCAGTTGCCGATCAACTAATACATAGTGATGCGAGCAATGTCGGCTCTAGGCACGAAGCGGACCGCCTGTAGCGTCGCGAGGTCTGCTATGAGCGAGGAGCGGAAGTTGGATTGCCATATGTAGTCTAAAAGTAAATAGTAAGGTTATGCGGGAAACTTATAAAGCCCCATGGCTAAATCAATACATCTATCATCTAGTCTGACAATCCATGATATCAGTTTAAATATTGAAGTTGAGAAGGACCGTTTCTTTGCCCGCGTTACTAAACGAAAACGGAAAAATGCTTTTTCCGTCAATATGACGGTGTAAGTCCCTTTTCAAACGTCTTAACGATATTTCCTTAGAAACTCGTCCGGTAAGGTAAAAATCAAGTGATTCTTTACGGCAAATTGCTCGAGCCATGCCTTCGATACCAGATTCATGCAACATTTCTGCGCGCTCGCGGCTAATTCCATTAATGAAGAAGACTATATCATCGATTATTGCTTTCAGCATTTTGATTGCGGCGACACTATTTCCAACAGAAGCGTGCTTCCAGATAGGTTCATGGTGTGCAACTCTATTTCGCAACTCTTTGATAGGTAAAAATTTATTATGAATACCTCCATGTCGGCGCTCTGACGGCAATAAATTGGGAAAAACCATCGGTTCTAAATGTGGCCATAATCGATCAGATGTATTGAGATCATGATAGTTTTTCTCAAACATGCCAACCCAAAAGCCAAACATCAGTTCTGCAACAATTGCATCTGCATGCTGAGGCTTATGACCACTGTTCAACTTGTCTTTTGCTTGTTTCAGCATGCTTTCATGCCGTGATGTCCATACCTTTTTGTTCTGACGGCTTCCGCTGGTGATGCCTTTTCGATAGAAATTATTCGCCAAATGAGGATATTGGATCATGAAGGAGTTAAAATAATCATGTCCAGCTAGCTTCGTTAATGGATCAAACCAAGCCGGGTTGTTAAAGTGGGTAGAGGCTGCATTATGAATGCCGTTTCTCAAGGTTACCTCAAGGCATTGCAAGAGAGGGAAAAGTGCAGCGCCTACGCGTTTGTTCCAGACATAGGCTCCGATGCACTCTCCAAGAGTGGCATTGTTTGTTAGAGCAACGTACGATTTAAGTCGAGCCTTAGATATGTAGGCTTCGATAGCGAGATTGTTGTGTAGTTGCAAAGTCCCCCCTCTACTGGTAAAGTTTATCGTAATGAACGCGTATGTTATTCCCTGTACTTACATAATACATATGCAGAATGCGGTCAGATACATGAATTTAGTAGTGTGTTTGCCCAACAACAAAAGCGCCTTTTGGCGCTTTTGTTGTTTCTATAGCCAGCATCTTCACCAGACGTTGATGCTTCGGTTAAATGTCCGCTCTTGGCACATAGCGGCCAGAATTGGGGTAGGCTGGTCCGCTCTAAGAGAGGAGAGGAAATGACCGTCGTTGACACAACAGGTGAGGGTGCAACTTAAGTTTTGGTGTATTACTCAATGGTGAGCTGGTCAAGTCTGTTTTTCAGTGTGACGACTCAACTTTGAATCGCCACGCACAGTCTCGAGATCGTCTTCTTTTATCCTTTAAAAGGAGTAAAAACTTTTAGGCACCCAAATAGGCACCTAAGAAAAGTTGAACTATAAATTATTCGAATTAACTCAATTGATTACACAACCAATTCAGACTCCGCCTGCACGGTAAACAATGTGGCGCGGACATTGATCCCGAAAATGTGATCGAAGTGTTCTGCCGAAATCGCTTCCAGCGGCGCATATTCCGAAATTCCTGAATTCGGCACCAGGATATCCAGCCTGCCTTTGCGGGTTTTTACCGTCTCAAAAAGGCGCGCTAAATCGTCTGGCTTTGTGACATCTCCCTGTACTGCTTCTGCATTTTCCCCCAGCACTGACAGCGCCTCGTCCAGTTGCGCCTGACGTCGTCCCATAATGAAAACATACGCACCTTCACTGACAAAACGCTGTGCTATCGCAAAACCGATACCGCTGTTACCGCCGGTGATCGCGGCGACCTTACCCTGAAGTTTCTGCATTTTTGTACCCTTTCGTGTTGGTCGGTGTTTGACCAAAGAAGATACATTGCGTATATCTACTGTCAATTACGCACCTTGTGTAGCGCAGATATACCAGAGGAAACCTCATGCCTGATTCTCCCGAAAAAATATTTTCAGATATCAATGCCACGCGGCCCATTCTTGAACAAATTGCCAACAAATGGTCAGTGCTGATCCTCTGTGTTTTATGCACTGAACCATCGCGTTTTAACGCCATAAAACGCCGGCTTGACCCCATCACCCATAAAGCCCTGACCGAGGCTTTGCGAAGGTTGGAAAGGAACGGGCTGATCCACCGGCGGGTGATCACCTCCTCTCCGGTAGCGGTGGAATATTCAATTACGCCGCTTGGCCGCACACTTCAGCATCCGTTTACTGCGCTGGTGGCCTGGTCAACAGCACACGGCAGCCGTCTGGCAGAAGCCCAGAAGGAATATGACGAGCGGGTTATCCCGGTGTGAAGGATTTGCTTCGCTTGCCAGTATGACATTCGCATGCCACCATTAGGAAATTAACGTTTCCTAATGGTGGCGGCCTTTATGCACACTTCAGCACCTAAAGAGCGCGGACGTCCGCGTGAGTTCGACACCGGTCTGGCGCTCGATAATGCCATGACGGTATTTCGTGAAAAAGGCTTCCATGCCGCTTCAGTGAGCGACCTGAGTCAGGCGATGAAACTGACGGCGGGCAGCATCTACAAAGCTTTTACCGATAAACGCACCCTGTTTCTCAACGTGTTTGAACGCTACACCTCGCTGCGCAATGCGCAGTTGCGCCAGCAGATTGAGAGAGTCACGACCGGGCGCGAACGCATTGCCGAAGTGCTGCGCTTTTACCTTCAGTCCGCGCATGAAATTGAAGGCCGCCGGGGTTGTCTGGTTGTCGCGGGAACGGTTGAATTGCTGACCTTCGATGACGAAGTCGCCGCGCTGGTTCGTCAGGCAATTACCCGCAATAAAGCATTTCTGATCTCACTTATCGAACAGGGGCAACTTGACGGCTCGGTCTCAGCCGTAATTGATGCAGAAGCCGCGTCAACGCTGATGCTCTACATCGTGCTGGGAATGCGTGTCGCGGGGAAAGTAGAGAATAATCATTCCGCCAGCGCCACGCTTGAACTGTCATTAAAAATCCTCGACTAAAAATTTTTTTCCATTTAGGAAATATTTATTTCCTAATAAATATTAAAGGAGAAACACCATGACTCATAGTCTGCCTTCCGTTCCGGTAACCACCGCGCCCTTCAGTACGCCTGATGCCACACTTGCCGGATTTCATCATCATTACGCCACCGTTGACGGCGTACGAATGCATTACGTGTGTGGCGGAAATCAGGACGGCGAAGCTCTGCTGCTGCTGGCCGGTTTTCCGCAGAGCTGGTTTGCATGGCGTCATGTCATGCAGGAATTGAAGGAGCATTTCTGGCTGGTGGCACCTGATTTACCGGGTCAGGGGGATTCCGACCGGCCAGAAACCGGTTACGACACGCAGAGTCTGGCGCAGAAAACTCACGGGCTGATGCAAACTCTCGGTCACACAAGCTATTTTCTGGTCGCCCACGATGTCGGTGCCTGGGTGGCTTATCCGTATGCGGCGCTGTACCGGACTGAGGTAAAACGCCTGGCGCTGCTCGATGCCGGGATCCCAGGAATTACCCTGCCGGATGCGCTGCCGGTCACGCCGGATAAATCATGGAAGACCTGGCACTTTGCGTTCCACACTCTGCCTGATCTGCCCGAAGCGCTGATTTCCGGCAACGAACGCATTTATCTGGACTGGTTTTTGCGCAGAAAAACCGCAGCGCCGGATGCTTTTACCGATGAGGATATCAGCGAGTATTTACGCGTATTCCTCAAAAGCGGCGGGCTGCGTGCCGGGCTGGCGTACTACCGTTCCGTCATGGTTTCCGCTGAGCAAAACCGTGAGCTGAACAGTCAGGGAAAATTACAGGTGCCGTTGCTGGCAGTGAGTGCCGATCAGGGGTCTATCCCGGATATGGCCGTGCCACTGCGTGCTTTCGCCGAAAACGTGACCGGAATTATTATCGCCAACAGCGGTCATTTTATTCCCGAGGAGCAACCGCAGGCGCTTGCCCGCGAACTGCACACTTTCTTCACAATGTGATATGAAGATTTGTTGAATTTTTTATGGTAAAACGGCCCGTCAGATTGTTTGTTAATTATTTGTATCCACAATAATTGCCGGGCTAACTTGTCGCATACGACCAGCAGACACGGCAGCTTTCATTTTTCAGGGATTTGTCATGTCATCTTCTTCCGTTAATCCGGATTCGCTGTTGCAGCACCGCTCGTTTGTGGCGTTCTGGATAGCCCGTGCGGCGTCCAGCTTTGGTTTCCAGATGCTTTCCATTGTGGTGAGCTGGCAAATCTACTCGATTACCGGAAGGGCGTTTGATCTGGGGCTGATCGGGCTGGTGCAATTTTTCCCCTCTGTCGCACTGGCGCTGGTCGCCGGCCACGTGGCAGATCAGTTTGACCGCCGTCGTGTGGTACTGATCGGACAAATCGCCGAATGGGTAGCGATTGCCGCGCTGGCTTATTTGTCGCTGACGCATCACGTTAACGAAGTTATTATCCTCGGCCTGATCTTTATCATTTCGACCGCCAAGGCAATGGAAGCGCCGTCGCTGCAATCGATGCTTCCGGCGCTGGTGCCGCCGCATTTACTGGCACGGGCGATGGCCGCCAACAGTGTTTCAGGCCAGGCGGCGTCTATGGTTGGCCCCGCGCTCGGCGGTTTTTTGTATGTCGCGGGAGCGGGTGTCGCTTACTCGGTGTGCGCCTGCCTCTATTTGCTGTCGATTGTGATGGTCAGCCGTTTACGTTACGAACAGGCACCGCCACCCCGGGTTCCCGCGACGTTTAAAACTCTGTTCGCCGGGATCAGCTTTATCCGCGCCCGTCCGGATGTGCTGGGCGTAATTTCTCTCGACTTGTTTGCGGTTCTGCTCGGCGGTGCAACCGCCCTGCTGCCCATTTTTGCCCACGACATTTTGCATACCGGCTCTTGGGGATTGGGTTTATTACGCGGTGCACCGGCGGTCGGCGGATTAATTGTCGGTTTCTGGCTGAGTCACCGTGCGCTGACACGTAACGTCGGGATGACCATGTTTGCCGCTGTGGCCGGTTTCGGCGCAGCCACGCTGGTCTTCGCATTTTCCACCTCGCTGTGGTTATCGATGCTGGCCCTGTTTGCACTCGGCGGATTCGATATGATCAGCATGGTCATTCGCGGCGCGCTGGTGCAGCTCGACACGCCGGACGATATGCGCGGACGCGTCAGCGCGGTTAACTCCATCTTCATCAACACCTCGAACCAGCTCGGCGAATTTGAATCCGGCCTGCTGGCGGCCTGGGTCGGCGCAGTCCCCGCGGCAGCCATTGGTGGCATCGGAACGCTGGTTGTCGTCGGCTTATGGATGACCTGGTTCCCCGGTCTGCGTAAACGACAGAAACTGGAAAATGAAGTCGTGGAAGCGTAAAGGCAGTACAGGGAATTTTGAAACTGGAACAATTCAGAATTCCCCAATATAATCAGCTCATTCATTCACCAACGTTATACATAAGGAGGATCCCCATGCTGACCCGTGAATGGTTTTTATATTCACCTGTCTTTGGCGATCGTCGTTGCTCAGGCGTTTCCGGCTCCGTGCCGCGATAACCTGTCTGAGCGAAGCTAACTGACAACCTGAGTTCTTCCCTCCGGCTTACCGGTTATCGTCGGCGTTATTGACGAGAGGCATTTTTTTGCCCGAAAACCTGAGTAAGCATCATGACTTTACTGTCTGCACAATCTGTATCTTTCGATAATTCCTTCGGCCCTTTGCTGGCTGAGATTTCCTTCGGCCTGAAAAAAGGCGACCGCATCGGCCTTATCGGCCACAACGGCTGCGGCAAAAGTACCCTGCTGAAAATCCTCAGCGGCGAACTGGCGGCAACATCCGGCAGCGTTACGCTGGCGAACCAGTGCCTGATGGCCCGCGTCGAACAACATCTGCCTGAAGCACTGAACCATCACACCCTGCTGGAATCTGTTCTGAATCATCTGCCGCCGGGTCTTCATCAGCCAGAACTGTGGCAGGCGCAGGTGCTCCTTTCCACGCTGGGGTTCGATGAATCCGCCTGGCAACTGACGGCCGGCACGCTGAGCGGCGGGCAACACACCCGCCTGCTGCTGGCCCGCGCGCTGATCCGCCAGCCCGATTTACTGCTGCTCGATGAGCCCAGCAACCATCTGGATTTACCGACGCTGTTATGGCTGGAACAGTTTCTGAAAAACTGGAACGGCAGTTTCGTGCTGGTTTCTCACGACCGCAGCCTGCTCGACAATGTGACCAACAGCACGTGGATCCTGCGCGACAAAACCCTGCAATTTATTCGCCTGCCATGCACGCAGGCACGTCACGCGCTGGAGGAAAAAGACACCTCCGACGCCCTGCGCAGAAAAACGGAACAAAAGGAGATCGACCGCGTCACCAAAAGCGCCAAACGTCTGGCGCTGTGGGGCAGCGTTTACGATAACGAAGGGCTGGCGCGCAAGGCCAAGCAAATGGAAAAGCAGGTCGACCGGCTGAAGGATGATCAGACCGAAGTCACCGCCGGTAACCAGTGGAAACTTCAGCTGAAAGGCGAAGCGCTGGCGGCTGACCGGGTTCTGGCGCTTTCAGGTTTGCAGGTTCGCCCGGCGCCTGATGCCCCGGTTCTGTTCACGCTGGATGATATGCGCATCAAAAGCGGTGACCGTATCGCGCTGGTCGGGCGCAACGGTTGCGGAAAATCTTCCCTGTTGCAGACGTTGTGGAACGCCTTCAGCCAGACGGAGTCACTCCCGACCGGTGTGACTTTCCATCCACGCGTGCGTGTGGGTTATTACGATCAGAATCAGCATCAGTTACAGGATGATGATTCTCTGGGTGACGCGCTGTCGAACTTTGCGCCGCTGACGGAAGAGCAGCGGAAAATGGCACTGATTGGCGCAGGATTCCCGTTTATCCGTCATCAGCAAAAAGTGAGTACGCTCAGCGGCGGAGAACGTTCCCGGCTGTTGTTTATCGGGCTGACGCTGGCGAATTACTCGTTACTGCTGCTAGATGAACCGACCAACCATCTGGATCTGGAAGGCAAAGAGGAGCTGGCGGAAACGCTGAAAACCTTCAGTGGCGCGGTGCTCTTAGTTTCGCACGACCGGACGCTCATCGAACAAAGCTGTAACCGGTTCTGGCTGGTGGATGATTGTCGGTTAGAAGAATGGCATACCCTCGCTCCGGTTTATGCGGTGCTGGCGGGTTCTCCTCCCCCTGCTGAACCCCTCTCGCCACAAATTCAGTCCGACGTTGCGGTCACAGAAGTCTCAGAAGAAGAGCAACTGCTGGCGGAACTGGTGGAACTGGAACACCGCCTGGCAGAGGATGTGGCGCGCAAACCAAAGCATCAGAAACCTGAACTGCAACGTGAGTGGCAAACGCAAATTGCCCGGTTAAGTGCGTTGTTAAGTCTGGATTAAACGCTGATTTCCCATTCAAAGGCCTCAGGGACGGGGCCTTGTTTCTGATCAAACAGAAAGTTTATTCGCTGCCGGTGCGCTTTAATGAACATAGTATGTTAAAAAATAGTATTCGATTTTCATCTGAACCCTGCGTTCATGCCTGCCGCCGGAGAGACTATGTTTAACGTTTTACGTGCTGAACCCAAAACTACCTTTGAATATGGGCCGTTTCGTATCCGTCGTATGCGACCGGGACAAATCCAGCCGGAGAAAAACGATGACGCCTTTGGACCTCTCAGCGTTATCGATCACGCCACGCTTGAGCAAGGCACGCTGGTGAAAATGCATGAGCATAACAACGACGAAATCCTCAGCTATATGTGGCGCGGTTCGATGGTGCATGAAGATTCAGTCGGGAACCGTGTTCCTCTTTCTCCGAAGCAACTGATGATGATGAATGCCGGTGAAAGCTTCTGGCATGAGGAATCGACGCCGCTGGTATCGGCAGAAATGTTGCAGATATTTATCCGCCCGCGCACGGCAAATCTGGAGGGTCGCGTGCAGTTTATGGCAAGACCTGACGGCATAAAAAGTAATGAGTGGACGCTGCTTGCTGCGCCGGAAGGCATTGAGTCCCCGCTGGAAATTCGCCAGGCGGTGTATGTTTATGACATCCGCATGGATGAAAATACCACCACCGAAATTCCTTCACATGCGGGATTTGCTCAGTGGCTGTATGTGATGGACGGCGAAATCAAAATCGGGGATGTTACGCTGTCAAAAGGCGACGCGGTGAGTGATGAAGACAGCAGGTTAACTGCGGCTACGGCGGTCAAAGACACGACTCTGGTGTGTTTTCTGGTGTGTCTGGGTGCACAGGCGGTACTGGAAGGCACTATCAGCGGGAAATAATAACAATCTGATCGTACTAATGAAAAAGCCCCAGTCGTTAAACCGGGGCTTTTAAGGTACTATCAAATTAATATTTAACATTCATCAACTTAATTACGTGTACTGCTTAGGTAATGCAACTACTAAAGATGTACATATTTTCACAGGATATATTTTTACTGCCTGGTAACGCTATCCTCCTATAATTTTGTGGAATAACATCAGTATCCTGTTCATTTCATTTACCCTCCTGATTTGCATCGGGATAAATGAGTACATCACCCTCGCGATATATACTCTTTGATGCGTGGCCTTACTCTCGTCGCGACATTCTCGATTTCATACTTACGTACCCAAATCGCGAACATTACTCTAACTAACAAGGCGTTACATCATCGCGCTTTCGTCCACATCATGCGATTGCACAGCTTTACTGCGTGGCCTTAAAGCGTCATCTCACGGACTTTCAAATAACGCCCGGTGTTGAATCACCCATACTAAAATACTTCGTGGCCTTTATCGCATCTCATTATTGACAAGTTTATCAACTTGCTAAATGCACCGCGAAATAAAAATTTCTTTTCACTTCTCTCTGGTGCTGAGTTCTAATCTACTCGCTATATATTGTGTGTCAACCCTGTATTTTCGAACAGGGTTTTTTATTCTTTAACGATAAGAAAACGTAATGAAATCTGTGATCTGCGCCATGGATATCAGCCCTCCGATTAACCTGGAAATTGCACAATGATAATATTTTGTACACATTTCCAGCGTTATTTCCCTGTGTCACTTCCTGAATGCCCTGCTCAGCTTCTGAATCTGCGATTTTGTATCAGAAAACTAGTTCAGCAGTGTACAAGACGCTTCATTTTCACTATATTGCCGCGCTTAAGACCAAAATCGCAGCACAAAACAGCGATTCATGATCAATATTCAACTCATTTCTTTTTCAGCCATTCTTTCGACGAATTCTGATAAAAGCCACGCGAGGATACGCACTATGGCGACGCTTTCCGTAACCGCCCCGCAACGTTCAGTACTGGGCGGCGCAATGATTATTGGTGGAACGATCATCGGCGCGGGGATGTTTTCCCTGCCGGTGGTGATGTCCGGCGCCTGGTTTTTCTGGTCAGTGGCCGCACTGATTTTCACCTGGTTTTGCATGCTGCATTCCGGCCTGATGATCCTTGAAGCAAACCTTAACTATCCGGTGGGATCGAGTTTCAATACGGTGACCGGCGATCTGCTGGGTAAGCACTGGAACCGGCTGAATGGCATCACTATTGCGTTTGTTTTATATATTCTGACTTACGCTTATATCTCCGCCAGCGGTTCGGTTATCCAGCATACCTTGCGCGAAATGTCGGTGAATTTTTCTCCCCGCCTTGGCGGTCTGCTGACCGCACTGGTCGTGGCCTTTATCGTCTGGCTGAGCACCCGGGCAGTGAGCCGTATGACCGCTATCGTGCTCGGCGCAAAAATCATCGCCTTTTTCCTGACATTCGGCAGCCTGCTGTGGCATGTGAAACCGGTGAATCTGCTTAACAGCGTCGAGATCAACCCGAGCTATATGCCTTATGTGCTGGCGACGCTGCCCTTCTGTCTGGCGTCATTTGGCTATCACGGCAATGTGCCGAGCCTGATGAAGTACTACGGCAAAAATCCGCAGATCATCAAAAAATGTCTGCTGCTGGGTACGCTGATGGCGCTCGGGTTGTATATCATCTGGATGCTGGGGACGATGGGCAACATTCCGCGTCCGGAATTTATCGGTATCGCCGAGCGTGGCGGCAACATTGACGTGCTGGTGCAGTCGCTGAGTCAGATCCTCAACAGTGCCGGTCTGGATTTGCTGCTGACTATTTTCTCCAACTTTGCGGTTGCCTGTTCATTCTTAGGGGTAACGCTGGGCCTGTTTGATTATCTGGCCGACTTGTTTACATTCAGCGACAGCCGCACTGGTCGCTTCAAAACGGCGCTGGTCACCTTTGTTCCGCCGATTATCGGTGGAGTGATTTATCCCGACGGTTTCATTTATGCGATTGGTTTTGCCGGTCTTGCAGCGACCGTCTGGGCGGTGATTGTTCCGGCGCTGATGGCGCGTGCATCGCGTCAGCGTTTTGGCAGCCCGCTGTACCGCGTGTGGGGCGGCAATAAAATGATCGTACTGGTGCTGCTGTTCGGCGTGCTCAATGCAGTGGTACATATTTTGTCGAGCGTGAATTTACTGCCGGTATATCGTTAAAGGCCGCCTTGCTTCTGTTCTTCGGCACCACCATATCGGTAAATGACAGCAACGCTGAATGACTGAAACCAGAGGTGATAGATGAACGTGTTGATATTTGGGGCCAGCGGTATGGTCGGACAAGGTGTGCTGCGCGAGTCTCTGGCAGCTCCGGATGTGGAAAGTGTGACCGTGGTCGGGCGGTCGCCGCTGGCGCTGGAAAACCCGCGACTTCATCAGCAAATCTGGCCGGATCTGATGGCAGAAGAGCGCATTGCCACGCTGCCTGATAACGCCGATGCCTGTTTCTTTTGCCTCGGCGTCTCCTCAGCGGGAATGACGGAAGCCCAATATTCCAGACTGACGTATGACCTGACGCTGGATATCGCGTCAGCGTTAGTGAAAAAGAATCCGGCGATGACTTTTATCTATGTTTCCGGTGCAGGCACCGACAGTTCTGAACAAGGGAAAAGCATGTGGGCGCGGGTGAAAGGCCGGACCGAAAATGCCCTGCTGAAACTCGGTTTCGCCAACGTTTTCCTTTTCCGTCCAGGCGTCATTCAGCCATTACACGGAGCGCAATCCAAAACCCGCAGTTACCGGATACTGTACACCGTGATGGCTCCGCTGTTGCCGTTGCTGCGTAAGGGGTTCCCTGATTCAGTGCTGAGTACTCAAATTATCGGCAACGCCATGCTCAATGCTGTGCGTCAGGGGTATCCGAAAGCGATACTTGAAACGGCGGACATTGCCCGTCTGGGGCGCTGAGAACCCGAAACATATTAAAAAAATCCCCTGCCAGCCAGGGGATTTTTTTCACGTTCGTTTCACATTAACGGCTCAGATCCCCGCTTAATCCCGGCCCGGCAGAGGGCACCAGCACCCGCGTTTTACCATAGACAATGGTCAGAATCGCCGGAACGGTAAACGCCACCGCAATCGCCAGCACTTCATAAATCATTTTCGAATCCGGGCCGCTGAATAATCCCAGCTCAAACACGTTCAGGACCGGCAGGAAACTGTAAGTTTTCACGCCCAGCAGACCGGTTATCGCGCCACCCAGTGCCGCGCCTACGCTGCCGAACACAAACAGCATTTTGTATTTCAGATTCACGCCGTAAAGCGCGGGCTCGGTAATCCCAAAGAAAGCAGAGACGGAAGCCGAAATCGCAATCTGCTTATCACGGATATTGCGGGCAATGAAAATCGCCCCGAACGCCGCACCAAACTGCCCCATCACGGCGGACATAAACATCGCCATAATCGTGTCGTAACCGTTGACCTGAATGTTGATCAGCGCCAGCGGAATAATGCCCCAGTGAACGCCGAACACCACGAATATCTGCCCGATCCCCGCCAGTAAGGCCCCGGAAATCACCGGACTCAGGTTGTACAGCCAGGCATAGCCGCTGGCGATCCCCACACCGACATAATCAGCCACCGGCCCGATGACGGTAAAGACCACAAAGCCGCAGATAATCAACGACAGACACGGCACAAAGACCAGCGCGGCAATTTCAGGAATGACCTTTTTCAGCCAGCGTTCGACATAACTCAGGAACAGTACCGCGAAGACCGCCGGGATCACCGCGCCGCCATAAATTTTAACGTTCAGCGCCAGTCCCATAAAGTGAAATGCGCCGGGAATACCGGGGTCGGTCAGCGGAAATATCATTGCCGCAGTCAGCGCCAGCGCGGTGAATTTGTTCGCCCTGAAACGCTCGGCGGCCGTCACAGCGATGAACAACGGCAGCATGACAAACACGCCGCTGGCAAGTGCGTTGAACACAGTAAAAACGTAAGAATGGGGATCCACCAGATTCAGGGTTTGCAGCAGCACCACAATCCCTTTGACCACCCCGACACCGGCCAGCACGCCGATGTACGGCGTGAAAATGGCCGACAGCGTCGCCAGTAAACGATTGATCAAAGACCCCTGAGTCACCGCACCCGGTTCTGCGGCAGACTGCCCGCCAAGAGAGGCCTGGATCGCCGCAAAGACCTGCTCCACTTTCGGGCCAATTACAATCTGAAACTGGCCGGGATTCTCGACCAGCTTCACGACTTCAGGCAGCTTGTACAGCGCGTCTTTTTTCACTTTGCCGGCGTCTTTGAGCGTAAAACGTAACCGGGTTGCGCAATGTGTCAGGTGTTGTATATTTTCGGATCCCCCCACGTTTTCAATAATCTGCGGGGCAAGCTGACTGAATGTAGCCATGGTGATTCCTCAGTTTCAAGGTTAGGACGCAGGTGTTGAACTCAGACGAAGTCGCCCGGTTTTGTTTTACTTTTTACGGCGACGCCAAAGTCGGTAAAAATGCGTTGTGGCAGGTTATTGCCTTTCGCTTGCGCAATATGATGAGCGAGGATCTGGAACGGGATCACCATCAGCAGCGGCGCGATAAATTCATCCACCGGCGCGTTAATGGCCAGCGTGCGCGGGTCATCGCTCTGGCCGAGTTTCAGCGTGTAGACATAATCGGTGTATTTTTGCTCATAGGATTTCAGCAGCATCAATCTTTCGCGGGCAATGCCGGGCGTGTCGATAAAGAACATCCGATGGCTGGCATTCACCTCGAAATACGGGCCGTGCATAAACGCTTCTAATTCCACGCCCTGTGACGGCACGCGGATTGTTTCCGCAAACTTGGTTTCCATTTCTTTAATCACCCCGATTGAGGGGCCATAACCAATGGCGGTAAATCGCGGCGAACCGGTCAGTTCTTCCTGCCATTCTTTAAAGAAAGTTTCTGTGGCAGAAATAACCTCAGGAATACAACTCACGGCAGCGGTTAATTTATCCAGCTCCGCCCTTTCCTGTTCTGAACTGATGAGCCCGTTAATTCTGGCGGTATAAACACCCAGCAGCATGAATTTAAAAATAGTGGCGATATACCCTTTGGTGACATACCCCACTTTCTCCTCACCGATTTCGAGATCAATAACATGATCAACGGTGGTGGCTAATTCACTGTTTAAATTTCCGGTCATGCCGTAGGTCATCACCGGATAACTTTCGCGGATATGTTTAATGGCATTCAGCGTGGAAGTACTCTCCCCGCTTTGCGAAACGCCGATGACGATACGCACCGATTCATCGAACTTTTCGTAGTGCTGAAAATGGAAAGGTTCCACGACGCTTATCCGTACGCCGGTCAGTTTCTCAACATAAAATTTGGCGCTCATAATGGCGTTAATGCTGGATCCTGTCGCCATCACCAGCCAGTTCGCCGGGTCGTTAATCACTGGTAAATCATTAGGATAATGCGAAACAATCCCTGCAAGCGTTGCCTGTTCTTCCTGAATGTAAGTCATCATGGTTGGTTTCATCTGGTTCTCCCGTGGTTAAAACCTGAAAACGTTTTCAGGTTTTAACCTAGAGGAGCACCCCGTGCGTTGTCAACGGACTTGTCAGCAATTGTGGGCGGGATCAAAAAATATCGTTTTGCAGCAGATAACGACGCTAAAAAGACAAAGGGCGTAATACGGTGAAGTATTACGCCCTGACTAATAAATACACTATGGAGGAAATTGCTACGCTGATTCACCGGCAATGAACTGGAGGGGGATTTTCACTGGCGGTATTTTTTGCTCATTATCTTCCAGCAATAACATCAGTCTGCACATCACTTCCCTGCCAATAAGTTTATTCTGGTGATCAACCGTGGTAATACGGGGGATATAATATTCGCTGCCGGGGAAATATTCACAACTTGCCACCGCGATATCCTGCGGGACGTTGAGATTATTATCCTTCAGCGCGCGGATCACACCTTTAGCCACATGATCATTAATACAGACCAGTGCCTGCGGCAGCGGTTTATTCAGAGCCAGCAACTGTTCTATAGCCTGATATCCATGTTCAGAATAGAAATTATTTTGGACAACAAATTCGTCAGTCACGGGTAAATTTTCACTCGTCAGCGTCTGGCGAAATGCGGCCACGCGCTGACGAGTGATATACACATTTTTAGACCCACCGATGAAACCAATCCGCTGATAATTCTGTGCAATCAGATAGCGGGTTACCAGCTCCACGGAACCGGTCTGATCCCGTTCGATACAGGAATAGTCGATCCCTGCCAGTTCACGCCCGACAACGACCACCGGCACCGTGGCACATAAATGCGATAGCGCCTGCCGGTAAGGATCGGGCACGACGTTATAATCGATATTGCCACCAAGAATAATAACGCCGTCGATCTGGCTGTCAGTAATGGAAGTGAATATGTTTTCTTCAGAAATGATGTCTGTGCTGGATGACGACTTATTTGCCGATTGCGTATCATAAAGCGTGACCTTATAACCCGCCTGCAAACTTTCGTGCTCAATCTGCGTGACCAGCATGACGAAATAAGGATTGCTGATATCAGAAACAATGATCGCAAGCGTCCGGGTTTTCTTGGAAATCATGCCGCGCGCCAGCAAATTCGGGCTGAAATTATTCTCCTGAATGACCTTCTCCACCCGGCTGCGAGTTTTGTCAGACACCCAGTTGTTCTTATTCAGCACTCTGGAAACCGTCGTGATCGACACGTTCGCCAGTTCAGCGATATCCTTGATAGTCAGCGTCTTTTTCATTTTTCCCCTTCCCTATTTCGCTTCATACTAAGGCAACGGAAACTGGGATGCAAAGAGACGGATCACAGGATTTTCTGATAAAACGCCAGCACCGCGCGGGGGCAAAGGTGAAATGAAGGTCAGTATGGCAAAGACAGAGGAAGGAGGAGAGGATTTGTAAGGCAGGCACATCACGCAGCCTGCTCTTAACGTAATACAAACAGGCCGCGATCACAGAGAAGGTCGTTAACGTTTAAGCTTTATTCACCGAAACTATGTCTTTGATGAAGGTGAAGCTTGAATCACCGTGATCTGTTTTGATCATCGGGTAAATTCTTTCTCCTTTCTTCACAAAGCCAGTCACTTCGTGGGTTGAGCCGTTCTTGACAGTAAAGCTATCGCCAACACTGATGGAACTTGCTACTTCGCTCATAACAATCCTTAACTCTTACTTCATTAAACTTCAGTAAACCCGTTTGTTGCCGGTCGATGGTAGGCCTTTATGCGATAGGTAGCCAGCGGCGTCGGTAAAACGCAGCTGGCGGGAGCAATTACTTCAAATCAGTATTGGCGTTCAGGGGTTCGCCGGTGGCGTAGAACTGACCGCCAGCGATGTAATGCAGGCTGCGCAGTGAAGGATCCGCGTCTTCGAAATGCCAGTGGCCGTCGTTGAAAACGCGGGTATCCGCCCAGGCGCCGACGATTTCGCCAATAAACAGATCATGTGCCTGCTGGTTATGCGGCTCAGGGATCAGTTTACAGGCCAGCCATGCACTACACCCCGCGACGAATGGCAAATCACCGTGGCCTTCCATGCGAAACAGTTCTGCGCCACAGTGCTGCAACTTATCCGGGTCGGTTCTGAGCGTCCGGTTACCAAGATCGTAGGTCATTTGCAGCTGCGCCACAGTCGGCACCTGGATGGCAAAAAATCCACTTTGCTCAATCAGCTCGCGTGTTCTGGCAATTTTATCCAGCACCACGGTGAGTTTTGCTGGCCTGAAATCCAGCCCGCATACCCAGGACGCTGACATCACGTTGTCCGTACCATTGTGATGGGCGGAAACCAGCGCCGTCGTGCCGTGGTTAATCAGGCGGTATGCTTTTTCCAGTTCGACAGGAGCAAATTGTTGGGTCATCAGAATCTCTCAGAAAAGTGAATGCAATGCGCAGAATGACAAACCTGCCGCACTGACACTATGCATTTGGTGCCGACTGCCGGGATTTTAGCGGTTTGCGTAAAAGGTGAATGACTAATGCCAGCAGGAAAAGCATAGCCTGAATCAGCACAATCGCCGGTCCGGTGGCGGCATCAATATAAAAACTGATGAAGGTGCCGGAAATGGCGGCGATAAGTGACGCCGTCACGGCAACCATGATCATTTTCGGCAGCGTTTTACACAACAGAAAAGCCGTAATGCCGGGGGTTATCAGCATCGCAACCACCAGAACGACGCCAACGGCCTGCAATGCCGCCACAATGGTCAGCGCCAGCATACACAGCAATGCGTAATGATAAAAACGCACCGGCAACCCGACCACTTTCGCCTGCACCGGATCAAAGCAAAACAGCATCAGGTCTTTAAATTTAATGATAATCGCCAGCGTCACTATCACGGCGATAATCAGCGTTTGCAGCATTTCACTGTCTGTCACGCCCAGGATATTACCGAACAGAATATGGCTGAGATGCTGCTCGGTATTCACACGGGAAAACAGCACCAAACCGGCAGCAAACATGCCCGAGAACACAATGCCCATCACCGAATCCTCTTTTACCCGGCAATGTTCTTTGATAAATCCGGTCGCCACGGCGCAAAACAGACCGGAGCCAAACGCGCCAATCACCAGCGGAATGCCCGCCACATAGGCCAGCACCACACCCGGCAGCACGGCGTGTGAAATCGCATCGCCCATCAGTGACCAGCCTTTTAGCACCAGAAAACAGGAAAATATCGCGCAGACAATGCTGGTCGCCATCGCGGTCAGCAGCGCGCGCTGCATAAAGGCGAAGCTCATCGGCTCCATCAGTACATCAAACCAGGACATCATGCGCGGCTCCGACGTTTAATACGCACATGACTGGCCAGCCAGCCGTGTTTTGGCGCGAATAAAAATGCCAGCAAGAAGACTGTGGTTTGCAAACAAACGATGACACCACCCGTTGCGCCATCCAGGTAATAGCTCAGCCAGGCGCCCGCCGCGCTGGTGACAGCGCCGATGATCACCGAAATAATCAGGACATGGGAGAAACGGTCGGAAAGCAGATAAGCGGTCGCGCCCGGCGTGATCACCATCGCAATCACTAAAATTGCGCCGACGGTCTGTAGCGCCGCCACACTGCACGCGCTGAATATCGTGAAGAAAATAATTTTGAGTCGCAGCGGAGATAGCCCGATCGAAACCGCATGAGCTTCGTCGAAAAATACCGCCAGCAGGTCACGCCAGATAACGCACAGCACCAACAGGGAAACGCCAACGATAATCTGCACCTGCAGGATATCGGCGTCATCGATACCTAAAATATTGCCGAACAGAATCGACTGCACGTTCACGGAGGTCGGATTGAGGGAAACCAGCAACAGCCCGAGCGCGAAGAAGGTCGAGAAAACGAAACCGATAATCGCATCTTCACGCAATTTTGTGAAATGGCGCAACAGGGTCATGGAAAGGGCCGCCAGAATACCGGTGCCAAACGCGCCAATAGCATAAGGAAAGCCCAGTGCATAAGCGCCAGCGACGCCCGGTACCACCGAATGCGAGAGCGCGTCACCCATCAGTGACCAGCCTTTGAGCATCAGATACGCCGATAAAAATGCGCACACCGCGCCAACTCCGGCACTCACCCAGATGGCTTTCACCATGTAGTTGTACTGAAACGGCTCCAGCAGCAGCTCCGTCATACTGCGCGCCTCACCGGTTCCTGTGGCACTAAATAACCAATATTTCTCAGTGCGCCGCCAAAGGTGTTTTCGAGATTTTGAGAGGTAAACGTGGTTTTGAGCGTACCGGCCGCAATGACCGTGCGGTTGATCAGCACCACGCGGTCACAGAAATCCGGCACGCTGGCAATGTTATGGGTTGAAACCAGAATCAGGTGCCCTTCCTCGCGCAGCTGGCGCAGGAGTTCGATAATCGCGTTCTCAGTTTTGATATCGACGCCGGTAAACGGCTCATCGAGCAGCATGACGCGCCCTTGCTGCGCCAGCGCACGCGCCAGAAAGACGCGTTTTTTCTGTCCGCCGGAAAGCTCACCAATCTGACGCTGTGCCAGTTCAGTCAGGCCTACGCGAGCCAACGCCGATGCCACCTGTTTTTTGTCCTCTGCCGACGGAATGCGCAAAAACGACATTTTGCCATAGCGACCCATCATCACCACGTCACGTACCAGCACCGGAAAATTCCAGTCCACCTCTTCCGATTGCGGCACGTAAGCAATGAGGTTTTGCTTCAGGGCTTTCGCCACGTTCAGACCATCCAGCGTGACACTGCCGTGTGTAGGACGGATGATCCCCATGATAGTTTTAAACAAAGTGGATTTCCCGCTGCCGTTCACGCCGAGCAGCGCGCAGATCGAACCGCCGCGCAGGGTAAACGAGGCATTTTCAATCGCGGTGTGCCCGTTGTTATAGGTCACCGAGATATCATCAACGTTAAGATTCAGCGCGGCGTTACTCATTGTCCGAACCCTTCTGCAATGGTGCCGACAGTGACTTTCAGGAGATCGATATACGTAGGAACCGGGCCGTCAGCCGCAGACAGCGAATCGACATACAACACGCCGCCATATTTCGCGTCGGTTTCCTTGCTGACCTGTTTCGCCGGTTTGTCAGAAATCGTGCTTTCACTAAACACCACCGGAATATGCTGCTGACGCACCAGATCGATGATTTTTTTCACCTGCTGCGGCGTGCCTTGTTCTTCGGCGTTGATCGGCCACAGGTAAGCTTCTCTGAGATCGTAATCTTTCGCCAGATAACTGAATGCACCTTCGCTGGTGACTAACCAGCGTTGCCCTGCGGGGATTTTTGCCAAACGTTCACGCAGCGGCGCATCCAACTGGCTGATTTTTGCGGCGTAGGATTTAGCATTCCGATCATAAACTGCCGCGTTTTGCGGATCATACTTCACCAGCGCCGCACGAATATTTTCAACATATACCAATGCGTTTTTTGGGGACATCCAGGCATGAGGGTTAGGGTTTCCTACATACGGTCCTTCCTGAATTGGCAGTGGCGTTATGCCGTCCGTCACGGTGACCGACGGAACATGCTTGATGTTGGCGAAAAAACGACCGAACCAGCGCTCAAGATTAAACCCGTTCCACAAAATCAGGTCTGCTGATTGGGTTTTGACAATGTCTTGTGGTGTTGGTTGATAATCATGGATTTCGGCTCCAGGCTTCGTGATGGATTCAACGGTGGCCGCGTCACCGGCAACATTCTGCGCAATATCCTGGATAACCGTAAATGTGGTAACAACCTTAAATTTCTTATGTTCTTTTTCCGCCGCCTGCGCATTGCCTGTGATCAGCGCTATGATCATGCCAATCAACATCAGCCGCAAACGAAACGGTGAGTAACTGAATAATTTTAAGATATTTTGTCCCTTTCCCATACAAACTCTCCTGTTAATGCATTTATCAAACGGTGGTTTATTATTCAGATATAGCACAGGCTATACTCCATAGCCAAGGCAAAGTTTTCATAAATTGGTAGATATGTGGACTTGGTTTACAATGCGTGGATTGCTGCGGTGAGCGCAGCTGCGGTGGAAAACCGTTGAGCATGAAAGAGGCAGGCGCAGTGAAAGATAAAAAAACGAATCCATTACTGGATGTGGAAGAACACGCGCAGGGTTTCTTACAGGTGCGCGAGGCGCATCGCCGGGAGTTAATGGATGATTACGTTGAGCTGATTTCAGATCTCATTCACGAATTTGGCGAAGCGCGGCAGGTGGATCTGGCTGCGCGTCTGGGCGTTTCCCAGCCGACAGTAGCAAAAACCCTGAAACGCCTAGCCAATGCCGGACTGGTACACCAGCTGCCTTATCGCGGAACCTTTCTGACGCCGGAAGGTGAGAAACTAGCGGCGGAAAATCGCGAACGCCATAACGTGGTTGAAGCATTCTTTATCGCGCTCGGGATCAGCGCGGAAACAGCGCGTCTGGATGCTGAAGGGGTCGAACACCACGTCAGCGATGAAACGCTGGAAGCGTTCAGACGCTTTACGGCAAGCCGAAAATAACAGCGCACAGATAAATTTTTTCATTTTTTCGCCCGGTGCTGCCGCGACAAAACCGGGCGTGAAACAATAATCCCTCTCCCCTGAAACCCTGAACGTAAACAAACGTTTGCCGCTGAATTTTTTGGTCACAATTGCTGCCACAGCCTTGTCGAATCCCCCCTAATCTCCCGCCAACCTTTTAGCCACAACCGGCGTATCGTTATCCTCAGGAGTGGTGGGTTGTTATCGCTTCAGACATCCGGTCAATGTGCTTCGAGGTCGTTATGAAAAGGCTGTTGTTGTTGATGCTTGCTGCTGGCGCGCTGATGTCGGCCAGCCCTGCGTCGTTCGCCTACGGTTATTATGGTCACGGCTACTACGGTCATGGCTACGGACACGGTTATTATCATGGCGGCTATTATCGCGGCTGGTATGGCCCAAACGTGGTGATTGGCATTCCGCCACCGGTCTATTACGGGCCACCTGCCGTCGTGTATGCTGCGCCGCCACAGCCGCAGACGTATGTCGAGAAACCTCCGGCTTATGCGTATTACTGCCAAAACCCGGCAGGATATTATCCGCAAGTCCCGGCCTGTCCGCGTGGCTGGATGAAAGTGGTCGCAGGACCACGTTAACAGGCGATAGAAGTCATGAACAGATTTACTCCGGTGGCGGTACTCGCCTTAGCCGCGGCCTTATCCGGTTGCGTTTCTCCCCCGACACGTCCAGACGTAATGGTATTACCCGGCACGGGAAAGGATTATCAACAGTTTCAGATCGATGAAATGTCATGCCGCAATGCGGCCTATGGCAGTGTGAACGGCGGCGCGCAAACGGCCAGCAATAATGCCGCAGGGACCGCTGCCGCAGGCACGGTCGTCGGCGCGGCAGCCGGGGCACTGATCGGCGCAGCTTCTCATCAGGCCGGGGCGGGGGCGCTGATTGGCGCAGGCAGTGGTTTGCTGGTAGGCAGCGCGATGGGCAGCAATAATGTGGGTGCCAGCAGCAGCGATTTGCAGGATCAGTACGATACGGTTTACACACAATGTATGTACGCCAAAGGCAATAAAGTGCCGGTAGACGCCAGCGACGGTTACAGTTCAGATCAGCCACCGCAATCACGGGTTCCGCCGGATTACACTCCTGCGCAGCCCGGTAACAGCGGCGTTCCGCCAGACTACGTGCCTTAACGTTTTCAGTCCCGCACTAAAAAGGCTGCCGTTTTATGCGGCAGCCTTTTTGTTTTAATGCACATTAACCAGATTAAGCGAAAGGCGCGCGACCGTTCAGCACATCATCAATCACTTTCAGCACGCCCTCATCACGGTTGGATGGCGCCTGGTATTTTGCGGCAGCTTTCGCCGGTGCCGACGCATTTTCCATCGCAAAACCGTAACCGGCGTAACTGAGCATTTCCAGATCGTTGCCGCTGTCGCCAAACGCCAGCACTTCGTCATCACGGATACCGTAGATTTGCTGGATTTTTTGCAGACCGCAGGCTTTGTGATTCCCGCTGATGATCAGATCCACAGAGCCATGACCGCTGGTCACCGGTGCCACAATTCCGCCAAGTTTCGCGTTAATTTCACTCATCAGCGGATACACATCGTCTTCCACGTAGCTCAGTGCAAATTTGAAAATCGTATCGTCGATTTCTGCGTATTCAGACACTTTGGTCAGGCGATGATAATAGCGGCGCATACGGCTGATGAAATCCTCATCGGTGCCGCTGAGCACATAAGCCCCTTTGCGACCGCAGACAATGGTGTTGATGCCCGGCGTGCGGCTAATCCAGTCCAGAACCTGTGTCACCTGTTCCGATGTCAGTTCACCGCAATAAATTTCCTGTTCCTTATCGACCACATATCCGCCGCCTTCTGCGACGTATGCAATCTGGGTATCGAGGTCATCAAAGAAGGATTTCAGCTGGTAATACTGGTTGCCGCTCGCCACCACAAATTTAATGCCACGTTGCAAAAGTCGCTGATACTGCTCGCCAAAGCGAACTTTATTGTATTCATGCTGCGGATTGAGAAACGTTCCATCCATGTCTACGGCGATAAGTTTTACGGCCATTACTGCTCCTTACAGAGTCGGATTCTAAATCAATCAGGGTAAAAGATGGCTGGCGGGTTTTACGCGCCAGCTGGCAAATTTGCCACTCAGTTATAAATCATTGGACTTTGAAAACAATCAATACTTCAGTTTGTATGCGCCAAACGTGATGACCAGAAACGCCGCCGCAACAGCAGAAAAGGCGACATACAGACTGGAAAGATGGGCAATAAAGCCGATCAGCGCCGGGCCACCCAGCACGCCGAGATAACCGAGCGTAGCGACCATCGCCACCGCCATGTTCACCGGCATCACTTTTTCCTGACCGGCCAGCGTGATCAGCACCGGCACAATATTCGCCGCGCCGACACCCACCAGCGCAAAACCGCACAATGGCAGGATCCAGCCCGGTAACAACACGACCATCAGATAACCGGCAATACCCAAAATCCCGCCGATAATCAGAATACGTTTGCGACCCAGCGCGCTGACGATCGCGTCACCGGTCATACGCATCAGCGACATCGCCACCGCAAAGACCGCAAATCCCCAGCCCGCATGTTCCAGCGCCAGATCGCGATCTTTGGTCAGGAAAACACCGCCCCAGTCCAGTACCGCGCCTTCGGCCATAAAGCAAATCATCGCCATCACCGCCATCAGTATCAGACGGAAATTCGGCCTGGCCTTCGTGTGCCCTTCTTCCGGCTCTTCATGCGCGCCAAACGGCAACATCCCGCGATACGAATACGCCGTCAGCACGATGACCAGCACGACGGCAAAAAATGTACTGCCGAGCGGCGTGATACCGGCGCTGAGCAGCAACGCGCCGCCACCGGCGCCGGCGATCCCGCCCACGCTCCACAGGCAATGAAACCCGGACATCAGCGGTTTATCCGCCGCCTGTTCCACCAATGTGCCCTGCACATTGACGGCAACGTCCGCCAGCCCGATACCCATGCCGAAGATAAACAGGCTGAGCGCCAGCAGCCAGATGTCGCTGAACACCGCCAGCAACGGCAACATCAGGCAATATAAAATCACCGCCGCGACGATCACCGCGCGGCAACCAAACTTGCCGATAATCCGCCCCGAGCCAAGCATCGACAGCAGCGAACCGGCACCGAGACACAGCAGCAGTAACCCGAGATCGCCCGCTTCTGAATGCGTGCGCAGCTGGGCATACGGCACCAGCGCCGCCCACAGTCCCATCGCCATACCGGTAACAAAAAAGATCGCCCGCGTCGCGACGCGCCGGACAGGACTTCCGGAATGAATACCGGTGCGATCTATTTCAGATGACAGTGACATCAGGTTCTCCCGCGAGGTGAAGTTAGTTATTAAAAGTCTTTTAATAAGTACGCAGTATAAGGGCGCATCAAACAAAGTCAACCGGCGTTATTCACCAAATGCAATGTGCAGATTGTAGTTGCTGAGCGTCAGTTCGGTGATGCCTTGCAGATAATCCTGGCGCATCGACGGACGGTAAGTCAGCTGCGGCATATGCTGCGCGGGAATGTGCCGCTGACAAAGCGCGGGCAGTTCTGGCAGCAGCGCTTCACTGATCTTTGGACCGGAAAGCGCTATGGTTGCAGGATTGATAATCGCCGTCAGCGAGACAATCACTTTCGCCATTTCTTCGGCGACCGGCAGCTTATCCAACCCTTCAAACGGCAGATTTGAGACTTCTCCGGCAAACTGGCTGGCGCCCTGTAATACCTGACCATTAATCACCATGCCACAGCCCAGACAAGGCACCTCCGGCTTAAAGAGATACGCCACCGGCGCGGTGATGCCCGCACAACTGCTGCGATAAAAACCCCACGCGGTATAGTTCATGTCGTTATCCGCCTGAACATAAATTCCGAACCGTTCACGCAGTTGCTGCTCCACCGCGACACCGGCAAATGCACTGATATCACAGGTCGCCACGGTTCCCTTCACCACTACGCCCGGCAGACCAATGCCCAGCGCTTTGATGTCAGGATAATCAGCAATCAGGCTGCCAATTTGCTGATAAAACGTTGCCAGCGTCAGCGGTAAAAAACGGATTTCACCCTGCGCCAGACTTTCACCGGTGGCTGAGTTTACTGACCAGACAATCTGCGCGGCGGCGTCACTGCCCTGCGCGTAAATGCTGAGCACTGAGAAATAATCCGGGTTATACGCATAGCGTTGCGCCGGTCGTCCGCCGCGTGAAACTTCCAGCTCCAGCGCCAGCACTTCGCGCCGCTGGCTCAGGTCATTGAGCACGGCGCCGCAGGTGGCAATACTCAGTCCGGTGGCCCCCGCCAGTTCCGCCTTTGTCGCCGATCCTAGTGATTTCAACGCATTCGTCACCAGCACGACATTGTTTATTTTCATTTCACGGGTGGTACGGTTTGAAGGAATGATCATGGGGCCTCGGGAATGCGGGTAAGAATTGGGAGGTAATTTAGCACAAAGTGAAAAAAGGCTATGGTTATGAAAAGACAAAAGTCAGCATGCACAGAAATAAGCATCTTTAAAATGAGTTCATCTTCAGGGGAGGTATCTATGATTTCTCACATCTGTATCGGCGTTAATGATTTCAGGCGGGCTTTTACTTTCTATTCAGCAGTGATGGCAGAACTGGGTCATGTGCTGAAGTTCTGCGACGCGGAAAAACCCTGGGCGGCGTGGATGGCACCTTGCGCGCCAAGGCCGTTGTTTGTTATCGGCCAGCCTCATGACGGCGGAACAGCCAGTGCGGGTAACGGTCAGATGGTGGCATTACTGGCAGAGCGGCGTGATACCGTAGACCAGATCTACCAGTTCGCGATGGCAAACGGCGCGACAGATGAAGGCGCACCGGGACTACGTCCGCATTATCATGCGGATTACTACGGTGCCTATTTTCGGGATGCCGATGGCAATAAGGTATGTATTTGTTGTCATCATCCTGAGTCCCTTTCGCCCCTTTAGCCGAAGTTCTGTACCCACCTGCCCAGCTCTGTTTCGGCCACGCCTTCGTGATGCCCGTCAGTGAAGCATGCGCCGGTCACGGGTTCAGGGAGATCCGGGAAGTGATAGACCGCGTTCACGCACGACGGGCCGCCGCCTGAATGACCTGCGGAGCGCCCGGCGTTCCCCATTGCTCCGCTCATCAGTCCAAGGGCGTAACCGCATTCTGTCCACGGGCGACCTTCGAGCGCGCCGCCAAGCGGAATGGTGACCTGCATTTCAGCCATTGACGCGGCATTCAGGAGTTTACCGCTGAATAATCCGTGCAGCAGTCTTGCCGCATCGCGCACATTTCCCGCCAGACAGCCGTGATATACCCAGCCCGGAGGGTATTTTCCGGCGGCTTCACAGTGTAGCTGTGCGAACTCCTCGCGTGTGGTGACAGGCGCGATGCTGGTCAGCCCGAGCGGTGTCGTGACGATATCAGCCACCAGTTGCGCAAAACTCAGCCCGGATGCCGCTTCAATGTGTTCGCGGGCCAGCATGTAGCCGATATTGGAATAAGCCCACCCCGCGCCCGGCGCAAACAACATGCCTTTGGCTAACGCGGCATTGAGTAATTTTTCTCGCGACCAGGGATCTTCTCCCGCGGCGACAGCGTCGTGATACTCTTTCAGTGCGCCGTAATCCGGCAAACCGGCGGTGTGATTGAGCAGTTGTCGCAGCGTGTAAGCCTCGCCATTAATGCAGCTATCAAAATCCACAGCCCCGTTTTCACTGAGTTTCAGCGCGCAAATAGCGATCACTGTTTTCGTGAAGCTCCAGTAAGGAAAACGGGCTTGCATATCGCCTTCTGCCCTTTCTTCGCCGGAGGCTGAAATACAATAAGAATGGAAATTCTGCATGGCGGACCTCATCACATTAAAGAAAACGGGCGCTGTTTAAAGCGCCCGCCGGATCACAATACTTTACTCAAAAATTCGCGGGTTCGCGGATTTTCCGGTGCAGTAAACAGTTGCGCCGGTGGCCCCTGTTCCTGAATCACCCCCTGATCGATAAACACCACGCGGTCGGCCACTTCACGGGCGAAGCCCATTTCGTGCGTCACTATCACCATCGTCATACCTTCGAGCGCCAGCTGCTTCATGACTGCCAGCACTTCGCCGACCAGTTCCGGATCCAGCGCCGATGTCGGTTCGTCGAAAAGAATGATCGAAGGTTCCATCGCCAGCGCACGGGCAATCGCCACGCGCTGTTGCTGACCGCCGGATAAACTGGAAGGCCAGGCATCGATTTTGTCGATCAGCCCGACTTTTTGCAGCAGCTTTTCGGCACGCATTACCGCTTCGGCTTTCGATAAACCCTTCAGCGACATCGGCGCCATAATCAGGTTTTCCAGCACGGTCATGTGCGGGAACAGATTAAAGCGCTGGAACACCATGCCGACGCCGGAACGCAGCGCATTCAGGTTAGTTTTCGGATCGTGCACTGCAAAACCGTTCACCACCACTTCGCCACCGTTGGGCTTTTCCAGCGCATTCAGGCAGCGCAGAAATGTGCTTTTACCCGAGCCGGAAGGACCGATTATGCACACCACTTCTTTCTCTGCGATGTCGCAGGAAATGCCGCGCAACACGTGGGTTTCACCAAACTGTTTCTGTAAATCCTTAACGTGAATCACTTTTGCCAAACCTCTTTTCCATGTGTTGAACCAGCAGCGAGAGCAGGAAAGTCAGAACCCAGTAAACCAGTGAAATGGTCAGGTAGGGTTCCCAGTAGGTGGCGTAAGCGCCGGAAACGGTACGCGCGGCATACGCCAGATCCGCCAGGCCAATCGCCGAAGCCAGCGAGGAATCTTTCACAATCGCGATGGCGTTATTACCCAACGGCGGCAGAATACGGCGAAACGCCTGCGGCAGGATAACCTTACGCATCGTTTTACCCCAGCCCATGCCCAGCGCGCGGGAAGCTTCCATCTGCCCGTTGTCGATAGACTGAATACCGGCACGGAAAATCTCGGAAACATACGCTCCGGCGTTGAGGGTGATCGCCACCACGCAGGATAAGAATGCGCCGTAATCTGAGCGCAGCGCTCGGGCGAAATCCGAAGACATCAGGCCGTTCGCCACTAAGATGCCGTCGCGCGGATTAATAAACAGCGGCACTAGGGCGAAGTGAACCACCATGATCTGCACAAACAGCGGCGTACCACGAAAAGCACTGACGTAAATGCGCACCGGCCATTGCACGGCAAAACGCAGTACGTGTTTCCACGGGCCGTCGTCGGCGCGGGCCATCCGTCCCAGCCCCAGCAGCAGGCCCCAGGTGGTGCCTAAAATCACACAAATAATGGTGCATTTGATGGTCATCAGCGCGCCCTGTACAAACAGAGGCGCATATTCTGAGATTATCTCCCAGCGAAATCCGGTCATACCTGTCCTTGTTCAGAGGCGTTTTACCGCCCCTGATTAACGTTGTTCTGGTTGGGAATATTACTCAGCTGGAAGTGTTGGAACGTTCTTATCAAACCAGGTTTCGTAGATTTTGGCGTAGGTGCCGTCAGCCACGATCTTCTTCAGACCGGCATTGATTTTACCCAGCAGCTCGATGTTGTCTTTGGCAACCGCAATACCGAAATACTGACGTTCGAATTTCGCGTCCGGCACCAGTTTAAGCGCTTTTTCCGGATGGGATTTGATGTAGTACTTCACCACGCCTACGTCGCCAACAGCCGCGCCGATACCGTCTTCTGCCAGTTCCTGCAACATCAGCGGGGTATTATCAAAACGTTTGATGTCGGTGCTGTTCTTGCCCAGTTCATTGGAGACCACAATGTCGCCGGTGCTGGAGTTCACTACACCCACTTTCTGACCTTTCAGCGCAGCCACAGAATCCACTTTGGAATCTTCAGGCACCACGATGGACTGTTCTGCCGGGAAATACGGCGAGGAGAAAGCCACCATCGCTTTACGTTTATCGGTAATGGTGATGCCGGAAATAATGATGTCACGGTCACCGGAATTCAGCGTCGCAAAAATCCCTTCCCACGGCGTGTTAACCAGTTTGATGTCAAAATCTTCGGCTTTGGCGATGGCTTTGATGATGTCGATATCAAAACCTTCCAGCTGTTTCTGACTGTTTTCATATTCGAACGGACGGTATGTTCCGCCGGAACCGACGACGTACGTGGTCTGCGCGGCATAAGCAGATGTGATTAATGAAGAAAGCAGGCACCCGGTGAAAATTAACGACTTAAGCATGGTCACTCCCGTTTGATTGTTATTTTATGCAATTAATTTGCATAAAAATACACAAATTGACGAAGTGCTTCAACTGAAAGTTGTCGCTTACGAGACATTTGGAACATCTGTTCCAAACGCCTGTTTCAGCCTGTCGATAAACAAACGCGTTTTGAAATTAACGTGTTTCGCGGTGGGCGTAATGGCATGTAAAGGCAATGCCGGGCAAGTGTAAGCTGGCAATACCGGCACCAGTGTTCCCTCCGCCAGCGCTCTGGCGAAAACGAAATCAGGGCCATACACAATACCCGTACCGCACAACGCCACGTCGAGCATCACGGCGGTATTATTCGCCAGAAAACGGCAGCGGCAGTCCAGCGAAACAGGCTGGCCCTGTTCATTGACAAAACTCCAGGGCTGCGCCGTGACCGCGCCGATATAACCGAGCAGCTGATGTGTTTGCAAGTCTGAGGGTCTTTCCGGCATTCCCGCTTTTGCCAGATAGTCTGGCGAAGCGCAGGCCATCAGGCGATAGTCAGTTATCTTACGGGCAACCTGATCCGAATCCGGCAACGTCCCGATCCTGACGGCAATATCGACGCCCTCTTCAACCAGACTGACAAAGCGATCCTGCAACTGCAAAGCGACCTCTATTTCAGGAAAATCCGCCATAAATTTCGCGATAACTGGCCCAAGATACATTGAGCCAAACGTGACAGGTGCGGCAATGCGCAATGCGCCACGCGGCGTAGTTTGCCGATCAGCGGCTTCTTCATTAGCTTGTTCCAGCGCCTCGAGAATATGTTTGCTGCGAACGAAATACGCCTGCCCCGCATCGGTCAGGTTCAGTTTGTGCGTGGTGCGCTCAATCAACCTGACCGAAAGTGACTTTTCCAGCGTGGAAAGATACCGACCCGCCATGACGGCAGAAAGACCGAAACGCCTTCCCGCAGCAGCTATGCTGCCTTCTTCGACGGCACTTACAAACACCGACAAGCTCATAAAACGATCCATGACGCCTCACTTTGTGTGTACTTTGAGTTAATACACTACAGATAATTTAGCCTGTTCAACATTTTAATGTCACAGGAGAAAATAGTCATAAAGCGGCTGACTTCCGGACGCGACTTCAAAGAGAATAACTCATGAAAATGTTAATCAACGGCATCAATCTGAACGTTAAAGACACACAAAAAGGTGAAACGGCGCTGATATTTCAGCATTTCTGGGGCGGGTCTTCGCGCACCTGGGATGACGTGGTGGCGCGACTGCGTGACACATTCCGCTGTATCACGCTGGATGCCCGCGGCGCGGGAGGATCTGACGCGCCCGCAAAAGGTTACCGGACACAGGATCATGCAGATGATGTCCGGGGTGTGATCGCCGCGCTCGGCCTGAAACGCTATGTTCTGGTCGGGCACTCGATGGGCGGTAAAGCGGCGCAGTTGCTGGCGTCAGAACGTCCGCTGGGACTGGAAGGTCTGGTGTTGGTCGCATCGTCACCGCTGTCACCGATGAATTTTCCGCAGGAACAACGCGAGCAAATGAAAAGTACATATATCAGCCGTGAAGCCGTTATCTGGACGTTGGAAAATGTACTCACCGGCACCCCGGTTGCAGCTGTCCAACGTGAACAGCTGATCGCCGATGCGCTGCGAATGAGCCCGCAGGCGATCAGCGGATGGACTGACACCGGCATGGCAGAAGATCTTCACCACCACGCCGCACAGATCAACGTGCCGGTAGCGATTGTGGCGGGGGAACTGGACCGTGTTGATCCTATTGACGTCGTGAAGACGCACATCATTGCGAGCTATCCTTCTGCGGATGTACATTTTCTGGCCGGGTTTGGACATTTATTACCGGTCGAAGCGCCGGAGCAAGTGGCGGCGATCGTCCGGGATTTTGTCACCAAAACGGCTCAACGCAGACAGCAGACTCCTCCGAGTTCCCTGTAAGAACGTTCATCTCTTCGGTGGGATCGGGTATATTGGAACGCAGATCACAAAAATCCCTTAAAGGAAGACGTCGCATTATGAGTTATCGCTTCACCCTGGCTGCTGTGGCAGCCGTTTTAGCCCTGACAGGATGCGCAAAAACGAAAACCGCCGACCAGGCACCGGCTTTCGATTTTGGCTCGACGCGCCTGACCGTAGCGCACGTCCCGACGAAAACCGATGATGGCACTAAACTGTATGTCACCATCGATGACAAAGATGCCGGTGCGCTGGGAACCGGCGAAAGCCTGGAAGTCCAGCTTCCGGAAGGTAAACATAAAGTCGGCGGCTATGCCCGTTCACTGATTGGCCGCGTCACCATCGCGCCGGTCGACGTGGCGACATCGCGCGATGTCGTCAGCCATGTGACCTATTCTGTGGCGAATCTCAAACCGACGTTCCTGGTTCGCGCATCAACGCCAGTACCGAAACCGAAGTCAGAATCGATTCCGGCAGAACCGGTTCCGTCGCTGCCGAAAGACATTGAAGCACCGGCAACTGCCGAACAGTCGCAGGCTTCAGCTGTACCGGCCAACGCAGCAACGGAAGCGGCTCCGGCGACGCAAACTGTCGCACCGGCAGCCACTCAGCAGACGTCTGCAACCGCTGCAGCGTCGACAACGACCGGAACGCCTGCAACACCTGCGACCCAGCCGACGCAAACCGTTACGCCTGCGACACCGGCAGCGACTCAGCAGACACAAACTGCCGCGCCAGCCACGCAGACACCAGCCGTTACCGAGCTGACGCCAACCACTTCGTCGCAAACCTCACAAGCGACGCAGGGTTCGACCACGCCGGATATCACTGACCTGACTTCCGCGCCGCAAGCGTAATCCGTTTCCCCCGCCGGTATATAAGATCCTCCGGCGGGGATAATCCTCAGAATTTCACCACCGCACCCAGCTCAATCACCCTGTTCGGCGGAATATGATAATGCTCAGGCGCACGCAAAGAGTTGCGCTGCAAAACCTGAAACAGTTTCCCGCGCGCTTTTAAGTACCACGGCCGGGGTTCGCCCAGTGTAAACGTATCCCGTGACATAAAGAACGACGTCTCATTCATCGTGCATTTCAGCCCTTCCAGCCCGCAGCGGTAGAGAATATCCGTCACGTTCGGCGTTTCCCGCCAGCCATAACTGGCAATGACCCGCCAGAATGCCGGTGAGAGCTGTTCAATCGTCACCCTTTTCACGTTATGAACGTACGGCACGTCCTCAGTCACCACCGTCAGCAGCACCACACGCTCGTGCAAAATTTTGTTGTGCTTAAGATTATGCAGCAGCACCAGCGGTACTTCATATTGCCCGCGAGACATGACCACCGCCGTGCCCGGCACGCGTTTCGGCGGCGCTTTTTCCAGTGAGGCGATAAGCGCCTCAAGCGCTTCCGGATCCTGTCGCAGGCGGCGCAGCAGGCGCGAACGCTCGGTTTTCCATGTGAGCATAATCAGCAGAATGGTCACCCCGATGGCTACCGGCAGCCAGCCGCCGGAGAACAGTTTGGTCAGGTTGGCAGCAAACAGCGGCACGTCAATGAAAAGCAATACCGCCATCATCAGCCCGCCAGCCCAGGTTTTCCATCCCCAGTTTTTGACCATCACAATGCCAATCAGTACCGAAGTAATAACCATTGTGCCGGTGACCACAATCCCGTAGGCCGACGCCAGATTGCTGGAATGTTTAAAGCTGACGATGGCAATCAGCACTGCGAAATACAGCAGCCAGTTGACCACCGGAATGTAAATCTGGCCGGATTCTTCGTCAGAGGTGTAGATGATGCGCATCGGCGGCAGATAGCCCATACGCACGGCCTGGCGCGTCAGGGAGAACACGCCGGAAATCACCGCCTGCGAGGCAATCACCGTCGCCAGCGTGGCCAGGATCAGCAGCGGGATCAGCGCCCAGTCAGGAGCAAGCAGGAAAAACGGATTCACAATGGCTTCGGGTTTACTGAGCAGCAGCGCGCCCTGTCCGAAGTAATTCATCACCAGCGAAGGCCCGACCAGCACAAACCAGGCAATGCGGATCGGTTTTTTACCAAAATGCCCCATGTCGGCATACAGCGCTTCGCCACCGGTCACCGACAGCACCACCATGCCGAGAGCAAAGAACGAGACGGTTTTGAATTCCACAAAGAAATGCAGCGCCCAGTAAGGATTAAGCGCCTGCAATACATCGGGATTACGCATAATCCCGTTAATCCCCAGCGCACCGATGGTCACAAACCACAGCACCATCACCGGCGCAAAGATTTTGCCCACGCTGCCGGTGCCATTTTTCTGAATGAAAAACAGCAGCGTCAGGACGGCAATGGAAAACGGAATGATAAACCGGTCGAGCGACGGCTCAATAATCTCCAGCCCTTCAATCGCCGAAAGTACCGAAATAGCCGGAGTGATCACCCCGTCGCCATAGAAAAAGCTGCCGCCCACCAGCCCGATAAACATAATCGCCGGGATCCACCGCGGATTGAGATTGCGGATCGCCAGCGACATCAGGGTCAGAATACCGCCCTCACCGTCGTTGTCGGCGCGCATCACGAAACTGATGTATTTCACCGACACCACCAGCATCAGGAGCCAGAAAATCAGCGACAGAAAGCCGAATAAAGCACTTTGGGTCACGGCAATGCCTGCTTGTCCGGTCAGGCATTCACGCAGGGTATACAGCGGGCTGGTACCGATATCACCATAGACGACACCAATACACGCCACGGTCACAGTCAGCAGCGATGATTTATTTTTTGTATGCTTCATGAGTGGCTTCACAATCTCTCGGTGCGACATGTGTCGCCCCATTCACAGAGTATAGTCGCTACATTTACTTCATTTCATTAACAAACTGTTATCTTTTGCGGCAGGGAATTCAGAATGTTGCAGGGCACTGACGGTAACCAACGCAAGAGTAAAACGGGCGAACTGATGCCGCCCGTAAAGATGATTGCAGCGAAAACTATCCGAGAGGGATCGTCTGCCCTTTTTCGGCAGAAAGCTGGCCGAGTTCGATTAATTCCATCACCGCAATGGCGTCAGCCGCGGTCACCGGATTCTGCCCTTTGCCCTGAATCGCTTCGGCGATGGCATGATAATAAGCCGGATAGTTGCCCGGTAATGTCGGGCAGACTGATGTCGTTATCTGGTCGCCTTCGGCCAGCGTCAGTACGCCATCACGCGCGTCATGACCCCAGTTTTCCGCAGGCGGACGTGCGCCCGCTTTCAGATTATCCTCCTGTGGATCCAGACCATATTTCACGTAACTTCCGCGCAGGCCGTGTACCTGAAAACGCGCAGATTCTGCCGCCACCAGCATGCTGCCGTGCAGCACAACGCGGCGCTGTGGATAAGACAGCACGGCGTGGAAGTAATCAGTCGTCTGGCCGCCGGGACGCAGTTCCGCCATATCGACCTGAATTGCCGACGGCGCGCCAAACAACTGCAAAGCCTGATCGATAATATGCGGCCCAAGATCGTACCAGATACCGCTGCCAGCCCCTTTCATCTCGCGCCAGCGCTGACGCACCTCCGGGCGGAAGCGGTCAAAATGCGATTCCAGATAGCTCACTTCACCCAGCGTTCCGTCGGCAATCAGTTTTTTCAGCGTCAGGAAATCGCTGTCCCAGCGGCGGTTATGGAATACAGAAAGCAGTAACCCTTTGGATTTCGCCAGCGCCTCAAGCTCTTGCGCCTGTGACAGTGTCACGGTAAACGGCTTATCGACGATCACATGTTTTCCGGCATTCAGTGCGGCCTGCGCCAGCGGGAAATGCGTGTCATTAGGTGTCGGGATCACAATCAGATCCAGCGTCGGGTCATCGAACAAACTTTGAGGGTCCGCCACCACCTGCATTCCCGGCCAGTCGGCATGTACTTTGCTGGCATCACTGCTTGATACCGCCGCCAGTTCCATCGCAGACGTTCCCGCAATCAGCGGGGCATGAAACGTTTTGCTGGCAAAACCGTAGCCTGCCAGCCCGACCCGAATCTTTTCACTCATCATCTGTCCTCTTTTGAGTTCACCTTTTCGCAACATTGTAATCGATTACTTTATGCAAAGTAAAAGCGTTCGTGGGGCAAAAGGCACAGGGTGTCACGCCTGTCGCGTACAAAAATAAATTCTCCCGCCGATCAGCCAGATACTCTTTTCTGCCGCTGACGGGCTTGATCCGTGTCCCGTCAGTGTGAATACTGTATATAAAACCAGTATCACGAGAAATGAGTATGATTTTGTATACCCCCGCAGAACATCTGCAAAAAATTACCCTGCCGTTATTTCTGGATCGCGTGCCTTGCGGCTTCCCATCTCCGGCGCAGGATTACGTGGAATCGCGGATCGATCTCAACAAGCTGCTGATCGCCCATCCCAGCGCGACCTACTTTATCCGCGTCTCCGGGCATTCGATGAGCGATGCTAACGTCAACGAAGGCGATTTGCTGGTGGTGGACAGTGCCCTGACAGCGGTTGACGGCGATATTGTGGTGGCGGCGGTGGACGGTGAATTCACGGTGAAGAAATTGCGGACGCATCCGGTGCTGCAACTGGTGCCGATGAATCCGAGCTATTCCCCGATCACTTTTCAGGATGAAGAATCGCTGGAAATATTTGGCGTGGTGACTTTTATTGTTTACGCCGCGCGGTGAGCAAGTGCGAGCCTGTGCCGGTGAGATTTACCGAATAAAACAGGCTCGCGATAAATCGTTATGATGATTGATGTTTTTCATTCCTGCCGCTGCCATTTTCAGCAATTCGCGGGCATTTCAAACAAATATAGCTTGTGCTAACATTCTTAACCAATACTATAACATATTGAAAATTATGGTTTTTTTATTTTAAGTTCTGTGGCAAACTGCGCGCATCTTTTAATACACAGCCTTTTTTCTTCCCGAAGGCATGACTGGTCCGTTTATGCAACTTTATACTATCCTCATTCTGGCGTTCGGCATGTCCATGGATGCGTTCGCAGCGGCAATCGGAAAAGGCGCAGCACTGCACCGTCCGCCATTGAAAGAGGCATTACGTACCGGACTTATTTTTGGTGTGATTGAAGCGATTACGCCGGTGATCGGCTGGGGTATTGGTCTGGCTGCCAGCCAGTTTATTATGAGCTGGGATCACTGGGTGGCGTTCACCCTGCTGCTGATCCTCGGTATCCGCATGATTGTGCAAGCCTTTAAAAAAGATACCGCAGAAGAGACAGAAGCACCGCGCCGCCACGGTTTCTGGCTGCTGGTCACCACCGCTGTCGCCACCAGTCTGGATGCTATGGCCGTCGGCGTCGGGCTGGCGTTCCTTCAGGTGAATATTCTGGTGATGGCGCTGACGATTGGCGCGGCTACCACCATTATGGCGACGTCCGGTATGCTGCTGGGCCGTTTTCTCGGCGCAGCGATTGGCAAATGGGCCGAGATCCTCGGTGGCGTGGTGCTGATTGGCATCGGCACCTCAATTCTGGTCGAGCATCTTGGCCTGCTGAGCTAAGCGAAAACGCTTTGTGCAGTGGCGTTATCTGAAACTCCACTGCACGCTGATAACAAATACCGAAGGGATAATAATCCCGCTTTCAACGCCGAAGTAATCAGTAAAGTTGTATTGAATGGCGTGATAAATATACGGCGAGAAGCCGATGCCGGTGACTTTCTTGAAATCCGCATAAGATCCGTCGTCACCGCAGTGTTTGAAGGCATCAAAAAAGAACTCGCCGGTGTAGCCATACACGCCTTTGAACACCCAACCCGTGTTACCCTCCACCCAGTCGCGGCGCATCCCGATAGCAATACAGCGGTCGTCAAAGCTGTTTTTCATCGTCCCGACTAACACGCTATATTTTGAATCTTCAGAGAATTTTCTCTCGACCGAGTAGAAATCATTATCAAACTTCTCGGTATATTGCCCGTGATTACCGGTCAGATGATAAACGAAGGATCCGGTGTTAATCGAATATAAGTTTAATGGATCCGCCTGACCCGCAGGAAGAGCAAGTAATAACGGCAGGCCTAAAATACCGGAAATTTTTTTGAGCACGTCAGCCACCGCCTTAATAAAAAAACATCAGTGGGCAATCGAACAGCATCAGCCAGAATTTGAGTATAGACGCAGGGAATAAAAAGAATATCTGAAGAAAGTCCGAATACTATTTTCGATATATAAGGAGGGTTTGCCACATTGAAAAAACTATTTATCTCAGACCTTTACCGGAAACTCCACTGAATGCTGGTTGCAAAAATGTCAGGCGCAATGATCCCCGCTTCAACGCCGAAGAAAGTGGTCGGGTTGTACTGGAGCGCGTGGTAGATGTAAGGCGAAAAACCTATGCCGGTGACTTTTTTAAAATCATGATAGGAACCGTGATTGCCGCAATCGCTGAACGCTTTTGCAAAGAATTCTCCGGTATACGCATAGACCCCTTTCACCCTCCATTTGGCGTTGAGTTCCATCAAGTCCCTTCTCATGCCCACCGACAGGCAGCGATCGTTAAAACTGTTTTTCATCGTGCCCACAAGCAGACTGTTCTTCGACTCCTGAGAGAATTTACGTTCGACGGAGAAGAACTTATTCTTAAAAATCTCGTTGTAGTCCCCGAGATTACCGGTCATATGGTAAACAAAAGACCCCGTATTGACTGAGTATAAACTCAGTTCGCTGGCATCACTTTTAGCCGCTCCCAGCCCGGTAAGAGCCATAAGACAGAAAAGATTCTTTCGGTTAAACATACGCATCACAATACAGTCAGGGCCTCAGATAATTTATTGATTCACCGGTATTCCTGGTCATGCCTCCGGTGAGCAATATTTTATTTAATATCCTTTAAATTTATTCTGAAGGATATTTTTAATACTATTATTCTGAAGCCAACGAACTAAATAGGACTTAAACAAGTCGGGTCTGTATCTTTATTAATGTAAATGTTTTTTGTGCGCTTTGGATAAATATATCCGGAATGAGTAATTGTCGTGGATCATTTTGCGTTTGTGTTAAGAATTTGCAGAAAGATGACTAAATTAAAGCCCGGCCCCCAGATTGAAATATAACGCCTGTTCGTTGTCGCTGAATGCCACATCAATACCGGTATAAAGACCGAACTGGCGCGCAATCAGATAACGGAACCCGCCACCCCACGCCACTTCGGTTTGCTGATATAAGTTCCCGGCCGTCTTCCCTGCGCTCCCCGCACCGGTAAACGCCTGCACTATCCAGCGCGGTGTCACCTGCCATTCCAGTTGTGTCTGTACCGTGCTGACATAATCGCCCTGATACCGGTAGCGGGAGATCCCGCGTAAATTAATATAAGGCCGCGCCATTGGCGGAAGATGTTTGTCATGGCGCGACAACGACTGATAATTTCCGGCCATCACCAGCGTGAAATCGGTACCCAGCGGGTAGAAATAACGTCCATCAATATTGAGCAGGTCATAGCGGTAATCACCGCCGAGAAAATGCGTGTAGAACTGATATTCGCCGGTTAGCGAAAGACCATTGCGGGGATAAAAGAAGTTATCAGTAGAATCGTATTCCGCCACCAGCCCCACACCGGAAGTGGTGCTCGAATCCCCGAGCACCTGCTGAAAGACGCGGTTTACCACGGGATTATCATCGGCGGAGATTTTCATATGGGCATAAAACTGAGAAACACCGAGGAAAACCGGGGATCCTGCAACGCGAAACTGAAGTTTCTGCATTCCGCCGTAGCCACGCGTGGTGGTAGTAACGCTCCTGCCGTTACTGAATCCTGCGATGTCACCGGAATAAATATCCAGATTGATATCGGCATAACCGGCTGCGCCCAGATAGCGGATGCTGTCATCATTCCAGGTATGGCGATGGCCGCCACCGGCAAACCAGGTGCCATTTTGTGTACCGCCGCCGCCCAGCGCACTCATCGCCGCCGGAACGTGCGGTTTAAGCGGATCGGCGTTTTTATCCTCGCCGGTGTCATGCAAAAACAGGCCGAATAATCCGCCGCCGTAACCGACAGCCGGTTCAGTGATCACCACCGGCACCGGCAGAAAGCCGTAACGGTTTTCCCGCAGATAATTGCTCATATCTACCATATTATCGGTGGGGTCCATCAGCCCGGCGGCGCTGGCCTGCGATAATCCGGCCAGAAGAATGATCAGCCCGTAGTGACTTTTCTTCGCACTTTGTTCTGAGATAGCCGCCTTCCGCCGCATCTATTTATTCAGCCTCTGCAACTGGATCTGGTCAGCGTATTTCGCCTTTTCTGCCAGTGCAGGGAATTGGGAAGGCACATAGAAATGCACCGGCGTTTTCAGCCCGCGCATATCATTACCGGTATATATTTGCAGTTGTCCGAGCAGCGACAGCGTATAACCTGCGATTTTGGCGGGCATAACGAGCTGATAAGGCGCGGTTCGCTCGAAAGGCACTGGCGTCGGATAGCGGGTTTCGCTCAGGTCATAATTGCGGTTCAGCACCAGGAACTTGTCCGGCACACGGCGTTTGCTGTTCCACCAGTCACCGTCAATTTCATGAAACTTTTTCCCGGTTTCCGCCTCGCTGACGGCACCCAGTTTGACCAGCACGTCACGCAGTGCGATATCCATCGCGGCGTTATATTTCTCCGTCGTTCCGGCGTTCCCTTGCAGGATGACGTTTATCGCCAGACGTGCGCCGAGCAGGTTGGAATACAAATCTTCCGGTGAAAAGGCAGACACTTCTTCGGAGAAACCCGCCACCGACTGAAAACCGTACCACTGGGCAATTTCATGCCACTGCGCCAGCTGGAATGCCAGATGCCCCGCCTGCCAGGCGGCCAGCGTATAACGTTCTGCCGGAGAAGACGGCGGCGTAAAACGGTGCAGCTGAATGCGCCGCAGCCCCAGTTCCTCGCTGTAAAATAGACGCCAGTCACTACCGAGCCGCGGATAAATTCGCGTGAAGAGGTAGAAGGTGTTATCGGCCGTATCACGCACATGGGCGATATCAATAAACCCGCCACGACGGGTGTACATCAGCCCGCTTTTTTCCTCACTCAGTCCGGCGATATTTTTCACGGCGGCAAAACGGCTGTCGTTGTAATGATGTTTACCGAGCGTCGCAACTGTCAGCACATTACCAATCTGATAAAACGGTATCGGCACACCAATGGCGCGCACGTGCAGGTCATAACCGAATGCGCAGCACGGGCGCAGAGATTCAGGCGCTTCCAGATGCTGTGCGACCGGCCCCGCGCGGGATGCAGACTCCACGGGCAAGATCTGTGCCTGCGTGGAGTGTGCAAATAAATAGTGTGCATGGCTCATTGAGGCCACGCCGAGCAATAAGGCCCACAACATCTTGACTCTCAAAAGGCCTCCGCAATCTGAAAATAGAACCCGGCGCTTTCCCGTCCAAAACCGAGATCCAGGCGAACATTCATGTCAGGTTTTACCTCAAACCGGTAACCTGCACCGGCGTTCGGTAGCAGCGGATGTTTGGATAAATCGCCGGGCTTGTCACCCAGCGCGCCTGCCCCCACCCACAAGACATAACCATGGCGCCAGTTAAGTTTTTTACGGTATTCCAGCTGGGTACTGACCACGTCTTTATCGCGGTATTGCCCCTGATAATAGCCGCGCAGACGGCGGTCATCTCCGGCCATCGAAAGCTGATCCCACGGCACATCGCCACGGGTAAAGCGCCCCCAGAGATCAAAGGCCAGTATTTCGCTGTCGCTAAGCGGCTGGTAGTGGTTGTACTGCAGTTGTAACGCGGTGAAATGCGTATCGGAGCCGACCGCCGGATCGAAAACGCTGTATTCGGCGCTGAAAAACTGACCGCGCTGCGGGCGGGTAATCACATCGCGGGTATCGTAGTTCACTGCCACGCTGCCACCGGAGCTGAGCGAATGCGTTTCGGCACCGTTTTGCGTGAATAAATCATTCTGGTGCGGATCGTCTACATCGGCATGTTGTGTCGAGAAATCCCAGCCCACACCGCCATAAAAATTGTCCGCCAGCCGGTAGAAGATTTGCGGATGCAGACGCAGCGAATTCTCGGTGTATTTCATTTCATCCCCCTGCGCCGCGTCGTAACCGATACCCCAGAAACCCGTGGGGATTTTAGCCAGCGAGCCGTCCATAAACAGCCGCCACTGATCATCACGAAAAAACGTGTAATTGGTCATTCCCAATCCCAGCGCACCGCTGCTGCTGATAAATCCGGTAAATGAAATTGACGAGTTCTGCGTGACCTTATCTTGCGGGCTGACGCGATAAACCCCCGCCACGGCGGTGCCGAGCCCCAGTTTCAGTTCCGGCGTGTAAAATGGCCCCGGGAGTACACTCCAGTTCACGCCTTTGCTGGCATCGAAATGGTTATCCGCACCGAGTTTATTAAGAAAACCGTCGATCTCCTCACGCGACAGAACGTCGGCATTCACAGGCGCCGCCGTCACGGTCAGTAATCCCGCCAGCAATAATCCGGACTTGTTCATCAGAAGCGGTATTCACCCGCCAGAAAGAAACTGTTACGGTCGTTAAAACCGATTTCCGACAGCACATTGAAGTTTTGCGTGATTTCATATTGTGCGCCGATCAGCATATTCCACGGCGAATTCAGATGCTGTTTGACGTCAAAGCGGCCGTCATCGTCCTGATTCACCGTGGCAATCAGTGGCTGAAGTTCGGCGGGCATATGCAGGTCAGAAAGCTTACCTTTAAATTCCTGCTGCACATCCTGATACATGCTGCCGACCCAGAGGCTCAGGGGCGAAGGCCCGGCCACACCCGGCATATTGAAACGATAGCCGACACGCGGTGACACTGTCACAGCTGAAATGCTGCCATCGAGGATGTCGAAATCCGTGCGGGTGTAATTGGTATCGACCAGCGTAAACCAGTTGCCATAGCCGCCCGCCAGCGTGAAGCCGGTGCCGATGGTTCTGCCCTGAAAGTCGAGTTTAAACTCAATATCCTGTAAATCGCCGCTGCGGTTCAGATTATGCACCGAGCTGGCGATAATGCGGTCCAGGCCGGTGTAGCGCGACGGATCCGCATCGACCGACACAGTCGACACCGACGACCCTTTGGTGTAACCCAGCAGCCCGTACACATTCAGAAAGGGAAACACCCACATATCCAGGCGCAGGTTTTCGCTCTGGCTGCGTTCGCGGGTTTTAGCGACATCAATATTAAACATGTCGGAAGGGATCGGGTGCGCGCCCAGCTTCAGGCCGGAGAAAGTAATGCTGTCGACATCGACGTTCTGGCGCATATTCATGTAGCTGAGATTGACGCCAAACGGCAGCGGAATAGAGTAGCCGCGCGCGCGCGCCTCATCGCCCCAGATAGGAAAAGTGCGGCCATCGGAACTCGTGTCCTGCGGCTCAGTCGTCTCTGCCATAGCCTGGGGTATCCACCACAGACAGACCACTATCAGAAGTTTTTGCGTTCCGCTGAACTTGTTCATGTTAATTTACGCCCTTTCGCTCACATCATGAGCAGAGAATGATCCTGTAGCAGGAATGCGTTATTTCGTCTGAGCGTCTGGAAAAATAGTTTTCCAATCTGTCTTCATACTGACCACCGGCCAGCCTTTTTTCGCAGCTTCATCCAGCCCTTTATCCAGCCGGCCAAAACTCGACTGGCGGTCGTAGGCGTATTCGCGGGCCGCGTCATCATGATGCACATACAACACCAGATTCGGGCCTGCGCCGGAAGCAACGTATTGCAGCATCGGCAGGTCGCCGTCGGAATTGCCAAAGGCCAGCAGGGGCATCCGGCCGATGTAACGGTTGATCGCCACCGGCTTATTTTCAGCGTCATCAATAAAATTAATGACGCCCTGTTTGATCAGCTGCGCATGGCCGTTTTTATCAATTTCAAATTTCACTTTATCGGTAGACCCAATCACCTGTTCCGGCGGAATACCGTAAGTTTTCTCTGCCCACGGGCGCATAAAATCGGTGCCGCCGCCGGACACAATGTACGTTTTAAAACCGTTTTCCCGCAGATAACTCAGCAGTTCCAGCATGGGCTGGTAAACCAGTTCGGTGTAAGGCCGTTTGAAGCGTGGATCCCGGGCAGTTTCCAGCCAGGTCGTGACGTTCTTTTTGAATTCTTCGGTGGTCAGCCCGGCGTCTGCGGCATGTTCAATCGCCATCAGCCCCTGATTCCCGGTTGCCGCCACGGCTTTCATGTCGTTTTCCAGAATGCCTTTGAACGGCTGCTGGTTTTTCCATTCAGGATGCTGAGGTGCCAGCACCCTGATGCGATCCATCAGGTAAACCAGCTGCACATAGGCGGGTTGTTCGGTCCACAGAGTACCGTCATTGTCGAAGACCGCAATGCGTTCTTCCGGTTTAACGTAATCGGCGCCGCCTTCCAGTGTCACTTTCTGCACGAAATCGGTGATGTTGGTTTTAGCCGCTGAATCATTCCAGGAAGGTAAAACTGTGGCTGCAAATACCTGCTGACAGGCAAGAAAAATAAACAGAAGAACAGCGACGAGTAAACCCGGAATTCTTCCAACACGAACAGAAATACAACCAGAATTTGTCATCTCAATATCCTGCAAAATTAGAAAGAAACGTGTTTTTTCATTGGGATGGTACCTCGGTAAAGGCTAGTCAGTAAGTGAAATTATTTCTAGCAAACGGAAATATCTTTTTATTATTTGTTATCTGAGATTTGCAATTAATGAATTCCTTACCTACTTGTTAGAGGACATCACGGGGCCGAATACGAACAGACACCACAGGCGCGATATGAAAAGACTTACATTATTGATAAGTGGAATTTTATTTTCTGCCAGCCCGCAGGCAGCGGGTTTATACCTTTATGAAATCGGTACAGAGGATACCGGTCTGGCCGGTGCAGGACAGGCCGCGCGTGCGCAGGATGCCTCAACGCTGATGTCCAATCCCGCGGGAATGACCGAACTTCCTGATCACATGCTGACTGGCGGAATACAGGCGCTGTATGGCCATACGCCCTATTCTCTCGATGATAATTCCGCGCTGAAAGGTAAAAGTCCCGGCAATACCATCGGCTGGTTTCCGGGTGCCAATATGTTTTATGCACAGCGCCTGAATGACTCAGTTTCCGCCGGGATCGGGCTGTATGGGAACAATGGTTTGGGACTGGATTTTGGCGACTGGGCGGCTGATCGTCTTATCAAGAAAAGCACGCTTATCGGCTTAACCCTCAGCCCGGCATTGGCCTGGAAAGTCAATGAGCGTCTCTCCTGGGGTGTTGGTTTAGGGATTAATTACGGTTTTCTTTCGCTGACCCGTGAGGTGGATGGCGACGATAAAAAACAAAACGATCATGACTGGGCGCTCAATTTCCGTACCGGTATTTTATTCAAAGCCACTGAAAACACCCGCATTGGCCTCAATTATGCCAGCAAAACACAATACCATTTCAGCATTGATGCCAAAGCCCGTTTCCCTCAGATTAATAACGCCGAATATACCTTACCGCTTGCGGCACAAGTGAATACACCCGACCAGCTCATGCTGAGCGTGGTGCATGACATCAATAAACGCTGGTCGGTGATGGGCGATTTAGGCTAGCAGAACTGGAGCGAATACGGCAGTAATCAGATTTACACCGGCAACAATCCGCTGGAACGTGAAAATAAATTGCAGGATACCTGGCATACGGCGTTAGGGGCACAGTTCCGCCCGAATGATACCTGGCGGTTAAATGCCGGTGTTGCCTATGACAGCAGTTTTTATAAATCGCAGGATGATACTTCGCTGACTACGCCTTCCGGCGCAGCGTGGCGTTTCGGCACCGGAGCACAATATCAGCTGACCCCGGCCAGTAACATCGGGGTGGCGTTTGAATATCTGACCATGGAGTCATCAAGGGTCAAAACACCACTCATTAAAGGAGAATATCAGGATCCTTCCCTGTACTTTTTCAGCATGAATTACAGCTATAAATTTTGAGCCTGACTCCGCCGTGTTGATGACAATATCAGGCGGAGAAATCGGAATCCCTCACAGTACCGTTTCCAAAACTCGATCCCTTTGATCATTAAAATCAATTGTTTAATTTAAAATTAAACAAGTTAAATCATTGCCTGTTTCCAAAATAAGGCATGATCGTCCGTTCATATTTCACAGGGTGAATTGATCACTTCATATTTTGAAACGTGATTATTACCTTTTAATTCAAAATGTAATGTTAAACCTCAAAACTTGACTATACTCAATTTGACTTAATTCCTGCCCTTAATGAACGGAGTGACCACCATGGTTGACAAAGTATCTTTCAGGCGAACGATGGTTGCCAGCATGCTCGCATTGATATCAAGTGCTGCTGCGGCAGCGACTCCCCAGCCTGCTGCGGGATCGCCTGAAAATGCCCCCAAACAAGACAGCTCTAAACCCAATATTGTTGTGATTTTTGGCGATGACATTGGTTACTGGAATTTAAGTACCTATAACCAGGGAATGCTTGGATATAAAACGCCTAACATTGACAGTATTGCCAATGAAGGTGCGAAGTTCACGTCCTACTACGCTGAACAGAGCTCAACGGCCGGGCGTTCTTCGTTCATTACCGGGCAGATGCCTTTCCGTACAGGCATGAGTAAAGTGGGTATGCCTGGCGCACCGCAAGGGTTGCAGAAAGAAGACCCGACCATTGCCAATATTCTTAAACAACTGGGGTACGCCACCGGTCAGTTTGGTAAAAACCACCTCGGCGATCGCGACGAATTCTTGCCTACCGCCCATGGATTTGATGAGTTCTTCGGTAATCTTTATCATCTGAATGCGGAAGAAGAACCGGAAAACCCTGACTATCCGAAAGACCCGGCGTTCCGTAAAGAATTCGGCCCGCGCGGCGTCATCAAAAGTTCTGCTGATGGCAAAATTGAGGATACCGGCCCGCTGACCATCAAACGTATGGGCACAGTGGATGAAGAAACTCTGGCAGCAAATAACG
>NZ_JAFMOY010000084.1 GCF_019049625.1 Rahnella ecdela
ATCTTCGATTATGTCGAGATGTTTTATAATGCTAAACGCCGCCACAGTGCCTGTGAGGATCAAGCCCCTGCAGTTTATGAAAGTGCCTGGTTCATGAGGCACGGAACAGTCTAGGAAACTAGGGTCTATTCAATTTTGCCAGATTACAGGTACAAAAAACCGGGCTCGGTGGCCGGGTTTCTATTTGAGCGTATTTGCTGCTGGCAATTTCATTGGAGGATGCGAGTCATAATGAACAAACCTTGCAGACTGACAATTTTCATTTTGATAATGGACCACATGGCTTGATGTCCAGTCGCCAAAAGGTTTTTTCTGATCATAAACTTTATGACCAACATGATAATGCCAAAGGTTATTCTCTATTGCATATTGTATTAGTTGCAGTCTTCTAGCGTGATTTTCGCTAACTCCCGTGGATGGTTTATTACGTCCAGGAAGGCTAGTGAATCCGGATGCTTTTAACATAGTAATAAAGTCACCAATTGTCTTTAATTCTTGTGTTGATAATGACTTCATTAACTCAATAAATGACTGAGAATAACTAACTTTGACAGCCATTACGCATCCTTTTTCATTGACTGGATCCAATCTGCAAAATCATCGCCGCTTGCAACCCAGTCAGGGTGTTCTACATTTTCAGAACTGACAGAATCTCTAATGGCTTCTATATCAAAGGAGAAATCATGTTCGCCTTTGAGCTGGTACAAACCTACTAACCTTGCAAGTTCATTCGTGACTTTCTGATAGTCTTCGAAGACCTGCAAAGCCCGTGTTTTGATATAGCGTAGGTGGGACATGTGAGGAGCCCAATAGATTTCAGTTTCTGCTTTAAAAAAAGTATAAAACATTCTCTTGTTGCCACGAGAAATTTCTTCAGCAATAGCCTCTAAAGTTTCAGTCGAATTTTCTTTAAAATCGAGAGCTTCGATCTCTTCAGCTGACCCAAACTTTAATACGTGGATCATCGACCTGCCTTCTTTGCAAAGCTGAGTAACTGAATCAACGATGGCGTCTGTTTTTTTTATAGCATCTAAAACTTGTTTTTTTGTTAGAGACTTGGGGTGGCTGCGGTCGAAGTCGTCCAGAGATCGCTCAACAGAATGAGAAACCTCAGTGAAAATGCCTTGTACCTTGTCTAGGTTTGGACCCGCAAAGGCCATAGCCTCGAAGCCAATCATGTCTTTCATCCTATAAGTGTATGGGGTAACGGGATAGGTAGCAAACGTGCCACGCATGCCACACAACGTTCACTATCATTAAACTGCACAATAGCTTGAGAAAAGGATAGTTTAGTGAATAAGAGCCCATTTCTCACATTGAACTGCGCGTTACCCAATATCTTTAGCATGACAATGATAGAGCTAAAGGGGTTGGTAATGAAGCCTGTGATTTTAATCAGTACTATCGAACTTAGTTATCTGGCTGAAACCAATCATCCGCGCTTTCCCTCGTGTCCTGCAGCATCACATCGATCACCTTTTATCATGTGTCGTCCCGCCCATCACCGACATCCATCACTGACTGCTCTGCGAACGCTGAACGTAGCACCAGGGTAATTTCTTTAAAGTCTTTTCTCAAACTCAATTTTGAAAGCTTCGACCGCTGACCTGCTCCCTGTTGGTGAAAACACCTCAATGTTCGTTATGTCTTTGTTAGAGTAGTGAACTTCCGCTTTTCGCTCAAAGCAGCCTGTCATGCTTGGTTATAAAACAGGCTTAACTTAGAATATTTTCCCTTTTCTAAGCGGTCCCCTACTATGCGTACATATACTTTTCTTAGTCTATTTGAGAGAAATCAGCGATATGGACGTCAATAAAACCATTCTGACATTAAAGCGTAAGCCCAAACATCCAGTACCTGAACCAGCGCAAGATACTGCTGTCCTCGTAAAGCGCAACCGGGCCCAGGCAAAGCCGGGACCTAAACCCACAGAACCAAAAAAGCCCCGGACACCCCGGTCAATACCGGTTTCTGAAGCCTATGCATTGCTGACACCTTTCTGGCCAGCGCTATTTGATCGTGAAAATGTCCATCTGATGAAAATTAACGTTCTGCAAGATCTTATCCGGAATGAAGACCGCCGCGGGATCTCATTATCCAATAAGATGCTGAAGCGCAGTGTTAAAGCAATTAGTCGGAGTCCGGCTTATCTGGAACGTATGGCTGTCGGTCAGAGCCGGTTTGATATTGAGGGTAAAGCATTGGGAGAAGTCACTGAACACGAATATAAGTACATCTTGGCGCGAAGATTTACGATAAAAACACATTCGGTGAGCGACAGTTAGGGTGATAAGGGCTTTGTTGAATAAATCGTTTTTAGATAAAAAGCCTCCCTTTCAGTCACTTCCTCAGGTAATTCGCACACTTTCGGGCATGCCAGCACGCATCATTTTGTTGAAAGCACGGATCATGGCCATAGCCTCACCGACCTGCGCATCGTAGTCACGCAGCTTCAGGTGTCCACCGAACAATTGTTTAATCCGGGGTTCTACGGCGGAACCCCCTTATATCCGCGCCCTGAAGGACAGGGTTTTACGGCGCACTGGATAAAAGTTCGTTTTAGCGATGCCGGTGACTGTCATTTCAGACATGGTATCCCTCTTACTTATTTATGATTTAAGTGTATCCATCAAGGCGGAAATAGGTATTGCCGTGAAGGAGAGGGAAGACCATCTCATCGCTTACCTTCAACCCTTTAAAGCCCTGTTGGTAGCTGTCCGGTTATAATTGCCACGACAATAAAAATTGCCTGTATTGGCAGTGACCATTTGAAAAATGCTTTCTGATATCCCCAAAAACTCATTTCTGTACGATCCATCAGCAGATACAGCCAGGCCACGGTTGGGCTGGCGTGGCGTAATGCCTGCCCCATCACCGATGCAATGCCAATTTCAGTGGGTGTTATACCGTAACTGTGCGCGATAGGGGCAATGACCGGCAGCACGCCAAAGTAGTACGCATCCAGCGGCAGGGCATAGAGGGAAAAAATGCTGAGAAATGCCAGAAGAATGGCCGAGTGACTTCCCATTGATGCCGGAATGAGACTGGCAAGATGCTGAGCTACCGCTGCAGCCATCCCGCTTCCTCTAAAGACCCCGAGAAAACAGCCGGCAGCCACGATAATGGAGGCCACAGCAATGGCATCTCCGCCGTTGGCAATAAGACGCTGACGTTGCTCTGGTACGGTGTAATTGAGCATTAGCGCCAGCGCCGTACCCACCAGGAACGCCATTGCTCCGCTGACCAGGCCCGACATCAGGCACACCAGTAATACAGCAGTCAGCAAGAGATTAAGCCAAAGTAGGCGAGGGCGTTTCAGCTCCTGATGATGGTCGTGAACACGGGCCACCATCGTGTCCACATCCTCACGTGAAACAATGCCGTTACTCCCTGGCTCATATCCCAGTCGTACCCGCTCCTTTTTCCCCATAATGAAAGCCACAGCAGCAACATAGATAAATGAGATACCTAATACCGGCAGCAGGGTTATAAAGAGAGCGTTCACATCCAGTTGCAGTACGGCAGCCGCACGGGCCAGAGGCCCACCCCATGGCAGGCAATTACTCAGCCCGAAGGGGAGAATAATCAGCATTGCCAGATTCGAGAGTTTCATCCCCATCTGGCGGTACAGCGGCACAAACGCCGTGGTCATGATGATAATGGTGGTCGTACCGTCACCGTCCAGCGTCACGGCAGCAGCAGTTATAAACGTTGCCAGCGTGATTTTCAGCGGGTCACCATTGGCCCGGCGTATCAGCCAGGCACACAGCGGGTCGAAGAGTCCCACATTCATCATCAGGCTGAAATAGAGTATCGCAAATAAAATCATCAGGGTGGGGTTCACCGTACCCAGGGCAATTTTCCCGTTGGTATGCTGCGTGTAGAATATCCCTTCCTTCATCCATACCAGCAGGTTGGTCAGCGGTTCTCCCGTCAGCAGGCACAATGCAGCCCCCACACCGAGAGTTACAGCAATCAGACCCGTAAAAGGTGAAAGCTTTTGTTTTATGACCAGTACCATAAATGTCGCGACGAGCAGGTAGCCCAGAATTGTAACCATTCCGGTGCCTCCATTATGATGTGATGTGAATTAACGGGGCGATGAAACCCCGGCGATTATGTTTACTTCGCGGAGAGCAACTCTGTCACCCAGGCCGGAGTCAGGGACGGTAGCGGCTGATTATTCTCACGGGCATACTTATATGCCTCTATGGTGGCACGGCGCTGTTGCTCATAGACAAGCTTTGTTTCCGCGTTAACCAGCACCTCTTCCAGATGGTTTACCGGCACCACCACCACGCCGTCAGCATCGCCGAAAATCAGGTCACCGGGACTGATATTCACCCCGGCACAGAAGACCGGCGTGTTGATTTTCCCTTCCTTCTCTTTGATCGGGCCACGGGGCATAAAACCTCGGGCATATACCGGAATATCCAGTGCAGCCAGCACCTCCTTATCCCGCACATATCCATCCACGATGATCCCGCGAAGCCCGGTAGCCTGCGCCGCACCTGCCAGCAAGTCCCCCAGATAGGCCCGCTCTTTTTCTGCTTTACCGGCAATGACCAGTACGTAACCTGGCGCGCCCTGATAAATCGCCACATGAATCGGGAGGTTATCACCGTCCTGCGTATCGACCGTGCAGGCGGTACCAATCATTGTTTTATGTTCATCAACCGGCACCAGGTTTGCATCCATGCAGCCATTTCTTGGAATGCCCAGTTTTTGCATTCCGTCACACAATAACGCCGGACTCAGAACCGACAGACGCTCGATCAGATGCTCAGGGATAAGTGGTGGTAACACGTGGTATGAGTTATTCATGATTATTTCTCGCAAGATTGGATAAACAGTTAATGGCACTTCGGTAATCCATATCGGCCCCATTGGGGCCCAGCACTCTGGCCCAGTCCGTCTGGCTGAGAGTTTCAAGTTTGTTTCTTGTTGCGATTGACATGCTGGCATCCACGGATAAGGCATCCAGCGTAGCAATCACATCCGTAATTTCAGCGCAGCGCCTCTTTGCATGTATTAATGTTCGGGCAGTAAAAACTTTGGCGAGTTGTTCTATATTTTTTCCATCCAGAGAATCGCTCAGAGAAGAAACCAGCGTATCCAGTACTCCATATTTCTCTGCAGCAATAAATGCTTCGAGAAATAATTGAGGAATACCTTTCATTACGATACTTTTTAACATTTTAATTGCTGAGGCTGCCCCCGCTTCAGCTTCTATATCCGTCAGGTTCATCCCTTCGGATATGAAGGTGTTCTTGAACGATTTAGCACCTTCGCCAGCTAAAAGAATGGGGACACGAAGAGCATCTCCGGGCACGGTACCCATCACGGCAGCGTCACAAAACAACACGCCATTCCTTCTGGGGATGAGATCAATTTGTTGTTTAATTGCCGGGGCGGCAGAATTCATATCCGTATAAATTTGCCCTTCATGAAGGTTAGGAATAACTTTTTCAGCGATATTCAGTGCGCTGCTTGCACTTGTCAGGCAAACAATAAAGCGTGCCTTTTGACAGACATGATCTAATGAGTCGAGGAGAGTCACGCCTGCTTTTTCCGCCCGCTCGCGAATAGCCACTCCCACATCACCCACACCGGAAGAGGAATCAAATGCGCCTATTTCCATTTGAGAAACAGAACGTAATGCGATCGAAAAATTGAAAGCCGCTTCACCAAAACCAATAAAAACCAATTTCATAAGAACATTCCGCTTAAATGAGTTGGCAATAGCTGAGCAAAATATGTGCCAGCTCACTCAATGGGTTTGAAAAAAAATTATCAAAGAATAATACGATTTAAAATCAGCCTGTTAATCATATAAAAACTGATAGTGCCTTATCTCGCAGGGATCACAATTCATTATCATCAACATTGCATTTCATTAACGTGAAAGTATGGTGAAAGAAAATGAAACGTAAGGTATCCCCCGGCTATGGCAAAAATTGCAGTTATTTCTCCGTCCAGTCAGCTGACTGTTGTTGTTGAATCGTTACTTGTTCAACGAGACTTGCCCATTATTCTGGCACAGGCTTCAGAGGCTACAGCCGTCATTATTGCCCGCAGGCTGATAGAGAATGGGATCGAGATATTAATCAGTAGAGGGAAAACAGCTGAGTTATTACGCGAATCGGTTCAGATCCCTGTTATTGAAATCAGGCATACTTTTCTTGATTGCTTTAATTCTTATCAAAAAGCTCGCATCCACTCGGATAACGTTGCATTTCTGGCGACCTCTCAGGCGTATGCAAATGCCCTGAGCAAAGCACTCCCTTTTTTAAAGGGCGCATCAATTTGCACAATCGACCCCTTTGATAAAGCTGAGTCGATCAGTTCAGTATTTGAGCAGCTACGTAAAGATAATATCAATGTTGTCATTGGGGGGCTCTCTTTACAAAAAATAGCAATTTCTTATGGTATGTATTATGTGATGTCCGAAGCGGATCCTGACTCTATTGACGATGCCATGAGTGAAGCCTTGCATCTATTAAAAATAGAAGCTGATAAACAACGTAAAAATCTCGAACTGAAAAAACGCTATGAAATGATCAGTGCAATTCTCAACTGTGTATCAGAAGGTCTTTTGAGCATTGATGCTGAATTAAAAATAACCAACATTAATGAAATTGCACTACGTTATCTGAAACCAGTGGAACCCGGAGCGAAGATCAAACACCAGATACTGAGAAACTCATTTTCAAACGTCTTACAGTCTGGTCAATCTGTTTCTGGGGTTTTAGTTGAAACAGGTCGTCACTCCCTGAGTATAAATATTTCGCCGGTCATGTTACATGACAATATCGTAGGCGCTGTCGCCAGCATTCAGAACCAAAGTGAAATAAAGAAAATAGAACAAAAAATGAGGTTAAAACACAGTGAGTCACATACTGCAGACAAGACATTTAAAGACATTATAGGTAGTAGCCCTGTATTAATTTCGGCGAAACATCTCGCAGAAAAATATGCCAGGGTAGAAAGTACAGTGATGATAGAAGGCGAAACAGGGACGGGTAAAGAACTCTTTGCACAGAGTATTCACAATGCATCCGCACGAGCGCCGGGCCCCTTCGTGGCGATAAATTGTGCCTCTTTCGCTGCCAGCGTGATAGAAAGTGAGTTGTTTGGTTACGTCAAAGGCGCATTTACGGGAGCATTACAGGAAGGAAAAATCGGTGTTTTCGAGCAGGCTCATGGCGGTACAATCTTTTTGGACGAAATAAGCGAGCTTTCTATTGATATTCAGCTCAAATTACTGAGAACCCTGCAAGAGCGAAAGATCATACGTATAGGGGACAATAAAATCATTCCTGTTGATATCCGTATCATCACAGCCAGCAATAAAAATCTGATGAGGTTAATTGAGCAAGGTAAATTCCGGGAGGATTTTTATTACCGGATTTGTGTTCTGCGGCTCGCTTTACCTTCATTGCAGCAGCGCCAGTCCGATATTCCCTCTTTAGTCATGCACTTGTTGCAGTTACAGGGTCATGATAATTTCTCAATTAGCAAAGATGTTCTCCACAAACTAAGCCAAAGAGAATGGCCGGGGAATATACGCCAGTTAAGCAATATTATTGAGCGACTTGTTGTAGTGGCAGAGGATAAGGTAATTGATGAAGCCATGCTGGATAGCGTACTTGCAGATGTAGCACCCATGCGGATTTCAAATGACTATCAACCTGATGGAAGCGGAGACCTTCCGGACGAAAAATACCTGTTGATGAATGCTTTAAAACAGGTAAGAGGGAACAGACAGCAAGCGGCCAAACTTCTCGGTATCAGCAGCACCACACTCTGGCGAAGAATAAAAAAACATCAGGACAGTGACCCGATATTTTTCGCTACTCTCAAATACCCTGTATAGGGGTTTGAGAGCCAACCGTGGATTTGTCGAATAAATCGGATTGTAATAAAAGCTCCTCCAATTGCAAAAATTTTCGGAAAACGCCGTATAGGGGGCCGCTTGTAAAACGGAAAATATCCTACGTTCAGCCGGTTTTATAAGCAGTCATGATAGTCTGCTTCGTGCTGTGAGTTCAACCGATGGATGCAACACATTGGTTAAAACGCTCTGCGGGTGATTCATAGTCTAGCGTTTTTCTTGGCCTCTCGTTGAGCTGCCTGGCAACACTGTTTAGTCTTAGCTGGCTGT
>NZ_JAFMOY010000083.1 GCF_019049625.1 Rahnella ecdela
GTATAGGTGCTATGATCGGCATAACTCAGTCCGGTTTGTGAGGGTTTGTGATGTTTGGCGATTGATCAGATCGCTCAAACCGGATTGAGTTCCCTTCAGTGATCTACTATTAAGCGCAGCTATTTAGAGTCACTGGCGGAAATCAGGAAACGCCCATCGCCTGATTGAATACTTTACGTGTAATTTCCTGGCTACCTTCACCTTTAATAGCCGAAGACAATGTTGTCATACCAACATTACCCGAAAAAATCCGGTTGGCGCGAGCACGTGCCGAGCTCTGTTTTATTTTCCCATTCTCTTCATCATGCAATTCCAGGCCACATTTCTCACTGCTATACACTGATATTTTTGCAATATCTTCAGATTTCGCACGAGAGCCATCGATGAAAATAACCTCACCATTAATAAATGGCTTAATAATATGTTCAACAACAAAATTTTCATCTAAATCGGATTCTACATGAACAAGTGGCTTTGCCTTCTCTGCAGCATTCATCTTTACTAAAACGTGGGTATAGCTCATATTTATTACCTCTTAATTATGCGGACTCAATCTATGTTGATAGCATTATTTTATTCAATTGACATATTTTAAAAACGAGCGAATATCCGCCCTGAGTATAAACCTTAAGTTGAATGAAAGATTAAAACACTGCCACTCTGCTAACAGGTAAAATTCTGGTGAGCGAAGGGACTAGATGTTCAATTTACCTTGAAGAAGAGACATGCCTTCAGACAGTAAATTCTTCGTAGCTCCTGATGTCAGAGCCCCTGAGGCCGATAAACCATCCGCCAGTAATGGCAAGTATTTGACGAGAAGACCTGCAGCAGAAGGAAGATCGATGCCACAAGTTTTAGCCAGTTTACCCAGCTCCGGGGCATCCATAAATGAGAGGACTTGTTCTGGCAGCAAGGAAATATTTTCTTTATCGCTCAGCCACGATTCAACCATTGCGCCTAAACCATGCTGCTTCATTTTATCCAGAATACCTGAAATACCATTTTGTGATTCAATCCATGACAAAACAGATTCAAGCTCATTGCTACTTGAACCTTTGCTGGCAAACATATCCGTAACTGTATTTAAAATAGACACGCAAACTGCTCCTTATTTTTTACCTTCGAGGGCTGGAATAATCAGCTTTTGCCCAGGGTAAATTTTATCGGGGTTAGATAGCATTGGCTTATTGGCTTCAAAAATAATTTGATATTTCCCGGCATCAGCATAAACGCGCTTTGCGATAATGCTCAAAGAATCGCCATTGATAACGGTGTAAAACTGACTTTCCTGGCCTGTCTGCTCAGCCTGAAGATTATCATTTACGCCGCTAATGCCTTCAACGTTCCCGGCCATAACGATGATTTTATTTTTGGTTTCCTGGCAAGGCACCGTTCCGGATAACGTCACGCTGTTATCATCATTAATAGTAACAACAACACTTTCCGTACCGGGAAGTCCTAGTGCGCTGATATGTTCTTTTAATTTGTTCGTTTTATCAGCGAGACTGATGTCAGCCTTGCCCCAGATCTTTTCACCGGCATGCTTGATGAAATCAAAAAAAGCCATACAAATCTCCGAGTATATTTAATAATTGGATATTTTAACAAAACCACTCGTCTTATGTGCAGTGAAATATTTAAAATGGATATTCTGAATATTACGTAACTCTGATTTGACAGTTCTGTTCCATATCTTAATTGCGCAGAAGCATGAGTTTGTAATTTTAAAAAAACATATTATGTTGTTTAGGACTTGTCACTTATATATTGTGCCGTTCCTTTAGTTTAAAAACCAAAGCAAACATAACAATAGATGATTTGTTTCAATGGAGATGTAATGGGTATTCTGATTTGGATTGTATTCGGTCTTGTTGCGGGTGTTATCGCGAAATTTATCATGCCTGGCAGAGAGAACTCAGGTTTCATCATGACCATCGTCCTGGGTATCATAGGTGCCGTGGTTGGTGGCTACTTAGCCTCCCTCGCCGGCATCGGTAATATTTCTGGTTTTAATGTTCAGAGCATGGTCATTGCTGTTGTTGGGGCAATCATTGTGTTGTTTATTTATCGAAAATTAACTCGATAATTTAAGTCAGGGTGATGTCATTGGCTTTATCGGTATATCTCTGGCCTTTGGTGTAAGTGCTATGACGATGGCCTGCGCTGTAGGCCATCTTTCAGGAGACATGGGTTTAGAGTAATAAACAGAGTGATATGTCGCTCAGTGAAGGGGGCAACAGCTAGGCGAGGACGGGTTTTCATGACTTCGCTTAGCCTATGTATGACTTCTGAATACGGTTGAGTTTTGCCTGGCCTGATTCAGGTCATGCCAGCCCACTGTCTTGCGAGGAAATGTTAACTTTCGGCGATATCGAGCTCAACCTCTTCAGATTTAGGTGCCATAAAGGCAAGTGCCTCGAGGCATAAGCTAATAAATTCGTTTCGCTTTTCTGAACGATGATGATGGGCGTAAATTGTTGATGTCATTGTGGTTTCAAAGGGAAGGTCGAAAATTTTTACCGGCAGCGATTCTAAAAGAAAAGTTTCCAGGTATTCAGGAACCAAAGTAATGTAATCTGACATCGTACATATCATGAGTGAATTTAATGAATTTTCTGATTTAATCTCAACGCTTCTTCTTAATAATGCTTCAACCTGATTGGCATCTCCCTCCTGAACCAATGTCTCATCTGAGATTTGTGCCCATTTTACATGTTTGCTCATATTCCAGTCATCAAGTGTAAGGGTGTCCTTGATTGTTGGATGATTGATACTCACCAATGCTTTGAATTTAGATGAACATAATTTATGCGAAATGATGGAAGGATCATTAGGCAGAAGCCCGCCGATATCCAAATCAACCTCATGATTCCTGATTTTTACTATCCGTTTTTCATTTGATACCGGATGGTTAACAAAATTCAGACACATACCATCAAGCAACTTATTCTCCTGGTATACAAATTGAGAGAACCATAACTCAAAGAAATTATAAGTGCTCACGGTGATGTTGCGACAGACGTCTGGGTTTTCAGAACTCACTGATAAATCAAGTCCATCAGTAATTAATGATATGGCTTTAATATACCGTTGATCAAGTTCCAGCGCTAAAGTGGTAGGTGTAATACCATTTTTAGAACGGGTAAAGATGGGATTTAAGGTTACTTTTCTGATTTTATTTATAGCGTAAGTGACTGAAGAAGGTGATAAAGCCATTTTTTTGGCGGCCGCAGTGACACTCTGGCATTCAATGACCGCATTGAGTATCAACAGTGAATTGAGATCAAAATCCTTTGAATTCATTTCTTTCGTCCTTTTGAAAGTGAATACATCCTGTTATTTTTCACAGCGCATATTGGTACGATGAGCGCCTGGAGCTCTCTACCCTTCTTATGCTGCCAATAGGATATTAACCTTTACTTCTAATTCTATTTATTTCTTTTTACTAAAATCATGTTTTAAAAAACTTACGTTTGGCTGTTATGAGGTTATCTGCAAGCCCCGTCGGGCTTTGTTGAATAAATCGGATTTAGATAAAAGCTACCCTCGTCGCTGACTCCCTCAGGCAATCCGTACACTTTCTGGCATACCTGCACGCGTCATTTTGTTTAATGCGCGGATCATGGCCATAGCCTCCCCAACCTGCGCATCATAATCCCGCAACGTAAGATGCCCACCAAACAGCTGTTTGACACGCTACATTGCCGTTTCAGCCACCGAACGTCGGTTGTAAACCGTGTGCCATTTCCAGTACGCATTGCTTCCCGTCAGCCGTTGCCGGGCAACCGCCTGATTTCTGTCGGCATATTCAGCTGGCCAGTAACCTGCGCGGGTTCGCGGCGGGATAAGTGCTTTGATTTTCTTACGCCGCAGTTCGTCGTGGCACCGTCTGGTGTCATAAGCGCCGTCGGCGCAGGCGGTTCTGATTTTCCGGTGGGTCTGGCGAATAAGCCCCGGGAAGGCCTCCGCATCCGTCACATTGTTCAGGGAAAGGTCGGCGCAGATAACCTCATGCGTATCAGCGTCCACCGCCAGGTGCAGTTTACGCCAGACGCGGCGCTTTTCCTTGCCGTGTTTTTTCACCTTCCACTCTCTTTCCCCGAAGACTTTTAATCCGGTGGAGTCGATAACCAGATGGGCTATTTCGCCGCGCGTGGGGGTTTTGAACGGGATATTGACGGACCTGCCCGTCTGCTGACGCAGGAGTAATCCGGGCACCTGAGCGGGAGCTTCATCAGGGTAAAAATGGAATCAATAAATCCCTGCGCGGCGCGCGGCGTGAGGCGAAAAACGCGTTTGAGCATCAGTACTGTAGAAATAGCGAGCTCAGAATAACGTGGAGGATGACCACGTGAAGACGTGTTGGGCTCGTCATATCAGGCCTGAATGGCCGACTCATCAAGCCAGAATGTCGGTGAGCCCCGATTGATGAGTGCCTTGCTGTAGGCTTTCCAATTGATGATTTTGAACGTTTGTTTTGCCACGGGGTACCGCTACAGGATCGGGAATGTGGTGATCTGATCCTGATTACGGCCAAAAGTTCGATTTATTCAACAAAGCCATTTGCACAACGATATCAGCAGCCAAGATCCGCTTTTCCGATGTGGCCGAAAGTGAAGGGATGAAAATGATCCAACGCAGCCAGGATGTGGTGGACAGATTAACCTAAAGGCGATTTATGTTGAGGAAAGGTGACATGGCCACCTTTCATCAAAAATTCTGGAGAAGAAAATGAAAGCGACCAGGCCTTTCTTTTCATGTTCGATAATTCACACTGCTTTGAAAATTACCGGAACGAAGGACTTCTGATCGCAATAAGTTAATTAAAACTTAAAAAGTACCAGACTGCTATTATTGAGGTTGCGTTTCTATAAGTAAATTCTATACAACGAGTCATTCTGGTGTGATGTAAAGTAACACTCTCCTGGCGAGATGAAAATCAAATGAAACATTTTACATTTTAGAATGTTTATATATGTCAGAGAGCCAGAAGAGAAAATTACGAAAAACCAACAACAATAGTCAAAGTTACGGGTCAGGAAGTATGAACTCATTTCTAACAGAGATAACTCAAGAAAAGCCGGCTACTAGCAGAAGAACGGCTGGCAGTACGAAAATAACAGACCGTCCCGCTGATGCAGTCGCTGTATGACTGGATACTGTCGCAGATGAAGGTGCTGTCGCGCCACTCAGATACGGCGAAGGCGTTCGCATACCTGCTGAAGCAGTGGGACGCGCTGAACCAGTACTGCAGCAATGGCTGAGCGGAAATCGACAACAACATCTCGGAGAACGCGCTGCGTGGGGTTGCCCTGGGCCGGAAAAACTGGCTGTTCGCCGGTTCAGATACGGGTGGGGTGGGGAGCGGTGCTGTACTCGCTGATCGGCACCTGCCGGCTGAATAGTGTGGAGCCGGAGGCGTGGCTGCGCTATGTCCTGGGACAAATCCAGGACTGGCCGGTAAATCGGTTGCGCGATCTGCTGCCGTGGAAAACCGATCTCACATCTACATAAGCGTCAATACGGTCTGGATGGCTTTGTTGAATAAATCGTTTTTAGATAAAAAGTCTCCCTTTCAGTTACTTCCTCAGGTAATTCGCACACTTTCGGGCATGCCTGCACGCGTCATTTTGTTTAAAGCACGGATCATGGCCATAGCCTCACTGACCTGCGCATCGTAGTCGCGCAGCGTCAGGTGTCCACCCAACAATTGTTTAACCCGGTACATCGCCGTTTCGGCCACTGAACGCCGGTTGTAAGCCGTGTGCCATTTCCAGTAAGCATTGCTCCCCGTCAGTCGTTGCCTCGCCACCGCCTGATTTCTGTCGGCATACTCCACCGGCCAGTAACCGGCGCGCGTTAGCGGCGGGATAAGTGCCTTAATTTTCTTGCGCCGCAACTGGTCGTGGCACCGTTTTGTGTCATGAGCCCCGCCGGCACAGGCGGCTCTGATTTTCCGGTGCGTCTGACGGATAAGCCCCGGGAATGCCTCTGCATCAGTCACGTTGTTTAGGGACAAGTCAGCGCAGATAATCTCATGTGTATCAGCGTCCACCGCCAGGTGCAGTTTCCGCCAGACACGGCGCTTTTCCTGACCGTGTTTTTTCACCTTCCACTCCCCCTCACCGAGGACTTTTAATCCGGTGGAATAGATAACCAGATGGGCAATCTCACCACGTGTCGGGTTTTTGAAAGGGATGCTGACGCAGGAATAATCCGGGCAACGGAGCAGAAGATTCATCAGGGTAAAACAGACCAATGAAATGAACGGCCACAAGATTATAAACGTTACGTTCTTTCTCACTTAGCTGGACGCTGGAACCGCTTTTTGTCGTCGGAATAATCGCATGGTGAGCTTCAATTTTACTGCCATCAAAAGCTTTATGCTTTTGCCCCTTATTTATATCTGCGGTTGCTGAAGCAAGTTCCGGGATCGTCGCGCTGATCGCACTGGCAATATCAGCAGCCTGGGAAAAATGCTCATCAGAAAGGTAGCGATAATCAGTTCTAGGGTATGTCAGAAGCTTATGCGTCTCATAGGGATCAGCTTGGAGATCGGAAAATATTGTGCGTTAGGAGCATTATTTAACCGATGCGGATAAGTAATGAATAGACCCGGGTTTCGTAGACACTTTTTTGCCTCATAATGGAGGCCTAATGAAGGAGTGTTTATGTCAGTCAAAACGTTCACTGAAGAATTCAAAATTGAAGCCGTAAAACAGATCACTGAG
>NZ_JAFMOY010000082.1 GCF_019049625.1 Rahnella ecdela
GCGTTTTATATCCAAGCATTCCCTGGTTATAGGTACTTAAATTCCAGTAACCAATGTCATCGCCAAAAATCACAACAATATTGGGTTTAGAGCTGTCTTGTTTGGGGGCATTTTCAGGCGATCCCGCTGCAGGCTGGGGATCTGCTGCCGCTGCAGCACTTGATATCAGTGCGAGCATGCTGGCAACCATCGTTCGCCTGAAAGATACTTTGTCAACCATGGTGGTCACTCCGTTCATTAGGGGCAGGGATTAAGGCAAATTGAGTATAGTCAAGTTTTGAGGCGTAACATTACATTTTGAATTAAAAGGTAATGATCAAGTTTCAAACTATGAAATGATCAATTCCCCCTGTGAAATATGAACGGACGATCATGCCTTATTTTAATAATAGGCAATGATTTTCTTTGTTTAATTTTAAATTTAACAAAGCAAATCATGCGTCAAGGGCTCTGAGTATTTTGAACAGAGAGAATGGGGGCCTAAGATTTCGCTGCCTGAGATTTTTATCAACACTGTGAAGTCAGGCTCAAAATTTATAGCTGTAATTCATGCTGAAAAAGTACAGGGGGTCACGTATTCAATATGGAGATCCGGTTATTGTAAGTAATGCTCACTCTCGATGAACGTACCGATTACCTGATCATGCATTTCTGCTGATTTTGAGTACCCGAGAGTCTTGCGATTGAGTCGTTTTAACCGTTTACGAAGATTCAGTTTTTTTCGCTCAATGCGTTGCGTGTAAAGCTTGCCTGTGATGTGATTTTTACCCGGCACCAGTTCATAAGCGCTGAAGTTATCTGTTCACCAGAAGGCAACATTGAAGCCCGACAGTAACCCCAGTAATTTACGCAGCGTCTTTCTACTCCGGCCCCCGAAAGCATGGGCAATAATGCGTTTGAGACGAGGCTCCCATGCATACCACAGCCAGCTTTGTTGCTTCTTATTGACAATAAATTGCTATATTTCATGAAGTTAGCAAATAATCTGAATCTGGAGATTGTCCAGTGGGAGTGTAGTTACACATCGCGGCGAGAGTTTTTTAAGGTGCGAACAACGGCATTGATACTGATATCTAGCGCTCGGGCGGTGTCACGAATGCCCGCATTGTTCATTGCAAGATCGACAATCTGTTCTTTCATTCCGGGCTGACAGGCACGATAGGTATAGTCGAGCTGGAAAGTACGGCGGCATAACTGGCAGCGATAGCGCTGATGCCCGGTTTTACCCTGACGATGTTTTTTAACGGATTCGGTTTGCTAACAAAAAGGGCATTTTACGTCAACTTTAGCCATCAAATGCACTCTGCAAAAAGCGTGATTTTATAACATGATCAACGCGTTGAATACTTGACCACCATATCAGCTGGGCGCTGGAACCGCTGGCGCAGCTTATCTGGCAGCACAGTGATTTCGACAGCGTGATAATTCCGGGCGATGCCAAAACCCGTGCCTCAGTCAGTGCGGACGATGCGGTAATTGGTCACCTCGGCGTGCGTCTGACGACACAATATGACACCGAACACGGCACCGTGAAGCCGTATGTGCGGGTTAACTCGTGGCAGGAATTGTCAGACGGCAGTGACACCACCACCTACGTGAATACCAGCAACAACGTCGGCGACCAGTGAAGTGCAGGCGTATACCGAAGTGTGTAAAAGCTACCAGAACGGCGCCTCGAAAAGTCAGATTTCCAATGTTGTGAGCGGCACGGTCGGGATAACAATCCGCTTCTGATGGCAGGGCAGGATGCCCTTTGATTTTGTATTGCGTTAAGGGGACGAAAAAGCCCAACAACAAGCCCGAATCAAAATGGACTTTTTGTTTAATGCTTAAAATTACTGCGCTGCGGCAGACTTATTTTTCTTACTCATTTTTTCTTATAGGGGGCAGCAGTGCCGTGGATTTTGTTATTTGTGTTGCCTGAGGTTAATACGAAGACGTCGCCGCCTTTCTTATCAGCCTGCTTGGAAAGGTTTTCGATTGCGCCAGATTGAGACGTTTTGTTCGAGGTGCTCACAGAGCCGAGTTTGGTGTACTGGGATTCCACTTTTTTAAACTCCGATTTTTTCATCATCTGAGCGGAAAAAGCGCTGGTGGAGATCAGACCTGCAAGAGCCAATGCCAGAATTACGCTAATTTTTTCATGATTGGCTCAAATGTCAGAATCCCCATAACGGGAATAAACTGTGCTTGCCATAAGCGATTTTATAATTACTCTGTTTGCGACAAACCATAGGGTAAACAACAATTTATAACTAAAGTCAAGTAATAGACAAGGAACTAAATAATTTCAAGGCTGAAAGCTATAATTACAGGGATACGCAATATATCACCGCTTATCCGTATGTACGGGACACTCTGGCAGGTTTTATCTGATCGCAGCTACTATGGGTTCTGATGAGAATGTCAATTCTTGACTATAGTATTTGAGAATGCTTCATCTCAACAATTCAAACCTGAGCTTTTTAATGCCCTTCGACTAGTTAATCTAGGAGTAAACCTTATGGATGTTCGGTATGTATCCAAGAAGAAGATAAGTTTATGGAAGAAACTCCTCCCATTATTCATCACTCACTCTATAAACAAAGGAGATCCTTATAATTATTACATGGTTTATTTTTATGATATCACTAGAGCACGCTTTATCCTTTCTGGTTATGAAAATGAAGAAGTGGTTTTACAGCAATGGGACTCAGCAGTTCAAACGTGGTCTAAGACATCCATTGTTCCTGTTTCAAAAATAAATGAGTTCGAATCGGAAATCATTCACTACCGGCGCAATGGGTCGATTTTATTTTATTCAATAACATCGTTTTATATAAATCAGTACACTAGGTTTACCTACGCAAAAAACCTTTTAGATCGTATAAGGGGGCGATTAACGTCGGATTTTTACGCAAAAAGAGAAGTTAAAAGTCGTGATAGAATAGCGTTACTTAACCTTATGATTAAAGAATACATTTGGCAAAAACCTTCACACCCACATGCAGGTATGAGAATAACCGACATCATCGATATGCTTTATGGTAAACTTTGGTATAAACATATTCGCAATGAAGAATTTCGCAGAAAAGTGACTTTAATTTTGCAGTCGTTGGTCATAACAGAGGATTTAACACAAAAGGATGAACGCTATTATGTTCAAGGTAAATCAATAACAACAGTCGTCGAACACGAAAAAGAGGAAAGGAGGAACTCTCAGTATGTAAAAATACAAAAAAACATTTTACGCTTGATGCTAATTATTACTTTCTCTACGCTTGTGGTCACTGTTGCAATTCTATCTCAGGCTGGAATAGTTGATCTTCATAATATTTGGGAATACATCATTAATATTAAACCTCTTCGTTTTTTATTAAAAATAATTTAGTCAAAGTGATGCTGAATATAGATTTCTGTCGCATTAAGCGGCTCATCAGGTAACATGCTGTTTTTTTTATGATGTTGCCTGCCCATGTCCCTGACCCGAAATGCTTTCAAACGCCTGCATTATCCCGTTGATATCATCGCTCAGTGTGTTCGCTGGTATCTGGCCTACTCCCTTAGCCTGTATAATCTCGAAGAGATAATGGCAGTGACCTGCCCCCAGGATTAGATACAACGCAGCATGTTTCCTGCAAATTCAGAGCCATGATACCTATTGAGTGCATCCAGCTAGCGTTTAAGTCAGCTATTTTCTACAACTTGTAATGTCTGTGTCTGTCACAAGTGGAGAAAATCAATGAACACTTTAGTTATTAACATCAGTGTGTCGGGGACTCTGATTGCCCTGGATATCGCTAAAAAACATCACGATGCAAAAATTCGGCACCCGGATGGACGAACATCCTACCTGCGTATTGAAAATACCCTGGAAGGGTTCAACCGACTGCTTGCGCTTACCGCTTCACCCCATGAAGATATTATCGCTGCATTTGAACCTACAGCTGATTATCACCGTAACATCGCATGGTGGTTACCCGAAGGTAATCCCTATCTGAGGACGGAAACCAGAAACACTTATACATCGCGCTACACTGAAGTGGTAATGGCGTTCGCCAGCGTTTAAATGGAGAGCCGGATGCGCTGAAAGGTGCACGTCCGGTTCGGGGAGGAGAGGCAGGGAAATAGTCCGACTATGCCCTGCCTCTTACTCTACTACGTACCTGGCAGGGTTGGCTATATCTGGCCGTGGTCATCGATCTGTTTGCCCGTAATGTGGTGGGCTGGTCAATGAAACCGACGCTGTCGCGTGAACTTGCACTGGATGCGCTGCTGATGGCCGACTGGCGGTGTAAACCTGCCGAAAGCGTGATGGTGTACAGCGATCAGGGCAGCTAGTACGGTAGTGATGACTGGCAGCGGTTCTGCCGGGGCAATAATCTGACCCCGAGCATGAGTCGCCGTGGCAACTGTAGGGATAATGCTGTGGCAGAATCGTTCTTCAATTCACTAAAAAAAGAGCGTGTCAGAAAGAGAATATATAAAACCCGGGACATGGCCCGGGCGGATATATTCGATTACATCGAAGTATTCTACAACCGAACCCGACGCCACAGTCATCTCGGTGGTGTTAGCCCTGAGGTCTTCGAAAAGGCCTTACCGTGAGGACAGGAACTGTCTAGGGAAACGAGGTCACTCCACTTAGCGACAAAATCTGTCTGGATATAGCAGGTCAAGATCACTGGGGAAAATGAATCTGGCAGCACTTAATCAGCCGTAAGCGAAGGTGAACAGCAGTTTGGCGGCGTGGGGCAATAAACATGGATCATGGATGTAAATTATGAATATCCCCGACCGAAGTCGGGGATGGATTAAGATAATAACACGTCAAGGATTAGGCGATCTGATGCAGCTCCAGACCGTGCTGAACCAGCAACTCAACGTCACTGCTTGCATGCTGATAGACTTCGTACTGAATGCCACCGGCTGTCACTACACCACTATCGTGCCAGGTGTTGTGTGCCAGACCTTCGACTTTCAGCTCAACCACATCACCCTGATCGCCCGTCACGGCCAGCTGTTGCTTGCCGTCCTGCGAAAATAGATTCGGATGGGCTTCGCTGAGAATGTCGTTCAGTGTCAGATGAAGGGTATTCTGCACATGATCTGTCATATCGACCGCTGCAGTTGATTTATGGGAATCGTCAATCTGAGCAAGAGCCAGAATATCGTGATGATCTGTGGCTTCCTGGCTGGCAAGCATGGCACTTTGCAGAGAGGAAACATGAGATTGGTTACCCCAGTCAATTTCATCCACCACGACGTAATAACTCGCGTGGATTAACACATAAGAAATATTTTCGCCTGCCGGCGCCGTATAACTGTAGTCGGATGTAGGAACCGGCGTAGTAGGACTTGTGGCACCTGTGGCACGGAGATGCTGGACTTCAAGCAATCTC
>NZ_JAFMOY010000081.1 GCF_019049625.1 Rahnella ecdela
CTTCTGGTGCGTTATCGATCTGGTCGAATGCGCGTGCAGAACCGCCGTAGGTTTTAGCCAGAACGGTAGTGATTGCTGCAGTCAGGGTAGTTTTACCGTGGTCGACGTGGCCGATAGTACCAACGTTAACGTGCGGTTTGTTACGTTCAAATTTTTCTTTAGACATCGATTGTCCCTCTAAGACACGGTTAAATCGGTGGTATCACCACATCAACCAAGCATTTGCTTGACGAATTAGTTTACAGAAAGAGAATCAGGAGGGAGGATTTGGAAGTGGTGCTGATAGGCAGATTCGAACTGCCGACCTCACCCTTACCAAGGGTGTGCTCTACCAACTGAGCTATATCAGCACATACTTGGAGCGGGCAGTGGGAATCGAACCCACATCATCAGCTTGGAAGGCTGAGGTAATAGCCATTATACGATGCCCGCATCCTGGAACTCGGCTACCTGATTGTTCTGAAGAACTTCGAAGACGGGGAAAAGGACGTGAGACACTTAATTCCTCACCTTCACTTGAAGCGACTCTTTCACTTCAAGTTGCCTTATTACTAAGGCTTGTATGGTGGTGGGGGAAGGATTCGAACCTTCGAAGTCGATGACGGCAGATTTACAGTCTGCTCCCTTTGGCCGCTCGGGAACCCCACCTAATTGTTAAGTACTTGAATGGTGCCGGCACCAAGAGTCGAACTCGGGACCTACTGATTACAAGTCAGTTGCTCTACCAACTGAGCTATGCCGGCATCAAGTGCTGCGCATTCTAGGGAGACTTTAAGGGGTATGCAACAAAAAAATTGCATGTTTTGCGCTATCGCTCATGTTTTATTCAAAAAAACTGTTTTTTCCCATTTTTAAGTGTTTAAGGGGTTAAATAACACTCGAAAAATTTACTCTCGTGCACTGACTGACAACCACTGTCTGCTGTTTTTTTCCTGCCGCTCCTTAAAAAACCGTTTTTACTGCATGAAAGTCCGGCTTATGCACCACAAAAGTTCCTTTGCCTCGTTTTCGAGCGCCTAAATGTACTTTCTTTTTTGCAGATACTGATTTTACAGCCCAATTTTGTTGGCGTATTTTTTGCTATCTCCTTTATGAACGCACTATTTTTGTCATACGAGGGATGTAGCCATGAAGATTGTTATGCTTAATGCCGCAACATTACCGGTCTACAGAGATGAGCTGGCGCAACTACTGATAGAGGCCAACAGCCAGGGAGCTTCTGCAGGCTTTCCTCACGTTAAGGAACAAAAGCAGGCTGAAGAGACCTTTCATGATTTGCGTCCCGCACTTTCTCAAAATGAACTATTGCTTTGGATTGCCAGAGACGAGCAAGGTGTCATCGGCACCGTTCAGCTCGACTTAGCCGGTACGACAACATTATCCCCTCAGGCAGAAATCAGCACCCTGCTGGTCTGTTCACGGGCGAGACGCCGTGGTGTGGCTCGCATGTTGATGCGTGAACTGGAAAGCACAGCTCTGGATTTGCGTTGCACCATGCTGTCTTCAGATATGCAGTCTGGCTCAGAGGCGGAAGCTTTCTACCGCGCTCAGGGATATCGCTGTGTGGGTTCCAGGCAGGGTACGACCGGCTATAGTCGAAAAAACGAAGTGGTCTATTACAAGCAACTCTCCCCGTTCAGCAGCACATCCCACCCTCAATTTTAGCCACTTTGTGGTGCGGTGAGGTTTACGCCGTACCACAAGAGGCATTTCCACGTTTGCATAACTTTCTTAAAAATTTTTAAACTCAATCAAAGAAATCGATAAGTTATAAGAAAAAGATCTCCCCCAAAAATTAAGGTGTCTATAATATGCTGCTGGTTTACTGTCTGGAGTTGGCGTGATCGCCTTTCCTGACCTGCGCTAACAGGCAGACTTTAACTTATGAAAAAAAGAGACCCATCTTTGGCAACTCCTTATCTGCAGTTCGACCGTGCGCAGTGGGCAGCCTTACGTGATTCAGTACCCCTGACGCTTAAAGAAGCGGAAGTGGTAAACCTGAAAGGCATCAACGAGGATTTGTCCCTTGAGGAAGTGGCGCAGATCTATCTGCCGCTTTCGCGCCTTCTCAATTTTTATATCAGTTCTAACCTGCGCCGGCAGGCCGTGCTCGAGCAGTTCCTTGGCACTGACGGGCAAAAAATACCCTATGTGATTGGGATTGCGGGCAGTGTTGCAGTAGGTAAAAGCACGACGGCTCGTGTCCTTCAGGCACTCCTGAGCCGCTGGCCAGAGCATCGTTCGGTTGAACTGATTACGACAGATGGTTTCCTGTATCCCAACAAGACGCTCCAGGAGCGCGGGATCATGAAGAAAAAAGGCTTCCCGCAGTCTTACGACATGCATCAGCTGGTTAATTTCGTCTCCGAAGTAAAATCGGGTGCTAAGCACGTGACTGCGCCGGTCTATTCGCACTTAATCTATGATGTGATCCCCGATGGGAATAAAGTCATTGAGCAGCCGGATATTTTAATTCTGGAAGGGCTCAACGTACTGCAAAGTGGAATGGATTATCCGCACGATCCCCACCATGTATTTGTGTCCGATTTTGTCGATTTTTCAATATACGTTGATGCTCCGGAAGATTTATTACAGGGCTGGTATATCAACCGCTTCCTCAAATTCCGTCAGGGCGCTTTCTCGGATCCGGATTCTTATTTCCATCACTATGCAAAACTGCCAGAAGAAGAAGCAGTGAATATTGCGACACAGCTGTGGAACGAGATTAATGGATTGAATCTGAAAGAAAATATACTACCAACACGTGAAAGGGCCAGTCTGATTCTGACAAAAAGCGCCAATCACGCGGTTGAAAGTGTACGGTTGAGGAAATAAACGTTCGCCCGCCACTAAAATGATAACGGAGAGCCAGGCTCTCCCTTATTTTAATCAAAGCCCACGCAGTGAAATTTCCCCGCCAATATAAGGCTTAACAACCCCATCTTGCTCAAGCAGTAAAGCGCCCTGAGGATCAATTCCACGTTCAATACCATGTACTTCCTGTTCGCCGATTAGCAGCTTAACAGGGCGATCAAGGAAATTATCCAGACCACGCCAGCGACGGATAAACGGTGTCAGCCCTTTCTGTTCAAAATGAAGTAAAGCCGAACGCAGTTCATTCAACAATGTGGCAGTGAGTTTATTACGATCAATATTAACGCCGGCTTCCTGCAGGTTAATCCAGCCCTGATTAATCGTATCACTCGCAGGCTCACGCATTTTGAGGTTAATCCCCGCACCAATAACCAGCTGTGCGGCATCCCCGGTTTTACCTGTCAGCTCAACAAGGATCCCCGCCAGCTTGCGGTCATTAAGATAAAGGTCGTTAGGCCATTTCACCCGCACGTCTTTGGCTCCCAGGCGCTGAAGCACTTCCGCCATCACGATACCAATCACTAGACTGAGCCCCATGGCCGCTGCCGGGCCTTGCTCCAGTTTCCAGTACATTGAAAGGTACAGATTACTACCAAATGGCGAAAACCATTTGCGACCGCGGCGACCGCGCCCCGCCTGCTGGTACTCAGCTACACAAGCATCGCCCGAACTCAGCTCGCCAATTCTGTCCATCAGATACTGGTTAGTTGAATCAATGACGGGCAGAACGCTAACATTTCCAGAAGGCAGCATCTCGAGAATTTTAGCTTCATCAAGCAACTGGATCGGATGTGGGAGACTGTAGCCTTTTCCGGGAACAGTAAATATATCTACCCCCCACTCCCGTACAGTCTGGATGTGCTTATTAATCCCTGCGCGGCTCATTCCCATGGCTGTACCTAATTGCTCACCAGAATGAAACTCGCCGTCAGCCAGGATTGAGATTAACTGCAACGGAACCGTAATATCTTTCATGACAACGCCCCTACGGCATTTACTTCGCCCTGAGAAGCGATGAAACGGACTTCTGGTTCGAGCCAGATCCCAAATTTTTCGGCCACAGCATCGCGCACATATTTAGCCAGAGCGCGTACATCCGCACTGGTGGCGTTGTCTTTATTTATCAGTACTAATGCCTGTTTTTCATGAACAGCTGCGCCGCCAATACTGAAGCCTTTAAGACCGGCCTGCTCTACTAACCAGCCTGCTGCGAGCTTAATTCGCCCATCAGGCTGAGGGTAAGCAGGCATTGAGGGGAACTCGAGACTCATTTTTTCAGCAACAGAGGCATCGACAGTCGGATTTTTATAGAAGCTTCCCGCATTCCCCGTCACCGCAGGATCGGGCAACTTACTCTGACGCATAGCGCAGACGGAATCGAAGATTTGGCGGGGAGTCACCGTTTCAGGATTCAGACGAGTTAAATCACCATAAATGAGCTTTGGCTGCCATTGCTTTGTCAGTCTGAGTCCGACGGCGACGATCGCATAACCTTCTTTATAGGCATGTTTAAAAATGCTTTCACGATAACCGAACTGGCATTCTGCAGAGGTCAAACGGGTAACCTTCCCGGCCTTCAGGTCCAAGACATCAACGTAATTACAGATGCTTTGCAGTTCGATTCCGTACGCGCCGATATTTTGAATGGGAGCAGAACCGACACAGCCTGGAATTAAGGCAAGATTCTCAAGACCCGCAATATTGTGCTCCAGCGTGTAACACACCAGCTGATGCCAGTTCTCACCAGCACCCACATGCATGAGCCATTCTTCAGCATTTTCACTCAGTTCAATACCTTTAATCCGGTTCAGAACGATGATCCCTGCAAAGTCTTCAAGGAAAAGAACATTACTTCCTTCACCTAAAAGCAAAAAGGGCTGCTGCTTTTCCTGCGCCAATTTCCAGGCATCTGTTAATTGTTTCGCGTTCTGAGCAAAGGTAATGTCAGCAGCATGGGCTGCCAGAGAAAAGGTATTCAGAGACTGAAGAGAAGTGTCGTCAATCGACATAACAATATTACTCATGAGTGACTTAGTTGTGGTTAGTTTAACCGATCCTATACCCCGATACTCCGGGTTTTGTAAGTTGCAATAGAGCAACACATGCCAAAATCAGGACAAATAACGTCCAAAAACCACCAAATTACTCATAGCAAAAAGCCCTGTACGTCAGTACAGGGCTTTCCACTTATTTGATGCCTGGCAGTTCCCTACTCTCGCATGGGGAGACCCCACACTACCATCGGCGCTACGGCGTTTCACTTCTGAGTTCG
>NZ_JAFMOY010000080.1 GCF_019049625.1 Rahnella ecdela
TATCCCTGTCGACCTGCCGCTATGAGGCTCAGCGTCCGGCTGCAGATGCACATTTATCAGGGCGCATCACTGAGCTGGCACTGGAGCGCAGGCGTTTTGGCTACCGTCGCATCTGGCAGTTGCTGCGACGTGAAGGGCTTCATGTTAATCATAAGTGTTAGTACCGATGTAAAAATGACCCACATGCCAATGTAAAACAGACCCACCTTGGGTAAAAATGGCAGCTTTGGAGCTGCCTATGTTGACATTGGAGTTACGCGTGGAGATTGCAGTTCTTTTACGTCAGGGCATGTCTATTCGGGGTATTGCCCGGCAGCTTTCTTGTTCCCGGCAGACCGTCCGCCGCTATATTCGGATGCAGGACTCACCTGCTAAAGCCCGTTATTCTGCACGCCTTCCCCGTCCCGGGAAGCTGGACCCGTTTAAGCCCTATATTCTTGAACGGGTTGAAGCGGCCAGACCCCATTGGATACCGGCCAGCGTTATGCTGAGTGAGATCCAACTTCGCGGGTACGCCGGTGGGTACAGCATGCTGACGGCTTTCTTGCTTCCGCTTAAGCAACAGCCGAACGATCCCGTCGTGCGTTTTGAGACGCAGCCCGGTGAGCAGATGCAGGTCGATTTTACGGTGATCAGACAGGGCCGGAACCCGTTGCTGGCATTTGTCGCCACACTGGGCTGGAGCCGGGCAACCTTTGTGCGTTTTTATCCCCGCCAGGATACGGCGGCATGGTGTGACGGCATTGAACAGGCACTTCTGGCTTTTGGCGGTACACCGAAGCACCTGCTGTTTGATAATGCTAAGACCATTATTCTTGAACGTGACGTGTATGGTGAAGGCCGTCACCGATGGAACCCGCCATTACTGGCCCTCGCCGAGAAGTACGGTTTTACTCCCCGAGTGTGCAGGCCTTATCGCGCAAAGACCAAGGGTAAAGTTGAACGATTCAACCGCTATCTGAAGCATAGCTTTGTCGTCCCGCTGGCCACCACGTTTAAACAGGCCGGGCTGCTACTCGATGTCGATTCGGCCAACAGTCGCATCGGGCCGTGGCTTATCACCGTGGCCAATGCCCGTAAGCATGGCACGACCGGTGTTCCACCAGAACACCGGCTGCAACAGGAGTTGGCTGCGCTGCTTCCTCTTCCTCGAGTAGGAAGGACAGTACCCGTCGTCGCGGATAATCAAAGGGTTATGCCAAGAGAGAGTTTTCAACATCCGCTTTCTGTTTATCAGTCACTGCTGGAGGCGGGATTATGAGCCTTCAGCATCAACGTATTAGCGAGCTCTGTGCCGACTTCAAGCTTGAGCGTATTGCCAGTGAGTGGCCCGCGCTTGCCCAAAAAACACTGGAGGATGCCGGGACATTCGGCGACTTTCTGGAACAGCTTCTGCAACTGGAGACGAACAGCCGTAACGAACGTCGTCGGCAGACGCTTTTGCGGTTATCAGGGCTGCCAGCAGTTAAAACGCTGGAGCAGTTCGACTTCAAGTTCGCCAGCGGTGCGCCGCGAGCTCAACTTCAGGAACTCGCTGGATTGGCATTCATCGAGCGCCACGAGAACATTGTGCTACTGGGTCCCTCGGGTGTAGGCAAGAGCCATCTTGCCTGTGCGTTGGCACATAAAGTCGCGATGTCAGGTCAGAGTGTTCGGTTTATAACGGCAGCAGACATGATGTTGCAGTTGGTTGCCGCTCACCGACAGGGTGATCTCAAGGGATATTTAGGGCGCTGCGTCAACAAGCCGCGGCTGCTGGTGATTGATGAGGTGGGGTATCTGCCATTCGGTAAGGAAGAGGCTAATTTATTCTTCCAGGTTGTCGCCCGGCGCTATGAGACCGGAAGTCTGATCCTCACGAGTAATCTGCCGTTTACTCAGTGGTCATGTACGTTTGGTGATGATGAAACGCTGACGGCAGCAATGTTAGATCGATTGCTTCACCATGCACATATCGTGCAGATAAGTGGTCAGAGTTATCGTCTGAAAGACAAACTGAAAAGTGGTCAGTTAAAGAAATCAAAGGTCACTGAACCACAGGAATAATCATTGGTGGGTGGGTCAGATTTACTTTGGCGGGGTGGGTCACAATTCAATCGGTATTGACACATAAGCGCGTGTACCGGCTTTATCACCTCAGTGGCCTGGGCGTAAAACGCAGAAGACGTCGTAAAGGGCTGGCAACAGAACGTCTGCCGCTGCTCCGTCCGGCGGCGCCCAATCTGACCTGGTCGATGGATTTCGTCATGGACGCATTGGCCACCGGTCGCAGGATCAAGTGCCTTACCTGCGTGGACGACTTCACGAAGGAATGCCTGACGGTCACTGTTGCCTTTGGGATTTCAGGTGTGCAGGTCACGCGTATTCTGGACAGCATTGCGCTGTTTCGCGGCTACCCGGCTACGATAAGAACTGATCAAGGCCCGGAATTTACCTGCCGCGCGCTCGATCAATGGGCCTTTGAGCATGGCGTAGAGCTGCGGCTTATCCAGCCCGGCAAGCCTACACAGAACGGATTTATTGAGAGTTTTAACGGACGCTTTCGCGATGAATGCCTGAATGAACACTTGTTCAGTGACGTCAGTAATGCCAGGAAAACCATCAGTGAATGGCGTCAGGATTATAATGAGTGCCGCCCGCACTCCGCGCTGAATTATCAGACGCCGTCTGAATTTGCGGCGGCCTGGAGAAAGGGTAATTCTGAGAGTGAAGGATCCGACATTACTAAGTGAGCGTTGTATCTAATCCTGGGGGCAGGTCACCACCTCTATACTTAGAGTTCTAAAAAGAGGGTTCTTTTTATGTGGCCGATTTGCCCGATACGAGCGGTGTTCCTATTACAATGCTGTGTTTTCAACTGAAAGAGCATTTCATCCCCCCCTGTTTCCGCATTCTGGCCATATCTGGTCATCTCCTGTCATTAGGATGAGAAGAATCGGGTACTTCATCAGATTGATGTAACAAGAGACTTAATCTTTTCCGCTTTCTCAAAGTGGTCCAGTTTCATCTCCATAATCCACCATTGGGCTACTTCAAAAAGTAACTCCGGGTCATCGTTTTTATTCGAAAAAAAAGCGTAAAAGGACAGACCAACGTTGTTCCCCTTCGCTGCTATTTTTTCATCACAAATTTTAAGAATTTTGGTTTTAATGCTTACTCTCATCACATTTCCTTGATTGTTTGAAACACAACTATACTGTCGTTTGTAGAGCTATTTTGGTACACGTTTCTTGTTATCCCACAGTCCGACGTGCGTTAAACTGACGCATGGTTTTCTTCGTAACAACCGGTTTATTAGATATAAATCAATCTAAACTTTCAAAGTTACAGTGTAACTACCTTTCATAAAACAGTATTTATTGTGATAAGTATTACTTCACACATATCATTTACTCGATATTACTTCACATTTATCTTTTATGCGTTATCATTTAGGAAATGCTATTTTCGATATCAAAGGTGACAAATGATCACGATTATTGGATGCAATAAAGGTGGGGCTGCCAAAACAACAACGGCCATTAATTTGGCGGTTGGTCTGGCTTTACGTGGCGAAGATGTCTGTCTTGTTGATGCTGACGTTCAGCGTTCTGCTTCAAGATGGTATGCAGAACGCGAAGCTGCGGGTATCACACCATCCATTACCTTGATTGAAAAACGAGATAACATTTCTCAAACGCTCAGAAGCCTGGATGAAAAGTATGATCATGTCATTGTGGATGTTGCCGGTCGCAACAGCCGGGAGCTTATCACCGGTGGCACGGTTGCCCATGCGATTATCGCCCCTCATCAGTGTTCACAATTAGACCTGGATACGATGGTTGAGCTTCAGCAGCAGCTGGAAAGTATGCGTGATTTGAATCCCGAGCTTAAGGCTTACTGTTATCAAAGCATGGCGACGACTAACCCACTGTTGCAGGGTAATGAAAGACATGAATTCCTGGAATACGTGCGTGAGTTTGAAGGGCTCATTCCTTTGACTGCCACTGCATGTTACCGAAAGGTTTACCGGGATGTGATGTCAGAAGGTAAATCTGTACTCGAAACTTCTAACGAAAAAGCCAAGGCAGAAGTTCTGGCGTTGCTGAATGAGGTATTTTAATGGCCCTTAAAAGACCCCCTTTTTCAAATCGCCGAGTGGTTACTGAAGCTGAAGCTGACGCACTGGCTAACAGACTCGCCGATCGCCCTTATGGCGATGAGAAGGTTATAATTGAGCCGGTGCAGGAGATTCTGACCAGGACAACTATTTCTCTACCGCAGAACACGCTACGTGAGATTGAAGATCTTGCACTGCAAAATAAACGTAGTGGTATTAGCCCTAAAAGTGTCAGCGCAATAATCCGTGTTGCCCTGGATGCTTATCTTAAAAAGGTTTGAAATCAAACGGCATTGGATACCAGGATGCGACCAATGCCGTTTTCATCTTTATCATACATTTCGTTAGCCGCCGTGTTCCTTACTACCCCCTCCCCTTCTCAACTTTCATCCACTGATCTCAACGTGTTAATTACTCAATGAGTTTAATAATTATTAAATAGTAAGTGTGAAGTAGTAAATCTCACTTAGCACTTAGCACTTAGCCGCTCAACGCTTAAAGTGTGTTTGTGAAATGTTAAGTGTGATGTTTGTGTTGCCAGCTGAGTCATAACAAGCAAGCTAACATACTGAATAAATGCTATTTCATACTTCATATTGAATAAGTCATCTATTCTCTCAGTTGCTACATCTCTCTGAAAAAACTAAGATACTCAGAAGGCGAGTTCCGCTGTATATAGTTCGTTCAGAGTACTTCCCCCTAATGCTTAATTGTGAAGTATTACTTCAACTCATTGTTTGGCCGTTGGAATGGCAATAACAATTCATACCTATGCAATATGAATTATTACTACATACTGAATAGACCCGGGTTTCGTAGACACTTTTTTGCCTCATAATGGAGGCCTAATGAAGGAGTGTTTATGTCAGTCAAAACGTTCACTGAAGAATTCAAAATTGAAGCCGTAAAACAGATCACTGAGCA
>NZ_JAFMOY010000079.1 GCF_019049625.1 Rahnella ecdela
TCCTAACTCCTAACTCCTAACTCCTAACTCCTAACTCCTAACTCCTAACTCCTAACTCCTAACTCCTAACTCCTAACTCCTAACTCCTAACTCCTAACTCCTAACTCCTAACTCCTAACTCCTAACTTGCAGCGGTGACACTCTGAGTTGAAAATATTTTGAGTTTTTAGAATTGATGATTGAAAGGAGATAAGGCTAATGGCAATGGGTAACCCTGGGGAAGGAAGTTATGGTGAGCATAAGAATTACTTATCAATTAATAATTCATACTTAACATATGTGATGTATTCTTTAGGTTCGACCGGGTCATGAAGCAAGCCACTTATTTTAAATTCAGGTGGGGCAGGGCAGGGCAGACCACAAAGAGACTAGCAAAAATATTAATTCATACTTATGACTTCATGATTGTGAAGTAATCTGGTGTAACAGGTATCTTTGCCTGACAGGCTACTTAATTACTCATACTTCTTGCTTATTACTTATTACTTCACATTGAAAGCATCTTATGTTGTGGCATAGGCTTTGTTGAATAAATCGGATTTAGATAAATGCTCCTCCCGTTACTGACTTCCCCAGGTTCGCTATTCGCTGCTTGATTTACAGGGAGACGACCAGGTTGCGATTACAGCGGACGAATTCCCACAGAAAGATATCACTTCAACTCAATATTAACTTGATGTCCGCTCGCGAACGCGGGACTAAAAATGAGTGTAATTGAGCCAGTATATTGTTATAAAAAGTGCAATTATTTGGCTTTTTAGGATGATCATGACCGGTTATGAACTGCGTTTATGGCGGAAAGGGATGGGTTGGGATCAGGAGCGCGCAGCGGAAGAGCTTGGGAAATGCCTACGAACCTACAAAGCCTATGAGAAATCACCGAGTATCGACCGCGTTGTCGAACTCGCCATCCGGTCGCTGACACTTGCCTCATTGCTTCCCGCGCTGTCAGAGAAAAACAACGCGGAAATCTGCCAGGTCCTCATATCGCTGACTGACTCCTGATTTGTTGCCCCATTTCCCTTCATGTAGAACGGGGCAACAAAGGCATTAATTTTTGTCAAAACGCGGGTTCCAAGACGCAACCGCTTCATTAAAAACGGCGGTATGTATTTTTAGCGCCGTAACATCGTCGATGATATCCTCTTCATTTTCGGCTGCGACTACTGCCCCCTGTGCTGTACAAAGCGAGCACTCAACCCAATAATTCGCCGTGCCAGTACTCTCGACCTGCATTTGGTCTGAACCACAAAACGGACAAGGCTTTAAAGGGGTATTCATATTCGGCGTAAAAGTTGTAGCCGTCCTTTTTAAATTTCATGCGCCCTCCCCGACTGGAGCGATATCTAAGAGGATCTGCGTTTTGGTGACTTGCATCTGTAAATCATACAGCCCTTCAAGCAATGCGGTCATGACCATCGGAGTCAGTGACAACGTTTCTGCAAAATCATCACCTCCTACCGCAGCGACGCAAGCATCATGTAGCTCCCCCCATCGGCAAAAATGTCCGGATCGAAACCTTCGGCATAGACAACCGTGCGTTTATCACCCTCTTTGACCTTCTCTACTGACGACATCACATAAATCCCGTGGTCTTTCACCAGCACCAATTTAGCTTTATTTATCTTAATCAATTTTACGACCGTTAAAATATTCTTCGCTTTAAATTTCAACATATTATTTCCCTCACAATTCATTGTCTGCGGCTCTTAGGCCTCTTTTCTGGTGTCACCCTTTGGGTTTCACGCAGCGCGGGGAGTCTTGCTCCGTGGAAAAAGACCGGAACGGGGGTATCAGCTGAACGAACAGAGGCAACTTCGAGGCCGCAGCGCAAAGGAGTGAGGAACGAGCGAGGGCGAACGGGGGAGATGGCGGGCTTTAGTCTTCACCCTTGTGAGGTCAGTGCCCCGTTCAAGTGTATGGAACGGAGAAAGAATCCCCGCAGCGAACACCGCAACAGTGGGAGACACCATAAAGACCGGCTGGCCGGTCCCTGGAGCACCGGCGGCTTTTTGCCGGGGCGGTTAAGGCGCAGGCGTCAGCCAGCTGCAGCCCTTGACCTGGACGTTGCCATCAGACGCTACCCGGGAGGGACGAAACCCGCAGCTGCCAGGCGGAGTGTGGCTGACGACTGAACGGCTTTAGCCGAAGGGGGCCATGATTTTGACGTAAGTTGTTTTAATCAGGGGCAAGAGCAGCCAATCACCGGAGATAATGACCAGGAACTGAAAGCAACGAAAAGTCTGAAGAGAAAGAGCCGACAATAAAAAAAGTACGGGCGGTAACGCCTGAAACCGCCCGCTGTCCCGCAACTGATGTACAGGCATCAGTTACAAAAGCATGATAGCGGATAGAGTGACCGTTTCAAATTAGCCTTTGCGCTATCTTAGCTTTTGAGCTAATATTTATTTCAGGGAGGAACGCCAGTGTTTACTGTAATTTTTCATGATGAAACAGAATTAGAACTGATAGCCCTGCCTGCGGCAGTCAGAGCTAAGATGGCAAGATTGCTACAAAAACTAGAGGCAAACCCGCGCTTACTCAGAGAACCCGATACAAAGCCACTTGGCGATGGATTATTTGAGGTCAGGACGTTGGGAACAGATATAGTGAGAGGTCTGTGGGTATATCAAACGGGAGAACGGATTTTTTTACTCCGCATCTTTATCAAAAAATCGGCTAAAACACCACGTAACGAAATAGAGACAGCATTCCGCAGACTGGAGGAAATGAAGAATGAAATATAAGACACTCGATAAAATCCATACAGAAGCGATGCAGGATCCAGAATATCGGTCAGCCTATGAAGAAGAATTAGCGTTAGAACGGTTACAGGAGACGCTACAAGGTTGGCGCGTAGAAGCTGGTCTAACTTCAGCTCAGGTAGCAGAACGAATGGGGATAAAACCGCCGACCGTCAGCAGAATGGAAAAAAATGCCACAAAGATGAGTTATCAAACCCTTCTCAGGTACGCTCGCGCTTGCGGTGTCAATTTCAGATTACAGCAGATCTGATTCCGTTAAATTTAATAGGCTACTAACTTACTAAGCTAGTAGCCTATTGGTTGACCCTGTAAATAATTCTGTGTAACTGCCATCGTATTAAAGGTGAGCGCTCAGGCGGTCACCGAACTCGATAATAAAACGACTCATCGCCAGCCGCCAGTTTTGGATCGGCATACTCCATTTCTT
>NZ_JAFMOY010000078.1 GCF_019049625.1 Rahnella ecdela
TTGCTCTTTAACAATCTGGAACAAGCTGAAAATTGAAAGTTTACAGCTGAACATCACTCTCCGTAGAAGTACTGAGTGGTGGATTAGTCTGTAACAGAGTCTCTCAAATAATCGCAGCGCGATGATGTCTATAAGACACCTTCGGGTTGTGAGGTTAAGCGACTAAGCGTACACGGTGGATGCCTAGGCAGTCAGAGGCGATGAAGGGCGTGCTAATCTGCGAAAAGCGTCGGTAAGGTGATATGAACCGTTATAACCGACGATACCCGAATGGGGAAACCCAATGTGTTTCGACACATTATCATTACATGAATACATAGTGTAATGAGGCGAACCGGGGGAACTGAAACATCTAAGTACCCCGAGGAAAAGAAATCAACCGAGATTCCCCCAGTAGCGGCGAGCGAACGGGGAAGAGCCCAGAACCAGAATCAGCGTATGTGTTAGTGGAAGCGTCTGGAAAGTCGCACAGTATAGGGTGATAGTCCCGTACACAAAAATGCATATGTTGTGAGTTCGATGAGTAGGGCGGGACACGTGACATCCTGTCTGAATATGGGGGGACCATCCTCCAAGGCTAAATACTCCTGACTGACCGATAGTGAACCAGTACCGTGAGGGAAAGGCGAAAAGAACCCCGGCGAGGGGAGTGAAATAGAACCTGAAACCGTGTACGTACAAGCAGTGGGAGCCTACTTTGTTGGGTGACTGCGTACCTTTTGTATAATGGGTCAGCGACTTATATTTTGTAGCAAGGTTAACCGTATAGGGGAGCCGTAGGGAAACCGAGTCTTAACTGGGCGTCAAGTTGCAAGGTATAGACCCGAAACCCGGTGATCTAGCCATGGGCAGGTTGAAGGTTGGGTAACACTAACTGGAGGACCGAACCGACTAATGTTGAAAAATTAGCGGATGACTTGTGGCTGGGGGTGAAAGGCCAATCAAACCGGGAGATAGCTGGTTCTCCCCGAAAGCTATTTAGGTAGCGCCTCGTGAACTCATCTTCGGGGGTAGAGCACTGTTTCGACTAGGGGGCCATCCCGGCTTACCAACTCGATGCAAACTACGAATACCGAAGAATGTTATCACGGGAGACACACGGCGGGTGCTAACGTCCGTCGTGAAGAGGGAAACAACCCAGACCGCCAGCTAAGGTCCCAAAGTCATGGTTAAGTGGGAAACGATGTGGGAAGGCATAGACAGCCAGGATGTTGGCTTAGAAGCAGCCATCATTTAAAGAAAGCGTAATAGCTCACTGGTCGAGTCGGCCTGCGCGGAAGATGTAACGGGGCTAAACCATGCACCGAAGCTGCGGCAGCGACGCTTAGGCGTTGTTGGGTAGGGGAGCGTTCTGTAAGCCGTCGAAGGTGAACTGTGAGGTTTGCTGGAGGTATCAGAAGTGCGAATGCTGACATAAGTAACGATAATGCGGGTGAAAAACCCGCACGCCGGAAGACCAAGGGTTCCTGTCCAACGTTAATCGGGGCAGGGTGAGTCGACCCCTAAGGCGAGGCTGAAAAGCGTAGTCGATGGGAAGCTGGTTAATATTCCAGCACTTGGTGTTACTGCGAAGGGGGGACGGAGAAGGCTAGGCTAGCCGGGCGACGGTTGTCCCGGTTCAAGCGTGTAGGGGGAAAGAGCTGGTAAATCCGCTCTTTTATTCAACCCTGAGGCGTGATAACGAGCCACTACGGTGGTGAAGTAGTTGATGCCAAGCTTCCAGGAAAAGCCTCTAAGCTCCAGGTAACACGAAATCGTACCCCAAACCGACACAGGTGGTCAGGTAGAGAATACTCAGGCGCTTGAGAGAACTCGGGTGAAGGAACTAGGCAAAATGGTGCCGTAACTTCGGGAGAAGGCACGCTGGCGCGTAGGTGAAGGGACTTGCTCCCGGAGCTGAAGCCAGTCGAAGATACCAGCTGGCTGCAACTGTTTAATAAAAACACAGCACTGTGCAAACACGAAAGTGGACGTATACGGTGTGACGCCTGCCCGGTGCCGGAAGGTTAATTGATGGGGTTATCCGTAAGGAGAAGCTCTTGATCGAAGCCCCGGTAAACGGCGGCCGTAACTATAACGGTCCTAAGGTAGCGAAATTCCTTGTCGGGTAAGTTCCGACCTGCACGAATGGCGTAATGATGGCCAGGCTGTCTCCACCCGAGACTCAGTGAAATTGAACTCGCTGTGAAGATGCAGTGTACCCGCGGCAAGACGGAAAGACCCCGTGAACCTTTACTATAGCTTGACACTGAACATTGAGCCTTGATGTGTAGGATAGGTGGGAGGCTTTGAAGCGTGGACGCCAGTCTGCGTGGAGCCAACCTTGAAATACCACCCTTTAATGTTTGATGTTCTAACTCGGCCCCGTAATCCGGGGTGAGGACAGTGTCTGGTGGGTAGTTTGACTGGGGCGGTCTCCTCCTAAAGAGTAACGGAGGAGCACGAAGGTTAGCTAATCACGGTCGGACATCGTGAGGTTAGTGCAATGGCATAAGCTAGCTTGACTGCGAGAGTGACGGCTCGAGCAGGTACGAAAGTAGGTCATAGTGATCCGGTGGTTCTGAATGGAAGGGCCATCGCTCAACGGATAAAAGGTACTCCGGGGATAACAGGCTGATACCGCCCAAGAGTTCATATCGACGGCGGTGTTTGGCACCTCGATGTCGGCTCATCACATCCTGGGGCTGAAGTAGGTCCCAAGGGTATGGCTGTTCGCCATTTAAAGTGGTACGCGAGCTGGGTTTAGAACGTCGTGAGACAGTTCGGTCCCTATCTGCCGTGGGCGTTGGAAGATTGAGAGGGGCTGCTCCTAGTACGAGAGGACCGGAGTGGACGCATCACTGGTGTTCGGGTTGTCATGCCAATGGCATTGCCCGGTAGCTAAATGCGGAAAAGATAAGCGCTGAAAGCATCTAAGCGCGAAACTTGCCTCGAGATGAGTCTTCCCTGTGGCTTTAAGCCACCTGAAGGGACGTTTAAGACTAAGACGTTGATAGGCTGGGTGTGTAAGTGCAGCGATGCATTGAGCTAACCAGTACTAATGACCCGAGAGGCTTAACCTTACAACACCAAAGGTGTTTTAGAGTG
>NZ_JAFMOY010000077.1 GCF_019049625.1 Rahnella ecdela
TAAAGAGCCAAAAGATCCTGCAGTAATATTTGGAGTAGATGCATATGCAGCTGCAGCAATGGCTCAGAAGTGGGCTGACAGCTCCATAGACGCTTCAGGCAGAAAGTTAAGAAAAGATGGCTCCTGTCTGCTGGCAGGTGTCATATCTTTTCCTGATGGCCGTTCTGATGAAGAATGGAAGGCGTTTAGAGATGATGCAGTCGAATACTTGAAAAATAAGTACGGTGAGAATTTGAAATCGGTGATCGAGCATACAGATGAAGATTACAACCATATTCATTTTTATTCGGTTCCTAAATATGGTCAGAAGTTTGATGAAATACACGATGGTAAAAGAGCTGTATTAGAAGCTAAAAAAGAAAACTCAAAGGTACTTAAAGGTGAACAGAATAAAGCATATATTGAAGCTATGAAAGAGTTTCAAGAAGACTTTTATAATGAAGTAGCTATAAAACACGGAATGACCAAAACCGGGCCAAAGCGTGAACGCTTGACCCGTGAGGAATGGAAGGCAAGAAAAGAATATGCCTTAAAGCAATCAGAAGAAATAAAAAATATTAGTCTATTAAAGGATCAAGCTGTTCAGACAGGTAAAAAAGAAGGTTTTGACTATTCAGTAGAACAGTCAAAAGGCTGGGGCTGGATAGCAAAAATAGGAGCTAAATATAAATATTACACTGATGGTTTTAAAAAAAAGCTAGAGGAAAAGGATGAAGAAATAGGAGTTGTCGAAAACCAGAGAAATGAACACAAAAAAAAGCATAAAGCATTTAAAAAAGAATATTACTCTCAAAAAAAAGAAACAGAAAAAGCAGTGGAAGAAAAAAAAGAAAAATCAAAAGAAGTCTACTTTCTGAATAATGAAAATAAAGAGCTTAAAAAAAACAACGATATTTTAGAAGTGGAAAACTTATCATTGAGAGAAGAGAATAAAGAATTACAGCAGTATAAAATAACAAGTAAAAAAATGAGAGATCGTTTTCCTGATGAGTATAAAGCTATGGAAGCTGAAATAAATAAACCAAGACCAAAAGGAGAAAGCTATAACCCTGAACCGAAAGCTCAAGAGCTTTCTATTCAGCAGGAAGAAGATAGAACAAACCAATACAGAAAAAGACCTCGAATGTAGAACATTCATCTCTGGCCGCTTGTAGTGATGTTTGAGACATCACAATAGGCGGCAATGATGGCATAGCCAGTAGAGATCAGTTTTCATAACCGTGAGAACGTCAGAACCTCGGGTTCTGGGGTTCGAGGGGTTGACCTGTCCGGTAGGACGGTTTTCCTCTTTCTTATGTTCTTATTTATCTTACTTCTTACACACCACTCTAAGCCTACTCCAACAAGGCTTTCATCACTAAAAAGTTGGTAAATCCACAAACTAGAGTTTGTCACTTCACCAACCTTTAGTTGGTCGATTTACTAACCATAGTTTGTGCATTTACCAACTCTAGTTTTGTGGACTTCTGTTCAAAAAAGTAGAAAAAGTTTGTTATTTTTAAACTTTTTCTATTGACTTATATTTGTGATCGGTTAAAACACATATATCAGAATATAAAAAAGGAGATTATTATGATAACTAAAAGTAGAGTTCACGAAAATGTTGAAGATATAACTGAAGTTTTAAATAGTAAAAAAATAAAAGATAAAATAGATGAAATGCAAGAGCGTGGAGATGTTAAGGCTACAGTAATAATACAAGATGATAAGAAAATAAGTTTGAAAAATGAGTTTGTAATATTATTTTTAGAAAACTTCGATCGTTTAATAACAGAGTTAAAAATCAATACTTCTGAGCTTCGTGTATTGATTTATATTTTAAAGAAAATGGAATTTGGTAACTTGGTTTCATTATCTCAAGCATCTATAGTTAAAGCATTAGATATGAATAAATCAAATGTCTCTATTATATTTAAAAAGCTTTTATCTAAAGATGTTTTAATAAAAGATGAAGACGGTAATATGTATGTAAACTCTAATATTGTAATGAAAGGATTAAAACATAAACTATCAGGAAAAAATAAAGAGAACTTACAGAAGTCTCAAAAGCAAACAGATTTATTTGATAAATCACATTAATAAAAAACTAAATATACTAGCGCGCTACGCTTGCTGAATCCCTAAACATCATAAATCATAGATTTATAATGTTTGGGGATTTCTGTTTTTTGTCTTTAGCCTCCGGCAAGACCGACGCTTATCGTTAGATAAGCATAGTCGGTCACTATGCTTTACTAGCAAACCTATTTCTGATAGTTACAAACATATAGGGAAAATTATATTAGAGGTGAAAAATGAGCTATCAGTTTATACATATTGAATCTTACGCAAGAGTAGGATCAAATCAAAAAGGAAAAGATACTAAATGGAATATACATCAAATCGCAGGTGAAGCTATGCGAAATGATGATGACTGTAAACACGTTAAAGAGCCAAAAGATCCTGCAGTAATATTTGGAGTAGATGCATATGCAGCTGCAGCAATGGCTCAGAAGTGGGCTGACAGCTCCATAGACGCTTCAGGCAGAAAGTTAAGAAAAGATGGCTCCTGT
>NZ_JAFMOY010000076.1 GCF_019049625.1 Rahnella ecdela
TTTTAAGGCCTTTAGCCAGTTCAGCCGCAAGGGCTTTAAGTTTCTTTTCATCCATAATTTACCTGTCTCCGTTGCTGGAGTGAACATATCAAAAACAGGCAATTACACAATTTTAATTACAGTCTCATGAAAAACGCAAGATGAGTCATGTATCCCTGACACAAACTAGCCATCCGATGAAAGTCCGAACTTATTCTTGTCACCGCCTACAAGATAAACAGTAAAATAGCCATCAAAAACATCAACATGATCTATATTATCAATAAAATCCAAATCCAATATTTCACAATAACCATTCAAGCTTATCACTTTTAAATTAACCTCTGAAATAATAAGAAGGTGCGTTCTATTTTTTTAAATTCATAAAAAAAACATGGAAGCACTATTTTATTAATTATTGCTTTACTTTTAAAATCAAAAAAACCACATTTTGATCACAGCCAACACCTACGACACTACAGTCCTCAACCAACTCAGGTGAAATATTACTTTGTGCTGAAAACACAAACAAACCTACGCTATCTTCTAAAATCTGGTAGTAGTTTTTTGAATAGTTTTCGTGATGAAATAGAATTGGAAGATGAGATTTTAAAAATTCCGACTCAGTAATGGTTGAAATTTTAATCATTTTTATTTTCTCGCCATACCTTATAGGAATTAAATAAACAACAATATCCTTATCCAATCCAACAATTCATATCTATATTGCTAGCACTTGAGACGGCAATCAAAATTGAATTTATACTAACCAAGGAATTTCATATTTCGATAAGCGAATTAAAAAATAACCAGTATTTTTGCATGGTTTGCATTTATCTTTTCTTGAAAAATACTTCCGTAGTCGCTTGCCTAAAAATGTGTATGTTAAAACCCAAAGTTACTATCTGAGTTAACATACGTATAATTACCTCTCCATCGGGAAAAGGTTAAATTTAAGTTTCATTTCATTTCATTTCATTTCATTTCATTTCATTTCATCATAAGTATATTTACTTAAAATCATGAAAAGGAGATTGGTTCTTCTCATGCATTCACTCTTTTCTAAGGTATAACAATAACCCTCCATCATTTTTAATTGCATGCGGGTAATCCAAACGTAATGTTTTTATTTCAATAGAGAATCCATCTTCAAAATCTGCAATTACTTCAGTACCGAGTTCAGAGGCTAACTCCTCATCGTCATCACTAATTTCTTGATCGAAATAGTAAACTATTTCAATCTGTTGATTAAATAACCTCCCAACTACGGCTCGAATATTTGGCGTTACCCTTCCTAACAAAGCATTTTGCATTGATAGTCTAAAGTAACCATTTGGATCTTTATGATACATTTTACGCACTCCAACTTTGGCTAAGGTCTAGATGGTACAATATGTACCCCTTTTTTGCTGTAATGGACAATACCTTTACTTGTCGGCACTGCCACACCGGTATCTCGTTCGATATAATTGCCAATAATTATAATAAAATCAATTCTTTCTTTTGAACCAGGCATTCCCACAGAAAGATTACCCACTTGTACTCCCGAGCCAATTTCTGAGAGTAGTGAATATGGTGAGACACTAAGAATACTTTTATTTAAACCTGACTCAGAAGCTATTTTATATTCATTAGTTCCTGGTATGTGTTTATTTTGTTTCGACTGCTCAATGATAAATGAAGATTTACTATTTATATAGACTCCATTATCGTTAACATCTAGAATATTTTCTCCATAACTGCCTAAATGAGTTCCTCTATCCACACCAGCCACATTAACTGTTCTATCCAATGTATTAATGGTTTCACTAAGTTCATCGGCTCGCGTTACTTCACTCGCCCTGGAAACAGACTCCGCTACTTCAACCTCCCCCGCACCGATAAAAAGTGATCTGATGATACCCACGATACTTGCGGCCATTTCAGCCTGGTCGCCCAGTGAAGCATGGCTGACTTTATCCCACAGCTCGGCGGCGGATTTTTTGGCAGCATCCAAAGTATTTTTAGCGTCTTGTAATATCCCATCGGCACAGACGTTACCCCGCAGGATGTTTTCTGCCAAAATAGCGGCTTCTAGCGACAGTTCTTCCGCGGTAGGGCTCAGAATAAACTCCACCGCACTGTTTGCCAGATGCTCGGTACCGGATATCCCCCCCCC
>NZ_JAFMOY010000075.1 GCF_019049625.1 Rahnella ecdela
GCTGCCGTTTGTGCTCAGCCGTTCGTACAGCAGCTATAAAACGGATACGCCCGCGCCGGTCGGGCTGTTCGGCCCCGGCTGGACCGCGGCGGCGGACATCCGCCTGCAAATTGGCGCGGACGAACTCATCCTTAACGACAACGGCGGGCGCAGCCTGCATTTTCATCTGCTGCCGCCGGGCCAGATTGCCTTCAGCAACAGCGAAAAGCTCTGGCTGGCGCGCGGGGGCGTCGATAAACAAAATGACGCGCATCCGCTCAGCAAACTGTGGCAGGCGCTGCCGCAGGAGCTGCGTAACAACCCTGAGAGATATTTCGTGGCGAACGACGCCACCGGGCCCTGGTGGATTTTAGGCGGCGTGCAGCTGCCTGAAACGGCGCAGGACGAGCTACCTGCCTCGCGCGAACTGCTCGGATTAACCGACCGCTTCGGCAATACCCTGCGCTATCACCGCGACGTGCAGGGTGAGTTTACCGGGCACATTACCTCCGTGACAGACAGTGCCGGACGGCGTTTTCGCTTCGAGCTGGCGCGGCTTCCAGACTTCAGCCCTGCGCTAAATACAGGCTGGGGAGAAGACTCTGGCGTGCGTCTCTCGGCGGTCTGGCTGGCGAAAGACCTGAGCTTTCCGGATGTGCCCGACAAACCTCTTGCCCGCTACGACTTCACGCCGCGCGGCGAGCTGAAAACCGTTTACGACCGTGCGGGCGAAATCGTCCGCCGCTTTGACTGGCATCCTGAAAATACCGGCCTGATGATAGCGCACCAGTACGCCGGAAGACCCGCAACGCGCTACGTCTACGATGATGTCTCCGGTAAAGTCATTTCGCAGGTCAATCCCGGCGGCCTGAGTTATCAGTTTGAATATTCGGTAAACGAGACCCGCGTCACCGACAGCCTGGGGCGCGTGCGCGTCTACCACTTCGAGGGCGAGTGCGGATTACGCCGGGTTGTGAGGCTCGAACAGGCCGACGGCAGTTCGACGCAAAGCACCTTTGACACGCAGGGGCGGCTGACCTCGCAGACCGATACCCTCGGGCGCATCACAAAATTTCAGCTGAACCCGGCCAACGGCGCGCTGGTCGCAATCCTGTATCCCGACGGCGAGAAGCGCAGCCAGTTCAGCTACAACGGCGCCGGCCAGCTGGTTACCGCCATTGCGCCGGACGGGCGTCGGGTGGATAAAAAGTATGACGAACCTGGGCGTCTGACGGCTGAAACCGATGCCCTGAGCCAGACCCGCCGCTATCACTACGCGGACGATAGAAGTGCACAGCCCTGCGCGACGGAAGACGCCGCGGGCGGCAGGCAGGAACTCGAATGGAACGCGTTTGGTTTGCTGACGTCGTTTACCGACTGCTCCGGCTTCAAAACCGCTTACCGCTATAACCGCGACGGTCAGCCGGTAGAAATCCTGCATGAAGAAGGCATGACAATCCGCTTTGAATATGACGCGCGCGGCAGAAGAATATCGGGCGAAGACAGCGCGGGGGCAAAAACCCTCTGGCAGTACAATGAGGCCGGTGACGTGAT